>JAJRTS010000109.1 GCA_024278175.1 Gemmatimonadales bacterium | reverse complement strand
TCTTATCAAGGGGCAGATCTTTAATCAGATCATGTAGTTACAATTAACAACCCCTGAATTCTCCTTTGATACACAAAAATGAGTGATCCAAAAAACTTCCTCATCACAATTCAGTCGCCCAATGTTTCAAAGGTTTCTTTAAATCATAATCTACAACGCGGTGAGCGTGGATTCGCAGTGCTCGCAGTACCAGCGGATAGCATAATTCATCGTGCCGCAGTTGGGACACTTGACCGTCTTTTTCTTGATCGCGTCGATAGTCTGGTTCATCGTCAGCAGCACCTCGCCCTCGCTGTCGCCCGCCTCGCCGCCGGTGGTCAACTCCACACCGTCGTCCAGATCGGCGGCAGCTTCAGCGCCCAAGCGCTCATCGTGGCCGGCCGATTCCCGCGCCGCGCGCTGAAGGGCCTGCGAAACCAGGCTGTCGGTCCCGCCGCCATGCTCCGGCTCCGAGGGGGGGGCCTCCCGCGGCTCCACATCTTTTGGCCGGGGCTCATCCGCCGACGGTGGCATTTGCTCCGGCAGCGTGGTATCCGGCGGCTCCGTTTGGGGAGCGGCCTGAGCGGGCTCAACAAGGGGCTCGCCCTGTTCCTGCTCCGGTTCATCCTGCGACTGCTCCGGCACCGGCGGCTCACTGTCCGGCACGGCCGTCGCGCCCGCCTGATCGATAAGCCCGCCCAGATCGAAACCGTCGTCAGCTTCGGCGGGTTCATGTTCAGGCGGTTCCTCACCGGCCTGGTCCGCCGGAAGCGTGGCGGAAAGGTCGTGGAGCAACTCGTCCTCGATATTGCCGATGGCGGCGGGAGCCTGGCTCTGCTCCGGCTGGACCGGTTCGGCAATCTCCGGTCGGGCGACTGTTTCGGGAGCGCTCACCGCCTCCGCCGCTGGTTCCGGCTCCAGCGCCGACTCCGGCTTCTGTTCCTGCTCCGGCGCGGAACCGAAGATGTCATCGAGGTCGAAACCGGAGTCCTCTCCGGCGCCTGCCGGAGTATCCGCTGTGGTCGCGCTCTCCGCTTCCGGCTCCGGCTGCGCGGCGCTTACCGCGCCACCCATCAGCGCTTCGAGGTCATTAACTGCCGGGCCATCCTGCCCTTGCGGCTCCACGACGGCCGGTTCATCGGGAAGGTCAACTTCCAGCTCGAAAGGCTTCTGCGCTGAAGTATCCATAACAGGCTCTGCCGGCAACTGCTCTGTTGGAACCGGCGCGGGAGTATGCGCCCCGGCACTTTGCGGTTCCCGCTCCTGCACGACCTTTTCCGGCGGCTCCGGCAGGGCCGCGGGTTGCGCATCCTCTTCCACCAGTGGCGGCCCCATCTGACCGGGAAGTTCCGCAACCGGCTCTTCCGGCTCCGGCGGGGAATCGATAGCGGCGGGCTGTTCTACCGGCAGCCGCGCCGGTTCCGGCGGGGCTTCATCAAGAGTGCTATCCAACTCCAGCAGAGAGGAACTCGGCTTGTCTGGTTGCACGGGCTGTGCTTCGCCCCGCGGTGGTTCCGCCACCGCAGGGCGTTGGATTTCACCGGTGAGGTCCTGTTCCGTAACGGTGGCCCGCTCCGGTTCCTGCTCAACCGCCTGCACGGCAGCGGCCTCCGGTTCCCGCCGCCAGTCGGCCCGGGAGAGGAACGCTTCGAGCTTTTGTTTCTGGCCCCGGTATTTTTCCAGGCTGCCGGCGAACCGTTTCAGCTTGGCCTCATGCTCAGCGCACAGGCGCTGATACTGCTCACCGCCGAATTCACCGAGGGAGTGCCGGAGGGAGAGTTCTTCGAGTTTCTCACTGTACGACTTTTCGAGCAGCTTGAGTTGGTTGGAGAACAGCCTGATCTCCGCCAGCTTGATCTCATACTCGCTCAGACCCAACTCCACTTCCCCGTCCACGGATTGGAGATACGCCCGGTATTCCTGGCTGAGCTTGTTAAACACGTACTCCGACAAACGGTCCCTGTTCTGCTCCAGGTATTCCAGGCGATGGCGGAAACTGGCTTTCAATTCCAGCAACTCGCCCAGTCCGCGGCCGATAAACCCAAGCCCCGCGACATGTTTTCTGTCAGTATTTTGCTCCATACCCCCCGGTACCCGCTTCACAGTTGCATGGCTTTGTAAAGAATCCATCTACTTTGTTGCGCTTCCAGATCTCGCACGTTGCGGAGTACACCTGAGTACGCCGCTATTGCTCGATATCTGCGCGCCTCGGATCCGACAGCTTTTTACTTCGCCATCGGCAAAGTAAGACTTATAACGCCACCATCACAGTTGCGATGGTGGCCCTGATGGCCGATTCAGCCTTCAAGCTGGCCGAGCACACTCTCAAGCCGCTGCATGTTGACCTTGTAGCTTTCCAGTTTCTGGCAATGATATTCTACCTTTTCCTTTTTTGCCGCGGCTATTTTCCTGTACCGGCCCTCATCGTACTCCCCCAGCTCGTGGCGCACTTTCAGTTCCTCGATAGAGCGTCCGGCCAGGGTAACGGCGTTTTCCAACAACTCCACCAGTTTTCTGTAATCATCCAGAGTGCTCTGGAAATTGCGCGCCTGGCGATTGATCTCGCGATTGAGGTTTTCCAGCCGGACCACGTAATCCGAGCGCACGCGCTCGAGCACGTCATCCTGAACCTCGCCGCGCCTGGCCTCGATTGTCGCCACCAGCTTTTCTGTCCGGCTGCGCTCCTCCAGCAGGGGCACCAGCTTGTCTCCACCAGCTCCGCCGCCGTTGTCGCCGCCTCCGCTATCGGGAATCTTCAACATGGCCTTTTTTCTCCCGGCGACTTGTCAGTCCGGGCATATCAACATCTATCTGGTTTAATATCATCAAGTTAACTTTACAGCAAACTCCCGTACATCTTATCATAACGTTTCCGCAGGTGTCAAGCAAATTTACCCCGGCAGGCAGAAGCACGGGCTTTTGTCCGCGCTTGAACTTTCGCAACTTTTTAACTTTTTGAGAGTTATATATCATTGACACAAGTAAATCTTTTCACTAAATTGCCGGATAGTTGTGACCCGCGGCTTCGCTCCCTGCGGTAATGGAAGCCAACCTGGGGAATCACAGCTCATTACAAACTCGTTCCGGCAAAAATAGCCGCTTTTTTAGCGTTATATCGTTAATTTTTTCACAACCCTATTCCGTCCCCCGCGGGCGGCCCCTGTCATGATCGATTTGGTTGCAAAGCAGGCAAACGCCAGGCAAGTCGGAGGAAAGGTATGACCGCAATGGACACCAAAACCCTGGCCGGTGAAATCAAGGCTATCGCCAATACCGAGGACAACCGCCGCACACGGCTGATCAATGTCGTGCGCAAGGTGCAGCTCTCCTACGGCCACGTCTCGCAAGAGATGGTCGGGATGATCGCCGAGGCACTGGGTATCGAGAGAGTCGAAGTCGAGGGTGTGGTTAGTTTCTACCACTTCCTCAGCGGTAAACCGGTCGGACGTTTTCCGGTTTATCTCAACACGAGCGCCGTCAGCGAGATGATGGGCATGTCCGAGGTGGCCGACGCGTTCGAGAAAGCCGCCGGAATCCGCTTTGGAGAAACCAGCGGGGACGGGCTGTTCTCGCTGCAATACACCTCCTGTATCGGGATGAACGACCAGGAGCCGGCCGCGTTGGTGGGCGGAGTACCGTTCACCTCGCTTACGGCCGAACGCGCCACGGAAATAATCACCGCCCTCAAGAGCGGCAACACACCGGCCGAACTGGTGGAGAAGTACGGTTACGGCGACGGTAACAACGCCAACGAGCTAGTGCGCTCGATGGTCAACAACAACCTTCGCAAACGCGGAGATATCCTGTTCGGCGAGCGCGAGAACGGCGCGGCGATTCGCAAGGCCGTGGCCATGACACCGGACGAGGTGATAACCGAGGTAAAAACCAGCAAGCTGCGCGGACGCGGCGGCGCGGGCTTCCCCACCGGCATGAAGTGGGACTTCTGCCGCCGGGCCGAAAGCGAAAAGCATTTCGTGTTCTGCAACGCCGACGAGGGCGAGCCGGGTACGTTCACCAACCGCGTGATGCTCACCGAGATACCCGACCTGGTGTTCGAGGGTATGACCGTGGCCGGTTACGCGATCGGCTCCCACAAGGGCATCCTCTACCTGAGAGAGGAATACATCTACCTGCTCGAATATCTGGAAGACGTGCTGGAGAAACGCCGTCAGGCCGGGCTGCTGGGCAAAGCGGTGGCCGGCAGGAAAGGTTTCGATTTCGACATCCGCATCCAGCCCGGCGCCGGCGCCTATATCTGCGGCGAGGAAAGCGCGCTGATCAACTCCAGCGAGGGCAAGCGCGGCGAACCCCGCGACAGGCCGCCGTTCCCGGTGGTGTCCGGCTACATGGGCCACCCCACCCTGGTCAACAACGTTGAAACCCTGGCGGCCGCGGCCCGCGTGATCGAGCAGGGCGGCGAGTGGTTCGCCTCCTACGGCAGCGGCGAAAGCTCGGGCACCAAGCTGCTCTCGATATCCGGCGACTGCCAGAAGCCCGGAGTGTACGAGCTGCCGATGGGCATGACAGTGCGCGTGGCCCTGCAGGTCGTGGGCGCACAGGACGCGGCGGCCGTCCAGGTGGGCGGTCCCAGCGGTACGTTTATCGGCGAGGAGCATTTCGACCGCAAGATCTGCTACGACGATCTGGGAACCGGCGGGGCGATGATGGTGTTCGGCCCCCGGCGCGACATCCTGGAGACCGTGCTTAATTTCGCCCGCTTTTTCGAGGACGAGTCTTGCGGATGGTGTGTCCCCTGCCGGGTCGGCACAGGGCTGATGCACGCGAAGATCAAAAAAATCATGGCGGGCAACGGGACCCGCACCGACCTGGAAGAAATGGAAAGCTGGGGCAGATCGATCGCGGCGGCCAGCCGCTGCGGACTGGGCCAGAGCGCGGCCAACCCCGAGTTGACCACGCTTGCTAATTTCCGTAAGGTGTACGAGGAGCGAATCAAGGAAGATGAGTACCTGACCGGGTTCGATCTGGAACGGGCGGTGGAGGATGCCTGCGAGGCCACCGGCAGAACCGCAATCCACGAATAAGGAACTTAATGATGACGAGTGAAAAGATAACCTTCTATATCGACGAGATCGAGTGCACGGCCACGCAGGGACAGAGTATCCTGGAAGCGGCCGACGAGAACGGCGTATACATCCCGCGGCTCTGCCATCAGCCGGACCTTCTCCCCGGCGGAAGCTGCCGGGTCTGCACCGTTAGCGCCAACGGCCGCAACCAGGCCGCGTGCACCACGCCCGTGGCCAACGACATGATTATCGAGAACGGGAGCGAGGAAATTCTCGACCTGCGCCGCGCGGTGATTGAAATGCTGTTCATCGAGGGTAACCACTACTGCCCGATGTGCGAGCGTAGCGGTAACTGCGAGTTGCAGGCCATTGCCTACCGGCTCAAGATTCTCGCCCCCCGCTTTCCGTTCATGTTCCCCTCGCGCAAACTGGATGCCACCCATCCGGGTATTTTTATCGACGGGAACCGCTGCATTCAGTGCGGACGCTGCGTACGCGCGGCGCAGCAGATTGACAAGAAGCCCATTCTCGGTTTTATCGGGCGGGGCGGCGCTGTCAGGATCAAGGCCAGCAGCACCGAAGGCCTCAAGGGAGTGGACATCTCTCCCGACGACGCCTGCGTAAAGGCCTGCCCCGTGGGCGCGATTATTGTCAAGGACACCGCGTACCGTAAACCGATCGGCGAGCGGATGTTTGACAAGCAGCCTATCGGCAGCGAGATCGAGGCGCGCCGGACCAGCTAGGACGTCCGGCTTCAGAGAAAAAAACAAGGATAGCTAAAAGTTAAGAGCTGAACGAGGATAATTATGGCTAAACCCAGAATAGCGACAACTTCCCTGGCCGGTTGCTTCGGCTGCCATATGTCGGTGCTCGATATCGACGAGCGCATCCTGAAGCTGGCCGAGCTGGTGGACTTCGACAAGTCGCCGATCAACGACATCAAACGCTTCAGCGCCGACTGCGCCGTAGGTTTGATCGAGGGCGGCTGCTGCAACGACGAGAACGTCGAAATTCTCCGCGCCTTCCGCAAACGCTGCAAGGTGCTGGTGGCGGTGGGCGAATGTGCGTTGATGGGCGGCCTGCCCGCGATGCGCAACGGCGTGCCGCTGAAGGAATGCCTGCGCGAGGCGTATCTCGATGGCCCCTCGGTGGTGGACGGCTTGATTCCGGCCGATGCGGAACTGCCCCTGCTGCTCGACCAAGTGTATCCGTGCAACGAAGTGGTTAAGATCGACTACTACCTGCCCGGCTGCCCACCCTCGGCCGACCTGATCTGGGAAGCCCTGGTGGCGCTGCTGACCGGTAACGACGCCGATCTGCCCTATGAACTGATAAAATACGACTGAGAACGGAGCGGTTAACCGATGAGCGAATTCGTGACCAGAATCAGGGAAAAGAGCCTGAAAAAAGTGGTTATCGATCCTGTGACCAGGGTTGAGGGCCACGGCAAGGTGACGATTATCATAGACGAGGAAGGCCGCGTGGAGCGCACCCGCCTTCATATCGTCGAGTTCCGCGGCTTCGAGCGGTTCATCCAGGGCCGCCCCTACTGGGAAGCCCCGGTGGTTGTCCAGCGTCTGTGCGGCATCTGCCCGGTAAGCCATCACCTGGCCGCAGCCAAGGCGATGGACGTGGTGGTGGGCGTGGGCCCCGATGGCGGCCTGAGCGCCACGGCGGAGAAAATGCGCCGCCTGATGCACTACGGCCAGATGCTGCAAAGCCACGCGCTGCACTTCTATCACCTCTGCAGCCCGGACCTGCTGTTCGGCTTCGAGAGCGACGTGTCGAAGCGCAACGTGCTGGCCGTGGCCGCCGAGTACCCGGAAATCGCCAAGCAGGGGATCCTGCTGCGTCGCTACGGCCAGGAGATCATCCGGGCCACGGCCGGCAAGCGAATCCACGGCACGGGAGCAATCCCCGGCGGCATCAACCGTCATCTGAGCAAGGAAGAACGCGACGGGTTCCTGACCGATATTGATCAGATGATCGAATGGGCGGGCGCCGCGGTGGAGTTGGTGAAAAAAGTCCACTCGCAGAACCCGGACTTCTTCGACTCGTTCGGCTCCTTCCCCTCCAACCACCTGAGCCTGGTACGCAAGGACGGGGCGCTGGATTTCTACCACGGCAACATCAGGGCGGTGGACGCCGACGGGCTGAAAATCTACGACCAGGTTGACTACAAGGACTATCTGGATTATATCGGTGAGGAAGTACGCAACTGGAGCTACATGAAATTCCCGTTCATCCGTAAGCTGGGCAAAAAGAACGGCTGGTACAGGGTCGGCCCGCTGGCCAGGCTCAATACCTGCGATTTCGTCCCCAGCCCGCTGGCGCAAAAACAGTTCGAAATCTTCCGCGCCTACACCGGCGGCAAGCCCAACAACTGCACGCTGCACTACCACTGGGCGCGGATGATCGAGATGCTGCATTCGGCCGAGGTGATCAAGGAACTGCTGAGCGACGACGATCTCTCCAGCGGAGAGCTGATTCGCCGCGGCCAACGCGTGGGCGAGGGCGTGGGCCTGATCGAAGCCCCGCGCGGCACGCTGTTCCATCATTACCGGGTCAACGGCGACGACCAGATCGAGATGTGCAACCTGATCGTCAGCACCACCAATAACAACGACCCGATGAACAAGGCCGTGCACCGCGTGGCCCAGGATTGCCTGACGGGCAAGGAGATCACCGACGGGCTGCTGAACAACGTGGAAGTGGCGATCCGGGCCTACGATCCCTGCCTGAGTTGCGCAACCCACGCTCTGGGCCAGATGCCGCTGGAGGTCAAGCTCACCGACCGCGAGGGTAACGTGATAAGTGCACGGCGGAAAGGGAGCCGGGCGTGAGTTGCACGATAGTTGTGATCGGCTACGGCAATCCGGGCCGCGGCGATGACGCCGCCGGACCGCTGCTGGCAGAGAAAGCCGAGCAGTGGAACGTTCCGGGCGTAAGGGTGGTCAGCGACTACCAGCTCAACGTGGAGCACGCGGCCGATCTGGCCGAAAGCGAGTTGGCGCTGTTTATCGACGCCGCTCTCGACGCGGCCGAGCCGTGGGAGTTGCGGCCCGTTCAGCCGCTGAACCTGAACGACTTCACCACCCATGCGATGCTGCCGGAAACCGTGATGGAAACCTGCCGGAAGGTTTACGGTAGCCCGCCTCCGGCTTTCGTCCTCGCTGTGCGGGGCGAAAATTTCGAGTTGGGCGCCGAACCCTCGGCGGCTTTCCAGCGGCGGATCGACTCCGCCGCCAGGTTGCTGGAGGAAATTCTACGCGCCGAGAACCCCGCCGCCGTCTGTACGGTACACGCGGCAGGTTGAAAATACACACCGGACGAGATCAGTTTTTTCAGAGTAAATGCCTGAAGGAGAGATTGCCAATGGCAAACACGCAGAACAAGACCATCCTTATCATCGACGATGACAGGGACATCCAGGAAGCGATCCGGATCATGCTCGAGACAGAGGGCTTCACGGTCAAATCCGCCGGCAGCGGCAAAGAGGGGCTTGAAAAAGCCGCATCGGTCAATCCCGACCTGATCCTTGTCGATATGATGATGGAAACCGTGGACGCGGGTGCTAAAACAGCCGAGCAGATCAAAGATTCCGGTTGCAAGGCGCCGGTTATTCTGTTAAGCTCGATTGGTGAGTCCACAAGCTACAATCTGGACATCAACGAGATCGGCCTGTCCGGGGCG
>JAJRTS010000001.1 GCA_024278175.1 Gemmatimonadales bacterium | reverse complement strand
ATTGATGGGCACCTTAAGTGCATCAGCGTCGGCCTGACTAAAAAGCCTTCGATAGAGGAGTTCACCGCGGCGATGGCCGGGTTCAGGGCCCGTCCGCAGGAGTTGAACCTGCCCTCCGCACCGGCGAGCCCGATTATCGTGCGCAGCGAGGACGACCGTCCCCAGCCGCGTATCGACCGCGACTGCGGCCACGGCATGGCGGTAACCGTGGGCCGGATTCGCCCGTGCGGCATCCTGGACTACAAGTTCCTGGCCCTGAGCCACAACACCGTGCGCGGCGCGGCCGGGGCCTCGATCCTCAACGCCGAGTTCATGAGGGCCGAGGGATATTTTTAACGGTTTACCAATAGGTAGCAGTAGACGATGAAAAACCCCGGCGGGGATTCCCGCCGGGGTTTTTTTGTTCGCGATTTTCGCTTACCAACATTTTACACACCCCGCCCCCGATAAAATCGGGGGCACCCCTCTCAAGAGGGGATTTATACCATCTATGTTTTGGAATTGCTGTAGGGGCGAACCTTGTGTTCGCCCGTTTACACTCACGCTACCTCGTTCAGCTCGCCCCGGTCGATATGCTTCCAGTTGCCGTTGCGGAAACGGGTCAGGTGGGTTGCGCCCAGCACGGCCAGGTAGATCAGGAACCAGCACCACAGGGCCACGAAGTTGGTACCGAAAAAGTGGACCACCAGCAGCATCCCCGGAATGTAGAGGCAGATATCCACCAGCAGCGAAACTTTGAGAAAATACTTCGTGTCGCCCGCCCCGCGCAGGGCCTGGCGGAACGTGTAGACGAATGCGTAGCAGAGGTTGTAGGCAATCAACAGCAGCAGGATATACTGCCCTTTGGCGCGTACCAGCGCGAACGGCACGTTGTCGCCGCCTTCCACCCTGGGGCGGAACAGGGTGTAGATTTCCGCGCCGAACAAAACGTAGGCCACGCCGATAACCGCCGCCATGCCCAGCAGAACTTTCAGCACCAGGTAGGTCAGCCGCTCGCCCTCCTCCTGCCTGCCCGCGCCGATACACTGGGCCAGCAGCGTGGTGTTGGCCAGGGTCAGTCCGTGGATATAGAGGGTCAGCAGCTCGTTGATCGACCAGGCGATGTTGTTGGCCGCCAGCGACTCGGGCAGGGCCTTGCCCATCAGCATGAAAAACAGCGCCGCGGCCATATAATAAGTCAGGTCGTGAACGCCGGAGGGCAGGCCCAGCTTGAGGAATTTCTTCATCAAAGCGGGACGCACCTTGCGCTGGCCACGGGTGTCGTATTCGGCCTGGTTGCCGGGGCCGAGGAACAGGATGAACATGATCAGCGGCGGCAGGACGGAGCTGATTGCCGTGGCTGTCGCAGCGCCCAGGATACCCAGCCGCGGCGCACCGAGATGGCCGAAAATCAGCACCCAGTCCAGGAAAATATTGAGCGCGTTGCCGGCCACGTTGCTGGCCATCGTGATATGGGTCAGGCCCCTGCCGGTGAAAAACGAGGCGAAATTGTTGTTCATCATCGGCATCAGCGCCGCGCACATCAGCACCGTGTAATAGGTGCGCTCCATGGCGGCTATCTCCGGCCGGTGGCCGAACCAGCCGAAACTGTGCCGTCCCAGCGGGATCACGCACAGCAGCAACAGGTAGGCGGCAATCG
This sequence comes from Gemmatimonadales bacterium, assembly GCA_024278175.1. Taxonomy (GTDB): domain Bacteria; phylum Gemmatimonadota; class Glassbacteria; order GWA2-58-10; family GWA2-58-10; genus JAJRTS01. The sequence continues at coordinate 70,455 of JAJRTS010000001.1, read as the reverse complement.
CCAGGTAGGCTCCCTGCCACACGGTGGCCGAGCACATCTTGTCGTTGCCCGCCCCGTGGTACTGGGCCACGTAGATATTGATAAACGCCGTCACGCCGTAGAACAGCGTGGAGCACGCCATATAGAGAAACATGGCCGGCCAGACCGCGGAGATTTCATCCGTGCAGTACCAGGAGAGGAACATCCTGTCGACAAACATCATCAGGATCACCGATCCCTGGTTGAACACCAGCGGCAGGGCGATCTTGAACAGCCGTCCGGTTAAGGGGCCGGAGCCGATTGCCGGTTCCGCCGGGGCGGGCGGCTGGAATTCAGGATATTCCATTTGGCAGGAATCTCCGCGGGTAAAAAGGCCCAATGCACGCCGGAGGAGTGTATCGGGCCTTGCTGAAATCCGAGTATGGATTTATAGGGTACTTCAGGGCATAAACTTGATTTCGGGCTCCGGCCGCTCGAACAGCTCGCAGATGGTGCCGGCCTCGCGGAACAGGGCGGGCGTATTGGGGTCCGCGTAGGCGGTGCAGCTCACCACCCGCTCGATCCCGGCGTTGACTATCATCTTGGCGCAGATCAGGCACGGGCTGTGGGTGCAGTAGATGGTGGCCCCGGCGATACCTACCCCGTGCTGGCCGGCCTGGATTATCGCGTTCTGCTCGGCGTGGATCGCGCGGCAGACCTCGTGGCGCGTACCGGAATCGATCCCCTGCTCATCGCGAAGGCAGCCCAGTTCCAGGCAGTCCTTCAGCCCCCTGGCCGCCCCATTGTAGCCGGTGGAAAGCACCCGGCGCTCCCGCACCATCACCGCGCCCACGTGATGGCGGAGGCAGGTGGAGCGTTCGCTGATCAACATCGCCATCTTGAGAAAATATTCATCCCAGCTCGGACGGCTCAAAGCAGTTCCTCCACCTTGCTGTACAATTCCTCCAGGGTCCCGTCGTTGTCAATCACCACATCGCTCATGGCGAACACGCGATTAAGCTGCTGCTCGTTCTCACTGCCCTCCAGCTCGGCCTCTTCCTGACGGATAAATTGCTCCAGGGTCAGCGGATCATCGGCCCGCCTGCGCCTCAAGGCCCTGCGGAAACGGATTTCCACCGGCGCGTCCACACCCCAGAGCACGAAATCTTTCCGGCGGCGAAGGGCTTCTACCTCACCGGGGTTGCGGATACTGACCACCACCGCGTTGGGTGTCCCCTTCAGCTCTTCCAGCGCCAGTTCAGCCAAGGCGCCGGGGCCTTTTGCGGCTCTTACACGGTTGCCCTCGGCGGCCAGGGTTTCGCGGGAGATAGCCACGCCGGCGCGCTCCAGAGTGCGCCGCAACACGTCCGAGAGGCTGAACGAGCGGAACCCGTGGCGCTCGGCCAGGTAGCGGGCCACTTCGTCCTTGCCCGCGGCGTTGCGTGATGTAAGTCCGATCAGCATGGTCATCTAGGGGAAAAGCCGGGGGTGGCCCCGGACTGGGAGCGTGTGGAAAAATACAGTTGCCAAGGGATGCAGCTCTCAGGGGTTAGCCAAAGGGATGATTCACACTCCCGGGCAGCGAAATTTTTCACCATCGGGCGTTGCAATAAAGACATTCAACGCCCCTAGTCCAGCATGAAATGAAGCAGCCGGATCAGCGTGTAGCGCATCTGCCGGCGGGGCACTACCATGTCCAGCATCCCGTGCTCGAGCAGGAACTCGGCCCGCTGAAACCCGTCGGGCAGGTCCTGGCGGATAGTCTGTTTGATCACCCTGGGCCCGGCGAACCCGATCAGCGCGCCCGGCTCGGCGATATTTATATCGCCCAGCATCGAGAAGCTGGCTGTTACGCCCCCCGTGGTGGGGTGAGTCATGATCGAAAAGTAGGGAATATTTTCCTCGCGCATCCGGCCCAGGTAGGCGCTGGTCTTGGCCATCTGCATCAGCGAGAATATGCCCTCCATCATCCGGGCGCCGCCGCTGCGCGAGATGATGATCAACGGCTGATGCCCGTCCAGCGAGCGGCGGATCGAGCGCGCGATTTTTTCGCCCACCACGCTGCCCATGCTGCCGCCGATAAAGGAGAAATCCATCACGCTGAGCTGGACGTCGATCTTGTCGATCTTGCCGCTGGCGGCTACCACCGCTTCGTTGCGGCCGGTTTTTTTAACCATCTGATCCAGGCGCTCGGAGTATTTCTTACGGTCAACGAAACTCAGCGTGTCCACACTGCTCATTACGCTGTCGTGCTCGAGGAATGAACCGCTGTCAAGCAGCAGAGCGGCGTATTGATCGGGGGTAAGCCCGTAGTGGAACGAGCAGCGCGTGCAGACATTGAGGTTTGCTTCGACTTCTTTTTTGTACAGAGTTTCGCCGCAGGCCTCACACTTGATCCAGATGTTGTCCGGGATCACCTTCTTGGGCTGGACCTTCGGACCTCTCTTCTCTTTACGGAACCAGGACAAATCGCCTCCCAAACTGAGCCGCCGGCCGATGGTACGATTCCCGCCGGCCGAGCTGAATTCTCATACGATCAAGAGACACAATTTAAGCGATGCGGGAAGAGCAAGTCAAGTTATAAGAGGCAAAGCACCGTTATTTCAGATAATCAGCTTCATGATCAGCGCATCCTCCACCGGATCGCTGTAGTAGGCGCGGCGCAGTCCGATCCGGCTGAAACCGTAGCGCTCGTAGAGCTCCACCGCGCGCTCGTTGGATTCCCGCACCTCCAGAAACAGCACTTCCACCCTCTTGCGGCGGCAGGCTTTGAGCGTCGTATCCAGCAGGCCGCGGGCCACGCCCCTGCCCCGCCGCTCAGGGAGAACCGCCAGATTGCCCAACTCCGCGCACTCCACAACGCGCCAGGCGCAACTGTAGCCCACCACCCGGCCGGATGATTCAACAGCGGCCAGGTTAATCGCGTCGGGGTTCTCGATCAGGTTGCGGAAATCCTCGACGCGCCAGGGGGTGGTGAACGCCGCGCGCTCGATTGCCAGCACCTCGTCCAGGTGCGTCGCCGCCAGCGGAACGTATTTGACCCGGAGCTCACCGCGGGAGGACGCATTTTTTCGCCCGTTCATCGCGACAACCTCAGGCCGGTCTGCCCGATCCTGATATAATCCGGCTCGAACGCATTTATTTCCCGCACAAGGTAGCTTTGGGCCGCTGCCAGCACAAGCCGTCCCAGCGCACCGGCATCGGGGCCGTGAAGGGCCTCGTCCACCGGCCTGAGCCGGTCGCCCAGGCGTTTGTCGAATTGCTCCCGCGCGCTCAAGTATCCCTGGCCAAGCAGTATCAGGCCGCTTCCGGCGGCCAAAGGCTCCAGCAGGCGGCAGAGCGACTCCAGGCCCCAGGCGCCGGGAGCAAGCAGTTGTTCGGGTTTGCGCCCGGGGTCACTCCAGCGGTAACAGGCGGCGTAGAACTCGCCCCTGCCGGCGTCGAACGCGGCGCACACTGGCGGGCCGGTGTCAGCGGCTCTGGCCGCCTGGCAGAGCAGACTGTCTGCGGCGAACAGGGGTATGCCCAGGGTCCAGGCCAGGGTCTTGGCCGTGCTGGCCGCGATCCTCAGGCCCGTGAACGACCCCGGACCGGCGGCGACCGCCACCGCGCCCAGATCGACGGGCCGCAGGCCGCATTCGGCGAGCAGACTCTCGATTTCCACGAACAGCTTCTCCGCGCGCGCATTGGGGCCGGTGCGCACGTGTGCGTCGTCGGGCCGGGCGGGATCGACAACGGCCACGGAGCCGACAGGGATTGAGGTGTCGATACACAGCAGCGGGCCCTCCGGTGTCAACTGCTCCATTTCATTGATCCTCGCTGATTTTCTCCAGCAGCGTGTCCAGACCGGGCCAGAGGCCGCCGAGGGCGGTAATTTCCATTTTGCGCCGGTCGCGGCCGACACTCTCCAGCCGGATATCCAGCCGCCGGCGCGGCAGAATCCCGCCGGAGTGCTCCGCCCATTCGATACAGACCAGCACGCCGGGCTCAAACATTTCCGCCAGCCCTATCTCCCAGAGCTCGTCCTCGTGACGGATCCGGTAGCAGTCCACATGGACAATCGGTATCCGGCCACAGTCGTAGCGGTTGATTATCGTGTAGGTGGGGCTGGTAACCGGGACGCGGCAGCCGAGCTCCCCGGCCAGCGCCTGGATAAACGTGGTCTTGCCGCTGCCCAGGCCGCCGTAGAACGCAATCGTGCCGCCGGAGCGCAGCGGGGCCGCCATGCGGTGCGCCAACTCACGGGTCTGCTCGGGGCCGCCGAGGGTAAACCGCCATTTTCTTGTGGTTCGATGGTCCTGCATATCCATTTCGATGTAATCAGCACGGGGCAGACAAAAGACCGGGCGGCAAGTTGCTCCACCCGGTCCTGGTTGGTCAGCATATGGTTGCCCCCACGGAGGAGCAGGAATCGCACAGACCGGTCCGCGGGCAAGAACGCTTATTTGTCCCGGTTGCGGGTCCGGTATACCTCGTACAGGGTCTTGGCCTCGTTGAGCTTCTCGATCACGCGGATCCAGCTGTTGAAACTGAGTTGGTTCAGATACACGATCGACAGTTCGCGGCTTTCGAGATCGATCGCCCGGTCGAACAGGTAGATCGCGCCGACAGGAGGTTCGCGGATATAGGCCACCCGGGTGTCGAATTTTGGGGACACCGGAATGATTGTGATCGGCCGGTACTTGGCGCCGTAACTGTAGATCAACAGTTCCCGCGGCTCATAGCGGACTTCCTGGCCCAGGGCGCGAAAATTGACCAGGAACGGGATCGGCCGGTCTTTGCTCTCGGGGTCGTACACGAACGGGTCGTCCAGATAGTCTTCCTTGAGTTTGCGAAGGTAGCTGCGCATCTCGCTGGTGGCGTATTTGATAATACTCTCGTCCATGACAGTGACCGTGATTTCCAGATCACCACCGCGCATGGTGGCCGTAAAATCGTTGCGCGTCAACAGTCCCTCGTAATCATCCGGAACCGGCTCATCGTCAATCTGCGCCAGCAGCGCACCCGCGAACAACATTGTCATGGCGGTCAATAATTTGCATAATCTCATCTTCGGGCTCCTTGACGCTCATGTGAATCTGCCGGGGCCATAGTGGTGGCTAACAAGCTCGCCACCAGTTTTGACGAATGATGGGTTAAGAATATTCAACTGCGCTTGATAATTGTTTTGTTGAGACGATCTGTCAAGATTTTTCGGTCGCCGCTTAAAGCGCGCCGCCGCGTGATTCCGGCTTCGTTTCAGACAACATCCCGGCCAGCATGGCGCCGGTGTGGCTGGCCGGGCAGGCGGCGATTTGCCCCGGCGGCCCCTGGACAACGATCCCGCCGCCGCCCTCGCCGCCCTCGGGACCCAGGTCCACTATCCAGTCCGCGCGGGCGATAACCGCCGGGTGATGCTCGACCACCAGCACCGTGTGGCCGGCCTCCAGCAGGCGCTCGAGCACCTTGAGCAGGCGTAGCACCTCCTGATAGTGCAGGCCCGTGGTGGGCTCATCGAGCACGAACAGCTTTCCGCGTCGCACCTTGCCGCGCGAACCGTGGCCGATCTCGCGGGCGATTTTCAGCCGCTGGCTTTCTCCGCCCGAGAGGGTGGTGGCGCTCTGGCCCAGGCAGAGGTAGCCCAGCCCCACCGACTGCAGCAGCCATAACTGCTTACCCAGGGCGGAGTGGTCCTTGAAGAAACCCATCGCTTCGTTCACGGTCAGCGCCAGCACCTCGTGGATATTAAGGCCCTTGTAGCGCACGGCCAGCGCGTGGCCGGCGAACCGCCTGCCGTCGCACTGCTCACAGGGCACCATCACGTCGGCCATGAACTGCATGTCCACTGTTTCGAAACCGGCCCCCTTGCAGCGCTCGCAGCGTCCCCCCGCGGTGTTGAACGAGAACGAGCCGGCACTAAGGCCCAGCCTGGCGGCGGCGCTGGTGGCGGCGAACAGTTTGCGGATATGGTCGAACGCCTTGATATAGGTGATCGGGTTCGAGCGGGGAGTGCGCCCGATTGGCGTCTGGTCGACCAGCACCACGCCGCCGATCTGCTGGGCGCCCGTAAGTTGCACGCCCGTCATCCCCTGGCCGGCGGGCGGCTCTCCGCGCAGCAGGCGCTCCAGCGAGGGAACCAGCACGCCGGTAACCAGCGAGCTTTTGCCGCTGCCGCTCACGCCCGTTACGCAGTTGAACGCGCCCAGGGCGAAATCGGCCCGCTCCCCGGTCAGGTTGTGCAGCGTTGCGCCCCGAATCGAAAGTTTTTTGCCCGGTTTTCGTTTGATTTCTGTTGAAACAGGTAATACGGCGGAGACGAGCGAGCGAGCGGTGGCGGTATCCTGGCCGGCGAACTCCGGCGCGGGGCCGGAGAACAGCACCCGCCCCCCGTGCTCGCCGCTGCCGGGTCCCAGTTCCACCACGTGGTCCGCGGCCTGGATCACGCTGGTGTCGTGCTCGACCACCAGCAGGCTGTTGCCGGAGTCCACCAGTTTTCTGAGGATCCCCACCAGGCGGGCCGTGTCGCGCTGGTGCAGCCCGATAGTCGGTTCATCGAGCACGAACAGGGTCTCTGTCAGGCCGCTGCCCAGCAGGCGGGTGAGCATGATCCGCTGGTATTCGCCGCCGGAAAGGGTGCGGGTCAGCCGGGAGAGGGTCAGGTAGCCCAGGCCGACTTCCAGCATGAAATCGAGCCGTGCGCTGACCTCGGCCAGCAGTTCGCGGGCGGCGCCCTTGGCGCGAAGAGCGTCGGCAGAGGCGCAGAAAGAACGCAGGGCCTCCACGCTCATTGCCGTCAGCTCGTCCACCGTGCGGCCCGAGAGCAGCACGTTGGCCGCCTCCCGCCGCAGCCTGCCGCCGCCGCACTCGGGGCAGGTCCGTTCGCTCTGGTAGCCGCGCAGGAAAAAACGGATGTACTGTTTGTATTTTTTGCGTTCCAGCGCCCGCAGGAACGGGAACACGCCCTCGAACCCCATGTGGCCGTGCAGCAGCTTGTCGCGGTCCGGCTCCGGCAGCTCCCGCCAGGGAGTGTTAAACGCGATTCCCTCCTGGCGGCAGAAGGCCTTCAGTTGCTCGCGGCGAGCGGTGTAGCGCGGCTTGGTCCAGGGGTCCAGCGCGCCCCCGGCGACGGTGCGGCCGCTATCGGGCACGATCAACTCCGGGTCGTATTCCAGCAGGTCGCCGAAACCGCGGCAGCGCGGACACGCGCCGTAAGAGCTGTTGAACGAGAACAGGTTCGGGGTTGGCTCGGGGAAAGACGTGTCGCAGTCGGCGCAGTGGAATTGCTGGGAGAATTTTTTTTCGACGAAGCCGTTTTCCGTTTCGAGATAAACGGCGCAGGAGCCCTCGCCGTGGGCCAGCGCGGTGGCCAGCGCCTCGACCAGCCTGGTGGTAGTTGTTTTTTCAATGCGCAGGCGGTCCACCACCACGCGGAAGTCCCGGTCCGGGCCCAGCAGCGGCTCACCCGCACTCTCATCGAGCCGGAAGGTCTGCCCGGAGCCGGGCAGCAGCGCGCGGATAAAACCCATCGCCAGCAGGTTCAGCCGCAGGGTGGCGGCGTCTACTTTGGCCGAGCGAAGAGGAGTGAAAGCGATAATCGCCCGCCGGGATTCGTGGTGGGCCAGCAACTCGGCGGCCGCGCTGCCGGCCGTGTCCGGCCCCACCTGGCCGCCGCAGCCCGGGCAGATCGTGACGGCGCAGCGGGCGAAGAGCAGGCGGAGATAGTCGTAGATCTCGGTGATGGTGCCCACAGTGCTGCGCGCCGAGTTAACCGGGTTGCGCTGCTCCACGGCCACGGCCGGGCTGAGTCCGTTGATTCTGTCGGCGTCGGGACGGGCAATGCGCTCCATGAACCGGAGCACGTAGGTGGGCAGGGTTTCCAGAAAGCGGCGGCGGCTTTCCTGGTAGATGGTGTCGAAGACCAGCGAGCTTTTACCCGATCCCGAAAGGCCGGTGACCACCACCAAGCTCTTACGCGGCAGGCAGAGGTTGATATTTTTCAGGTTGTGCTGGCGCGCGCCTTTAATCTCGATGTAATCCACGGTTGGTGGTCTCTGTGTTTCATCAGCCCGCATTATGCATAAAAATATCGCCTCACGTTAATAACTTTTGGCAATGAAGCGAGTTAACACAGAACTGCTTTGCCCGTGGAAAACCGGTATTTTTTTGCCCGGGCGGCGCTCCGGGGCCGGGTGCGCTTCAACTGCCGCGCGGGTTGAACAGGATCATCGCTTCTTCCAGCCTGTCCATATCGACCAGGGTATTCTTGCAGGGGCCTTCCGGACGGCAATTGGGCACGGCGAAAGTGGGGATCACGGGGGCCACGTCCTGCAGGCCGCTGATCAGGTCGCGCTCGCAGGCCACGGCTATAATGCGGCTGGGACGGTGCTCGTGGATCAGCTTGCGGGCCAGTTCCCCGCCGGGCACCACGAAGACCAGACACTGGTAGCGTTCGGCCAGCGCCTCGATCCGCTTGCGCGCCGCCGGGGCCAGACACCGGGGCAGCAGCATCAGCAGCGGTCCGGAATCCAGGTTGATTCTGGCCCCGCGCACCAGGGCGTTGCTGACCTTGATAAACGAATTGCTCATCCTGTCCCGGCTGATCCCGAATATTCCGCCCAGCTTGATTGTGAGCGGCACCAGGGAGTTAAGCGTTTTCTGCACGAATTCCATCCGCCAGGGCAGCGGCACGCCTGTGAGCAGGGGCAGGACGATAGCCGCGAACCAGAGCACCATCGCGGCGCAGATTGCGACAGTGACACCGGCTACGCCGTGGGCCACGTACTCGTGCCAGCCTTGCAGGCGTGGATAGATCATGTAGAAAAACACGCCGACAGCGCTCAACAGGCAGACCAGGCAGAGGAAAGCGAACCCGATAAACACGCGGCGGTCCGCATCCAGCCGGGCGGAGTCCTCGCCCTGTTGCCCGTCCCAGTCGGCCCACTCGTCGCCCAGCCGCCGGTCGCGTTTTTTTGCCGTGGACCCGGCGGGAGCTTTTTCTTTCCGTACTTCCTCTGCCATCGTGTACACCCTTGCCGCGGCTGTACAATTGGTCAACCGGTTCAGTCGTGGAGACCGGCGGCGGCGGACAATGCGCCTACTTACCGGTTTTGTTCAGTTCGCCGAGAATGGATTCCAGGTTCACCGCGTGCATGCGCGCGCCCATGAACAACGGTTCTCCGCTGAAGCTGGGGCAGGTGAAACAGTCCTTGCCGAAATGTTTTTCGACTATTTTCCTGGCTTTGGGTCCGGTCCTGACCACCTCGGCCAGCGTCATCGCTTCCGTATACTGCTGGGCCATCGTATTTGCTCCGTTATGATCGCGCGGGCCGGGCAGTGGCCAGGCCCGCGCCATGTTGGTGGTTCGCCGATGCAGCGGGTCCGTCAGACCGCCTCGACCGACTTTATTTCCGGAATCGCCTCGCGCATCACGCGTTCCACGCCCATCTTCAGGGTCATCGCCGCGCCGGGGCAGCCGTTGCAGGCGCCCCTGAGTTCCACTTTGACCACGTTCTCCTCGGTGATCTCCACCAGCTCGATATCACCGCCGTCGGCCTGAAGGTGGCCGCGTACGTTTTCGATCACCTGCTCCACCTTGCTCCGCAATTCGTTGTTCTGCTCAGCCATCACGCACCTCCTGAAACGCTTATTTAAAAGTTCGCCCGCAGTTTTGCTCACACTTCCAGCATGCGGCCATTACTATAGGCCAGTTTTTTGATCTTCTCCAGCCTGTTCAGATAGTAATCCAGATCCGGCGGGTTCTGTTTCACCGCCTTGCGAAGATATGTCAGGGCCCGGTAATACTCCTTTCTCAGGTAATACACCTCGGCCAGCGTGTCGAGGAACGCGGGGTTTTCCGGTTCCAGCTCCACAGCCCGCCGGCTGAGTTTCAAGGCTTCGTCCAGCTTGATTTTTAACTGCGTGTAAATCCACGCCAGATCGTTCATTGCCACGGTATGGGTGCTGTCGAGCGCCAGGCAGCTATTGTAGTACTCCGCCGCGGTCTCCAACTGGCCAAGCTGGTAGCTGAGCGTTCCGAGCGAATAGTACAGATCGGCGTCGTCCGGCTTGCCGCTCAGCTCTTTTTCCAGGTACTGGAGCGCTTTGGGATAGTTGCCCTGCTCATAGAAGAGCACGGCCATGTTTGCGTTGTAGTCGCTGAGAAAATATATCCCGTAGGCACCCAACATGCCCACCAGCACGAATACGGCGATCCTGGTGACGGCCTGTCTTCTGCCGCGCGGCCGGTTGCTCTCGGCGCCGATACCGGCCCGGCTGCCGCGCAGGCCGGCCTCCCAGCGGAAGAGAGCCGTGGAGAAACCCTCCAGAACGCGTTCGGCCGCGTTGCTGCACGCCGGGCAGTTGCCGTGCTCGTCCAGGCACTCGCCGCAGAAGTACTCGCCGCAGCCGGCGCACTGACTTTGCGCCGGGCGCTCGTGGTGCATGCTGCAGCGGTTGGACTCGTATGCATGGTATTTGTCCATAACCTGTAAAATATATAAATACCTGCTCTTAAATCAAAGTGTTTTAGCGGGAGACCCCCAAAAAACTCTCAACGCCCTCGAATGAAATATTTTGCCTGGTTGACCGTCCTAGGGCAAGGAAGCCGTTTTTTTGCCGGTTCTGCTATTCATTTTATTTCAAACAGTTAGATTGCCCCCGTTTGTTTTCGGCCGGGCATAGTGAGCAGCGGCCCTTGACAACCCCAATGCCCATGCTTTCGCTATTTTTCAACACGCTTTCAGAAGACGCTCCCCCCAAACGTTCAACGGCCCTGAAATCAATTCTGTTACTTCTTTTCGCAGTTGAAGGCAGGTGAATCACTACTCCGGCTGATCCTTGAGAGCCGAATTCCCGGGGTCGACGGGTTGCCAGCGGAGGTCGGTACTTGACAAAGTTCCCGGCTGGTAATACAATCAGATTATCTTCCCGCCGGTCTTCCGCAATCCCCGCCCGGTGCGGCGCAGAGCAGACTCTGAACCGAAATATGCCGTTTCGCCCCGTGCGGCCGGAGCGGGCGGGGAGCATGGGCTTGCGGGCAAAGAGCGATCCGCCGGCACTGCAAACCACACTCTGAAGGTGTGTTGAAATATTCGAAAGTATGGGCGCCTGGTTGTCAAGGTCCGTTTCCCGCCAGGTCAGCTTAAAACGGCGCGAGCGATGCAACAGTCTGGTATAACATAAGTAACAGGATCAGCAAAAGAAACGGCCGTGCCTTGCCCTTGACAACCAAACGAGCGAAAATTTTCATTCCAGACGTTGAACTCCTTTATTTCAACGCCCTCTAATGATCAGCAACGGTCCGGAGAACGAATGGACATAGCAGAACTCCTTCTTTTCGCCTACAAGCAGGGCGCCTCGGATTTGCATCTCAGTGCGGGCGAGCCTCCAAGGATCCGGGTCCACGGCGAGATGACACCGGTCAAGGTGCCGCCGATGGACAAAAAAGAAGTTCACTCGATGATCTACGATATCCTCAACGACCGTCAGCGTAAGATTTTCGAGGAAAGCCACGACATAGATTTCAGCATGGAACTGGGCGATGTCGCCCGTTTCCGGGTCAACGTGTTCATGCAGCATCGCGGCGAGTCGGCCGTGTTCCGCACGATCCCCAGCGAGGTTATCCCGTTCGACAAGCTGGGCCTGCCCAACTCGATCCGTAGTTTCGCCAAGCTGGAAAAGGGAATCGTGCTGGTCACCGGCCCCACGGGCAGCGGCAAGAGCACCACGCTTGCGGCGATTATCGACCTGATCAACCAGGAACGCCACGGGCATATCCTTACTATCGAGGACCCGATCGAGTTCGTGCACAGCAGCAAGAACTGCCTGATCAACCAGCGCGAGGTGGGGCCGCACACCCAGTCGTTCTCCAACGCTCTGCGCGGAGCTCTGCGCGAGGACCCGGACGTGATCCTGGTGGGCGAAATGCGCGACCTGGAAACAATCTCCCTGGCGCTGACCGCAGCCGAGACCGGCCATCTGGTGTTCGGCACCCTGCATACCTCGAGCGCCCCCAAGACCATCGACCGGATCGTGGACGTGTTCCCCTCCGGAGAGCAGGCCCAGATCCGCGCGATGTTCGCCGAGAGTTGCCGGGCAGTGGTCAGCCAGGTGCTGTTGAAAAAGAAGGATGGCAAGGGCCGGGTGGCCGCCCAGGAAATTATGATCGGCACCCCGGCCGTGCGCAACCTGATCCGCGAGGGCAAGATCGCCCAGTTGCCCTCCGCCCTGCAGACCGGCCAGAAGTGGGGCATGCAGACCCTGGATCAGCATCTTAAGGACATAGTGTACAAGGGACTGGTTACCAGGGAGAGCGCAGAGCTATTTGCTTCCGATCCGGAATTGTTTACCCGTGGGATGTGATTCCGCCTTTTTATGCGAAAAAATTAACGGGGGGTACGCCGGAGTTTGCGGGGTGTGCCCCCCATTGTTTCCTGGAAATTTTCTGCAAAATGTGGAGCCGCCGGGGAGGTAAACTATGGAATTCAAGGACCTGCTGCGCTACATGGTGGACCAGGACGCCTCCGATATCTATATCACCGATGGCTGTCCGCCGATGTTCCGGGTCGAGGGCACAACCACCCCCATGGGCGAGCAGAAGCTGAGCGGAGAGACCACCGCCCGCATGGCCGCCTCGATCATGAGCGACAAGCAGCGTAAAGAGTATCTGGAGACGTTCGAGATGAACCTGGCCCTGGCCTACGACGAGTTGGGCCGTTTTCGGGTCAATATTTTCAAACAGCGCGGACAGGTGGGGATGGTGATCCGCCAGATCAAGGTCAAGATTCTCACGCTCGACGAGCTCAAGCTGCCCGAAATCCTCAAAAAAATAATCATGACCAAGCGCGGGCTGATCCTGGTTGTGGGCGCCACCGGCAGCGGCAAGAGCACCTCGCTGGCGGCGATGATCGACTATCGCAACACCAACTCCTCCGGCCACATCATCACGATCGAGGACCCGGTGGAGTTTGTCCACCCGCACAAGAAAAGCGTGGTCACTCAGCGCGAGGTGGGTATGGATACCCACTCGTTCAAGGCCGCGCTGAAAAACACCCTGCGCCAGGCCCCGGACGTGATCCTGGTGGGCGAGATCAGGGACACGGAAACGATGGAGCACGCTATCGAGTTCGCCGAGACAGGCCACCTCTGCCTGGGCACCCTTCACGCCAACAACGCCAACCAGGCTATCGAGCGTGTGATGAACTTTTTCCCCGAGGAACGTCACCCGCAGATCTACATGCAGCTCTCGCTCAACCTGCGCTCGATTATCAGCCAGCGCCTGGTGCGCACGGTGGACGGCAAACGGGCGGCGGCGGTGGAGATCATGCTCGACACGCCGCGGATCAAGGACCTGATCCTCAAGGGCGAGGTCGGCCTGCTCAAGGAGGCGATGGAGGCCGGAGTGCAGGAGGGGAACAAGTCGTTCGACCAGGCCTTGCTGGAGTTGTATAAAGCGGGCAAGATCAGACTGGAGGACGCGCTGGCCAACGCTGACAGCGCCAACGACCTGCGGCTGAAAATCAAGCTGGAAAAGCTTTCCGAGGGTGGCGAGGCCGAGGACGACGGCGGGACCAAACTGAGTATTTGAACGCGGGGAAACAACCATGCCGGTATTTAGTTGGAAAGCCCGTACCGCCAGGGGCGATATTCACAGCGGCGAGCTTACAGCCGCCACGCCCCAGGAAGTGATCGGCTTCCTGCGCCGCAAACGCCTGATCGTGGTCAGTGTCAATGAGAAGCCCAAGGAGATCAAGATCAGCCTGGGCGGCAGGATCAAGACCCGTGACATAGTGATTTTCAGCCGTCAGTTCGCCACGATGATCGACAGCGGCCTGCCGCTGGTGCAGTGCCTGAGTATCCTGGGTGAGCAGACCGAAAACCCCAAGTTCCGCTCGGTGATCAACTCGGTGCGCGCGGACGTGGAGGCGGGCAATACCCTCTGCGAGTCCCTGGAGAAGTATCCCAAGGTGTTCACTCGCCTGTTTACCTCGATGGTGTCCGCGGGCGAGGCCGGCGGTATTCTGGACAAGATCATGCTCCGGCTGAGCGACTATCTGGAAAAAAACGACGCGATCATCCGCAAAATCAAGGGTGCGATGATTTACCCGGCCGTGGTGTTTACCGCGGCTATGGGCTGCGTGTCGGTCCTGTTGATTTTCGTGATCCCCATTTTCGCCAAGATGTTCGAGGATATGAACATGCAACTGCCGTTGCCCACCCTGGTGGTGGTCAATCTCTCGGACTTCCTGGTCGGCTACTGGTGGCTGATAGCCGGGGCTGTGGTGGGCGGGATTATCTTTCTCAAACGCTATTACAAAACCGACAAGGGCGAGTTGATGATCGATTCGATCATGCTCAAGGTGCCGGTGCTTGGCAATCTGATCCGTAAGAGCGCGGTGGCCAGGTTCACCCGCACCCTGGGTGTGTTGATCTCCAGCGGCGTCTCGATTCTTCACGGCCTGGAGGTAACCGCCCGCACCAGCGGCAACCGGGTGGTGCACGATGCGATCATGGACAGCCGGACCGCGATCGCCGGCGGCGAGACGATCACCAAGCCGCTCATGGAAGCCGGGGTTTTCCCGCCGATGGTGACCCAGATGATCAATGTGGGTGAGCAGACAGGCGGGCTGGATACGATGCTGGTCAAGATCGCCGATTTCTACGAGGACGAGGTGGATACGGCCGTGGAATCACTGACAGCGGCCCTGGAGCCGGTGATGATTGTTTTTCTGGGTATTATCGTGGGCGGGATGGTCGTATCGATGTATCTGCCGATTTTAGATTTGATTACCAGGATGCCCTGAGGCTCCGTCGGGGAGGGGGAGGGGCGGCGCTAAGCTCTGCCGGCCCGGGATCGGAGTTTTGTTGAAAAAATATTCAGCGGGAGCGTTTTCAATGGCCCTGTTTCCCCGCCTGCGCGCAGTAGGCTGGTCCCCGCCCAATCTCTCGGCGCGGCTTTTGATCAGGTGGTGGATGATCCTGCGGGTGACCCTGGTGGCCACCACCATGGCCGTGGTCACGTTTTTCAGCGTTTCGGGCTGGAGCCTGGCGCTGAGCGTGGTGCTGGTTACGCTCGCTGTCAGCGCGGTCTTTTACAGGCAGGCTGTCAAGGGCAGTGGCGCCGGCGAGATATACTACTTCTTCCAGTATTTTTTCGATATCTGCCTGATCAGCCTGGTCAACCTGATCACCCTGCCGCTCGATGTCAATTTTATCCCGCTCTACGTACTCATTATCGCGGTTGCCAGTATTCTGAGCTTCCGGCCCGGTGCCTTTTTCACCGCCACGGCGGCCTCAGTGGTCTATCTGCCCGTGGGTTTCAGGGTTCTGAACCTGGGTTTCTCGGTTACGGAATCTTTCCGGCTCGACGTGCTCTATCTGGCGGATCGCTGGACCTGGCTCAACGTTATCCTGCAGGTGTTTCTGTTTTACGCTGTCGCGGCGATCACCAGCTACCTCAGTATCAGGCTGCGCAAGACAGGCAACGACCTGGAAGACGCCCGTCACCTGCTGAGCCAGCACAGGCTGGACCATCGCGAGATTGTCCATAATATCACCAGCGGCCTGATCACTGTCGATCCAGCCGGGCGGGTGCTGGAGGCCAACCCGGCCGCGCGGTTGCTGATGGGAATGCCGGAAGAGCGAATCCTGGAACAGTCGGCCACGGGGTTGTTCGCCTCCAGTTGCCCGGAGATAGCCAGGATTATCCGGCTGGCTATCGAGGCCGACGTGATAGTGACTCATCGCAAGGCGACTCTTAAGGCCCGCGGACGGCAGGTTCCGCTGGCGGTGAGCTCATCGGCGATGAAGGACCGCGAGGGCCGGCTGCGTGGCGTGTCGCTGATTTTCGAGGATATCACTATCGAGGAGAAAGCGCGTGAGCTGGAACTCAGGGGCTCACGCCTGGAGGCGGTCGCGGAGTTGGCCGCCAGCCTGGCCCACGAGATCAAGAACCCGCTGACCTCTATCCGCAGCGCTATCGAGCTGATCGGCGACAGGACCGGCCCCGGCACAGACGCCACCACCGACCGGCTGATGGGGCTGGTGCTCAAGGAAAGCGACCGGCTGGCAGAGCTGCTGCGGCAGTTCCTTCAGTTCTCCCGCGGGCACAGCGGCCCCCAGGAAGATATCCGGCTCGGCGATCTGCTGGAGGAAGTCCGCCAGAGCGTGGCCGGTAACCCACAGTGGAGGGCGGAGGTTGAGTTCGTTGTCGACCCTTCTGTCGCCCGCTGGCGGGTGAGGGCGCATCCCGGAGCCCTCTCCCAGGTGTTCTACAACCTGCTGATCAACGCGGTGCAGGTGGCGGGCCCCGCCGGTGAGCGGACGTCCAGGCTGCGGATCAGGAGCGCGGAGCGCGACTTGATGGCCGGCGACAAGCTCCGGGGGCTTCACATGCTGGCTGTCTGCGACGACGGGCCGGGGATTGCCCCGGAGGTGCGCCAGAAAATTTTCGAGCCTTTTTTCTCCACCCGTAAAGAGGGATTCGGCCTGGGGCTGGCCGTGGTGCACAGGATTGTCAATTCGATGGGGGGAGTGATTTTCGTGCAGGAGGAAAGCCCGCTGGGCGGGGCCGCTTTCGTGCTGGGAATCCCCGGTGCCGCCGTGGGCCACGGCGGAGACAAGACACACAAAAAAGAACGAACGGCCGGCATGTCCGGTTCTAACAGGGCGTTGAAATAAAACGTTCAACGCCTTTAAATGAAATATTGCGCTTGGGCAAGTTGTCAAGGGCAAGCCAAGCCGTTTCTTTTACTGATTCGGCTAGTTGTATTTTCCCAAGCTGTTGCGCTGCTCACGCCAGGTTTTGGCCAGCAGCAGCGGGGAACGGCCCTTGACAACCATTATTCCCAATGCTTTCGAATATTTCAACACGCTGCTAACAGGGAGTGCGTGAATAGATGAGCAAGGTGCTGATAATCGACGACGAGCAGTCGCTGTTGATCACCCTGGAAATGCTGTTCAGCTCCGAGGGCTACGAGGTGGTAACCGCCTCCGATGGCCGCGAGGGCGTGCGGCTCATGGAGCAGCGTGGCGGCCTGCCTGATCTGGTGATAACCGATATCCGGATGCCGGACATGGACGGGATGCAGGTGCTGCGCCACGTGCGCAAGGTCGACCCCTGGCTGCCGGTGGTGCTGATTACAGCCCAGGCCGACAAGGACGATGCGATCAAGGCCTGCAACGAGGGCGCCTACCATTTTCTGGAAAAACCGTTCCAGAACCACAAGCTGCTCCAGGTTTCCAGCGAGGCTGTGGACCACGCCCGCGCGGGACGCCGGTTCAGCAAACGGCGGCGGGAACTGAGTTCGCAATGCGCGGCGGTTGTGCCGATAGGTAATTCTCCCGTGTTCAAGCACGTGCTTGAAACAGCCGAAAAAGCCGCGGCCACCGACAGTACGATCCTGATCCAGGGTGAGAGCGGTACGGGCAAGGAACTGCTGGCGCGTTATATATACAACTCCTCCAGCCGCGCCCAGCGTCCGTTCGTGCCTGTCAACTGCGGGGCGCTGACGGAAACCCTGCTGGAAAGCGAGCTGTTCGGCCACCTCAAAGGCTCGTTCACCGGGGCGCTGGTGAACAAGGACGGCCTGTTCAAGGTGGCCAGCGGCGGTACGATTTTCCTGGACGAGATCGGCGACACCTCGCCCTCGTTCCAGGTCAAGCTGCTGCGGGTGCTTCAGGAGCGTGAGATTACGCCGGTGGGCAGCACCGAGCCGCTGAGCGTGGATGTGCGGATAATAGTGGCCACCAACCGTGAGCTGGATACCGAGGTCGACTCCGGGCGCTTCCGCCGCGACCTCTATTACCGCCTGAATGTGATCCCGTTACGCATGCCCGCGCTGCGTGAGCGCCGCGACGACATTCGGCTGCTGATCGACTATTTCCTGGAGCGCAACGGCGAGAGCGCGGGCCACGGGAAGCGTTTCACCCAGGCTGCGCTGGAAAAGCTGGAATGCTACCAGTGGCCGGGCAATATCCGTGAGCTGGAAAACGTGATCGAGCAGATGAGCGTACTGGGACCCTCGACCAGGATCGGCGAGGAACACCTGCCCGGGAAAATCCGCGAACCAGCGGTGCGGAACTTTGTCGATGACCAGCCGAAGGCGACGCCTACCTTGGATACCGTGGAGACGGCCTATATCAACTGGGTGATGGAGCAGGTGGGAGGCAGCAAGAAAGAAGCCGCCCGGATTCTGGGTATCGACCCCTCGACCCTGTATCGCAAGCTGAGCCGCTGAAACGGCTGCTGCCTGTACTTTGGCCGGATTTTCTTTACCGTGTTCCGGTGCGGAGTTATATTGCAGGAAACAGCTAGTTACCTTATGAAAACAGAGGAATCATCGGAGGTTTTTCATGGAAGTAATCATCAAGGAAGACTACGAGGAAATCAGCAGGCTGGCCGCCGGGATTATTGCCGGGATGGTGCGCCGTAGTCCCCGCGCCGTGCTGGGGTTGGCCACCGGCGGGACTCCAGTGGGCTGTTACCGGGAGCTTGTGCGGATGCACCGGGAAGAGGATCTGGATTTTTCCCAGATTGTCACGTTCAACCTCGACGAGTACGTGGGCCTGCCCGAGGATCACGAGCAAAGCTACCATCGGTTCATGTGGGACAACCTGTTCAGTCATATCAACGTGGCGGCGGCCAACGTACACATCCCCGACGGCAATGCCGGGGACCTTCACGAGGCCTGCAATGATTACGAAATGGAGTTGGATGAGCACGGTGGAGTGGATATCCAGTTGCTGGGGATCGGCTCCAACGGACATCTGGCGTTCAACGAGCCGGGCAGCAGCCTGGGCAGCAGGACCCGGATCAAAACGCTCACCGAGCGCACTCGTCAGGACAACAGTCGTTTTTTCAGCACCCTGGACGAGGTGCCCAAGTACTGTGTAACCATGGGAGTCGGCACGATCATGGAATCCGGCAAGCTGCTGCTGCTGGCCAACGGCGGCAACAAGGCCGAGGCGATAGCCGCGGCGGTCGAGGGGCCGATAACCGCCAGCGTCCCGGCCAGCGCCATCCAGTTTCACCCTGACGTGACCGTGATCATGGACCGGGCCGCCGCCTCCAAACTGACACGGGAATATCACTCGCAGCCGCATTTTCTGGAAGGCGATAAAGAATAGATTCGCTAGTGTTTATCTAAAAAGAGGGCCGGTCGGCAGAGACGGCCCTCTTGGCGCGGCAGCCACCCGCCGGTTTCTCCCTTGGAGGTAATCATGCCGTCCGCCAGATTTTTTACCGTCATTGCTCTGACAGCTCTCCTGATCATTGCCGCATCGATGGCCTGCACCGACCGGGAGGATGCCGTGCGCGCAAGGATACGGCAGGGGGTCGACAAGATCATGATTGTCGACACCCATGAGCACTTGGGGCCGGAGAACCTGCGCAACGAATGGGTGATGTCGCTCTTTACCCACCTGCATTACGCGCTCAGCGACATGTGGGCCGACGGCTTGAACCGCCGCATGGCCGACTCGATTTTCAACGCTTCCGGCGCCTCGCTGGCCGACAAGTGGAACACTATCGCCCCCTACTGGAGCAACACGCGCAACACAACCTACAACAAGGTGCTCACCGAGGCGTTTGCCGATCTTTACGGAATCGACGATGTGACCGAGGACACCTATGAAGAACTCAGCCGGCGGATCCAGCAGGCCAACAAGCCCGGGTGGTACCACACGGTCCTTCGCGAGGAGGCCGGGATCGAGCTGGCGATTACCGACACGGGGTTCGAAGGCGTCAAGATGGACCGGGACCAGTTCCGCGCCGTGCTGCGTCTCGACCCCTTTATGCTGATGTGGCCGGGAGAAGAGGGCTTCGAGTGGGTGGAACGGCAATGGGGCGTGGAAATCAACACGCTGGCGGACTGGGAGTATGCGCTGGAGGTGGCCATGGACAGCATGGTGGCGATGGGGTTCGTGGGCGTCAAGAGCGGGATGGCGTACGCCCGGACCCTGACGATCAAAGAGTATCCGCGCGAGCAGGCTGAGGAGGTGTTCGACAGGCTGCGCGCCGCTCCCGGGCTGAGTGACCGCCTGAGCTGGCGGGAGAAAAGACCGCTGCAGGACTGGATGTTCGATAAAATAGCTAAGGGCTGCGCCAAACGTGACATGGCCTTCCAGATTCACACCGGCTTTTTCTATGATACCGGGCGCGATGTTACCCAGGCCAACCCGACCAACCTGACACCTTTTATCATCCGTAACCCGGACACCCGGTTCGTGTTGATGCACAGCGGCTATCCCTACGGCCGCGACCTGCTGGCGATGGCCAAGAACCTGCCCAACGTGGTCACCGACATGTGCTGGATTTACATCATCAGCCCCTCGTTCGCCGCCGAGTTTCTCGATGAAGCGATCGAGACCCTGCCCGCTGACAAGCTGCTCGGTTTCGGCGGGGACTACGCTATACCGGAAGGCTCATACGGCCACGCCAAGCTCTGCCGGAGGATTGTGAGCAAGGTACTGGCGGACAAGGTGCTCGATGGCTACTGGAGCGAGGCAGAAGCGCTGGCCTATGCAAGGAAAATCCTGCGGGAAAACCCGATAAAAGTGTTTCGGCTGGAGTTGGAATAAAATGCGGGGTCACGGATTGAACCCGGATTCGCCGGATAGAGATTATACTGTGGGAAAGTGTTCCTTTTCTCCGGTTCAGACCCCAAATATCATTGACACTTCTGGCGAGAACTGATATTATTGAATGAACAATCTATGGATTTCTCGATACGAGTCGTAGTGATAAAATTTGCGCCCGGAATCGAAAAAGGAAGCTGTTTTTGGCCGTTTTTACTTTTGATATGGCGAATATTCGGATTACGTGATCCCTCTCTCGTAAATAAAATGCCTGTTTAACCCCTTTACTCAGAAAATACTGCTTATGTATACCTGGAATGATGATTACAGCGTTAATGTCAGCGTCTGTGATAAAGAGCACCAAAAGCTCTTCAGGCTGATGGATGAGTTGGCCGGGTCGATAAATAACGTTAAAAGCGAGCTCTTGGCCCATACTATCTATGAATTGATATCTTACGCGTCAGAGCATTTCACCAATGAAGAGCAATTGATGGAAATAAACGACTATCCGGCCCTTGAGCAGCATAAAAAAGATCACGATAAGTTTAAGGAACGCATTCAGGACTTCGTGGTTAAATTTTCAGACGACAATGAAGCGCTTGCAAACGAGGTCCTCGAGTATCTTCGAAACTGGTTTGTGAACCACATCATTGGCGTTGATAAAAAATATGGCCCTTATCTTAACGAAAGAGGGATAACATAGGCGCAGTTTGTCCTGCAATGACTGCGCCTTCCTGGTACGGCTTCACGCTGAATACCCCCCTGTTTCCCCCCCCGCTGTAGAATCATGGGTTTTGTTAAGAAAAAATCTTATCCACATAAGCGTCCACATCGAACGGCTCCAGGTTCTCCAGCTTCTCGCCCGTGCCCACCAGCTTGATCGGCAGTTTCAGTTCCTCGGCTATCGCCACCGCGCAGCCGGCCTTGCTGGTCCCGTCGAACTTGGCCAGCACCAGGCCTGTTACCCCCAGCATCTTGTGGAACGCTCTCGCCTGATTCGTGCTGTTCTGGCCCAGGGTGGCGTCCAGCACGAGCAGCACCTCGTGGGGCGCGCCCTCCAGACGCTTGCCGACCACCTTGTGCACCTTGGCCAGCTCGTCCATCAGCCCGCCCTGGGTATGCAGCCGCCCGGCCGTGTCGAGGATCAGCACGTCCACGCCCCGGCTCTCGGCCGCGCTCACCGCGTCGAACGCCACCGCCGCGGGGTCGGAGCCTGCCTGCTGCTTGATTATCTCGCAGCCCAGTCGCCCGGCCCACAGTTCAAGCTGCTCGATAGCCCCGGCCCGGAACGTGTCGCCCGCGCCCAGCAAAACTTTTTTACCCCGGGTTTGAAAGAAGTGGGCCAGCTTGGCGATAGTGGTGGTCTTGCCTACCCCGTTGACCCCCACCGCCATCACCACCGTGGGGCCGGAAGGGGCCAGGATGATCTCCCGGCCGCCATCGGCCTGGGCGAACACCGCTTTCATCTCGCGGCGGAACAGGTCGCGAAGGTCGTTTTCGGTTTTGAGCTTACCTTTCTTGCCCTCGGCGGTCAGGGTGTCGACAATACCCAGCGAGGGCCTTACCCCGAAATCGCTTTCCAGCAGCAGTTGCTCCAACTGCTCGATACTGGTCGTGTCCAGCCCCCGGACCATCACTTCCACGTCCATCAGGGCCACGTCCTTGATTCTGGTCCAGAGTGATTTTTTCTTGCGCTCTTCTTTGATGTCCTTTTTACTGAAAAAACGGCTCATGCCCCGCCCCTTCCAACCTTTGGTCTGATAAAAACTTATCGCAAGCTTCGCAGGCCACAATCTAAGCCCCGCCCGGCGGGTTTGTCAATCGTGCCCGGCTGGACACGGCATGGAGCTTGCCATATATTGTCTTTTTACGTTTTAATTAATTTCGCTAATAGTGATGATGTCGTAAAAAGTCATATTTGCCGATGGCAAAGCAAAAGGCTTCATATCCGAGGCGCGTGGATTTCGAGGAATGAGGCGTACTTGCGGTACGCCGCAGTGACGAGATAATCTAACGCAACGAAGTAGATGGACTTTTTACGAAGCCATCGATGGAGATTAAATGGCGCACAGGATACCGTTCAAGCAGGCATTGCAGGACAAGATTCTGGTGCTGGACGGGGCGATGGGGACCCAGATCTACGCCCACGGCGTGCACCTCAGCCGTTGTTTCGACGAGATCAACCTCTCTAACCCCTATCTGATCAGCAAAATCCACCACGACTATATCTCCGCCGGGGCCAGGGTGATCGAGACCAACACATTCGGCGCCAGCCGGATCAAGCTCGACCGCTTTATCTTGGGTAGCAGGCTAGGGGAGATAATCGCCGCGGGTTGCAAGCTGGCGCTCGATGCCGCCGGAGATACCGGCGCATACGTGGCCGGCTCGGTGGGGCCGCTGGGACTGCGGCTGAACCACCCCGAAGGAATCGAACCCGCTGCGGCGATCGCGGCGTTCGATGAGCAGATCAGGCTGCTGTTGGGTGGCGGAGTGGACCTGCTGATGCTCGAGACGTTCGGCGACCCTGACGAGCTGGCCCTGGCCCTGAAAACCGCGCGCGGAGTGGACAAGGACTTCCCCGTGGTCTGCAGCGCCGTGTTCGACGAGAAGACGCTGGTGCAGGGCCGCACCCCGGAACAGTATCTGGAGCTGCTGCTGCCGCACAGGCCAGCTGCCGTGGGGCTCAACTGCCGGCTCAGTATCGACAGGATGCTGCCCGTGCTGGAGCGCCTGCATGAGGCCGCCGAAAGTCTGCCCCTGCTGGCGATGGCCGATGCGGGCCAGAGCCGGGTGGTGGAGGACCGCGATATCTATATCAGCACCCCGGAGTTCGTTGCCGAGCATGCGCGCAGGGCCATCCAGGGCGCGGGCGTTAAGCTGATCGGCGGTTGCTGCGGCACCAACCCGTCGCATATCCGCGCGATAGCGGCCACCGTGCGCATGTTGCAGCCGGGAGCCAGTAATATTTCGGTAAAGGAACGCCCCGCGCCCGGCGAGCACGGCCCGGTTGTGGAACTGACTCCCTGGGAGCAGAAAACCCCGTTCGCCGCCAAACTGGCCGCGGGTAAGTTCGTCAGCAGCGTGGAAATCCGCCCGCCCAGGGGCCTCGACGACAGCCGGATAGCCGAGGCGATCAAGGGCCTGGCGGAGGCCGGGGTGGATGCGATGAATATCCCCGACGGGCCGCGGGCCACGGCGCGCATGCACCCGGTGCATATCGCCAGCCGCCTCAACCGTCAGCCGGATAAAATAGAGGTAATCGTCCACTACACCTGCCGCGACCGCAACCTGCTGGGCATGCAGGCCGACCTGCTTGGCGCGTGGAAACTGGGGCTGCACAATATCCTGGCCGTCACCGGCGACCCGCCCAAGCTGGGCGACTACCCGGACGCAACGGCCGTGTTCGATGTCGACTCTATCGGCTTGATCGGCATTCTCGACCGGCTCAACCACGGCGAGGACCTGGCGGGCCGCCCGCTGGGAGAGCCCACCTGCTTCCTGATCGGCGCGGGCTGCAATCCGGCCGCTATCGATCCGGGCAAGGAGATCGAGCGGCTGTGGGCCAAAGTCGAGGCCGGGGCCGAGTACGTGTTCACCCAGCCGGTGTTCGAGCAGGAACTGCTGGACGGATTCCTGAGCAAGGCGGGCAAGCTGCCCGTGCCCGTGCTGGCGGGCTACTACCCACTCTACAGCTATAATAACGCGGAGTTCCTGCACAACGAGGTGCCGGGGATGACTATCCCCGGCCACGTGCGCGCCCGGATGAAAGCCGCCAGGACCAAGGAAGAGGCCCAGGCCACCGGCGTTGAGATCGCCCGCGAGGCCCTGGAGTCGATTTACGACCGGGTCCAGGGGGCCTATATCATGCCCCCGTTCGACAAGTGGCAACTGGCCGTGGCCGTGCTGGAGGGCTTTATCGGCAAGCCGGAAAACAGCGGTGATTAGCCGGCGGGATGCAGCGGCTTGGGTCGTGACCTGCAAGCTTGCTTGGTGGTAGTTCACTGGCCACTTTGCAAGGGTTGAGGCATTGCTTTTGGTGGTGAACCCATGTACCCGCCCGCGGCGAGCTTGCCGGGATGACGGAGTATGTCGTAGGGGCGAATCTCGTGTTCGCCCGCCACTACGACAGGGAATTTGCTGTGATGGAAAATAAACTGATACTTCGGGACAGGTGCTTTCAGGGGGCCGCGCATGTTTGAGCCATCGGGTGGGTGGCGTGTAAATGAGCCTGATCCCACCGAAGTTGGCGGAAGAATCATTGCCCGGTGTGCGATTCGCCTGTGGCGTGCCACGCACGGCGGAGCGGTTTTTTGCCGATTGCACTCCCGAGCCGACAAAAGAGATTGAGTGCATGCGAGTTCGCGGCCCCAAATGGTTTTGCTGCTTTTGCCGAAACAAAAGCAGTGTAAGAAGTTTTGAATTATCAGTTGCCTGCACTGGTCTCTTGGCTTATGTTGTTATAGATTTATAACTTAGCGGTATTCCGCTTGCCATCCGCATCGCCGGCGAATAATCCCGGCAATTTACTTGACTCCAAACTTATCTTGGGTTAGAATAGCATTGGTGCATGTAAGTCATGCATGATATGTATGGCAAATGCACCAGCGGTTCCCCTAACCCTCACCAGAGCGCAAGCCATGAGACTCAAGTCCATCGAAATAAGCGGCTTCAAATCATTCGCCAACAAGGTCAAGCTCGAGTTCCCAATCGGCATCACCGCTGTGGTTGGCCCTAACGGCTGCGGCAAGACCAACGTGACCGAGGCGATCCGCTGGGTACTGGGCGAGCAGAGCGCCAAGGTTCTTCGCGGCGAGCGGATGGAGGAGGTGATCTTCAACGGCACCGCCCAGAAAAAGCCGCTGGGGATGGCCGAGGTCCGCCTCAATTTCGAGGACCCGGAGCGCGAGATGGGCCTGGAGTCCGAGGAGTTCACTGTCGGCCGCCAGATTTTCCGCTCCGGCGAGAGCAATTACATGATTAACAAGAATCCCTGCCGTCTTAAGGACGTCCAGGATCTGTTCATGGACACCGGCATGGGCAGCAACGCCTACTCGATGATCGAGCAGAAGATGGTCGAGGCGATCCTCTCCGACCGCGCCGAGGAGCGCCGCTTCCTGTTCGAGGAAGCCGCGGGGATTCAGAAATACAAGCAGCGCCGACGGTTCGCCATGCGCAAGCTGGAAGCCACCGAGGGCGACCTGCTGCGCATCGAGGACATTGTCGGCGAGGTCCAGCGCACGGTCAACAGCCTGGGCCGCCAGGTGAGCAAGGCCCGCCGCTACAAGAAGCTCAGCGAGAAACACCGGCGGGTGGCGGTTACCCTGGCCCGCGAGGAGCTGTTGCGGCTCAACGGCGAACAGGAGCCGCTGGCCGCCCGCCTGAGCGAAATCCGCGATCAGATTTCCGGACTTAGCGCCCGCGAGGGCACGCTGGCCGCCCGTAGCGAGGAACTCCACGACCGGATCAACCATCGCCGCAGCGAGGCCGAGCAGGTGTTCTCCGCTCTTGGTGAGTTGAACCGCAAGATCCGCGAGGCCGAGGACGAGCAGACGGTCAACGCTCAGCAGAAAATCGCCGGACGCCAGTGGACTCAGGAGAACGCCGGGCGGCTGGAGCGGCTGGCTGAGAATATTGAGCGCCGCAGGGAAGAACTTCAGGGGCACACTTCCCGCCTGGACGAGCTGCGCCGCGAAGTGGCCGTCTGCGAGGAAGAACATTCCGTCGCCCGTCGCATGGCCGGGGAAAAACGCGAGCAGCTCGATCAGGCCCGCAGCCGGTTGGCCGCCATCCAGGCCGAGCGCGAACGGCTGGTGCAGCGGGCCACCACCTGTTCGAGCAAGGCCGAGGCCCTGGCCGATGCAATCGCTTACGAGCAGCGCCGCGCCGGGCAGGGTGCGGAGCGGGCAGCCGAGTTGGAAACCAGGCTGGCCGAGGCCGGGAAGAAGCTGGAAGCCGCCCGCCGTGAAGAACTTCAGGCCGCGGAAAGCCTCAAGATCGGCCGGGCGTCAATCGATGAGAAGGCCGGGCAACTCGACGATCTCCGCGAGGAAATCGACCGCCTTCGTGAGTATCTTTCCGCCGCGGGCACACGCCGCGACAGGCTTGCCGCCGAGCGCGAACTGCTCGAGCGCCTGCAGCGCGACATGGAGGGGTTCGGTGAGGGCGTGCGCGAACTGCTCTCGGGCAACCGCGGCCCGGACGGACTGGAAACAGTGGCCGCCGAGGTGTTCACCACTGAGCCCCGTTTCGAGCGGGCGGTGGAAGCCGCGGTGGGCATGCGCTTGCAGAGCATCATCACCCGCGATACCGGTGCGATGCTGGCGGCGATCGGCAAACTTCGCAGCTCCGGCGGCGGAGTGGCCACTTTTATCAGCCGCGATCTGGCCGGCGGTGGTGCTCCCGACGGCGGCCAGTGCCCAAAGGGTGACGTGCTGGCGTTCTGCGAGGACGTGGTCAGTTGCGACTCCTCCTACGACTTCCTGCGTAAACTGCTGTTCGGCGCAGTGGCGATAGTGGAGGACCTGGAAACCGCGATCGCCCTGCAGAAGAAAAGCGACAGGCCCCTGCATCTGGTAACCCTTGGCGGTGAGACACTACGGAATTACGCGGTCAGTGGCGGTGCTCTCTCCGGGAAGAAATCGGGCACCGCCCTGCTGCAGCGCAAGCGCCGGATCGAGGAGATTATCGCCGAGCTGGCGCTGGCGGTGAAAGAAGTTGAAGAGTTGAAAGTGCGGCTTGGCAACGTGCAGGAAGCATATCAGCGCGCCGAGGACGAGCGCGACGAACTTCGCCGCCGCCGCGCCGGGCTGGAGGAAGAGCTGGGACGGCGGCGCTCGCAGAGCACACGCCTGGAACTGGAAGCCGGTACCGTGCGCAACGAGCGCGATTCCGCCGTCGCCCAGTCATCGCAGGCGGGTGAAAAGACCCTACAGCTTACGGCCGAACGCGAGGAGTTGCTGGAAAAGGGCAAAGCCGCCCAGGCCGGGCTGGAGAGTTTCAGCGCACAGCTGGAAACCTCCAGCCGCCAGCTGGAGAGCACGGTGCGCTCGCAGCAGGAAGATGGCGAGCGTTTGCAGGAAGTGAGCATGAGGCTCACCGAGCGCAAGACCCGTCTTGCCGAGCTTGAGAACAGCCGCAACCTGCTGGAGCGCGAGCACGACACGGCGGCTGGCGAGCGCAGGCGGCTGTAGCAGGCAATCGCTGTCCGCCAGGAATCGCTGCGCAAGCTGGCGACCCGGGAAGATGAACTCAAGGCTCAACTTGACGAGTCGTTCGGCCAGCGGCAGGGGCTGCTGGAGGCCAGGGAATCCCACGAGCAGCAGTTGAGCGAACTGCAGAGAGAGATCGGCGAGATCGACGGGACGCTCAACTCGATCCGCCGCGAGCGTGAGCAGGCCAACGAGGATCGTCACAAGCTGGAACTGGAGCTGGAGCGGATCACCTCGCGCCGCACTTCGATTGCCGAGCGCATGCAGGACAATTTTGGCTTGAGCATGGACAACCTGCCCGCGGATTTCGAGTTTTTTCCTAACGAGGAAGAAGCCGAAAGGGAAGAGACAGCCGCCAGCGCGCTTGTGGAGGAATTGCAGCTTAAAATCCAGAAACTGGGACCTGTGAACGTGCTGGCGATCGAGGAGTACGACCAGGAGAAAGAGCGGCTGGACTTTCTGACCCGGCAGCGGGATGACTTGGTGAGTGCCCGCTCCAGCCTGCTAAAGCTGATCGAGGAGATCAACAAGACTGCCCGCGAGCGGTTCCTCGACACGTTCTCAAAGGTGCAGAACAATTTTCACGAGATATTCACCTCGCTGTTCGAGGGCGGGCAGGCGCATGTCAGCCTGGTCGATGAGAGCGACCCGCTGGAAAGCCCGATCGAGGTTATCGCCAGGCCGCGCGGTAAGAAAATGCTGGGCCTGGGTCTGCTCTCCGGCGGCGAGAAAGCGCTTACCGCCCTGGCGCTGCTGTTTGCTATCTACACGGTCAAACCCTCGCCGTTCTGCATTCTCGATGAGGCTGACGCCCCGCTGGACGATGCCAATATCGACCGCTTCCTCTCGATTATCCGTCGCTACTCGCGCAACACCCAGTTCATCATCGTTACCCACAACAAGCGGACCATGGAGTTCGCCGACTGCCTCTACGGGGTGACGATGCAGGATGCGGGTGTGTCGAAAGTGGTCTCTGTCAGCCTGAGCCAGGTGGGCGAGGATGGCCGGATAGAACAGAGCGCCCCCGAGCCCCAGCACGTGGGTTGAGCTTAACTTTGAGTCCATTTCAGCGGTACCCTTCCAAAGTGACCCTACTCTTGAAATGCGAATATCTTAATGGGAGTAATTATGAATGAGCGCTTTGCATATATTTATTTTATGAAAAATGATCCCGAGAAGATTCGATCAACAGTATCTCTGCATGTAGAGTATTGGCAAAATCTTAGATTGCATAATTATCAGGGCGGCCCTTTTAACGACAGGTCCGGCGGCCTGATAACTTTTAGCGCAGATAGTATTGAATACGCAACACGAATCGTAAACAACGATCCGTTTTTTACAGAAAGTTTAAT
The DNA here is from genome assembly GCA_024278175.1 of Gemmatimonadales bacterium. Taxonomy (GTDB): domain Bacteria; phylum Gemmatimonadota; class Glassbacteria; order GWA2-58-10; family GWA2-58-10; genus JAJRTS01. The sequence continues at coordinate 41,384 of JAJRTS010000001.1, read as the reverse complement.
TGAAAAGAAATGGCTTAAAGAATGGGTCCCGGAATAATCAGCTTCAGTTGATGCAAACTACTCGATAAGACTGGACTGAAATCCGGGAACCAAGCAGGTTTTTGAATATCCCGTTGAGTTGAGCACATTGATGGATCATAGACAGCCGCGCCCCAACCAGGGGCGCGGCTGTTTCATTGCGAGTGGTTTACAAAAGTTTCAGTCCGTTATACGGTTATGTTTTATTCCGGGATCCACTCAATGAATTGACTGAAACCTTCAGCGGCATCCGGTTTGTCAATCTGTAAACCGGTCCTGGTGGTGTGATTGTCTCTGTGAATGCGCACTAACTTTATTAATGTCAATGTGTTATGACAAACATGTTGCATTTTTTATGATTTTGATATATTTTTATTAAATCTGTCTATCCTTCCCCATACCGAGGGATTTCATTTGGGAAACATGCCGAAGGTAATCAAGGGCTTTAAAGAAGAGACAGTCACGATCAGCTATCCCGAGGCCATTGACGAGGCCGGGCGCTGCTATCTCTGCCACGATGCTCCCTGCAGCAAAGCTTCGCCGGTTCAGACCGATGTCGCCGGGTTTATTTCCCGGATGCGTTCGCGTAATTTCCGGGGCGCCCTGCGCCTGATTAAGGAAACCAATTTCTTTCCCGGCATCACCAGCCGTGTCAGCCCCTATGACGAGCAGTGCGAGGCAGTCTGTCTGCACAAGCGCTACGGTGGTCCGATCCGCATTGGTGAACTCGAGCGTGTGCTGGCCGATTTTGACCGTGGCTCCAGGCGTCCCTACCTGCCGGAGATTCCGGAAAGTATCGGCAAGAGTGTGGCGATCGTGGGCAGCGGACCCACGGGTCTGAGCGCGGCGGTGGAGTTGGTGCTCAACGGCTGCAAGGTGATTATCTACGAGGCGGCCCGGGTGGCCGGCGGTGTGTTCACCAAAGGCGTGCCGAGTTATCTGATCAGCGATGACGTGATCGATCACGAGGTGGGCAGCGTGCTCTCGCTGGGAGTGGACCTGGTAACCGGGATCAACGCGGGCGAGAGCATCAACCTGACCAGCATGAAACAGAGTTTCGATGCGCTGCTGCTCACGATTGGTATGGAGAAGTCCAGGAGGCTGGATCTGGAATACTGCAAGAAGGCCGATGTTTTTACCGGGGCGGAAATTCTCGAATCGCTCAAGCTCAAGGCAAAGCGGCTTCGCCTGGGCGAGAAAGTGTTAATAGTCGGCGGCGGTAATGTCAGCATGGACGCGGCCACCGCGCTGCTCAAGCTGGGGGTCGGGGAAGTTACCGTGATCTACCGCCGCGACCGCGAGCACATGCCGGTGTTCGAGTCCCGCTTCCAGATGGCCCATCGCAGCGGAATGAAAATCATGTACCGCACGATGCTTGACGGGATCATCTGCGACAGCCAGAACGCGATCAGCGCTGTGAAACTCAAAAAGACGGTATTGAAGGAAACGGAAGATGGCCGGGTGGTGGCCGAGACAGTGGCCGACAGCGAATTCACCAAAGATGCCGACACGGTGATCTACGCTATCGGCCAGCAGCTCGACCGTGACCTGGTGGACCAGTTTGACCTCGAAACCAACGAGATGGGGCGGATCAAGGTCGATCAGGCGACAAGCCAGACAAGCGACCCGTTTATCTATGCGGCCGGTAGTTGCGTGGAACGCGTGGATACGATCACAACGGCCCTGGCCAAGGGACAGCTCGTGGCGCGCAACATGGTGCGCTGCATGCTGGAAAAAGGCGGCGGCAGGTAATCGCTCCTCACTCCGGCGTGCTCGGCCGGACGACTCTCTAGCGGGAATGAGTAATGGACGTCAATCTCAAGATAAAATTCTGCGGCGTTACACTGATAAATCCGTTCATCGTCTCTCAGGTGCCGCCCAACGGTGAGTTGGAGACAATCAAGGCTCAGCTTGAGGCCGGTTGGTGTGGCGTGCTGCTGCGCACGGCCAGCCTGAGCGCGGACCCCAGGAAGCCCACCGCGGCGCGCATACGCCAGGTTGCACCGTTTTACCGTGGAGTTGACTACGAGGAAAAACGCGCGGTCGACCTGGGCTGGATCGAGCCGGAATCTCCGATGTCTGTCGATGAGGCCGAGGCAGCGACCGCTTCGCTCAAGGAGGCTTATCCGGACCGGGTGGTGATTGGCGCGATGGTTGGCCGTAACCGCGAAGAATGGCTGAAGGTCAGCCGACGGCTCAGCCAGGCGGGAGCGGATATTATCGAGTGCGATTTTTCGATCTCCGCCGCCGAGGAGAACCCGAGGGGCCCGCGTGTGGTCGACGACCTGAAACTGATGGAAAAGGCCGCCCGCTATGTCCGCGAGGGTGCGCGCAACACCCCGATCATCTTCAAGATTCCCGGGATGCTGGCCGGGAAAGAGCAGGTGGTTAATATTCTCAAGTCGGCGGATGCCGAGGGAATCAACCTGTTCTACGAGCCCAAAGGCGTGCCCGGGATCAACCTGACCAATTTCGTGCCGTTTCCCAACGTTGGGGCCAAGAGTACGCTGAGCACGATGGGCGGCGCGGGAATCAAGCCCTACACACTGGGCGTACTGGCCGAGTGGGGCAAAGTCAACAAGGATCTCGAGGTCTCGGTGCTGGGCGGCGCGTACAACTGGCGCGACTGCGCGGAGTATATCCTGATGGGCGCCAAGTTGATCCAGTTCCACGGCGCTGTGTTGCAGCGCGGAGTGCGGCTGGTGGACGAGCTGAACAGCGGAGTGGGGGATTACCTGAACGAGAAGATGGTCTCCTCGTTGGATAAGCTGGTGGGCAAGAGCCTGCCGTTTTTTACCACCCCGGACAAGCTGCCGCGTACTGGCCGGGTGGTGGCCGCTATCGACGACAAGACCTGTATCCATTGCGGAATCTGTTACCAGGTCTGTGAGGGCCTGGGATACCACGCGATCAACTTCAGTAGCCAGCGCAAGCCCGTTATCGACAAGAAAAAGTGCCTGGGCGACGGCCTCTGCGTGGCGAGTTGCCCGGTGTTCAACTGCATGAGTCTGCGGCGGGTCTCAACCAAGTAGCGATCCCTGTCGGCTGCCACGGCGCTCAAATTCCAGCTCTATCATCCGCACGGTGTCCTGTTTGCCCCGGCCGCACCAACGCGGTCCCAGCAGGTTTTTTCCTCGTACATCCACAGCCAGGCGCCCAATGATAACCTCCGGCGGCAGGCGCTCCAGAAAATCGCAAACCAGGCCGGCATATTCACGCTGATCCAGCAGTTCCAGCTTTCCATCACGCCACTGCCGGGCCAGCCGGGTACCCTCCATTACGTGCAGGCAGTGCAATTTCACCGACTCCACCCCGCATCCCGCCAGAAAATCAGCGGTCGCCAGCATCTCTTCCCGCCTCTCGCCGGGCAGACCCAGGATCACATGGGCGCAGACAGGCAGGCTGCGTTCGTGCGCCCGTTCCACCGCGCGGGAGAAATTCTCCACGGTATGGCCCCGGTTGATCCGGCGCAGGGTGGTATCGTTGGCGGACTGGAGGCCAAGTTCCAGCCAGGTCAGGTAGTCGCGGCGGTAGGAGGCGATCAGCTCCAGCACCTGTTCGCCCACGCAGTCAGGGCGAGTGGCGATGAACAGGCCGACTATCTCCGGGAAATCACGAATGACCTGATAGGTGCGCCGCAGAGCTTCCGTGTGGGCGTGGGTGCCGGTGAACGCCTGGAAGTAGGCGATAAATTTTTTTGCTTTAAAGCGCCGGGCCATGTGCTTCATCCCATGAGCGAGTTGTTTTTCAAGGGGAGGGGGAGGCGCGTCGGCGCTGGTATGGTGGCTGAAACCGGCGTTGTCGCAGTAGGTGCAGCCACCCGTTCCACTGGTGCCGTCACGGTTGGGGCAGCTAAAGCCCGCGTCCAGGCCGATTTTTTGCACGCGGCAGCCGAACGTTTCGCGGAGATAGGAGCCGAAAGAACGGTAGCGTTTCGTTTTGTCGTCTGCTGATTGCATGGGAGAGGAGGGGGCCGCGTGAGTGTCAGACAGGAGGAGCCGGGGCCGCTTGCTGCTCGGCCACCTGTTCGGCCTGACCCTCGCGCTCTACAACCGTGGCCCGCACACCGATATTGAATATCTGTTCGAGAAGGAAGATGGCCTGGGATTTGTTTTCGAACGCACCGGCATACAGCCGGTAGAGCGGCGCCCTGGTGGAGTCCTGCCCGGTCAACTGGACCACGTAGGCCGGGATGAGATTGCTCTCCAGTTTCTCCATCACTGTTTGCAGCGAGTCGAGGTCACTGGTCTCGGTCACCATCAGAGTCAGGGGCGTGTGGCGGGTGACCGCGCCGCCGTTGACCACATCGGTAATGCCCGAGCGGCGCAGAGCCGGTGCAAGGTTCTGCAGGGCCGTGTCGCCCTTGCCCGCCGAGCGGTACATGCCCAGGTAGAGCCTGTTCCAGTTGCCCAGGCTGTCCAATACCAGCGGAACCACGAACACGTCCGCGAGGCCGTTGCCGAGCAGCCTGTCGCGGGCGGCTATGGCCTGTGGCAGATAGCGGTAGGAGCCGATCTGGATCGAGTAGCCGAGCGTGTCGTATTTCGGCGGTGGCGGAATCCTGCTCAGCGAATCCGCCAGTGCGGCGCTATCGGCGGCGGCCTGGAAAATGGCCTGCTCACGCAGAGAATCCTCCTTCGTGTCGGGAATGAACCCGGCCAGTCCGCTCAGGACCGGTACCTGCCTGACAAGCTTGCTGACGTAACCTCCTCTCCAGACGAAAAACAGCCCGCCACCAACCAGCAGCAGCATTAGCAACAGCGCCACCGGTTTGCCCCTGCTCCCGGAGGCTGCCTTTTTCCTGCGAGCTTTCCCGCCCTTGCCCACGGCCGCCGGCTGGACGTCGTCGATCTCATCGAGATCGTCCAGGGTTATCCCGTCGTCGACATCGTCCGTGTCGTCGCCGGACAATAGTTCGTCCAACTCGTCATCGGCGGGAACGTCCATGTCGTCTTGTTCGGCGGTTTCCGCTTGCGCTGCCCCGGTGGCCTCGGCCTCTTCGGGGATTTCTTCGAGCTTTTCGGCAGCGGCTTCGGCTGCGGAAACCTCCGGCCCGGCTTCCTGCTCCGTCGCCGTGGGAGCTTCTTCACCGTCGGCGTCCGCGGTGGTGGTTTTCTCGTCATCCAACGAATCGGGATCGCTGGTTTCCAACTCCTCCAGTTCATCCGCGTCCAGTTCCGCCACTTCTTCTATTGTCTCCTCCCCGGTCTCCGCTTCCACTTCAACAGCTTCCTGTTCTTTTTCAGCCTCGAGGGGGGCATCTCCCTCGGTAAGGTCTATCAGGTCTTCCTCGACCGGCACGGCCTGCCCGGGTTCAGCCGCGGCGGCTTCCTGCTCACCCTCTATTTCGCCGGATATGCCTTCAGCTTCAGGTTCGGTTTCAGCTTCAGGTTCGGCTTCCGGGGGAGGTTCAACTTCAGTTTCGGCTTCCGCTTCCAATTCCGCTTCAGGTTCAGCGGTTTCTATTTCAGGCGGTTCCTGCTCGTCGCCTCCCTGGCCAAGCGGGTCGTCATCGAGTTCGAGATCCGGCTCGGCGTCTTCGCTCCGGTCACTCGTTTCGCGGAATTTCTCGATCAGCGCCAGGGCCTCGCCGTCCAGGTCATCGCCCGTGGCGGCGGCGGGTGCTGATTCCGCCTCATCCTCATCCTCGTCGTCCAGGTAGTCATCGCTGAACAGGGCTTCGGTATCGGTTTCTTCATCGGTTTCGGCGGCGGTCCCGGTTTCAATCTCCGGTTTTTCCTGTTCCGGTTTTCCGTCCACCACCGGCTCGGCCAGCTCCGGGGAAATTTCGTCAGCCACCAGTTCGGCCGGTTCTTCTGCCGGCGGTAAAAGCTCATCTGCATCTATTTGGGTCAAGTCCGGAATTTCCGGAACTGATTCGTCCGCTTCGGCCTCGACTTCAGTGCTGGTTTCTGGCTCGGCGTTTTCAGCCGCTTCTTCCGGCTGCGGGGCGGGGAGCTCTTCCGGTCCTCCTGACGCCGCGCTGTCTTGCGTTGTCTCAGTGGAATCCTGGAGTGTGGTCTTCACCGACGCCTGCTCGTCTTCGTCGAGGAACAGCAGTTCATCGGGAAGGAATATCTCCTCATCATCGTCCGCGGCCTTCGGCGTATCGGTTGACGCATCCGCCGGTTTTTCGCTCAGGCCGGGTAATTTCATGCCGCCGAGAGCATCGTCCCTTGCGCCATTGTCCACGCCGGCTTCCAAAGACCGCTGGCCGGGCAGCTTCTCGCTGTCCAGGGAGATGCCATCGGCTTTGAGCTGGGTAACTTCCTCTTGGGTCGATGCAGGTTCAGCAGCGGGTGGTTCTTTGCTCTCCGGTTCCCCGGCAGCTTCGGCGGCTTCAGCGGTGGGTGGCTCTGGTTCCACCGGTAAATTTTCGATATCAGCGCTTACGGCCTCGGCTGGCGGCGGAGGTGTTTCATCGGTTGTTTCATGCTGCTGCTCCGTGGTGGCTTCCTCGGCGGGTGGTGGCTCTTTGCTCTCCGGTTTCTCTGCAGCTTCGGCGGTCTCGGCGGTGGGTGGCTCTGGTTCCACCGGTAAATTTTCGATATCAGCGCTTACGGCCTCGGCTGGCAGCGGAGGTATTTCATCGGTTTCATGCTGTTGGTCCGTAGCGGTTTCATCGGCTGGCGGTGGCTCTTCGCTCTCCGGTTCCCCGGCAGCTTCGGCGGTCTCGGCGGTGGGTGGCTCTGGTTCCACCGGTAAATTTTCGATATCAGCGCTTACGGCCTCGGCTGGCGGCGGAGGTGTTTCATCGGTTTCATGCTGCTGGTCCGTGGCGGTTTCATCGGCTGGCGGTGGCTCTTCGCTTTCTGGTTTCTCTGCAGCTTCGGCTATCTCGGCGGGCGGTTCGGTATCGAGCCAGACGAGTTTGAGTTTTGCGTCCCGGGGCAGGCTTGCCTCGAGTCGTTCGAGCGTTGCCGGCAGTGCCTGCTGTGACTCGCTGTCAAGCCGTCCACAGAAAACACTCACCTCGCCGGCTTTGGCCAGCGCAGCCAGGGAGGGGAATTTATTTGCCGGTGGTCCGAGCAGCAGCAGCGTTGCGCCCGGAGCGGACTCACTCAGGCTCTCTAGCAGACCGTCCCAGCCGGAATCGGTGTAAACCTCGTCCGCGCGGGGTGTAAACGTACCGGGAGCAACTACTTTAAGTGAGCCGGGGCCGGGCGCGATGATTCGGCCGGAACTGACGCCGTAGAGGAAATGGTCGCTGACCCCCTCGCCGCCGCTTTGTCCCAGCAGCTCGGCGTGAGGATCGGCGATATCCATATCGACCACGATTGTTTCCGCGCCGGTGGCCGTTATTGCCTGGAATGCGTTTTCGAGAGCCTGGCGTGTTTCGGGAGAGGAATCGAGCGGCAGCAGGGCGATAACTCCGGCGTGGCCCGAAGCCTGCACTCCGGCGGCCTCCAGCTCGTCACGCTCAGCGGCGGAGAAAGTGTGCTGAAGGCGGGGAAAACGACTGCTGAGTTCCCCGGCCAGCTTTTCGCCGATAAACGAGTGCCTGGAGTTAAGCCCCTGGATATCTGCTGAAAATTGTTCCATCGCTATTGGGTGAACCTGACCGCAAGCTCCTCGGCCCCGCCCTCGTCGCTGTCTCGGATGATAGTGAGGTTATCCGGGATTTCGATGCCCAGTTCGGCCAGGTGGTCCTTTCCTGTGACGATCAGCGCCACGCGAGCGCCCATCTCGCCCAGCAGCCAGGCCAGCCCGGCGCTGCCGGTGACAACCCGGTCGCAGTAGGCCAGCGCGCCGATCATCTGCCGGAGGTTATCGAAATAAACCAGGTGGGCGCTGAGTTGTTCGTTTTTTTTCAGTTCGACTGCCGGCGCCAGGTTAGCTGCCACCATCATCCGAAGCGGTTCGTACCGGGCGGCCAGTCTGGCGCAAATGCGCTGCAACAATCGTTCCATCACCTTTTTGCCGGGCCGGGCCTCGGGCGCGAACCCGATAAACGTTTCGCCGCCGCGGACTTTTTTTCGCTGGCGGATAAAGCGCTGGGCGCGTTGACGCTCGGAGTTGGTCAGGGCCAGCGATATCCCGGGCGGCCCGCCGGGGGATTCCAGTTTCAGCGTGCCCAGCAGATGAACCAGGCGGTCGAGCAACGCGCCGTCGCTGCTGCTTCTGACAATCAGGTTGTAATACTTTTCATTCACGCCACTGCTTATGCCTGTTCTCACAGCGGCGCCGCTGGCGTAGGTCAGCAGGGCTTCGGCCCGGCCGCCGGAGGACAGGTCGAGCCCCCAGTGATAGTCGTGCTTGCGTAACTCGCTGCTCAGGCGGCGGAAGCCGCTGTCGAGCTGATGGGGAGTGCGATTGGCCCAGGGCCAGGTTTTCACCATCTCGAAACCCTCAAACAGCTCCGCGTGGCGGGGATCGAGCACCACTCCGATTTCCGCCGCCGGGAACTTGTGGCGGATCGCCGGGATAAAACAACTGGCCAGGCAGGTGCCGGCCAGGTCCTGATCCGCAATCAGCAGGATTCTCTCCGGGGCGGCCAGGTAGCGGCTGAATTCGACCGGCTCACGATCCAGCGAGGGCCGGAATACGCGCTCGATCAGGCTATCGGTCTTAAGCAGTATATTTTCCAGCAGAGCGGAAACCATGGTCTCGGCCCGGACAGGGTGGGAAAGTGACTGAAGCTTCTCTCAAGAGGCCAGGCAGCGTTGTTCTCCTTGCAACAGAATTCCACTAATATTAAAATTAATATTCCTGTTTGTCAACGCAATCCGGTATTTGGCGAATTATAATAATTTAGGCTTGTCAAACTGGATAAAGTGGATAACCGATTCAAACATAAACACGGGAAGTGATGAAATTGTCCGGGAGAGGAAGAAAAGTAGCCCATCTGGCAGAATATGCCGCAGTGCGCACGGTGGTGGCGATGCTCGGGGTGCTTAGCGACCGTCAGGCGCGAGGGCTTGGCCGTGCGCTGGGTGCATTTGCCTGGAATGTGGCCGGAATCCGCCGCAGGCTGGTGCTGGAATGTCTGGGGAGGGTGTTTCCGCAAACCGACTGCGCTGAACTTAATCGGCTGGGCTGCGAATGCTACCGTAACCTGGGGTCGGTTTTTTTTGAAATGTTCAGGATTCACCGGCTGAGCAACAGTGAGATGTTTGAAAAAGTCAGCTTCTCCGGCCTTGAGGAGCTGGAGGCGGCTTTGGCCGAGGGCCGGGGTGTGGTGAACGTGTGTTTCCACTACGGCAACTGGGAGTTGATGGGGGCCAGTGGCTCCAGGATGGGCTTGCCGGTGGACGCTATCGTCCGCCCGCAGACCAACCCGTTATTTGATCGCTATGTAAGCGGTTTGCGGGAATCAAACGGGATGCGGCTGATTTCCACGCACAATTCCGCGGGCAAGATCGCCAGGGCTCTTCGCCGGGGCCGGATGGTTTCGTTCCTCTCGGACCAGGATGCCCACCGCGTGGGGGTGTTCGTACCGTTTCTGGGCAAGCCCGCCTCGACCCCGATCGGCCCGGCTCTTTTCGCCTGGAAATTCGGTTGTCCCGTGGTGATCGCGATGATGCTGCCGCTGGGCGATGGTCGCTGGGAGTTACGTTTTGAGCGCGCCCCACGGCCGGAAACGAATGACCGCGACGAGTTTATCCGTGAACTTACCGAATACTATACCAGCCGGCTGGAAAAGCAGGTGCGCAAGGCCCCGGAGCACTGGTTCTGGCCGCACAAGCGCTGGAAAACCGAGCCGCTCTGAGAAAATGGCCGCGCCAGCTTTATTGTTTGCTGTCGCTGAAAAGGTAGATCCTTACCGGCTCAAAGCTTTTTATCATGCGCGGTTGAGACCTGTAGAGCGTATCGAGCCCGTTATCCACGGTCAATACCGGCAAGGTACACTTGTAATCCCGCTCGTTTACGACCACCCACAGGCTGTCGAATTTTTCCGTGACCATGCCCAGCGATAAAAAACTCATGCGCTCCAGGTTGCGTTCCAGGCCGTAATATATCAGGGGATTGTCCGAGGGCACTCCGGTGAGCACGGGTGTTTTCGCGCTGATTCTCCCGTCGAGGAAGCCTGCCACGGAGCCGGCTTCCGGAAACCTGAAAGTATTATCCATGTCCGGCGGATAGTCCTTTACGGTCCAGGCGGCCGACTGCGCGCAGGCTATCACCAGGGCCACTGCCGCGGCTATCGCCAACTGCCGCGACGAAGAAAGCTTACGGCAGGCAAAGTCCAGCGCCGCCGCGATCCCTCCGCCGGCGACCACCAGGTAAAGCAGCACCAGGAACAGCAACACGCGGGCAAAGGGAGCCACGTGCTGCACATAAAACAGCGCTACGAGCACCAGCACCGAACCACTCAGCAGCGGCCGCCTGAGTGTGCCGATGCCGACTGCCATAGCGGAAATCCAGAGCGCCCAGCCAGGCAGATAAGCGTTCGCACTAACGAAAAAACGTCCCGCCAGCACTTGTATTTCCGCCAGCCAGCTCCAGAAATCCTTTTCGGCCAGACCCCTTTGCAACATGGTTTCGCTCCCGCCGGTGATCAGCGCCGGGGTATACCACAACAGGGTTATAACCACTATCATCGCAAGTGCAGTCAGCAGGCGCTTGAGGCTGCCCCACGCTATGTTCCTCTCGCTAGATATCCGGCGCGCCGTCAGCCACACGCACGCCAGCGCCAGGGGATAGACCATGATCGGCAGGGAGGCCATGCCCGCCGCCGCCGAGAGGACGAACACGGCCCACCAGCAGAGGTTTCTGTTGCTCTGGGCAAGACGGTCGGCTGCGATCAGCAGAAAAACCGTGAACAGGCAGATGAACGAATAGCCGCGGGCGTTGATTGCGTATTCAATCAGATAGGCCGAGCCAGACACAGCGCCCGCCGCCAGTAATCCGGCTCCGCGCGAGCCGAACACGGCGCGTCCCAGCAGGTAAGCGCCGGGGATCAGCAGCACGCCTGCAATGAAGGCCGGAAGCCGCAGCGCCCATTCCTGCGGACCGAACAGGGCAGCGCTGAGCTTGGCGCACAGGCTGTAGAGAATGTGGTTGTTGGGAGCGTCGTAGAGGCTCAGCGTAATCAGTGCCGGACGGGAGACGTAGTTGAGGTAGGTGTACGCCTCGTCGTAGCGGATCGGGACGTTCAGGTAATACAGGCGGGGAATAACGCCCGCGAGTATTATCACCGCCAGCGTGAGCGCGAGGGCGGCTGGGGTGCCCGCAAGATTATCCCTCAGCCGGCGCAACTCCGCCGCCAAGTCGCTCCTGAAAGCTTCCGTGTTTTCCGCGAGCCGACCGTAAATTCGTTCCCGCAAAAGGATTATGCCTGCGCTTAGGATCCAGGTTGCCGCTAAGCAGGCATACGCAGCTCGTTTGATCGCCTCGAATTTCGCCGCCGAGAGCGCGTCCATGCTCCCATCGGCCGAAAGTCCGTCGAGCCACTGCTTGACCGCCCCGTAATCCGCCAGGGCCAGCGCGACCGCCGCGCTGGCGCACAGGACGATTACGGCCAGGGGCAGGCGGGTTACCAGCAGCCTCAGCAGCCGATGCTGCTGGCCGTGGCGTGCCTGGTTTGCACTGGTTCGATCATCCTGCATTTTCTTAGCGCCGCGGGCTGAGTTTTTTTACGGGTCGGCTGGCAAAAAACGGCATCTGAGTTTTCCACATCGATTTCGAAAGATAATAGCGATAGTCGGGCGGGGCAATCCGGCCGGGAGGAGGGGCACATTTAACTCTGAAATTATATAATTTTATCCTTTTTCTCCAAATTGTGTCTTGCACAAAGGAGTTGGATATTTTCAGCAACTATTGAAGAGCCGCCCTTATAAAATGGGATTATGTGGTCGAAATGCAAATTGTCCTTTTCACCACAAATTACACATTTACCTTGATCGCGTTTCCACACTTCAAGTTTTACAGATGATGGAATCAGTCTATCGTGTTTAAGCAATCCAACCGTCTTTTTCTTTGCGCCGAGATTCACAGCTTTTGCAATCTTCAGTTTAAACCTAAAGACTTTTCTTTTTCCGCATAATTCTCTCCAAGAATCAATTAAATCAAACAATCCATTGTAGCACCATATTCCCGGCAATATTTTCTCATAAACTCTTACCTGTTCCGGGGAGACGCCATTTCTTTTATAAGTTTGTGCAGCATGATTAAAAAGCCCGTTTTGCGTAAAATTATTGTTGGGAGTATATTCAGGTTGATCAATACTCTTTGGATTGGGATTTTCCTTAGATTTAGGAGCATCATGTCCTTCATACACTAAAGTGCTTCCATCTTTACTAATATTGTCCAAATATGGCGCGTTTCTTCGCTGACTCATTAGAATTACACTCAATCCTCCCCTTAAACGGAAATTCATTCCTCGTTGTAAGCTAGCTCCTTCTACATGACACATTTCCTGGTAACTTATAATTTGTCCTGGTTCGAACATATTTTCCTCTATATGACATCAAATAATTAGGAATGCTCGCCAAATATCTTATAACTTACGTGTCGTACCTGCAAAAGCAATATTCTCTCCCTTGACGCTCCCACTGCTTCATGGTATATTCCCGAAACCAATCGAAAGATTTCGTAAATAACCGCTATCTTCGTTCCAGCGTTTACCCTGACAGAAAAAACGGCATGTTTACCGAGGAACGCCAGCAGAAAATCCTGGAGCTGATCCAGCGGACCGGCAAAATCCGCATCTCCCAGCTCACCGAGCAGTTCGGCGTATCCGAGGTAACCCTGCGCAACGACCTCTCCACCCTGGCGCGCAAGGGCTACCTGACCCGCACCCACGGCGGAGCGCTGCTCCAGGAAAACAGTATCTTTCCCGGCAAGGCGCGCCTCTCGTTCGGCGGCAAGGACGTGCCCAACCTGGCCGCCAAGCGGGCGATCGGGCGCAAGGCGGTGGAGTATATCGAAAGCGGAATGAATATCCTGCTCGATGCCGGTACTACGATTCTGGAGATCGCCCGCAACCTTCACGGTTTCCGCGGCCTCACCGTGATCACCGACTCGATTCCCGTGGCGGTGGAACTCTCTGGCGAACAGGAAATCACGGTCCTGCTCACCGGCGGGGTCCTTCGCCCTGCCAGCCTGGCCGTTATCGGCCCGGAGAGCTGGTCGATGCTGGAGAATATCCACGTGCAGCGCGCGTTTATCGGGGCGCGGGGAATCAGCACCGAGCGCGGTTTTTTCTGCGGCAACTCGGTGGAGGGAGAGACCAAGCGGCGGATGATGGCTGTAGCCGAGGAGAAATTCGCCGTGGTGGATGCCAGCAAGTTCGGAGTTTCCAGCCTGGTGCCGTTCGCCGATATTGGGGATTTCGACTACCTGCTGACAGACAGGATTAAAGACAGCAGCCTGACCGGAGAGCTGGCCGGAAAAATAGAAATTGTGACTTGTAATTCCAGTAAATTAACGGGTACGGGAGCAAAATAATGAGCAACGTGAAAGGCAACGCCATAGTCGCCCAGTCCGGTGGGCCCACGGCCGTAATCAACGCCTCGGCCTGCGGCGTGATCCAGCAGGCGCTTGGGAGCGAGTCGATCACCGGGGTCTACGGGGCCTATAACGGTATCCTGGGCGTGCTGCAGGAAGAGATTTTCGATATCGGCGCGGAAGCTTCCGAGACAATTGAACTGATGAAAACCACGCCCAGCGCCGCTATCGGCAGTTGCCGCTACAAGCTGAAAAGGATCGAGGAAGACCGCGCGGATTTCGAGCGCGTGCTGGAGGTGTTCAAGGCTCACAACATCCGCTACTTCTTTTACGCCGGCGGCAACGACTCGATGGATACCGCGGCCAAGATCAAGAAGCTCAGCGAGGAGCTGGGCTACGAGATGATCGTGATGGGTGTGCCGAAAACGATCGACAACGACCTGGCCTGCACCGACCATTGCCCCGGCTACGGCAGCGTGGCCAAGTTTATCGCCGCCAGCGCCATGGAAGCCGGGCGCGACACCGAGAGCCTCTGGACGTTCGATACCTGCGCCGTGCTGGAGACGATGGGCCGCAACGCCGGCTGGATCGCGGCCGCCGCGGCCCTGGCCCGCCGCGACGAGCAGGACGCCCCGCACCTGATCTACGTGCCCGAGGCGCGTTTTACCCGCGAACGGTTCGTTCAGGACGTGCGCCGGGTGCACTCCGGGCTGGGACGCTGCTTCATTGTGGCCAGCGAGGGCATGGCCTGGGAGGACGGGACCTACGTGGCCGAGGATAAGGGCGCCCTGGCCAAGGACAGTTTCGGCCATGCCCAGCTTGGCGGAGTGGCCCAGGTGCTCAAGAAGATTATCGAGGGCGAGCTGGGACTCAAGACCCGCTGGATGATGCAGGGCCTGACCCAGCGCAACGCCATGCATTTCGCCAGCCGCACGGACCGCGACGAGGCTTTCATCTGCGGCGCGGAGGCGGTCCGTGCCGCCGTGAGCGGCACCAGCGGTAAGATGATTACCCTGGAGCGCACCTCCAACTCGCCCTATGAGTGCACTACCGCTCTGGCGCGGCTCGAGGACGTGGCCAATGGCGAAAAAAAGCTGCCCCGCCAGTGGCTGAACGAGGAGGGCAACATGCCCAACGAGAAATTTATCGAGTTCGCCCGGCCGTTGATCGAGGGCGAGGTACAGGTGCCGATGGAGGGCGGTCTGCCCAAATTCATGCGCTTCGAGCGCAAGTGGCTGCCGAAAAAGTGCGCGCGCTACGATGTCTGAAAGTGGACGCCGCCGGGTAACATTTACAGTGAGATGTAGCGACTGTCTTGATAATCAAGAGTTGAGACAGATATTTTTTCCAAGGTAGCCGTTTGGAAGGATAATAGGGAGTTTTCGCATACAGGCAGTAAGGGGTGATGCATGGGACGCCCGCATAAGTGCGGGAAGGAAATCTGGTTATATACAGGGACAAGTCAGTCCCGGAGGAGAAAGTGATGCCGATCAATTTGAATGATAATCTGGGCAGAGTGGCCGCTGAATCGCTGCTTGTGCGGCTCGAGGCCGCGCTTGCCGGTGGGACCGGTAAGCTGGCCCAGGTGGACGGAGTTTACCCGGAGTCTGTAAAGTATTCCGCGGGCGACTGGTTCGCTCTGGCGCGTACCACCGCTGGCAAACGCCTGGCCGTGCTGGGTACGGGCAGCCAGGCCAAGAAGTTTGAGGGCGAGGACAACGGCAACGACAGAGTTAAACTTTGCCCGCTTAATACGGCTAACTCCGAGGCGCTCCGCGAGGTGTTCCTCTGGACCGCGCCGGTGCCTATCGGCCGCAAGGTCTCGTTCGGCACGGGCGACCGTCTGGGCGTGGCCACTCCGGGCCATCTTCGCGCGTTCGAGGGCTACGATGTGTATCCCGTGCTGGCCCAGCAGTCGATGCGCGAGATGGGCCGCACCGGGCGTAGTGCCCGGGACGTGATCGACGATGCGGGCTGGGGCGTGTTCGAGGCCGGCTACACCGCCACGTTCGCCGCGGACGCCGACCATATCAAGCAGCTCGACGAGGTGCTCTCCTGCCACAAGCTCGGCTACACGATGTTCACGATCGACGCCTCGGAGCATATCGACCTCAGCGCCGTAAAGCTCTCCGATGAAGAAGCGATAAAAAAATTTGAGGAACTGCCGGAAGCCGACGAGCTCAAGAGCCGCTACCTGGGCCGGGAGTGGCATTTCTCCCAGGACGCGGTCAGCGTGGATATCGCGTTCACGCCGGTGGAGCTGGCCAGGTGCAGCCTGGTCTATCTGCAGGCCGCCAAACACATGGCCGCTCTCTACGAGGCTCTCAGCGCCGCGTCGGGCGATGGCGAGGCGTTTGACTACGAGGTCAGTGTCGATGAGACCGAGACGGACACCACCGTGCGGGACCACCTGTTTGTGGCCACCGAACTCAAGCAGCGTGGAGTTAAGTGGCAGAGCCTGGCCCCCAAGTTCACCGGCCAGTTCCAGAAGGGGATCGATTATATCGGCGATGTGGCCGGGTTCGAGCGCCAGTTCGCCCGTCACGCCCTGCTGGCCAGGGAGCTCGGTCCCTACAAGGTCAGTGTCCACTCCGGCAGCGACAAGTTCTCGATCTTCCCGCTGGTGGGCAAGTACACCGGCGGTTATTTCCATCTCAAAACAGCAGGCACAAGCTGGCTCGAGGCCGTGCGGGTGATCTCCGTGCATCAGCCCACCCTCTACAGGAAAATGCACGAGTTCGCCCTGGAGCGGTTCGAACAGGACCGGGCCAGCTACCACGTGACCACCGACCTTGCGAAAATCCCCGCGCTCGACACGCTGAGCGACAGGGAATTGCCCGCGCTGATGGACCAGACAGACCCGCGGCAGTTGCTGCACATCACCTACGGCTCGCTGCTTTCCACCCAAGACAGCGGCGGCGCGTACATATTCCGCGACAGAATTTACAGCACACTTTACGATTACGAGGAAGATTACTACGAGGCGCTGCGCAGCCATATCGGCCGCCACGTGGAAACGCTGGGCGTAAAGCGCATCTGACTCAAGTATGAAAAAAAACAGTGACAGGAGCGGAGGCTTAAAATGGCTAATGATTACATTGCAAAAATGTTCGATGTTTCCGGCAAGGTGGCGGTGGTCACCGGCGGCGGCGGAATTCTGTGCAGCGTGATGGCAGAGGCGCTGGCCAGGGCTGGCGCCAGGGTGGCTGTGCTCGACCTTCGCGAGGACGCAGCCGCGGCGGTGGCCGACAAGATCAGGGCCGGTGGCGGCCAGGCCGTGCCCGTGGCGGTGGACGTGCTCAAGCGCGAGAGTATTGAGGCTGCCTGCGAGCAGGTGGAGCAGGCCCTGGGCCCGGTGGACGTGCTGGTCAACGGCGCGGGCGGCAACAAGAAAGAGGCCACCACCAGCCCCGACCTCTCGTTTTTCGAGTTGCCGGAGAGCGCCGTGCGCTGGGTGTTCGACCTCAACTGCCTGGGTACGATCATGCCGAGCCAGATTTTCGGTCGGGCGATGGCCGGGCGCAAGTGCGGCAACGTGATTAATATCAGCTCCATGAGCGCCTTCCATCCTTTGACCAAGGTACTGGGTTACTCGGCGGCCAAGGCCGCGATATCCAACTTCACCGAATGGCTGGCCGTGCACATGGCCCAGGACTATGCTGCCGAGATCAGGGTCAACGCTATCGCGCCGGGTTTTTTCCTCACCGCGCAGAACCGGTTCCTGCTGGTGGATGAAAAAACAGGCCGGCCCACCGAGCGCGGCCGCTCGATTATCGCCGCCACGCCCCAGGGCCGCTACGGCGACCCCGAGGAACTGCTGGGCGCGATGTTCTGGCTGATCAGCGATGCGGCCAGTTTTGTGACCGGCACGGTAATCCCGGTCGATGGCGGGTTTAACGCGTTCAGCGGCGTATAGGGCCGGACTGGCTCTGGGAGAAAATGGAGACCTTTGAAAAATTGGACGACTGAATTGCGATGAGGAAGTTTTTCAGATCACTCGTTTTTATGTATCAAAAGAAAATCCAGGGGCTGTTAATTGTAGCTGCATGACCTGACCGAAAGATATGCCCCTTGTATAAAAAGTTTTGGAAAAAGTGAGGGGAAGTGTGAGGGGGAGAGAAAAGAACCTTTTTTTAAAGGTTTTGTCTCTCCCCCTCACTATTCTTTCAATTCTTTCGATTAAATCAAAGGTCTCTCTAACAGTTCAATCCGGGAGAAAGTTAGATGGCGAGCAAGCAGGACTTGATCGATCTTCAGCCGGCGGAAGAATACTTTGTGGGAATCGACTCCGACGGCTGCGCGTTCCCCACGATGGAGTTGAAACACAAGGAGTGTTTCATTCCCAATATTGTGCAGTATTTCGGCCTTCAGTCCGTGAGCAAGTACGCCCGCGAGGCCGCCGAGTTTGTCAACCTGTATTCCAAATGGCGCGGGATCAACCGGTTCCCGGCCCTGCTGATGGCGCTGGACCTGCTTCGCGAGCGCCCGGAAGTAATAGCCAGCGGAGTTGAGCTTCCCGCCCTGAACGAGCTCAGAAAATGGGTGGACAGCGGCGTGGCCCTGGGCAACCCCACCCTGACCGCCGAAGTGGAGACAAACGGCAGCGCCGAGCTGAAGCATGTACTGGAGTGGAGCACGGCGGTCAATGCCAGCGTGGACTGGATGGTCCACGGCTGCAATCCGTTCAGTTGGGTCCGCGAGAGCCTGCGGAAGATGAAGGGCAAGGCCGATATGCTGGTGGTGAGCGCCACCCCGGTGCCGGCGCTGGAGAAGGAGTGGAACGAGCACGATATCGCCAGCTACGTGCGGGTGATAGCGGGTCAGGAAATGGGCAGCAAGAAGGAGCACCTTCAGATGGCTGCCGGTGGCAAGTACGATCCGCAAAAGGTACTGATGATCGGTGACGCGCCCGGCGACATGCGCGCGGCCAGGGCCAACAACGCCCTGTTTTTCCCGATCAATCCCGGCAGCGAGGAAGCCAGTTGGAAGGTGCTCCACGACGAGGCGTTCGATCACTTTGTGGCGGGCGACTACGCAGGTGACTACGAAGCCGCGCTGATCGGGAAATTCGAAGCCTTGCTGCCGGATACTCCGCCCTGGAAATAGACTTTACCGCCCCGGGGGGGCGGTAACATCGTAATTCTTAAAAGAGGTCAGCGTAAAATGACGGACGAAAGCCTGGTTATCGGGCGGGGTTACGACAACGGCCGCAAGCTGGAGGCGGCGGAGATCGAGGACCTCTGCACCCGCGGGTTCGACAGCATGGCTCTCGACGGTAAGCGCCTGCTGGTACTGATCCCCGACGGGACCCGGACGGTGCCGCTGGACGTGATGTTCCCGATTTTCTACAAGCACCTCGGCGGCCGGGTCAAGGACCTGCATTTCCTGATCGCCCTGGGCACCCATCAGCCGCTGAGCGAGGAGAAAATCGCCGAGCGGGTGGGCCTGACTCCCTACGAACTGAAGCATGAATACCCCGCGGCAAAAATATTCAACCATCGCTGGGACCTGCCGGATACGTTCGCCGAGATCGGCACGATTACGGCAGAGGAGATCGAAGAGATCAGCGGCGGACTGTTCCGCGAGGAACTGACCGTTACGATCAACAAGATGATTTTCGACTACGACCAGTTGATTATCCTGGGACCAACGTTTCCCCACGAGGTGATCGGATTTTCCGGCGGCAACAAGTATTTCTTCCCGGGAATCTCGGGTAACGAGCTGCTGCACTTTTTCCACTGGCTGGGCGCTGTGATCTCCAATCCGCTGGTCAACGGCAACAAGTGGACCCCGCCGCGCAAGGTGGTCGACAGGGCGGCGAGTTTGATCAATGTGCCGGTGACCAATTTCGACATGGTGGAGAAGGGCGGCGAGCTGGCCGGGCTGTTTATCGGCCCCACGCGCGAGGCCTGGAGCAAGGCCGCCGATTTATCTGGCAAGCTGCACGTAAAATACGTAGACCGCAAGTTCAAGTCCGTGCTGGGCGTGGCCCCGCGCATGTACGATGATATCTGGACGGCGGGCAAGGTGATGTACAAGCTGGAGCCGGTGATCGAGCAGGGCGGGGAGCTGATAATCTACGCCCCGCATATCGACGAGGTCAGCTACACCCACGGTAAAATCCTCGACCGGATCGGCTACCATTGCCGCGACTACTTCCTGAAGCGGATGGAGCAGTTCGGGGATATCCCGCGCGGGATAATCGCCCACAGCACCCATGTGCGCGGCGGCGGCACGTTCGAGGACGGGGTGGAGAAATGCAACGTGAAAGTCACCCTGGCCACCTCGATCCCCCAGCAGCGCTGCCGGCAGATCAACCTGGGCTACCGCGATCCTGATTCTATCGATCTGGATCAGTGGCGCGGCCGTGAGGACGAGGGAGTCCTGTTCGTGCCCAAGGCCGGCGAGACGCTCTACCGCCTGGAGGGTGAGAACTACGAGGGATAGATGATCCATAAGCTGGATCCGATGCACTAACAAGGCCTGTCCGGCAATCCGCACGGGCTTTGTTACCGTTTATGTTCAGAACCGGAGAGGCGGGCCAAGCGCTTGTCGCCCGCTATTGACCGCAAGCACGGACCGCTGTAAGTTTGACAGATATTATCAGAGGTTTATTCCTGCTAATTTTCAACCGGAGAACCGGATGAGAACCGTGACAGGTTTGGTTGTCGCCCTTATGCTGATCACCGGCGGGCCGGGCCGGGCCGAGTGGTACAAGGGCAACACGCACACGCATACGATCAACTCCGACGGCGACAGTGCGCCCGATGCGGTCGCCCGCTGGTACAAGGAGCACCGTTACAATTTCGTGGTGCTCTCCGACCATAACTACCTGACCCCTGTGGACGGGCTGAACAAGGCCCTGGCGGCGCCGGGTAAGTTCCTGGTGGTCGGCGGCGAGGAAGTGTCCGACCGCTTCAGGGACAAATCGGGACGGGGCTTTTCGATCCATCTCAACGCGGTTAACCTGGGCAGGGTGATTCCCCCGGCCGGAGGCGGCAGCGTGACGGAGGTGTTGCAGAACAATGTGGACGCGATAAACGCAACCGGCGCGGTGGCCCATATCAACCATCCCAATTTTGGCTGGTCGCTCACGTTCGAGGACCTGCTGGCCGTGAAGAATTATAATCTTTATGAAATCTACAACGGCCATCCCGCGGTCAACAACGCCGGTGGCGGCGGTGTGCCGGGTACCGAGGCAATGTGGGACAGCCTGCTCACCCGTGGCAAGCTGGTATTCGGGATCGCCAGCGACGACGCCCACTCGTTCAAGAAATTCAGCCCCGATCTGTCCAACCCAGGCCGTGGCTGGGTAGTGGTCCGGGCGAACGCGCTGGATAGCGACGCTATCGCCCGGGCGCTGGACAGGGGTGATTTCTACTCTTCCACCGGAGTGGAGCTGGAGGACCTGATTATCACGGACAAGCGGATTACGGTAAAAATCGAACCGGACAGAAGCAGCACCAGATTCACCACGTTTTTTATCGGTACGGGCGGAACAGTGCTGAAAGCCACCGGCGACAACCCGGCGGTTTACGATATTACCGGCAAGGAATTGTACGTTCGCGCCCGGATAGAAGATTCCAACGGCCGGAAAGCGTGGACTCAGCCTTTTTACACGGGAGCGCGCAGATGAATTTTTTTGCCATGGCTATTATTGCGCTAATGTTGAGCTTTCCCGGAGCCGCCGGAGCCGAGTGGTACAAGGGCAACACTCACAGTCATACGATCAACTCCGACGGGGACAGTTCTCCCGATATTGTCGCCCGCTGGTACAAGGAGCAGCGCTATAATTTTGTCGTGATCACCGATCATAATTACAATACCGACGTCCGGGGGCTGAACGCTCTGCTGGCGGCGCCGGGCAAGTTTCTGGTGGTCGCCGGCGAGGAAGTCACCGACCGGTTCAAGCTCAGCGAGGAGCGCACGTTGCCGTTGCACGTCAATGCGATCGCAACGGACCAGAGCAGGGGCGCCCGGACGATCGGTCCCTCGGGCGGCGGCAGTGTGGGTGAGGTGCTCCAGAGAGATGTGGACTCTATCCGCGCCGCCGGAGCGACTCCGCAACTGAACCATCCCAATTTCCGCTGGGCCGTGGACGTTGACGCCATGCACCGCCTGCGCAACTACGCCCTGTTCGAAGTCTGGAACACCTCAACCAACTGTAATAACCTAGGTGGCGGCGGATACCCAGGTACCGAGGCGCTCTGGGACTCGGTGTTGACCCGGGCCAAGACAGTCTACGGCGTGGCCAGCGACGACGCCCACCAGTTCAAGGACTGGGGGCCGGAATATTCCAATCCCGGCGGTGGGTTTGTCTGGGTGAAGGCCGATACCCTGGAGGCCGGTGCGATTGCCGCCGCCCTGGACCGCGGAGATTTCTACTCCTCGACCGGATTGCGGCTGGAACGGCTTGAAATATCATCGCGGCGGATACTGATTGAAAGCGAGTTGAACGGACAGACCCGTCACAGGGTTACTTTTATCGGCCGGGGCGGACGAGTGCTGTATCAAACCGACGACAACCCTGCGGTTTACGAAATAAAGGGCAATGAGCTTTACGTGCGGGCTAAAGTGGTGGACAGCAACGGCCGGGTGGCCTGGACGCAGCCGGTGTTTGTGGAGTGAGAAACAATAAGGACTTTTTGATTCAGGATAGCACGGAAGGCGGGCAGGCATGATTTATGCCAAAGCGCCATCCGGCGGGAGCTTGCGGTTCGGGTGGAAAGCATAAATCATGCCTGCCCGCCCGCTTTTGCGCCCCTCTTAAAACCCGTTCAGGTCCTCCAGCAGCGCAGATCGTGCCGTTCGCAATAATCTCGCAGCAAATCTCCCGGCCTACTTGGCAATACTGCAGCCCCCGTCGACAAAGATGAACTGGCCGCAGATCATCCGGGCCTCGTCCGAGCAGAGAAAAGTCACCGTTTTGGCCACATCTTCCCCATCGATCAGGCGCTGCATCGGGGCGCGGCAGGCGGCATTCTCCAGTAATTCTTCTGCTCCGGGAATTGCGCTGAGGCTGCGGGTAAAGCATGGACCGGCCATCACGCCGTTGACCACCACGCCCCTGGGGGCCAGCTCCACGGCCAGGTAGCGGGTGATCGACTCCAGCGCGGCCTTGGCCGGGCCGATTACGCCGTAGCCCGGCAGCACTTTCTGGCCGCCCTCGCTGGTGATACTCACGATCCGGCCCCAGTCCCCCTTCATCATCGGCACCGCGTGCTGGGCCAGGTGCATCAGCGAGCGGGCGCTGCTGGCCAGTGTGACCTCGAAATGGCGCGAGGTGGTGTCCATCAGGGTGCCCGGCACACCGAATGCTGCGTTGGCGATCACGATCTGGAGGCTGTCGAACTCGTTCTCTATCTGCTCGAACAGCTTGTGCAGGCTTTTCTCGCTACCCACATCCCCGCGCACGGCCACGGCCCGGACTCCGTTACCGATCTTTTCGATTTCAGCCACCACGTTCAGGGCCTCGCTTTTGCTGCGGCGGAAATTTACGATCACGTTACAGCCCTCGCGCGCCAGCCTCAGCGCGATTTCCCGGCCGAACCCGCGGGTGGCTCCGGTGACGAGAGCGTTCTTTCCCTTCAGTTCCGGATACATAATCCTGGCTCCTCCCACAATCCCAGCTCGTATTGCATTGGAGGGGCGTTGAAATAAAGACATTCAACGCCCCGGGATGAAAATTTTACTCGGTTGGTTGTCAAGGGCAGGACAAGCCGTTTCTTTTACTGATTCGGTCAGTTGTATTTTCCCAAGCTGTTGCGTTGCCCCCGCCGGTTTTCGGCCAACACAGCGAGGAACGGCCATTGACAACCGAATACCCATGCTTTCGCTATTTTTCAGCACGCTTTTAAAATGAAACTAAAAATAGATATCAACCATCCGGCCCGGTTGTCAAGAGAACCGGGCGCAAAGCAAAAGTGGGACCGCTGTGCGATCCCGCTTTTGCTTATCCTGAATGCTATAGTCAGCCAGGCTATTGCTCGATTTCCTCCGGGTTCTGGTCGAGAATCCCGTTTTCCTGATCATCATCCTCGTCGGGCACTATCCGGGCCACGTCCACCACCTTGTCGCCCTTGTTGAGGTTGATCAGTTTCACGCCGCTGGTGTTGCGCCCGATCACTTTGACGCCGCTCAGGGCGATCCGGATAATCAGGCCCTGCTGCGTGATCAGGATCATCTCGTCGTCATCAACCACTTCCTTGATCGTGACCAGCTTGCCGGTCTTGGGTGTGGAGCGCAGGGTGATAATCCCCTTGCCGCCGCGGTTGGTAACACGGTATTCCTCCACCGAGGAACGCTTGCCCAGGCCCTTTTCGCTGACAACCAGCAGAGTCGAGTCGCGATTGAGTGTAACCATGCCCACCACGTAATCGTCGTGTTCAAGGTTGATTCCGCGCACGCCGTAGGCCGTACGGCCCATCGGGCGAACCTTGTCCTCGGGAAAACGGATAGCCTGCCCGTTGCTGGTGGCCAGGATCACATCGTGGCTGCCATCGGTAATCTTTGCCTCGATCAGCACATCGTCCTCCGGCACGCCGATAGCGATAATCCCGTTGCGGCGGGGATGGCTGAACGCCGACAGGCTGGTCTTCTTGACCTGACCTTTGCGCGTGGCGAGCATCACGAATTGGCTCTCGCTGAAACTGCGCACCGGAAGCATGGCGGCGATCTGATCTTCCTTTTCGATTTCGATCAGGTTGACAATCGCCTTGCCCTGGGCGGTGCGCCCGGCCTGAGGGATTTCATAGACCTTGAGCCAGTAGAGTTGCCCCTTCGCGGTGAAGAACAGGATATAGTCGTGCGTACTGGCGATAAACAGATGCTCCAGGAAGTCCGTTTCGCGGGTGGTCTGGCCGCTCTTGCCGCGGCCGCCGCGCACCTGGCGACGGTATGTGGTTACGGGCAGCCGCTTGATATAGCCGTTGTGGCTGATCGTGATCACCATCTCCTCTTCGGCGATCAGGTCCTCGATATTGAATTCGCCGGCATCGTCCAGGATCTCGGTCCTGCGCTCGTCAGCGTACTTGTCCCTGACTGCGATCAACTCTTCCTTGATCATCCGCATCCGCAGTTCAAGGCTGGCGAGCAAGCCTTTGAGCCGCTCGATAGTCTTCAGCAGCTCATTGTATTCCTCGTCCAGTTTCTCGCGTTCAAGTGCGGTCAGGCGGGACAGGCGAAGGTCGAGAATGGCCTGGGCCTACACTTCGCTCAGGGAGAAACCCTTCATCAGGTTATCGCGGGCCGTGGCGGAGTCCTTGCTTTCACGGATAATCTTAATAACCGCATCCAGGTTGTCGATCGCGATCTTGAGGCCCTCGAGGATATGCGCCCGCTCCTCGGCCTTGCGAAGTTCGAACTCGGTGCGGCGAACCACCACGTTGTGGCGATGCTTGAGGTACTCCGTGATCATCGCCTTCAGGTCCAGCACCCGCGGGACCCCGTCGACCAGCGCCAGGTTGATCACGCCGAACGTGTTCTGCAACTGCGTCTTGGTGTAAAAATGATTGAGGATCACCTCGCCGGAAGCGTCGCGCTTCAGGTCGATCACGATCCGCATCCCGTCGCGGTCCGACTCGTCACGGATGTCGCTGATCCCCTCCACTTTTTTATGGCGCACAAGCTCGGCCATGTTTTCCAGCAGCCTGCCCTTATTGACCATAAACGGGATTTCGCTGATCACGATCGAGTCGCGGCCGTTTTTCTTGTTTTCCACGTAGGCGCGGGCACGCACCCTGATCCGCCCGCGACCGGTACGGTAGGCTTCCTTGATCCCCTCGCGGCCGTAGATGTAAGCGCCGGTGGGAAAATCCGGTCCCGGCACGATCTCCATCAACTCATCGACCGTGACCTCGGGGTTGTCGATCACCGCTATGCAGGCATCCACTACCTCGCCCAGGTTGTGGGGCGGGATATTGGTGGCCATACCGACCGCAATACCGCTGGAGCCGTTGACCAGCAGGTTGGGGATTTTCGACGGCAGTACGGCGGGCTCTTCCAGCCGGTCGTCGAAATTGGGCGCAAAATCGACAGTGCCCTTCTCGATATCCGCCAGCATGTCCACGGATACGTTGCGCAGCTTGGCCTCGGTGTAGCGGTAGGCCGCCGCCGAATCCCCGTCGATGGAGCCGAAATTGCCCTGCCCGTGGATCAGCGGATAGCGCAGGCTGAAGTCCTGGACCATTCTCACCATCGCGTCGTAAACGGCCGAATCGCCGTGAGGATGGTATTTACCCAGTACGTCACCGACCACGAGGGCGCTTTTCTTGAACGGCCGGTTGGGAGCCAGTCCCAGCTCGTGCATGGAATACATAATCCGGCGGTGCACCGGCTTGAGGCCGTCGCGCACGTCCGGCAGGGCGCGGCTCATGATCACGCTCATCGAGTAGTTGATAAACGAGTCCCTCATCTCATCCTCGATAAAGCGGGTCACTACTTTTTCTCTGTTCTCGATTGCCATGGTTTCCTTCGCGTGCTGAATCTTCAACTATTTTACTATAAACAGGTCCGGCAGCGTGTTACTCGTCCAACTGGAGGTCGGGCACATCGCCGGCCTTGACTATTCTGATACTCTCGATCAGCGCCGCCTTGCCCGGGTTGTCGCGTTCATCGCGCGGCAAGGCCACGATTTTATCAGCCACTTCCATTCCCTTGATCACTTTGCCGAACACGGTGTACTGGCCGTTAAGGTTCGGGGCCGCCTTAACCACGATGAAAAACTGGCTGCTGGCGCTGTTGGGATCGGCGCTGCGGGCTGCGGAGACAATCCCGGGCTCATGCCTGATCTGGCTGAACTCGGCCATCAGTTTGCGTGGACCACCGCCCATCCCGTCGTTCTGCAGGTTGTCGTCCTTGCTGTTGGGATCGCCGCCCTGGATCATGAAGCCGGGGATCACCCTGTGGAAAGTGCACCCGTCGTAAAACTTGCTCTTGGCCAGTGCCTTGAAATTTTTCACATGATTCGGAGCCGCGTGGGGAAAGAAGCGAATCACTATCGAGCCGAGTTTGGTCTGGATAACGGCCACCTCGCTCTCGGCGGTCAGCCTGGAGCTGCCGGGAGCCGGGTCCGGGCTTTTACGCACCTGGGCCTTGGGCGGTTCAATCGGTTTCTTTTCTTCGGCGCTGTTACCGTTTGAGCAGGAAATGACCAGTGCGGCGGGGATTGCGAGCAGGGCGAACAGCACAGTAAATCGGTTCATCGTTTATCCTTTTTTAAATGTCCGGTTTTATGGTCGGGCCGACAGTCATCGCCAGGCTCTTAATGCGAAATTGCCGCCCCCGCTCCCCGCCTCAGACATAGCGCTCATCGACATACACGTGCTTGATTTCGATACGCTCGGACGGCTGTCCGCTGTCATCGGTAGGGATCCGGGAGATTTTCCGTATCACGTCCATTCCCTCGACAACCACGCCGAACACGGTGAAACGACCGTTGAGCTGGGGACGGTCCTCGAGCAGGATATAGAACTGGCTGTTGGCCTTGTCCGGCTCACCGGGGGGATGGGCCAGACCCACGCTGCCCATCAGGTTGGGCGCGTTGAATTCCGGCTCGACAGTGAAGCCCGGGTCACCGATCCCGTCGTTGGACGGGTCATCGTCGCGGCTGTTGATATCACCGCCCTGGATCATCCTGTCAGACTCGACATGGTGGAACGCCAGGCCATCGTAGAAACCGCGCTGGATCAGGTCCTTAATCTGACGGACCGTTTTTGGAGCGGCCTGCGGCAGCGGCAGGATCATGAATTCGCCCTGGTTGGTTTCGAATATCCAGACTTCACGCTCGCTTTTCTGTTGCTCGTAATCACGTGTCCGGGCCAGTTGCATGCCGGTTCGCGCGGGGGGCTGGTCGCAGGAAACAACAGCGGCGGCCAGCAACATCATCGCCGACAGCATCAGACGACTGCGAAAGCAGGTAATTATCCGGTAATGCACCCTGGTATCCACCTCTGGTTAATTGCCGGTTGAAAACCAAAAATATTCAAGTTGATAATATAACCCGCCCGGTCCGTTTTGACAATAGCCGAGCCCAGGCCCGCGCCCCTGTAAAAACCGGCCGCCACAAGGTTTCAGCTTCCCGTGGAATCATCGCGCTCCAGCAGAATCAACGACTGGCGCGGCAGGGTGAAACCGAGGAAAAAACGCCTGAATTCCGCATAGCCATCCGTGTCCACTCCGCGAGCGCCGACAGTGAGGCTGCGGCGAAGGTTCAGGGTGTTTCCGCTGCGGGTGCACTCTATCAGCCAGCGGCCGTAGCGGCAGTCGAACGTCTCGCGGAGTGGCATGTAGGCCACTTTCCAGCCCGGTGGAAGCTCGATAGCGTACTCGCGCACCAGCGTGAACGGCCCGTCGGCCACGAACTGGTACTCCCTGCTCTCCAGGTTCGGGAAATAGGGCAAGCCGGTAAAGCCGAACGGGGGAGCGGGCAGATGCAGGATCATCATCTCCCCCTGCACGATTCCCAGCTCCGGCGCGGCGAACTCGAAGCGCACTCCGGCGGCTGTGGTCAGGTCGCGAAGGTCCGAGAGCTCCACGTCAGTCACCACCGCTCCCTCGTTGATCGCGTTGGCCGCCCGGCTGAAATACTGCTGGCGTTCGCGCGGAGTGTCGTCCTTGAGGTTCAGGCGCGCCTGGATGTCGAACAGGCCATCCGTGGCGGCGTTGAAAACTCCCGTCATATCTCCGTTGTCAGCGAGCACAAATTCGGCGCGCACCAGCGAGAGGCTTTTCTCCGGCGGGAACTCCATCACCCGGTGCAGCGTGCCGCCGGAGCGTTGCACCACCAGCGCCCGGCTGCCCTGGCCGCGGCTGTAGTAACCGTAGCGGTTGTACTGGGCGGTGGGGTGAAGCCAGAGGCCGTGGCGATCTGCTTTGCCATAGAGGGGATTGACGAATGTCGAATCGGTAAAATCACCCGGCACGTAGACCATCACGCGGTCGAACTGGGCCGGGGCGGGTACGCCCTCCTCCAGCAGGTCAAGCATGTCCCCGCTGCCGTAAGCTGGCCAGGCCTCGATTCCCGCGGCGCGCAGCATGCTGACCAGCAGCACGGCCTTGTCCAGCGAGTGGCCGTACATGTTGCCGAGCACCTTGCCGGCGGTAGTAGGCTCATAGCCGGTGAGCGACAGCGCCAGGGCGATATTGCGCACCTCGGTGGCCACGTACAGGGCCAGCGCGCGCACGCTGTCCGCGCGGGTGACGCTGCCTGTAAGCAGGGAATCAGTTCTGGTTTTCAGCTCACCATCGGTTTCCACCGAGGGGTAAAAGCGCTCGGCCAGCCAGCGGCCCAGGTTTTCCCAGTTCGGGGCGTTGGAGAACAGCAGCCAGGGCGCGTAACTTCTCGATGGCGGCATATTGGGGATCCGCTGGATCATTTCCATGCCGGAGGCTTCCCAGCCGTACTGCGTAAATGTAGTGCCGCCGCCGTCCAGCGTAACCTGCTCGGTCTGCGCCGCGTCCAGGCCGTTGCGCCGCACCACCAGCGGCTCAGGAGCGCCTGCGGGCAGCAGCAGCTCGTAGCGTTTGCGAAGGATCGGCTCGGAGGAGCGGAACAGCTCCATGTCCCAGTACAACTGCCCGTCCGTCCTGTCCGCGCTGTCGGGGGCGCTGATCGTACGGGTGAGGAGCTCCACTACCGCGCCCGGCTGGATTGCGCCGAACGAGATCACTTTCTGCTTGATATCCGCGTAGACCGTAGCGCCGGTGAGTTCGGGAGGAGTAATCACGTTGATCGCCTTGTCCTCGACCGCCACGTTGCCGCCCTCTGGCAGCCAGGTGCGCGCCAGCAGGATTTCCACGCTGTCGGTTGCGGAGTCGAAATTTCGCTTCTGGTCGCCGAAGCCGCGGCCACGGTCACGCAGGACCTTGACCAGCAGATGTTCCGTCAACTCGTGCGTTCCACCGGGAAGCACTTTCAGCCGCTTGCCCTGGTAGAGAATCAGCGCTCCGGCGGCAGGGTACTCGGCCAGTGTGGGGGCCCCGGCCACCAGGGCGGCGCTCTGCTGCTCGTCCAGGCGGATTTCAGCGCACAGACGGGCGCTGAACGAGCACAGCAAAAAAACCAGAGAAGCCAGGATGAAATTACGCAAGACGGGCCTGGTTGTCATCACTTGCCTCCCCGGTTGACAGCTTCGAGGATAATCTCGCCACGGCCGCTGCGGCTGCTGGCGCGAAGGATTTCCTTGAGGCTCTTGTACTCCTGTGTGCTGAGCTGCTTCGTGTCGATCAGGAATTTCTTAGCGTAGCGCACGCTGGGCGAGGGATCGGTCTCGCTGGGCATGTCGGCGCTGTAGACCATCCGGTAGCTGAGGTCCCCGTCGTCGATCGACACGGCCTCCGGCATACTCTTGACCTTGTAGCCGGGGGGCAGGGTCAGCTCCTCGCTCTGGGTGCTGCCCAGGGTCATACCCAGGTTGAACGGGTAGGTGCGCTCCGGCAGGCCGGCGGCGGCCAGGAACTGCCCCAGAATCAGCTCGAAATTATTGGTGGAAATCGGCGCTTTGACCAGCAGGTATTCGCCCGCGGAAATAGCGTAGTCGGCCACCTCGTAGCTGAACTTGAGGCCGAACGGTGTGTAGAGGTCCTCGGGGTCGCTGGAGCTGAACCCCAGCAGGCGCGCCCCGGGATGCACTCCGCCCACGATGCGCTGCCAGATGCTCTCCAGTTGCCGGGGCGGGAAGCGCTTGACAAACCCCCGGAAGGCCAGGTCGTAGATTCCTGCCGTGGAGATAGTGACCTCGCTGACCAGCCGGCCATCGGACTCCACGCGGCTGACGGCGGAGATCGTGCCCATGTTTTCCTCGGCGCTCTTGCGGGGGCTCGTTACCAGCGGCTCACCCGCCGGGGTGCAGACCAGCATGCTGGCGCCCGCCTCCGCGGCCATCAGCAGGTCGGGGTTGTTCTCCACGGTGGGGTCGCTGAAATACCAGCCCCCCTCGCCGTCGGGCAGGGCCACGATTGCGTGGTTGAAGGCGATAATCGGGATTTCCTCATCGATCAGTTCACCGGCGCGGGTGAGCACCTCGTAACTTTCGATATCCAGAACGTCGAGCATCGTGCTCATCAGCACGGCCACATCGCGGCAGACCCCGTAGCGGGTGGCCAGGGTTTCGCTGGCGGGCTTGGGCTCGAACCCGGCTTTCTTGCCGGTGCCCAGGCCCATGTAGCGGATTTTCTGGGCCACGAAATGATAGACCGCCTTGATTTTTTCTTTGTCCGTTGTCATTCCTGCGGTAATCCGGTGGGTCACCGCGCGCAGGCTGTCGTCGGCGATACGGAAGCGCGAAGTCATCTCGTACCACCACTTGCTGACCTGCCGCCAGTCGCCAATCGTGGAAACGAGCAGCCGCGGGGCGAAGCTGGTGTAGGAGGGCATGGCCGGCTCGGCCACGATCCGGGGTACGCCGCGCACTTCCCACGTGTAGGTGTTCAGGCCGTTTTCCGTGGTGAGCGTAAACCCGGCCTCGCCGTCCTTGACCACATGGTGCAGGGGCAGGGCGGCCGGGCCGGTGATTTCCGCCTTGTAGTGCACTATCGGCTCGGAACCCTGCAACAGGTCCATCCAGTCGAACTGACCGTCCATCGGCGCGCTGAAACAACTGTCCACCACCTCGTATTCGATGGCATCGCCCACCTCGAGGCTGGGAAAGGTGACCATCAGCATCCGCACCTCGGAGTCGTAAATATTCATCCGGGCCAGCGCGGGGGGAGTGATGTCCTTGATCATCTCTTCAGGTACGTCCACCACCCGGCCATCGGGTTTGATTACCCGTGCTTTCTCGATTTTCAGCGTATTGTACTTGCGGCTGTAGTCGTGCCCCTGCTCACCCCAGCGCTTCTTGCCGGTCTCGGTCAGGATTTTTATCAGGGCGTAGTCCCGGTGGATGTAGGTGCCGTCCTGACTGTAGCGGAACTTACGGACGTTTTCGACCACAACCGAGTTGGTGTCCGGGTACTTTTCCGCCGTGGCTTCGGCCAGCCTGGCGATCAGTTCCGGCCCGGCCTGGGCCGCACCGGAGGGTGCAACGGCCACCGCCGAGAGCATAATGACGGTTACTAGGATGGAGCATGGTATTCTGATGTGCACGGGCTACTCCCTGCAAGGGTGTCACTGGGGCTGGAGTTTCGTATCTGCTAAGTATTTAAGCAGGTATGCGAGTTTTGTCAATTGTGCTTGACCGTGGCGGCGGCGGCGAGTAACTATTACCATAAGCTTTCATGCATTCGCGTTCGATTACCAATTAGGACAGGAGAAACAGACGACATGTTCCATAAAAAAGATTTCAAGCTGCGCGGGATTGTTCTGTTTGTGCTGGTCATGGCCGCGGGCGACGCTTTCGCCTCGGGGCCGATAGTCAACCCCTGGGTGAGCACCGACCGCAGCGTGAACACGTTCGACGCCTCCACTATCGCGGCCGGTATGCGCCGCGATGCCGAGGGCCCGGGCGAACGGGCGGTAAATTTTTATCGCTTTTTCCGCCGCGCGATGTTCCCTTATTCAAACCGCAACGAGTACCCTTTTCCGCTCAACGACCAGTCCCACATGTTCGATTTCGTGCGGATGGTAAACGTATACGGCTACTCGCTCTGCACCCAGGGCAACTGGATGTTCGCCAGTTTTCTCAAGCAGACGGGCCTGACTGAAGATGCCCGCGGGATTACCGTGCCGGGCCACGGCACCGCCGAGGCGTACTGGGATGGCAAGTGGCACTTTATCGACGCGGTGGTGGGTTGTTTCGCCTATACCGGCAGGGACAGGCAGGATATCGCCTCGATCGACCAGATAATCGCCGACAGCACGATCCTGAGCCGGGCGGTGCTCCAGGGACGGGCCAGTATGCCGTTCTGCCCCTGGGGCGGTGAGCAGGTCTACCCGGAAGCGGCCCTGGCCGTGCCGGACCGGTGGTACGGCTACCGCAAGTACGGCCTGGGGTTCCTGCTGGGTACGCTGCCGCAATACGAGGCGGTGGAAGTAAACGAGCTTTCGTCGCACACGATGGCGTTCAATCTGCGGCCGGGGTTCAAGCTGATCAGGATGTGGGACCACGAGCCGGGGATGTACAACCTGAGCTACGAGTACCATCGCGACAAGCTGAACCGGATCAGTCCCTCGCCCGCGCTGCTTCCGCCCCATCATCCCGCTGGCGGAAAAGAGCAGCGCGATGAGCTCAACTGGCCGATAATCAAACCCTACCGCAAGACGATCAACGGCCGGGACAGCTACCGTTACTATGCCAACGGACGGCTCGTGTACGAGGACGATTTCTGCGACAGCCGGATCGCAGGCGCGGCGGACTCGGTGCTGGGCCTGGCCGTGAACGGGAGCAGGCAGGTGCTGGAAAATGTGGACTCCACCGGTGAGGCGGTGTTCACCCTTGAGTTGCCCTACGTGTTCGTGGGCGGTTCGGTCAGCGGTGTGGCGGAGCTGGTCGAGGGCGGTTGGGCCGCGGTCTATATGGATGTGGGCCAGGCCGAGCAGTGGGTTTGTCTGGGGGTAAAAGAGACGGCGGGCGCGTTCGATTTCCAAATCCCCGGCCGGCTGCTGAATGAGCGCTACTCGTTCCGGATCAAAGTGAAGCTTCACGGCGCGCACGGCCCCGGCTCGGCCCGGTTGCAAAGCCTCAAACTGGACGCCATCTGCCAGCTCAACATGTATTCCCTGCCGTTGCTGGCGCCGGGGAAAAACAGGGTTACCGTGCGGGCCGGTTCCATCGGGGAGGGGAATTCGCTTAAAGTGACCTACCGCTGGCGGGAAAAGGGCTGGGACCGCGAGCATGTCCGGGTGGTGCGAGAAGCGCCCGTTACATACGAAATCGAGGTGGCGGGAGAATAGTATCCGCGGATGAAGGCAATCGTAATGGAAGCCGCAATCGAGGGAAGATAAGCGAAAATGTTTGACACACCGGGCGCGGGCCGCCAAATTAGATTTATGTTAGTTTCCAGTGGAAAAAATTTCCAGGCCCGTTACCGCAGTTGATTTCCGTATCGTTAACCGGAGGTTATGACAGGTGAGAATTACACGTATGATCGTCCCGCTGCTCATGGCCGCCGCCGTGACTGTTGCCGGGGCGGAAGTGAAAGTTTACGAGCAGCCGCTCACCCTGCCCACTTACAGGATCGGTGAGCCGGAGATGATGCCGTACTGGGAGAAGATCTATCCGTACACCATGCTCGAGCGGCTGAGCGACGAGAAATACGACAGGACCTACAAGGCGCTTTATGTGGAAAACCAGTGGGTCAAGGCCCTGGTGCTGCCGGAGATCGGCGGGCGTCTGCACGGTGCGCAGGACAAGACCAACGGCTACCAGTTTCTTTACAACCAGACCACGATCAAGCCGGGACTGGTGGGGATGGGCGGCGCCTGGATTTCCGGCGGCGTGGAGTGGAACTTCCCCCACGGCCACCGTCCCAGCGGCTTCCGCGACACCGACTACCGGCTGGTGGAAAACCCCGATGGATCCTGCACTGCCTGGACGGGTGAAATAGACCGGATATATGGCATGCGCTGGGCTGTCGGCACCACGGTTCACCCCGGTCGCAACTGGGTCGAGACCAAGGTCCGGCTTTATAACAGCTCACCCTATGCCCACTCTTTCCAGATGTGGGCCACCGCCGCGGTGCGCGCAACACACGAATACCAGGCCGTGATTCCCGGCGAAATCGTCACCGGCCACGGTAAGCAGACATTTTACAGGTGGCCGATCAGCAAGGGCGTGAATGTCAGCTACTGGAAAAATATCGAGCCGGCCAACAGCTTTTTCGCCTGGGAAAGCGAAGCAGCCTATTTCGGTGGCTACAGCCCCGAGAAGCAGGGCGGTCTGGTTCACGTGGCGGACCCGCATATCGTGCGTGGTAAAAAGTTGTGGACCTGGGGCACCGCGCCCTCGGGTCGTATCTGGGAGAAAATACTGACCGACGGCGACCTGCCCTACTTTGAACCCCAGGCCGGCGCCTACAGCGACAACCAGCCCGATTACCACTGGATCCTGCCCGGAGAGACCAAGATTTACAGTCATTACTGGTTCCCGGTGCGCGATATAGGCGTCTGGGATTACGCCAACCTGGAGGGCGCGCTCAACCTGGAACTCGATGGCAGGAAAGCTAAATTCGGCTGGAGTCCCACCGGCGTTAACAAAGGCGCTCAGGTTGTAGTGGCCTACGCCGGTAAGGAAATTTTCCGGCAGAATGTCGATACCGATCCCTCGGCCCCGTTTGTCGGCGAGGCCAGGGTGGGCCGCAAGGCCGATCTCTACGAGTTGAGCATGACAGTGCTCAGCTCCGGCGGCGACACGCTGCTCGCTTTCCGTCATCCCAGACCGACAAACCCGCCGCTGCCCGCTCCCGAGCTCGCTCCGGACGAGCCGGCTGAGATGAAGAGTGTCGATGAGCTGTTTATCACCGGCGACTACTACGACATGTTCCGCGAAAAAGAAAGGGCGCGCGGGTACTACGAGGAAGCTCTGCGTCGTGACCCCGGCGATGTGCGCGCCAACACCGCCCTCGGCCTGATAAACCTGAAACAGGGGCTCTACAGCCAGGCAATCGAGCATTTCGACCTGGCCCTGAAGCGCTACCCGGACATGGGTAAGGCGCGCTATTACAAGGGCATGGCCCACCTTCGCGACGGCGATCTCTATCTGGCGGAAAAACACCTCAACCGCGCCAGCTACGACCTGACTTACTACGCGGCGGCCCACTTCGAACTGGCGCAACTCTCAGCCGCCCAGGGGCGCTACGAACGCGCGCTGGACCATATTGAACGCAGCCTCAGTGGCAACGGCGACAATGTGCAGGCCTGGGCGGTCAAGGCTCTTATCCTCAACAGGATGGGCCGTCACGACGAGGCCCTGGCCGTGGCCGAAAAGGCCCAGGAGATGGACCCGCTGGACCTGCTCTCGCTTGGCGAGAAAATCTATGTCGCCCACAGCCGGGAACAGTCCGCTCGGGTTGAGAGCCTGAAGGCCGAGTTGCTTGGGCTGACCCGTCTCGACAGCGAAAATCATCTTGAACTCGCCATCCGTTTCGCCCGCTGCGGCGACTACCGGGCCGCCGCCATGACGCTGCAAGTGCTGAAAGAGAGTGGAGTCAAGGTTTCGCCGATGGTCGATTACTACCTTGCGTATTATCGCTGGGTAATGGGCGATATGACCGCCGCGGCGGCCCTGCTGCGGCAGGCGGCCGAAGGTGATCCGACCTACGTATTCCCCAACCGCCTGGAAAGTTTCCCGGTGCTGGGCTGGGCGCTGGAGCAGAACCCCGACGATGGCCGTGCGCGCTACTATCTGGGGAACCTGCTGCGCAGCCGTGACCGGACCGGCGAGGCGCTGGCAAGTTGGGAGAAAGCAGTGGAGAGTGACCCGGACAACGCGGTCGCCTGGCGCAATATCGGCCAGGTCCGCATGGCCGGCGGCGAGCTGGACAAGGCCGAAAGCGCCTACCGCCAGGCGGTGGCGGTCGGCCACGGGGAGGCGATGGCAGTGGAGGAACTGGACAAGGTCCTGCAGAGCAAGGGTGTAAGCAACCGGGAGCGTACGGCGTTGCTGGAAAAATACGATGATGCGCTCAATTCCCGCGACCGTCTGCTCAAGCGGCTGATCTCGATGTATGTCCAGGATGGACGCTACGACGACGCTCTCGGGTATCTCCGGAAACATCACTTCCATAGCTGGGAAGGCCGCTACGACGTGCACCAGTACTGGGTGGAGAGTAATCTCGGCAAGGGCGACAAATTCTATGCCGATGGCGACTACGAGAGTGCGCTGAAGCATTACCGGCTCTCGCTGACTTACCCGTTCAACCTGGAAGTGGCTCCGCAGCCCAACGTGGTGCATGCCCGCAAGGAGTTTATGGTGGCCAGGGCGCTGGCCGCGCTGGGCAAGAAAGGCGAGGCCAGTAAGTATTACAGGAAAGCGGCCGCTTACAAGATACCGGCGGACAATGCCTTCCAATACTACCGCGGCAAGGCGCTGGTGGCCCTGGGTAAGAACGATGAGGCCAGGGAAGTCTACACTCAGATGCTGACCGCGGTGGAAAGCTCCAGGCACGTGCGCCAGCGGCATAGCGAGAATTTCGATCCGGGCCGTAATTTCGAGGCCGTCAAGCAGTTCAAGCTCTCGCTGGCCCTCGAGGGCCTGGGCCGGGACTCCGAGGCCGAAAGCAAACGCCGGCAGGCGCTCAGCCTGGACCCGATTGCGGGCCTACGCGCGTTCAGCCCCCCGCGGGCCGGCTGGTAAGACACTCAGCGCTTTGTTGAGAATTAAAGAGGGCCGGGGATTGTTCTAATCCCCGGCCCTTTTAGCGTGTTGAAATATAAGAAAGTGTGGGCATTGAGGTTGTCAAAGGCCGTTTCCCGTCAGGCCAGCCCAAAACGGCGCGAGCGATGCAACTTACTTGGTATAACGTAAATAACAGGATCAGCAAAAGAAACGGCTTGCCTGCCCTTGACAACCAACCGGGCGAAACGTTTTATTTCAACGCCCCCTCTTTGTGGATACGAAATTATTGCCGTGGCAATGTATGCGTCGCCCCGGATTGTCTTTTGGCTGGAACTTCAGTTCAGCAGCTTTTTCAGTTCCGGGCAGAATTTCAGGCCCAGCGTATAGCCGTGGTCAAGAATATAGCCGGCGTCCGTGTCCAGATTGATCGCATCGGCGCTGACAATACTCACCGAACTCAGCACGGCGGCGAAATCCGCGGCGGTTTCCACGGGTAACTCGGCCAGGCCCTTGCGCGTAGCAGGCTCACTTCGGATGAACGGCAGCCCGGCCGCCGTGGCCACGATCAGCCCGGCCATCGAGGCGTCGCCGGCCCCGGCCGTGCTCCTGACTCCCACGCGGGCGGCTGGAACGAACTCCCAGAGATCATCCCGCCAGCCCCAGGAACCCATCTCGCCCACGGTAACCAGCAGCTTGAGACCGGGATTGAGCTCGCCTGCCTTGTGCGCCATCGCCGCCAGGAACGGCCCGGGGTAGTTGTGGTCGTATTGCATTCCGCACAGCGCGGCGGCCTCATCGCGGTTGATCGCCAGGAACTCGGTGTTGGCGATACACTCGGGCGCCAGCGGATCGGTCATCTCGGCCGAGGTCAGCGTGCAGAAACGCCTCAGGCCTGACTCACCGGCCATCCTCAGTAGCTCCAGCCGGGATTCGATCGGTACTTCTGGGGCGGCCAGCGCAATCCCCTCGCGTCCGTACTCGAGGCATAACCGGTGTACCGCGTGGACCTCACTGGGGTGCAGCAAGCTGCTGGCGCTGCGGCTGGTGGTGATATTACAGCCGGTTCGGTCGGGGTAAAGGAAACAGACGCTGAACAACGTAGGCGCTTCGGCGGTGGTGATCACGTATCGCGTGTCCATGCCCGACTCGTTCATCAGGCGCACCATCTCCCTGCCCACCTGATCCTTGCCCACCTTGCCCACCGGCACGGTCCGGAACGGGGAAGCATCGTCGTGGTCCGAGCCCAGCAGCAGGGCCACGTAGTGCAGGATGATATGCAGCATGCAGAAATCGCGGCAGTCGTTGAGTGCGGCGGCGCGGCTTTCCTCGCGTCCCAGCGTATGGTTGCCCTGCAACTCGAACAACATTCCAGAGCCAATCCCGCCCGTACCGATAATTGCCCTGTATTCACCTTCGTACATCTAATCCGTTTCCTCGTCCTGAGTTCGTGGATGCAACGTTAAGATACCCGGTGTTCCAGCTCCGGTTCAAGGAAAAACGGGGAAGGGAAGATGATTGACACTCCGGTGCCGCCCCACCCGGCGCAGGCATAACCCTTAACTTGCAGCCCGGCCCGGCGCGGTTTATTATTATTTGTCCGCTTATAGGTAAAACCGGTGGAGAGAATATATATGACAGACAATAGCAAAGCTGCCGGCCGATGAGCAGAAACATAAAACATCAACCCGCTAGCCGGACGGAAGGCCTGATGAGCGTGAAGTCTTGCTTGACTAGAAGTCTGCTGCTAATGCTGTTGCTGGCCGGAGTCCCGGTGGCGGCCAGCGCCGGAATCCGCTCCGGGCATCCGCGGATATTCGTCAACGACGATCCCTCCTTCCATAACAATCTTGATAGCCTGCGTCTCAGGGTGTGGCGTAAACCCTGGCGCGCACAGTACGAGAAGCTGCGTATGTGGCATGGTAGTTTCGACGACGTGCCGCGCGGCCGCAAGAAAGCAAACGTGCTGGCCTCGTTTGCCTTCCGCTGGCTGGTCGACCCGGCCGAAACCGCCGCCGCCGACACGGCCCTGGCGATGATACTGGCGCTGGAGCACGACGACGGCCAGTCGTGGAACCTGTCCGTGGTCAGTATCGCCTACGACTGGCTGTACGGCTATCCCGGCTTCAGCCAGAGCGACAAGCTGTTGATCCGTGAGCGAATCGAAAGCTGGACCCGTGATTGCATCAATCAGATTCGCACCGACGACGACGTGTTCAACAATCATACCTGGTATCACCTTCGCGCGGTTTACCTGGCCGCGCTGGCCCTTTACGGCGAGAGCGAGGAAGCCGCCCAGTGGCTCGGGTTCGCCGACCGTTACTGGCGCAACAACCTCTCCGGTGCGGTTGAGTTGTTCAAAGGAGGCTGGCACGAGGGTCTGTCCTACAGCAGCCGGGCCAGCCTGCTGAACCTGGCGATGTGGATGAGCGCCAGGCAGAGCGCCACCAGCCCCCGCCAATGGCCGTTCGCCAGGCTGCGCCAGCAGGGCGGCGACTGGCTGAACAAGTTTACGAGTTTCTACGCCGCGCAGGTGTATCCCGACGGTAGCCTGGCCCGCTACAACGATGTGCCGGAGTTTGTCGTCGGCGGGGGATGGGACAACAGCCGCCTGTTCATGATAGTCGCCCACGAGTATAAAAATTCCCTGGCGGCCTGGATTGTGCAAAACGCCGGCAGGGACGGCCAGGAGTTGTTGCCCCTGCACCTCTGGTACTACCTGCTGTGGTACGACCCCTCGATTACACCGCGGGCGCCCTCGCAGTCCCTCCCCAGGGCGGTGCGCCTTAACCCCGGCACGTACGACCTGTTTTTCATGCGCTCGGGCTGGGAGGACGACGCCACGGTGGTCAGTTTCCATGCCGGCGACTGGTTCGGCAGTCACGACCACCTGGACGCCGGGCACTTCTCTATCTTCCGTAAGCAGTGGCTGGCGCTCGATGCCGGTGTGTACACTCCCATGGGGACCAGTCATTACGTCAATTTTTCCAGCCGCACCCTGGCCCACAACAGCCTGCTGATCCGCGACCCCGATGAGCGGTTCCAGATCCCGCACGATGACGGAGTTACCGTTATCAACGACGGGGGACAGCGGGTGGTGGTCAGCCTGGGCGGGCGCAGCACGCAGAACAATACCGATGTAGCCGTGTGGAAACGCAACCGGCTGGAGGGCCCCCATTTCGAGCGGGCCACCGTGCTGCATTTCTACGCCGGGGATACGCTGGATTTCGTGGCCGCTGATATCACGATGGCCTACAACAGCGACTTCTTTTCCTCCTACGGCGCTGATTTCCGCA
The DNA here is from genome assembly GCA_024278175.1 of Gemmatimonadales bacterium. GTDB lineage: Bacteria > Gemmatimonadota > Glassbacteria > GWA2-58-10 > GWA2-58-10 > JAJRTS01. The sequence goes on along the minus strand of JAJRTS010000001.1, from coordinate 1,471 downwards.
ACCGGCCCAAGGTGAGCCAGGTGGTGCGCAGCCTGGCCTATATCCGGCCCGCCACCGTGGTGATCTACGACCGGATCGTGGCCAAGGACCCCTCGTTTACCAAGACCTGGACCCTGAACACCGCCAACCAACCCTATCTGGGCGATCACGGCACGTTCCTGGCCGAGAACGGCGGCTCGGTGCTGGCGGGCCGTACATTGCTGCCGCTTGCGCCGCGGCGGGAAATCTGGGGTTCCCACACCCGCCCGTTCCATTTCCAGGGCGTGGACATGCCTCCCCGGCTCGACCTCTGGGATTACCCCGAGGTTGAGCCGGGCGGCTGGATTCTGCGCATCTCCCAGGCGGAGCAGGATCTTACCGGCGAGTTCCTGCACGTGCTGGCCGCGGGTAGCGTGAGCCAGACGACCGCGGAACTGCTGGAGGGCTGGAAGCTGCTGGAGGGGCGCGGGCTGCGGGCGGTGGTCAACTGCGAGCTGGTGCTGGCTTTCCTCGATGGCACGGAGCTTAATCCCCGGCTGGAGTTGCCCGTTCCGGAGGAAGACAGAACGTACCGGGTCTACCTGCTGGGCGTGCCCGAGGGCGTAGCGTACGATGTGAGCGTGGGCGAGCAGGTGATCGAGGGTGTGCGGCCCGATAACGGAGTGGTGGCGGTGGAAGCGGCCGCAGGCAGTGTGATCCGGTTGCGGCCACGGATGTGATTGTGAAGCGCGAAGATAGAGTGGTTCTCGGAATAATTGTCCGCTTGGTTATCCTTCGAAGAGCCGTTTTTTCTCTCGTAGCAAGGGGCGAAGCTCCTTATTGATTTTTCCTCTCGGGGATGTGCCTGAATTTCTTTTCAACTATTGCAAATGCCTCTTTTTGAAGCTTTCCCTGCTGGATATTATGCCCACCAGAGTCGGCTACTTTAGATGGCTGATCCCATTTTCGCGCCCTGGCTAATATGATTTCTCCGCGTATCGCATCATTGACCTCATACCGTACTTTACCGGTCTTGTTCCTACGCTCCTTCGACCGCCCCAATTATACCCTCCTCTTCTAACTTATCGCAAATTGTCACGATGTCTTCAAGATCAGCGCTGGGAAATGCATCCATCAGATATGAATAGCCGATGTCGCAGGATGGGCGCTCACTGTAGACTTTTTCGATAGATGCTTTTAGTCTGGCGTAAGATATTTTTGGCAATACCTGAACAGTTGCCTGGGCGTAATCTGGCGACCGCACGGCTACCGCCTGTGCGTCATAATAAAGCGGTTCATCAAAAGGCCGGGCGGGCCGCAACGGCTGCCCCCAGTTCTCGAAGCTTATCGCCCCACCAAAAATCAGACCAAGACTAAGAACTTATCCGTAAATAACGCCAGTTTTTCTGAAAGCGATAATAGCTGCGGCCATGTGCAGCAATGCCACATAGGTTTCGGTGAGTTTCTCGTATCTTACCAGGAGCTTCCTGAAGCGGTTAAACCATGAGTGGCT
>JAJRTS010000108.1 GCA_024278175.1 Gemmatimonadales bacterium | reverse complement strand
GGCACCAGGGGCTTGACAGGAAGACCCCGGATGAGGTATACATCGCTACGCTACCAATGGAACTGGTGGTGGCATGATAACGAGCAGCTCACCACTTATAAATTGAGAATAACTGTCTAAACAAACCCGGCCACCTCTAAGCAGTCGCCTGAAACCGGGTCGGTTCTCGCCCATACCGCACAAGCTCATCAGCAGGTACGCCCAAGCCAACGCCATGCTGTGCCTTTACGCCCAGACTAAGCAACTATGTTGCTTGGCCAATGAGCTAAAGTTCCAACTTGTTCTGAAGGATAGCTTTAGCTGACCTGCCCCCTGAATTCGGTAACAGCTGGTAATCGAGTAATCAAGCCGCCACCGACTGAATCTGTTCAATCAAATCTTGTGGCATCTCCCGCAGAAAAGTTTTAAAATCGTCACGTATGTGGCAATCCCAGGTTGGATGAACCGTGCTGTAGCAGATACGTCAGCAATGGTTAAAGTTGCAAACAAGCTGGATGGTTATGAGATCATTTACTGAAAACAGAAACTATCGTTATTTCTTCCTTGACCTTTACCCCAGAGCTAATCCATGAGAAGTCGTCTGTGTCTTTACTTTGTTTTATTATTGATGATAACTTCTCCCGTCGCCCAGGCCGCCACCGAAAGAGTCAGGCTTGACTGTGTTGCCGATGCCCCGATGTATGGCCATCCCCAGGAAAAGGAACTCAACTGGGGGGCCGCCAGCACGATGAGAATCAAGGACTACCAGGGGATCGCATTCATGCAGTTCGATTTCGAGGCGGTCCGGGGCAAAAAAGCCGTGAGTTGCACATTGTTTGTGACCAGCCAGGATGGCGAGATAGCCTTTTGCACGGACTTGATCAGCACTATCGCCGTGCCCTGGCATGAGGGCACGGGCAACGGCAGCTTCGAGAATGGCTCAAGTACGTACACACATCGAGTCTGGCCCGACAGCCTGTGGGCCGGAGTCGGCAGCGATGCCCGCAGCGTGGTCAACGGCTACAGTACCAGCCTGGTCAACAGTGGAAACCTGTGTTTCGTGGAAGGTGGCAGCCGCGCAAGTGTTGAAATCGATACCGCGCTGGTTCAGCAGTTAATCGATAACCGTGCATACGGCCTGGCACTGTTCGGCAAGTCCGCCGTGCTTAACCGCGATATCTACTCCCGCGAGCAAACAGCTTCGGCTCCCTATCTCGAAATCGAAGTCATCGATGGTGAAGATGTGCCACCGGCAACCGTTACCGATCTGGCCGTTGTCGATTCCAGCCGCCATGGAGTGATCACATTGGCCTGGACGGCCCCGGGTGATGATGGCAATGATGGGTGGGCGGGGGCCTATGAATTCCGGATCTCTGCTGAACCGATCCTGACTCAATCCGACTGGGACAATGCTGCGATTCTTGATGGCCCGCCTCTGCCCGATTCGGCAGGAGATGTGCAGAACTGGACTGTTGCAAGTCTGTCTGCCGGCGTGGTTACATATATCTCGTTTCGCACACGGGATGAGAAATACAACTGGTCCGGAATTTCCAACAGCGTGCAAGTCCTGGTGCCGCTTGACCAGAGAGCTCCTGACGCCGTAACCGATCTTTCCGCCTCCGCACTCGGTCCTGGTGAGATATACCTGCGTTGGACAGCACCCGGCGATGACGGTGATGACGGAACGGCCGGTTCCTATCAGCTCCGGTACGGCCTGAGCCCTGTTGATCAGTCCGGTTGGGACAACGCAACAGCCCTGGAAGTAACGCTTATTCCCTCTGTGGCGGGGAGCGCCGAGGAATACCTGGTGTCAGGACTCGAATCAGGAAAAACCCTTTATTTCGCAATCAGGACCTCGGATGAAGCCGGCAATTTATCTCCAGTTTCTAACTCTGCCCAGGCAACGCCCTCAAGCGGCTCGCTGAAAGTCTGGGCGGCTCCTTCCTACTGGAAAATCAATCCGCGCACCGGCAATGCGTTTGAAGTCGATCCGGCAAATTACGATTCGGACAGCCTCTCCCCGGCCTACCGGCAGTTGAATCGCGTCTGGAATGGCGCCGCGGGACGCGTAACTGTCACCGGCGGGCGCAACGAGTTCGTTGGTTTCCAGGTTGTGATCGAGAATCTGGGCGAAATTCCGCTGAACGTTGTCAACGTTTCGGTCAGCGATTTTACCGGTCCGGCCGTGATCGATTCGAGCGAAGTCCGGTTATACCGGGAGTGGTATCATAAGTTCGACGGCGTAATGTACCCCGATCTGCTGGTGCCGTTCGACAACGATGGCGGTACTTTTCAGCTGATTCCTTTTAGCGTGCCCGACCCGCAGATTTCCACGTTCGGCCAGGTGGTACAACGAAACCAGGCCGTGTTTGCCGACGTTTATATTCCCCATCAAGCCCTGGCCGGCACGTACAGCGCCACTCTGACTGTCGCCACTGTCTCCGCCGGTAACCGGGAGCTGAGGGTGGAACTCGAAGTGCTTGATTTTGAATTGTCTGATTACACCCACTACGGCACCGAGTTCAACTGCTATGCCGATATTGGCAAAGGATGGAAGTTACGCCACGACTGGGATACAGCCGCCCGCCACGACTCACTGGAGAGGGTGGTGCAGCGGATGCTGCACGAGCACCGGGTGTACATGGACCGGATGCCATACTCGCAGAACCCGACAAACCAGGCCTCGTTTCGCTGCGCTCCCGGGTTAAACGGGGCAACCGGCAGCCAGTTGTCGATTTCCGACTGGACCGAGTACGATAAACGCTTCGGCCCATATTTCGATGGCAGTGCGTTTGCGGGCAACCCGCGCGACGGGATTCCGATCCCGTTCTACTACCTGCCGTTCCACACCGAGTGGCCTGTAAGGATGCCTGTTCCCCGCGGCAGTTCCGTATTCAGCAATCAGTCTTACATCGATGGTTTCACCACCGTTGTAACTGAATTCGAACGCCACCTGGACCAGATGGGCTGGCATCGCACAACTTTTTTCGCCTATAACAACGAGAAGGAGCACTTCGGCTATGAACCCTGGGACCTCGATGAGCCCACCCGGCCGGAAGATTATAAGGCACTGAATTTTTTCGCGGGATTGTTTCGCAACGGTCTGCGCAACGAGGGCGGGGCCAGTATGCTGTATCGCGTAGACATGGGTCATTTCAGCTATCTGCGCGGTGAATTGGACGAGCAGGTTGATGTCTGGGTGATCAACCGCGGCGATTACCCCGAGAGCCAGGTGCGGGCGCGGATCGCCGATGGCGATATGGCCTGGACCTACGGCGATGCTCCTCGCATCACGGAAAATATGGCCGAGAACTATTATGATTTCTTCTGGAACTGGTCTCGCGCGGCACGGGGTTATGTCTATTGGGATACGTTCCAGGCCTGGGACGGTGATGCGTGGAATGATAACCACGACGGCAGCACCAACCTTTTTTATCCGGGCATGGCGGGCAATGTGGACATGGTGGGCAATACCGCCTGCCCAAGTCTTCGGATGAAAGCGATCCGCGATTACAACGAAATCGGCGAGATTTTTTATCTGATGCACCGCTCACGCTTTTTCAGTGAGAGGGATACCGAGAATATCGCTCAGCGTTATTTAAGCAGCGAAATGGAAAGTTACGCAGAGGCCGAGGCGGAGATAAAACGCCTGGCCGATGGACTCGGTGACGCCCCTCCAGAGCCGCCGGTGCGCTCCCGGCAATGCGATTTCAACGGAGATTCGCTGGCCACGATCCATGATGTTATCACTCTCCTGCTGGCCGGGCGGCGCAATCCGGCTGACCCCACACTGGACGTGAACGGCGATGGAATCTACACGATCCTGGACGTGGCGGCGCTGCTGGAAAATATCGCCCTGAGCCGATGCGTGGAGGGCGGTGGTATCTATCTCGCAGCGGCTGCCGGAACCGGAGAAACACCGGAGCTGAACGATGAGGAGATATCATGGCTGGAGGAGCAGCTTGCGCAACTAAAACTATCCGCCAGCCAACAGGCGGAGTTCGCGGCACTGTTTCAACCCTTCTCGCCGGGCGCAGGGCTGCCGAAAGTGTTCGCCCTGGGGCAGAATTCACCCAATCCGTTCAACCCCGGCACAGCGATATCCTACCAGATGCCACAGGGCAGGCGTGTCGAGGTATTGCTGGAAGTGTATAATATCAGGGGAATGAAAGTACGCACGCTGGTGGATGCCGTTCGGGGGCCGGGAAAATACACGGTTTTCTGGGACGGCAGGGATGAAGACGGCCGGAGGGTTTCAAGCGGGGTTTACTTCTACCGGATGCAGGCCGGCGATTTTGTTCAAACTCGGAAGATGATTATTCTTAAATAGAGACCGGTAGTGTCCCAACGTAATTATAGTAGTGACAATTGGATAGGAGAGTGTATTGATTCAGTTTGGGAATTAGCCTTGGCAAACGCTTGTAGAATGTGCATTTTTTCAAGAAGTGACAAGCACAAGTCAGGTGCAGGTTTTGCAGGGCAGCCTTCTTCTATCATATCGCATCTCAAACAGGTTTGTCCAAGAATACGAAAAGAGTACCGGCATCTTCCCGGAGTTTGTTTTTACTGCCGCATCAATAACATTGATACGCCCACCCTTTCCGGAAATACTCCTTTTGCTTATCAAAAACGATAGGAGCAGTCCCGAAGTAGAACATCGGCAAAACCCTCTCATAGCTATTGGGCTGAAGTTGGCCAACTCGCTCTGACGCGGTACAGCTTCTGCTTAGAAAGTTTCCTGGTGAATAATATGCTTCAGTTTTCGCTTAGGCACATGCAGTACTCCCTTTCCATTTTTCCAGTATTTCACCGTATCCTTGAAATCTTCAACAACTGGAGATTCGTCAGGAAATCCAAGTGCGAGCACATTGTCCAGCTTCCAACCCTTTTCAGGTATATTCAAAATTGTTGTTATAGCCGGGTGGTCGATGTTTCCCATCCAGCATGATCCCAGACCCTCGGTTCTGGCAGCAATAATCATAGTGGTCACAGCTGCGGCGACATCGTACAGGGCACCGTCAGGAGCAATTTGTTTGTTGACCACTGTAGCAATAAATGCTTTGGGTCCATGACCTAGGGGTGGGTCACCGGCGGGATGGATATATGCTGCCCAACGGACATGTTCAGCCACAAGGTTAACTCGCTTAGGTGATGAAACACAAATAAATTCCAACGGCTGCCGGTTTGCACCTGAAGGAGCCAAACGAGCTGCATCAACCAAATGGTTAAGCACTTCTGTTTTGACTGGAGCTGAAGTGAATCGGCGAATAGTTCTTCGCCCTCTGATTGCCTCGTAAACTTCCATAATGCTCCTCATATACTTAAGGGTGATTATTTTCCGTACTTGCCTCGCCGTAATCGGATGTGATTCCCTAAAATCCGCGAATGTGTTAAACTACAGCGCGCCTGTCCACAAAATCCAGAGGATACCCTCAAAACAGGGACGGTTCGGAATAAATTTACGCCCCCCTTCTTGGATTGCTCTGGCTCCGGAAGAAGCGGCGATATCTTCTCCCAGTATGCTTCGCTTAATAACTTCACTCTTCGGGCCATTGGTTATCACCTCCGGCCCCAATAATTTACTCGCCAATGGGCAAAAGTATAG
>JAJRTS010000107.1 GCA_024278175.1 Gemmatimonadales bacterium | reverse complement strand
TCGATACTGAGGGTGAGCAGCACCAGGCAGGCGGGCAGCAGGTAGCGCGAGGTGACGAAATAAAGGTTCGAGTGGTCGCCGGAAATCAGCCCCACGCTGGAGAGGATGCCGGGGACAAAATAGATGATCAGGATTGAAGGGACGTACTTGTAAAAATTGACGAACAGGGGCCGCTTGCCGGAGGAGGTGACAAACACTGCGGCCAGAATCAACGCCAGGATGCCGAGAACGACAGCGTCATTGGTGATCAGCGGTGTGTTTTCCGTCATAGTCGTTCCATCGTTCATTAGAGGTCATTTCAAAGCCCAAGTTGTTGAGAGAGAAACGAGAGAATATTTCTACTTTTGAGGCCAAAAGTAGAGCAAAAGCCTTTTCCGGGCCGAACTCGCACAAACTTGTTTTTTTTAATATGGGCGGTGTGCCATCGGTAAAACTCCGCTCCTGTGTGCTCGGCACGCTGAAAGCGAATCGCACGCCGGACGATGTCTCTTCCGGCAGCTCCGGTGGGATCCGGGACAACTACACGCTACCCTTGCTGTGGCTCAGACATGCGGCCCGGGATTGACCCCGCCCCACCGCAAAAGAATCGCGCCCTGAGGTGCACAGGCGTATCGATCAAGATCGGTCGGTTCCGGTAATCTCGATTACCATTAACCAATCCTGTGAGGTTTTGAAATAACCTCCTAGTAGAGCAGGTATTTTGCCCTGGTCCGCCTGAACCGTTCCAGCCCGTCCCGCCAGCCGGCGATAATCCGGTCAACCGGCACACCGCGCTCGAGCTGGCGCTTAACGTCCCTGCGCCCGATCCAGTTGTCGATCCGCTCAAGCTCGAACCGGTCCGGGTAGAGTTTTTCCAGTGCGCTGAGCAACTGCAGCCCGCTGCGAACGCTGTTGAACTTGTCCCTGTCCGTAACCGTGACCCTGATCCCACCGCAAGCCTGATGGGGGAATACGTGGCTGGCCGGTATGAACGTGGTATCCCGGAAAGAAACTCCGGACAGGCCCGCGCTGCCAAGCAGCGCCGCCAGCGCCGCGCCGTCTATAAACGGCGCGCCGTAGAGCTCGAACGGCATCCCGGTCCCCCGGCCGACCGAGATGTTGGTGGCCTCGCTGATCCCAAACCCCGGATAAAGGATCGCCGCGTTCAGGCTGCGCATGTTGGGCGAGGGACTGATCCAGGCCAGGCCGGTGCTGTCAAAATACATCGAGCGCCGCCATCCGTCCATTTCTATCACGCTCAGGCTCGCGCCGATAGCGAACTCCGTGTTGAACAGCAGGGCCAGCTCGCCCACGGTCATACCGTGGCGCACGGGGATCGGATAGTAGGCGATAAAATTCCCGCGCAGGGACTGCTCCAGCACCGGCCCCTCCACGGCGATTCCCCCCACCGGGTTGGGACGGTCGAGCACGTAAAACTTTACCCCGGCCTCGGCGGCGGCCTGCATGCAGAGCGCCATCGTGGTGACATACGTGTAGAACCGCGTGCCGATATCCTGGATATCGAACACCAGCGCATCGAGCCCGGCCAGCCACTGCCGGGTCGGCTTGCGGTTTTTCCCGTACAGGCTGTGGACCGTCATGCCGCCGCCGCCCGGCCCGCCCGCCTCGTACTCGCCCTCGATTACTCCCTCCAGGCCGTGCTCCGGGGCGAAAACGGCGGCAAGCTCCACGTCCGGGCACCTGGCCAGCAGGCTGTAGAGCGCCCGCCCCCGCCGGTCTACTCCGGTGTGGTTGGTCACCACGCCCACGCGCATGCCCGCCAGGGGAGCGAAATCACGTTCCACCAGCACATCCAGCCCGGTTTTGACCGCCGGCGGTTGTTTTTCCCCGTCGCCGGCAACCTCAGGCCGGGAACAACCACTGGCCGGCAGGGTAACGATCAGCATCAGCGCCGCGGCAATGGCGATATGTCCGTAAGCGTGTTTCATCGGTCACCAAAGTTAGCAGCCGCCGCTGCGGCGGGCAAGGCTGTCCCCCCACGGGTGACACCTTGACAAAAGCGGACCGCAGCACAATCTTAGACCCCCTGGCCGTATATTTTGCACCGAAGAGGTGGGGGTGGAGCGTGAGGGACGTGTTGCCCAAGGCGTTGAAACTGGCCGAAAGCCTGGCCCGCCGGGCGGGCGAAATGCTGATGGAGAGTCTGGCCGGGGGAGTGGAGATGGAGCTCAAGGGCGAAATCGACCCGGTGACCGCGCTTGACCGCAAGGTGGAGCGGCTGCTGGTGAAGAACCTTCGCCGCCAGTTTCCGGACCACGATTTTCTGGCCGAGGAAGAGACCCGTTCCAGCGGCTGCTCGCAGTACCGCTGGGTGATCGACCCGATTGACGGCACCACCAATTTCGCCCACGGCTACCCCTGTTTCGTGGTCTCGATTGCGCTGGAACTGGGCGGCGACTCCCTGCTGGGCGTGATCTATCAGCCCGCCACGCGCGAGATGTTCACCGCCACGGCCGGCGGCGGAGCTTTTCTCAACGGCCGCGAGCTTCGGGTGGCCGGTGGTGACAACCCGCTCGACCGGGCGTTCCTGGTGACGGGTTTCCCGTACAATATCCGTCAGCCCGGAGTGATCGAGCGCAACCTGGGCCGGTTCGAAAAATTCCTGGCGAGCAGTTTCGCGGTGCGGCGCGATGGCAGCGCGGCCTACGATCTGGCCTGCGTTGCCGCCGGGCGGTTCGATGGGTTCTGGGAGGAAAATCTGAGCCACTGGGATACGGCGGCCGGTTGTCTGATGGTCCGCGAGGCCGGGGGAATTGTCACCGATTTTGCGGGCGGGGATTTTAACCCTTCCACCAGCAGGACGGTGCTGGCCGCCAACAGCAAAAAACTCCACGCTCAGATGCTGGCAGTGTTGAAGCAGGCAGATTAGCGCCTGCACGCAGTCTGTTACCGGAAAACAAGAGCTTTGATGAATATATCCAGCCGCTTGAACAATCAATTGCCCGTCTGTCTGCTGATGGCGGTGCTGCTTGCCGTAAGCCTGCCCGGCCTGCTGGTTGCAGGCGGCGCGGCCGCGGTCGCGAGGTTGCAGGAGAGTTTCGACGCCTCGCCGGCGGTGCGCAAGAAAATTTACACGGAAGTTATCAAGCTGGGCGGCGAGGCCACGGGCGCGGACTCCCTGGGCCGTCTGGCCAGGGCCGTGGCGCTGTTTCAGCGTGGGATGGACGAAGAAGACGAGTTCGTGGACAGGATTGTAAAAGGCGCACCATCGTTCCGCCACATCTCGCGCGAGGGCCAGCCCTTTCTTACTGATTTCCGCGCCGCCGCGGCCGGGTTCACCGCTCTTGACTCCATCTTTCCCTTTACAACTGAATATGCCCGCGCCGCCGGGATTATCGCCGTGAACTGGCATGATGGCGAGGCGCTGTACCGGGCCGCTCTCGAGTTCGGGCGCTCCTGGCCGGTCAGTCGGTTTACCCGCAGAATACTGCTGCTGGCCGGCTGTCGCCTGCTGCTGGAGAAAAAGTACAAGGCCGCCGCCGGCCCGCTCCAGGCGCTGCTGGACGAGTCCGCCGGCAACAGCCAGGCGAAGGATGCCTGCCGGATTGTGGAGGCGCTCAAGGGTGCGGGCGGGTTGAAACTCAGTCCAGAACAGATGCTCCAATGGGCGATTGCCCAAGGCCTGAGCGGTCACTCCGTCTTGACGGACCTGATCAAGCGCTATCCCGACTCTGTGCAGGCGGAGCGGGCGTACCTGCGGATTTTCGAGAATATCAACCGCGGGTTCGCCGCCCGCACGCTCTCGCATAACCGTCGTAACGCAAAACTGTTGGAAAGATATTTCAGCCGGTTCGCGTCCCGTTTCCCCAACAGCGCGCTTATGGAGCGCGCCCTGCTGCTGCGCTCCGAGTTCAACTACCGTTGCGGAAAAAAATGTCAGGCGATAGCGCGCAAGAACGATTACTCCTGGCGCAAGTATAAGTCCGGCAAGCGGCGTTCCACGGCGAGGCGCTATTTCGGCTATGCGGCCACTTATTTCGCTCGTGTGGCCGCGGTTGATTCGATTACCGCCGCCCGTTTCCCGGCCAGCGACGCCAGGATGAACGCCGGGCTGTTGCTGGCACGCAGCCAAATCGAGCGCGACAGGTTCGAGCAGGCGCTGGAGGGCCTGAAAGGTTTGCTCGCAGCCGGGCCGGACGAGGAACTGGCCGTGGAGATCGTCAGTTACGCGGGGCTGATCTGCTACCACGAGGGTCGCTACCCGGAGGCACTCGAGGTGCTCTCCCCCTGGGCCGGTGCCCGTTTCAGCGCTTACGAGGGCTGGCAGCGCACGATGCTTTTTCTGGGCAAGAGCCAGCAGGTACTGGGCGATGAGGAAATGGCGGCGCGCACGTTCGCCGTCCTGTCCAGAGTCTATCCCTATACTTATTACGGGATCAGGGCACGGTCGCTCAAGCACGGAATACTCAAGGGCCGGCAGGGGGGCGTTCCCTGGGTCAGCCAGTTGCCGATGGTTCAGTCGCCGCGGTTTCCCGATACGATGAGCACGGTCGGCCGCACCGTGCAGGAGCATGCCGGAAAGTGGCGGGAGCTGGGTTTCCACGCCGAGGCCGCCTATATCTATGCTCACGGGATGTCACTTGCGCCCGGGGACCTGCGGCTGCGTTTCAGCTACCACGAGAATTTTCTCGACGCCGGTCTGTTCAGCCGGGTGTTGCGCGGATTCCGCGGACCGTTCAGGAAATATCTTCAGCAGGGAGGGCTGGGCCTGCCGGAAAATTTCTGGCGGATCGCGTTTCTAAGTCCCAGGCAGAACACGAAAGTGATCGTTCGCGAGGGCGAACGCCGGGCAATCCCGCCGGGGCTGATCACGGCGGTCATGCGCCAGGAATCCAATTTCCACCCGGAAGCTAAAAGTCACGCGGGCGCGGTGGGCCTGATGCAACTGCTGCCGTCGGTGGGCCGCCGCCTGGCCAGGGGCGAGGGAATCGGCAGGGTCGGCACCCGCAGGCTCTACGACCCGGCGGTCAATATCCGCTTGGGCGTCAAGTTCCTGTCCAGCAATCTGAAGAAGTACGACGGGAATATCGCGCTGGCAATCTCCAGCTACAACGCCGATCCCCGCAACCTGCCCGCCTGGCTGGAACGATCGCGCCAGGCCGGTGTGACGCAGGACGGGTTCGATCTGGATCTTTTTATCGAGTTGATTCCACTGGAAGAGACGTATTATTACAATAGAATAGTGCTGACCAACTACTGGCGCTACCAGGAGCTGGGCGGAGAGAGCCGGAACCTGTTCGCCTGGAAACTTCCGGAGTTTTCAGCCGTTAACTAGCAGCGTGTTGAAGTATTCGAAAGTATGGGCGCCTGGTTGTCAAGGGCCGTTTCCAGCCAGGCCGGTCCAAAACAGCTCGAGCGACGCAACGGCTTGATACAACATAAGTAACAGGATCAGCAAAAGAAACGGCTTGCCTTGCCCTTGACAACCGAACAAACGAAATTTTTCACCATAGGGCGTTGAATGTCTTTATTTCAACGCCCCTCTATGCCTGTCGAGCAAAACGGTTGTCAGTTGAATCCGGCTCTCGGGGATCAGCCGAAGGGGTGATTCACATCCCTGCGGGCGGCGAAAAAGAGTAATGGATTTTAGCGAAGAGCATTCCTCGCGGCTTGCCACTGGGTAGTTCATTACAGCGGCCCTGATTGACGGTAAAAATAAAACGTACCGGAATCCTTTCAAACTTGACTAACTTATTGTCCGCTGCTATACTGAGACCGGCAGGGTTATATTGTTGCCGGCGCTATGAGGTCGGGTACAGGGGTGGAAGCTCAATCAGGAGCATCTCACATCACAGCGAATAATGGAAATAAGGCCATCAGGGTCGAAAACTTACGCAAGGATTACCGTAGCGGCGGCAACACAACCCAAGTGCTGAAAGAGGTGTCTTTCAGTGTTGATCAGGGCGAGTTTTTCAGCCTGATGGGTCCGTCCGGTTCCGGTAAATCGACCTTGCTCTATCTGCTCGGCGGCCTGACTCACTCCGACAGCGGGCGGATCTGGCTCGATGGCGTGGAGTTGACCGGTCGTGGCGATGCCGATATTACGCGGATGCGCTACGACAAGATCGGGTTCGTGTTCCAGCGTTTCAACCTGCTGCCCACACTGACATCGGTTGAGAACGTTGAGATCGCCACGCGCCTGACAATATTTCGCAACGGCAGTCAACGCAAAGGGTTGCCTTCGCCGACAGAGCTTCTCGAGCTGGTGGGCCTGGGTGATAAACTCCATCGCCGTCCCGCCGAGATGTCCATCGGCGAGCAACAGCGGGTGGCGATCGCCAGGGCGCTGGTACGCCGTCCCGCGATTCTGCTGGCCGACGAGCCCACCGGCAGCCTGGACAGACAGAATACGGAAAAGGTACTGGAAATACTCTGCAAGCTGAACTCGGAGCATGGGCAGACCATCATCATGGTCACCCATGACCCGGAGGTCGCCGGGCAGGGCGACCGCACATTGTACATGGTGGACGGGTGTATTAACGGAGAAGGGCGGCATAAATGAAGAAGCTGACCCGTACGGAAACAGCCTCGATACTAGCCAAAGGGATTCCGGCCTACATTGCGGGTTATCCCACGGTGGTTTCTTTGGAAATGACATATTCCTGTTGTAATGACTGCAAGCATTGCAACATGGGCGGGATAATCGAGGACGAAAAGAGGATCGGTCCGGAGGGTTACCGCAAGCTGATGAAGCGGCTCAAGCCGGTGATCGTGCAGGTCTCCGGCGGTGAACCCCTGCTGCGCAAGGATCTGGTCGAGGTGTTGAAGGCGGTCAAACCGGCGGGCAGTGCGGCCCCCTACCTGATCGTTGTCACCAACGGCTGGCTGCTGACGGAGGAAAAGTACCTGGCGATGCGCGAAGCCGGAATCAACCAGCTTTCGATCAGCCTCTGCTTTCCCGATGAGCGTCACGATCAGTGGCGCGGCACAAAGGGCCTGTTCGCCAAGCTGGACAAGACTATCCCCGCGCTGGCCGCGCTGGGCCACGATGATATCGTGCTCAACTGCGCGATCACAAGAGAAAACATGCCTTACATTATGGATATCGCGCGGGTGGCGGAGCGCTGGGGCGTGAGTATCTCCTACAGCGCCTACTCGGTGCTGCGCACAGGCAACCGCGACTATACTATCAGCAGCGAGGAAGACCTGGAGCAACTTCATGGCCAGTTCGACCAGTTGCGCTCCTACAAGGAGCTCAACTGCGGCCGGATCATGAACGCGGATTTCAACCTCCAGGGTACGCTGGAATTTTTCGAGAAGGGCGAGATGAAGTCCTGCAGCGCGGGCAAGCGCTTCCTGGTGGTTACGCCGCAGGGGACCCTCAAGCCCTGTTCGATGCACGACAAGGAATACACCTCTATCAGGCAGATCAAGCGCGAGTTCGTGCCGTATAACGACTGCGGTGGCTGCTACGTTTCGATCCGCAGCTACCTGGAGCGGCCGTTGCCCGCGTTGATCAAGGAATACTTCGCCCAGCACTCGGTGGACCGTAAGCCAAACGAAGCGGTGGGCGCTGTCCGGTAGTCGAACCGCATCCGATATAGAAGCGTGCCCGAAAAATACGAAAGAATGGGAACAAGGGTTGTCAAGGGCCGTTCTCTGTTATACTGGCCGAAACCGGACATGAGCAATCTAACTGCTTGAAATAAAACGAACAGCAGAACCGGTAAAAAGAACGGCTTGCTTTGCCCTTGACAACTTGCCTAGGGAAAATATTTAATTAAAGGGCGTTGAGAGTTTTATTGAGGGCGCCCCTCTCAGGAGTTACCGTTTAATGAGCAAATACCTGTCTGTTTTTATCATAGCCGCCACCTGCCTGTGCAGCGCCGTCGTGGCGCAGGCGGCCGCAATGTCGGTCGATGATGTGCTGGGGCGGATGAACCGGGCCAACAGCCGGATGGAAGACCTGCAGGCTGATTTCGTGCAGACCAAGCGGATGGCCCTGTTCGACGAGAGCATAGTGAGCGAGGGCAAGTTTTACTTCCGCAACCCGGACAAGCTGGTGCTCGACACCCAGTCTCCCGAGCGCCAGCAGTTGATTATCAACTACAACCACGTCTGGCTGCACTATCCTGATCTCAAGCAGGTCCACGAGCTCTCGCTCAAGCAGTCCAGCGGACTGAGCGCGATGTTTGTCGGGTTCGGCGGTTCGGTGGCCGGCATCCAGGAGCAGTTCACCGTGAAACTTGTGGAAACGGGTCCGTGGGAGGGGGGTGGCAGCTATTACACGCTGGCCCTGACTCCGATCCCCGGCTCCGCGGCAGCCAGCCCCGCGCTGAGTTTGGGAAAAGTGATGCTGACTGTCAGCGACGGCAAGTGGTATCCGGTCAAGACGGTGATCGTGCAGAAGAACGGCGACAGCACGATGCTGGAATACAGCAACCAGAAGGATAACCTGAAGCTCAGCGACTCTCGGTTCACGTTCAATCTGCCCGCGGGTACACAGGTGATCCGGCATGGCGGCGGAGCGGCCAATTAGGGCGAAGTGGTCTGTCGTGATAATTTGCCGGTCCGATGATCCCAGTTCGATTAAAAAACCTCCCACCGGGTAACCGGGGGAGGTTTTTTAGATGAAAAGCATGCTTCATGCCTTCAACGGGGTCATTTGACGGATTGCGATCTCCCGGTTGTCCTTAACCGATCCTGACACTTGCCCTCTATCGCTGTTATCAAAAGTTTCGTCTTTT
The DNA here is from genome assembly GCA_024278175.1 of Gemmatimonadales bacterium. GTDB lineage: Bacteria > Gemmatimonadota > Glassbacteria > GWA2-58-10 > GWA2-58-10 > JAJRTS01. The sequence goes on along the minus strand of JAJRTS010000107.1, from coordinate 33,759 downwards.
TGCGAGGGCAGGAAAATCCTGAGAATGGTACGGAAAAGCTTCGGTTGTTCGTAGAATATCGCAGGGGCTTGCCCTCGTGTTCTTCCGTTAACCTGTGCGTCGGCTGTATTTTTTGCGGGCGAGGCATGCCTCGCCCTTACGAGGGAAAGAGCGGCTTTTCGAAGGATAATCAAGCGAACAATTGTTTCGAGAACCACTCTAAACTCACCCCGGCGGTTGGTTCGGTTCAGTTGCCCGCCAGCGCGGCTTCCAGTTGCTGCACGGCCTGACGCAGGGCCGGGGCCTGTGGCTGGGCCGGGTCCAGGCGCAGGCTTTCGCGAAGGTGAGCCAGGGCCTCGCTGCGACGCCCGAGGAACTGAAGGTAGAGCCGTCCCAGGCTGTAGTGCGCGTTGGGGTCGTCCGGGTTCACTGCCAGCGCGCGGCTGTAGCTCAGTGCGGCCTCCTCGTAACGCTCATCCAGGGTGAGCCAGTTGCCCAGGTTGCGCAGGGCCGGGAAATTGTCCGGCTGGCCGGTCAACAGCTTCCGCAGGATAGCGATAGCCTCAGCGCGGCGGCCCCGGCGGTTGAGGTTGACAGCCAGATTGATCGCGCTCATCGCCGAATCCGGTTCCGCGCGGTATGCCTGACGATAATATACTATCGCGGAGTCCGGCTCTCCCGCGCGCTCGAACGCCAGGGCCATGTTGTTGAGCAGATTCCAGCCGGGTTCGCTGCGCTCGTTCACCAGTCTCATGATTTCAATCGCCCGGGCAAGGGAGTCCTGGCGCAGGTAGACCTCGCCCAGGCCGGCCCAGGCAGGCATCATGTTGCGGTCCAGTTCCACGGCCCGCTGGAACCTGGCCCGCGCGCTGTCAAGCCGGCCCTGTTCGATAAAGCGCCGTCCGCGTCGCAGCAGGACTACCGGCTGGGGAAGGTCACCGCGCTCCAGAGAGCCGAGCAGGCTGTCGGCCTGCCGGTCGCGGCCCAGCTTACGGTAAAGCTGGGACAGGTTGGAGACCGTCATGTAGTTACCGGGGCGAATGTCCAGGGCGCGGCGGTAATATTCCAGCGCCAGGGAGTCGCGGCCCGTGCGGGAATAGATATTGCCCAGGCTGTTGACCGCGTTGAAACTGCCCCTGTCGAGCTTCAGCGCCCGCAGGTAGTACGCTTCCGCCTTGTCCGGCTCCCCGTCCTGTTTCAGCATGTATGCTAGGCTGATCCAGTTGCGCGCGTCGCCGGGAGATAACTCCGCTGCCCTGGCGAACGATCTGCGCGCGGCCGCCCGCTCGTTTTGCTCCAGATAAGCCTCGGCCAGGCCGTAGTGATAGAAGCTGCGGTCAGGGTATTTTGCCACCGCGCCGGACCATAGCCGGACCCCGTCGTGCCAGGCCAGGCACCTGTTCCAGCTTAAAGTTCCCAGCAAGGCAGCCAGCAACACCCCGGCCAGCACGGCGCGGCCGAAAGCCCGCTGGTGGCCATACGCTTTTTCAAGTACGGCCACCAGCGCGCCGGCACCAGCCAGCGCTACCCCCAGGATGGATAAAAAAACGTAGCGGTCCGCCACCCGGATCGCGATCGGAAACAGGTTGCTCTGGGGCAGCCAGCAGATATAGAACCACGCTATCCCGAATGCGACCAGCGGCTGTTTGCGCACCCGGCGCCAGGCCGGATAGATTATCGCCACTGTCAGCAGCACACCGGCCCACCAGGCCGGATCGGCCAGGGAACTGAACTGCGGATCGAGGTAACGGTGGCTCAGGCCCACCGGCAGCAGCAGCAGGCGGTAATATTCCAGCAGGATCAGCGGGATCGCCAGGAAGTTTCCGGCGCTTAGTCTCGTGCTGTCCATCGCCCCGCTGAAGAGCACGAAATAGATCGTCAGTATCGCCGCCGGGATCAGGACCGGCAGATAACGCGGGACCAGCGCAACAAGGCGGGCTGCCACTCCCTTTGCCCTGGCCGCTTTGCCGCCGGGAAACAACAGGTCGAACGTGAGCAGGACCAGCGGGAAACTGACCGCCGAGGGTTTGCTGCCCAGAGCCAGCAGGAACAGCAGCAGCGCCGCAATGTAGTAGCTGATTCCTCCGCCGCTCGGGCGCGTGTATTTCTCCCAGCACAGGAACGCGCCCAGGGAAAACGCCGAGACGAGCAAGTCCTTGTTGCCCTGCATCCAGGCGACGACCTCCACGTGCAGCGGATGCAGGACGAACAGCACTCCGGTCAGCCAGGGGATAAGCGCCCACCCGGTGCGTCCACAGCCGGCCCGGTGGCAAATGACGGCGGCACAGCGCACGGCCAGCGCGGCTACGACCAGATACAACAGCCAGTTGGCCAGGTGGTAGCCAAATGGCTCGAAACCGCTGAAACGGTAGATCAGCGAGAAATAGAGGTCGCGCACGGGTTGGTATGCACCGCCGCCGGGCAGGAGGATATTGCGCAGGTGCTCGGCGTCCATCCCGCGCAGGGCCAGCTTGTTGGTCAGCAGAACATCGTCCCACTGCACGTACCCGGCGCTCAAAACGGGGATGAACGCAACGGCCGCCGCGACAACCACACTCAGCCAGGGGAGCCAGGCGCTACGGAAAAACTTTTGTGTTGCCGGAGGGCTCATATATATTCTTCTCAATGTTATCGGTTGAGGCTGAAATATGGAAGCAGATGAAGGAGGCTGTCAAGGAGATGGACGGTATGAGCGATATCAGGGCGGATAATCCGGGCATCACACGCCGGAATTTCCTGCGGGCCGCCGCGGGCATGGCGGCCGCGGCCGGTGCTTTATCAGGCTGCAAGGAGGACAACACGTTTCCCGACAGCAGCGCGATGGTGGCGAGCCGGGAGTCGAGGTTCGAGTACCTGAAAGTGCTGCTGGAAGAGATCTGCTCCCTGGGGCCGCGCCCGGTGGGCAGCCGGGCCCATGAACACTCCGTCGCCATAGTCAGGCGCGAGCTGGAGCGAGCCGTTCCGGAGGTTTCCCTCGATACGTTCGAATTCGAGCGCTGGCGGCTGACGGCCGCTCCGGAGCTGCTGATCGGCGATACGCGGCTCGAAACGTTTCCGTCCCCCGGCAGCAGGGGAACGTCGGCGGAGGGCGTACAGGGGGTCCTGCGCCGCAACAGGGGAATCGAGAGCCTGCCGTATGCCATTGTCGGCCCCGACAGCGATGAGCCGCGGGCCTATATCAGTTTATCCGGCCACGGCCGTGCGGTGCCGTTGCCCTATTGCGGCCTTGAGCAGGAAGTGAAGTGTCAGCCGATTTTCAATATCGGCAGGCAGGATATTCCACTGCTCACCGAGGCCGTGGAAAGCGGTGCTGCCGTGCGTGCGGTGTCGCTCGTGGAATTTACTCAGGGTGTGCGGACCTCCAATGTGATCGGCCATCTGCCGGGCCAGAGCCGTGAGGAAGTGGTTTTTCTGGCTCATCTGGACACGGTTTACGACAGCCCCGGCGCCAGTGACAACACGGCATCGGTGATCGCGATGCTGATGATCGCCCATGCCTTCAGCGGCGCGCGCAACGACAAGGCACTCACTTTCGTGGCCACCACCGGCAAGGAATACGACGAACTGGGAGCGGTCAATTACGCCCGCCTCCGCAGGGAGGAGGGCACGTTCAGGGATATCCGTTTTCTGGTCAATCTCGACTCCGTAAGCTGGGGGCCGGACCTGAAAATCCATACCGCCGACGAGGATCTGCTGAAGATTATCCTGAGTATCGACAGCAGGCTGGATATCCCGGTTGCGCTGCGCTGGGAGGGCCGCGACGGGTTCCTGCTCGATGCCCGGCCGTTCCGCGATGACGCGATCAGGGCCGTGTATGTCGACAGCGAGGGCTACTATCCGACCCGGCTCTGGCACCGTCCCGAGGATGTGCCGCGCCATGTGCCGGCTGATTGCGTAGAAAACTGGTTCCAACTGTTCAAGGAGTATACTAAATGGTTGATGGGCCTGTGAGCGAGACGATGAATTCAAGGCAAAGAGTGCTGGCCGCCCTGGAACACGGGGAGCCGGACAGGCCGCCGCTGGGTTTTTTCGCGGTCGATCACGACACGGTGAGCAAGGTGCTTGGCCGCCAGACATTCCTCAGGGCCAAGGCCGCCAGCCAGCTAGCCCTGTGGGAGGGCCGCCGCGACGAGGTGGCTGCAAGTTGGCGAGAGGACGCCATCGAGTTCTACTCAAAACTTGATATGATTGATATCGTCCCGGTTCACGCGATGGCCTCTTCCGTACTGCCGCCGCAAGGGTACGAGCCCCTGCGTCCGGAGAAAATCGATGACGTGAGCTGGCGTGACCGCCAGGGCAGGGTCTACCGCTACAGCCCGCGCACGGATGATATCACCTGTATCGACGATCCGGTGATGCGCGAGAAGACATTCACCCCCGAGGATTTCCCGGTCCCCGAGTCCGTGGCGCCGCCGGATGCGAGTTGTTTCGAGGTGGTGGACGCCGTGATCGGCCATTTTGCCGGAGAGCGGTTCGTGGTCGGGCCCAGCGGAAACGAGGCGTCGATGGTGCTGCTGGGCGGTGATTACGAGCGCGGCCTGCTGGAATTCGCGCTGAATCCGGAGGCGGTGCTCTCCGCTCATCGCAGCGCGCTGGCCAGCGGTATGCTGGAGGATAACTTTTTTATCCGGCCGGGTCAGGACGCCGTGCTGTGGGGTACTGACTTCTCCTGCAACACCGGCCCGATGATTTCCCCGGCGGATTTCGAGCGGTTCTGCCTGCCGAACATCATCGAGCGCACCGCGGCGGTCCATGGCCGGGGCCTCAAGGTGCTCAAGCACGCCTGCGGCAACAACACTCTGCTGCTGGACTTTTTCGTCCAGGCAGGCTACGACTGCTACCAGTCGTTGCAGGAGAGCGCGGGCATGGACATCCAGGACCTTCGCAGCCGCTACGGCAACAAGCTGGCCCTCTGGGGCGGCGTGCGGGTGGAGCACCTGATAGCCGGTACGACCGGGGAGGTCCGCGCCGATGTGCGCCGTGCGTTCCGGGTGGCGCTGGAAACCCCCGGGGCGGGTTCCGGCGGGTTTATTATCGGCACCAGCCACTCGGTGGCGGTGGGCACGCAATACGATAATTTCATGGCCATGCTGGACGAGTACCAGAATATGTGCGTTAGCTACTGCGGCTGATCATTGGCGGGCGGAAGGTATTAGCGAGAAATGCCTCCTTTCAAAGGGAGACCTTTGAAAAAATGGACGACTGAATTGTGGTGAGGAGATTTTTCATACCACTCATTTTTGTGTAACAACAGAAAATTCGAGCCCGTTAATCATAACTGATTGATGGGAGTAGAGATACGCTCCTCGATAAGAAGTTTTGGCAAAAGAGTGGGGGAGCGTGAGGGGGAGAGAAAAGAACCTTTTTAAAAAGGTTTTGTCTCTCCCCCTCGCCATTCTTTCAATTCTTTGATTAAATCAAAGGTCTCAAAGAGTGATTTCTTTGCGTGGCGTTTCCGGCTGAAGGTTACGTTTAACCTGGGGGAAAAGATGAAAACCGGTATAATTTCTTTCATGTTTGCTATCGTCTTATTGACTGCTGCTTCCTGCGGAAGCAGCAGTCAATTGCCCTACCGCTGGGTATTTGTTGGTGACGGAAACCTCTCGCAACCGGCGGCTGTAGGCCGAATAATCCAGATCGCCCGTACCGGCGCGGAGCACGGTCTGAACGGCATGGTTCTGGGGGCTGGTTTCGACATGCTGGACCTGCAAAACGAGGAATATTTTACGGGCCTTGAGAGACTCAAAAAAGCCTGCGGCGAGTTGGGCATGGAGATCATCCCGCTGGTATTTTCAGCCGGCTACGGCAGCAGCGTCCTGTCCCACGACCCCAACCTGGCGGCAGGCCTGCCCGTACGGGATCAACTGTTCGTGGCCCAGGCCCGGCAGGCCCGTTTTGTCTCCGATGCGCCGGTGGAGCTGGTCAATGGAGGGCTGGAAGAGACCGCGGATGGCAAGCTGTCCGGATTCAGGCACGAAGGCGACCTGGGAGTGGTAATCCACGTGGACGGCAAGAATTTCCGCGAGGGCGGCCAATCGCTGAGGTTGGAGAACTTTGACGCCGGCCAGCCGGACGGCGCGGTGATCAGTCAGACCGTGGCCGTGAAACCCTGGCGCAGCTACGTTATCCGCTGCTGGGTCAGGACCGAGGAGCTTTCTCCGCGCAGGAAGTTCAAAATCGAGGTCATCGGCAGCGAGCGGCTGGTGGGCGAGTTGGTTCCCCGCTGGGGCGCCACCAACGAGTGGACCCGGCTCGTGCTGGGATTCAACAGTTGGAACCACGAGGAGCTGGAGATCAGGGTGGGCGCCCCTGAAGCCACGGGAGGCAAACTCTGGATCGACGGTCTCGAACTCGAGGAAGTGGGTCTGGTCAACGTACTGCGGCGCCCGGGCGCTCCGGTAATCGTCCGGGGCGAGGCCAACGGCACGGTTTACGAAGAAGGCCGGGACTACGAGCGTATCGAGGACCCGGAGCTCGACTGCCGGTTCGAACATGAGGGCCCCGTAATCGGGCTTACCCCGGATAGCCGGATTAAGCCCGGCGAGAGACTGCGGGTGAGTTACTACCACGGCTTCATGTCCGTCAAAGGCAAGAACCAGAGAACCATCTGCCCGTCCGAGGAAAGGGTATTCGAGATCTGGGCCGAGCAGGCCCGGCTGATGAACGAGCACCTGGGCCCCGCAAAGGTATTCCTGGACATGGACGAAGTGCGTGCCGGAGGAACCTGCAAAGCCTGCACGGACCGGGGGATCAGCCAGGGCGAAATCCTGGGCGCCTGCGTGACCCGTCAGTTTGAGTTGCTGCGCCAGGCCATGCCCGGGGTGGAGGTGGTGATCTGGAGCGACATGCTTGATCCCAACCATAACGCCGGTGAGGATTATCACGGCAAGGACTACTACTATCTGGCCGGCGGGCTTTACACCAGCAGTTGGAAGTATGTGCCGCGTGAGCTGGTAATAGCCTGCTGGTGGGGTAAAATCATGGACAAGAGCCTGGCGTTCTTTTCCGGACTGGGCCACAAGACCCTGGCCGCGGCCTACTACGACGCCGACGATCTGGAAAACCCCAAGGCCTGGCTGCGGGCCATGAAAGACGTGCCGGGGGCCTCGGGAATCATGTACACCACCTGGTCGGATAAATACGAACTGCTGGCGGATTTCGGCGACCTGGTCAGCGGAAAAACCAGTCCGGAATGATTATCCGCCGGCAAGCAATTGTGTTTTCCGGAGTAATTGCAAAAGCACATCCTGATCGCAAGATGCGCCCTGCGATGTCCGCAGCGAAACGAGGTGGATTGCGCTCAGAAAAGAATAGAGATAAATCAGGGCGCGTGGCTTGAAAAAATCCACCCACCACGCCACAATTAACCACGGGGTATGCAATCCCTGTGTATATTGCTGATATTTTTTTTGATACCGTTGGCTCTGAAGTTTATTATGGATTAATGCCTGTGCGTAAAGCCGTACCTCGTTGCTTCAAAACTCGCAGGCCGGCGTTGCGCGTTTAACCACTGGCTGACGGCATATTGGAGTAAGCCCTCCGGCACGGAGGACAGCTTCCGCTTTTGCGCAACGGTTGGCCTGCGCCCAACGCCATATTTTTACCTCAGGAGGTGGTGCCATGTTCAAGTCTCTGATAAATCTGATGAGGAGCAAGAATCTGTTGGCGCAGGCCAACGAGCAGATTATTGAGATGCTGAAAGAGGATTTGAGCCTGTTCAGGGATTCGGTAACCTTGCTTTGGACCGAATCGGGAGTTTCGCTCGAGGAGATCAGGGAGCGGGACAGGCAGATAAACCGATTTGTCAGGGATGTCAGAAAGAAAGTACTAACTCATCTTGCGTTCAATGGTGTACGCGAGATGGAAAGTGCTTTCGTTATTCTGTATCTGGTCGTTTACATCGAGCGAATTGGCGACCATACAAAAGATATCTCCCGTCTTGCGACTGATTATCCCGGCAGGTTCAATAGCGGTAAGCTGGAAAAAGATGTGAGCAAATTCGAACGACTGCTGTTTGAACGACTGGAAAGATTGATTGATATTTTTGAAACGGGCGATGACATCAGGGAAACAGCGAGTGAGCTCACCAGAACTCATCCGGATGTCGATAAAGTATATTTGAAAATGATCAACAGGTTGTTGACCCAGGATAACGACGAGGGGTTAAGCTGCTCCGAAGGCGCAAAACTTGCGCTTTACCTTCGCTATTTAAGGCGGATAGAGGGGCATATTTTCAACATTGCCTCAGCTGAAGTAAATCCTTTTCACAGGATAGGTTTTGGCAAGAAGAAGAAAGATAAGGGTAAGGCCCAGGAATAAACTGCGATAATTTTCCTGGTTAAATGCGGCGTAAAGTACTTGTGACTGCCCGCGGTGTCTGAACCACGCCATCATCTCGTGGCTTTTGCGGTGAACGCGGGCACAGGAGGCGTTTTGTTTTGATGCTCTGCTCCCCCCGGAGCGGTGAGGGTTGGGGTGTCGTTTCCGGCGGGGCCGCTTGATTTTATTCCAACCGGAACTCCGCTTCAGTTTCCACTCCCTGTTTTTACCGTAATGCCTGTCTCATCAGATTCCTGTTGCATTCCAGTCCGGGTTCATCACATATTAAATGTCTGAAGTTTAGCCCGAAACGACGCGATAAAGCCCACATAACCGGGAGCCGAATAATGAACGGAGCAAGAAAGTTCCACCCGTTGCTATTATGCAGTATGCTGGCGCTGGTGGCGGGAACAGTTTTCCCCAACCAGGCCCTGTGCAGGGTCAAGGCCCGGTTCGAGCCGCGGATTCCAGATATCCCCGGCTACGTCACCCTCAAGTGCGATTTCCACACCCACACCGTTTTCTCCGATGGCCGGGTCTGGCCGGATATCCGGATCGAGGAGGCCTGGCGCGATGGTCTCGATGCGATCGCGATCAGCGATCATATCGAGTATACGCCCCACCAGGACGATGTCCGTCGGGACCACGACCGCAGTGTGGAGATCGCCCGTCCCCTGGCCGAAAAACTGGGCATCATCCTGATTAAGGCGGTGGAGATTACCAAGCAAGTCCCGCCCGGACATTTCAACGCCCTGTTTCTGAAAAACAGCGCGATTGTCGAGCACGAGGACTACCTCGAAAGTATCGGGCGGGCGGTCGACCAGGGAGCTTTTATCTTCTGGAACCACCCGCCGTTCAGGCAGAAGGGCAACCAGTCTATCTGGCACCCGGAGCACACCAGGCTACTGGAGAAAGGCTGGCTGCACGGGATCGAGGTGGTCAACGGGCGCGACTATTACCCCGAGGCCCAGCAGTGGTGCCTGGAGAAGGGGCTCACTTTTCTCGGCACGTCCGATGTCCATTCCCTGATTGATTTTGACTACGACCCCCACGCCCAGGCCGGTGATTTCCGCCCGATGACGCTCGTGTTCGCCGAGGAAAAAACCGAGAGCGCGCTGAAAGAAGCCCTGTTCGCCCGTCGCACGGCCGCTTTTCTAGAGGGAAATATCTACGGCGAAAGCATCTACCTGCGTCCCATTTTCGAGACTGCCGTAAAACTGGTCAACCATCAGGTGACCATCACCGGCAAGGGCGGGGCCGTGGTTCAGGTTCGTAACCGCTCGGATATCCCGTTCAGACTCGAGGCCGACGGCGAGGTGGCGGAGCTGAATTTTCCCGACTCTGTTACGCTGGTGCCCGGTGCAATTGTCCAACTGGGCGTCAGCGGAAAAAGCGTGGAGACCGAGGGGCGAAAGACTATCAGCCTGCCTTACCGCGCGCTGAACCTGGTGCCAGCTCCCGGCAAGAGCCAGCCTGTGCGCTTCGAACTGGACGTGACGTTTAAAAAACCCTGAGCCGCCGAGCCAGACGCAGGCGCGTTGCGCGCCTGTATTTTTGCCATTTTGCCATTTTTGCCATTTTTGCCACAGGCAAACAGGTCCGGGGCTTTTTGAGTTGGAAAACTCTTGTCCGGATGCGTTTTCCAGCCTGTTGTGCATAAATTTCAATCAAAGCCCGGGAATTTTTACCCAGGGAGTCTGTAGATGAATCTGCACCGTATGCTTGCGGCGTTTTCCGCCGGTTTGTTGATGTTGTTGTCGGCCGCGGGTTCTTCCGCTACCGCGCGCGGTACACTGGTCGAGGGCGGCATGGTGTTCGAGCATGGCGACGTCAGGCTGCTGGTCAGCGATGGGTTGGATATCGTGCCCTTTCTGCTCACCGATGGTTCGGCGCTGAGCTTTGTCGAGCCGCTGACAACCGGCAGGCCGTCGTTCTACGCGGTGTTCGGCGCTCTGGAAGTCACCGGGTTCAAGGTCGACTGGGACGCGTTAAAAACCGAACAGGTAAACGAACCGGGTCTGGGGCGGGGGGTGCGCTATCGCTTGCCGGCCTCTGCCGCGCAATATGGGGAGAGGCTCTATGCTCCGCTGCTGATCGGAGTGGATTTAAGCCTGACGTTTTACGAGGATTTCCCCGCGACGGTATTTACAAGCGCCGTGTTCCGCAACGAGGGAGAGCGGCGGCTGGAAATCGACGAGTTGGTGGCGAACCACTTCAGGCTCAACCGTAAACTCCTCGATGTCGACGCCGACCCCTGGGAGTTCGCCAGCTACCAGGGCGCTGCAACCCGCTGGGGCTGGGACTACTCGCTGATTCCGCTCAGCGCCACGTTCGACCGGCGCAATTTCATGGGCATGAGCGAGTTGACCAGCAGCGAGGTGGCCGGCGGCGGAACCCCGCTGGTGGATGTCTGGGCGCCGGGAATGGGGCTGGCGATCGCCAGCGCAGAGACCAGCCAGCAGTGGATTTCCCTGCCGGTTCAAACCGCCGCCGACGGCGCGGTGGAAATTTCGATCAGGCAAAGCCCGGACGACCGTCTGGGACAGGACCGCTTTCTGAACCCAGGCCAGAGCGTGGCGACTATCGAGTGCGCGGTGATCCTGCACAAGCTGGATTTTTTCGACCCGCTGCGGACCTATGCGAATATCCTTCGCGCCCGGGGAGTAAACATTCCGCTCGAATCACCGCCGCAGTCTTTCGAACCCTACTGGAAAAGCTGGGGCCTGCGCAAGGATTTCACCCTGGAGGAAATCTACTCATCGCTGGAGGAACAGCGAAAGGTGGGCTTGAGCTGGGCCAATCTTGACGACGGCTGGTTCGACTGGTACGGCGACTGGAATGTAAATACTTCGCCCGGCAAGTTCCCCGGCGGCGAGGCCGAGATGGTGGCTTTTGTCGACAGTGTTCACCGCTCCGGGTTCAGGACCAGCCTCTGGTGGTATCCGCAGGGAGTGAGCCCGCAGAGCTCTCTGGCGGCCGAGCATCCCGACTGGCTGGTGCAAAACGAGGACGGCAGCCTGCCGCTGAGCAAGCGGGGACTGTATTACCTCTGTCCGGTCTACCGGCCCGGCATCGACCACGCTGTCGCTCTGGTGCGCAAGATCATGGGCGAGTGGGGCTACGACGGTCTCTATATCGACACCCAGGACCTGACCTCCACTCCGCCGTGTTTCAACCCGGCGCACAACCACGGCGTGCCGCTGGAGTCGTTCCGGGGACAGCCCCGGTTCTATGAGGCGATCTACCGCGAGGCCCAGCGGATCAGGCCCGGCGCGCCGGTGGAGATGTGCATCTGCGCCATGCCCCACGACCCGTTTAAGATGCCTTACTACAATGTGGCCAACGCCTCCGACCCGATCAATCTGAAGCAGGTGCGGCGCAGGATCAAGGTGGAGAAAGCCTACCGGGGAGCCTCGTTCGCCGTGGGGGACTGCTACCAGGTGCCGATGGATGAGTGGGAGGGATTCAGCGTGCCCGAATCGTTCGAGAGTGCGATTGGTACCGGGGCGCAGGTAACCACTTTTTTTACCGATCTCACTGCTGAACAGCAAAAAAACTGGCAGCGCTGGATCGGGATTTACCGGGAGAAAGGCCTGGCCCGGAGCGAGTACCTCAACCTCTACGACATCGCGTTCGATTTGCCAGAGGGCCACGTCGTGCGCTCCGGCGGCAAGCTGTACTACGGCTTTTTTTCCGATGCGTGGAGCGTGGGCGCCCCCATTGAGCTGCGCGGACTGGTGCAGGGCAGGAGCTACAAGGTTTACGAGTACGGCCGCGGCGAGGACCTGGGTACCGTATCGGGCGACAACCCCTTTATCCGCCGGGGGTTCCGGGACAACCTGCTGCTGGAAGTCACCCCGCTTGACTGATTGCGAATCGAAAAGAAACAGAAGCTGCAGGAGACGATAAAATGAATTCCCGCCAACGAGTCCTGTGCGCGCTGGACCACCGCCAGCCCGACCGCGTGCCGGTCGACCTCTCCGGCCATCGCTCCAGCGGAATCGCCGCGATAGCATACAAACGGCTGCGCGCCCACCTGGGTCTGCCGGAGAAACCGCTGAAGGTCTACGATCCGGTGCAGCAACTGGCCGTGGTGGACGAGGACGTGCTCGGCGCGTTCGCTGTGGACACCGTGGAACTGGGGCGTGCGTTCGACAACGAGCCGGGCCTGTGGGTGGACTGGGAGCTGCCCGACGGCTCACCCTGCCTGATGCCCCGCTGGGCGTCGCCCGTGCGCCAGGATGACGGCGACTGGGCGCTGCTCTCCAAGTCCGGTCGAGTGCTCGGCAGGATGCCGAACGGAGCGATCTACTTTGAGCAGACTTTTTACCCATGGGCGGATAGCGGCAATGAATTTACGCTTGGCGAGGCCATGGACGAGTGCCTCTGGACCGCCATCGGCTCCCCCCCGGGTCCGCTGGCCGCCGGCGAGGACGGCCGGGCGTTGCTGCGCAAGCGCGCAAAGGCTCTGCGCCAGAGTACCGACCGGGCGATAATCGGTCTGTTCGGCGGCAGCCTGGTGGAGCTTGGCCATTTCCTGTTTCGCCACGACAATTTTTTCATGATGCTGGCCGCCGAACCTGAGCGGGCGCATCGGTTCCTGGACGAGGCGGTTGAACTCTACCTTGCGGCCCTTGAACGTTATCTGGCCGACGTGGGCGAGGATATCGACATAATCGCGTTCGGCGACGACATGGGCACCCAGGCCGGGCCGCAGTTCTCCCCGCAGATGTACCGCGAATTTTTTAAACCCCGTCACCGGAAGATGTGGCGGAGGGCAAAAAAACTTGCCGACGTGCGCGTGATGCTCCATTGCTGTGGCGGCGTGAGGCCGCTGCTGGACGACGTCATTGCAGCCGGCCTGGACGCAATCAATCCGGTGCAGATCTCCTGCGAGGGCATGGACCCGGCGGCTCTCAAGCGCGATTTCGGCTCCCGGCTCACCTTCTGGGGCGGCGGCTGCGACACCCGCAGTCTGCTCAACACGGCTACTCCGAAGCAGGTCAGGGAGCACGTTATTGCCCAACTGCAAAAACTCTCTCCCGGCGGCGGGTTTGTGTTCCAGCAGGTACACAACATCCTGGCCGATGTGCCGCCGGAAAACGTGGTGGCGATGTTCGCCGCGGTGCGCGAATTCGGCGACTGTTGACCCCCGATTTTAGCCCGCCAGCTCCCCATTGCCCGGTTGTGATTCAGCGCTCAATTTGTTAGATTGTAATTGTAGGTATGAAAGTCCTGTTTTACGTGAGGTTTAACCTGTCCGGAGCGGTAACGATGACTGAACTCACACTGGAGCGGGTCAAGGAAGACCTCTACTCGCGCAAGGATCCCACGCTCACCCCCGTGGACATCGAAGCGAAGGCTCCGTTGGTGTACGATATTCTTGAATTAAAACGCAAACTCGGCGTGGTGGTTCTGGGCCACAACTACATGGAACCACTGGTGTTCAACCTGTCCAGCCGCGATGAGCAGGGGGATTCGCTGGGACTCAGCCGGTTCGCCGCCACCACCGGGGCCGAGTATATTATTTTCAACGGCGTCCGCTTCATGGCCGAAACCGCCAAGGTGCTCAGCCCGGATAAGCGCGTGCTGATCAGCGACAAGGAGGCCGGCTGCTCGCTGGCCGACGAGTTCGACCCCGCCGAGATCGACCGCCTGCGGGAGTTGCATCCCGGCGCACCGGTGATGATCTATATCAACAGTTACGCAGAGGCCAAGGCCCGTTGCGATATCACCTGCACCTCGGCCAACTCGGTTGATATCGCGCGCAGGATGCCCGGCGATGAGATTATTTTCGTGCCGGATATCCTGTTCGCAGCCAACCTGGAGCAGGAGCTGGGCGGCGGGAAGAAAGTGATCTATCCCGGTCAGGACAGTGGCACCCGCGGCGCGGTCTGCGAGGTCCACGAAAAATTCACCCTGGACGATCTGCTGGACGTGCGCAAGAGTTTCGAGATGCCCAGGGGCCACCCGAACAAGCTGATCTACGCCCATTGGGAGTGTCGCCCGGACGTGCTGCGCGAGGCGGATTTCTACGGCAGCACCAGCCAGATCAGTAAGGATATCGGCCAGCGGGTGGCGGCGGGTACGCTGGAGCGGGCGTTCGTGGCCAGCGAGTGCGAGCTGACATCCAACCTGGCGCAGGAGTTCCCCGGCGTGCAGTTCAACACGGCCTGCTCGGTGCGCTGCCAGTGGATGGCCAAGATGGCGCTGGAGGGGATTCTCGATATCCTGCGCCGGATCGACTCCGGCGGTGATCTGAGCAAGTATGAGATAGAGCTGGAGCCGGAGATTATGGATCGGGCCCGGCTGCCGATTGAGAAGATGCTGGCGATGAGCAGCTAGGCTGTTTTGAAATATGTGGGATAAACTAAGGGTCACGGCGTATGCAGTGACCCTTGGTTTTTGGATACAGTAGGGGCTTTCCCTCGTGTTCGCCCGTAAAAGCAGACAACCCCCGCCTGCTGCGCAGGCACCCCCTTTGCTAAGGGGGAAAATTGCACAGCCCCGCCTGTTATACGCGCGGCAGACCGGGCGATGAGTTGCCGTCATGGGATTGTAAGATCAACTGAAGCCCGGCCCGGTAAAAATCCCCCTTAATAAAGCAGGGGGAAACAGGGGGTTGTGTTTTTAGGTATTACCCGGCAACGGGAAAAAGCAAAAGTAAAGCTCCAGTTATGAAACAGCTTCTTCTAATACTTGATGAGATCAGCGAAGAACGTGGCCCTTTTGTTACGGTCCGCCGGCCAGATGTTGCGCCCACTGGGGCACCACGCCCGGGTCGATATCGAACACGGCCAGCCCCACCGTATAGACCGCTACTGTCACCAGCACCACCCCGATCAGGTTGAGCCACAGGCCCGCCCGCGCCATCTGCGGGATCCGCACCCAGCCGCTGCCGAACACAATCGCGTTGGGCGGAGTGGCCACCGGCAGCATGAACGCGCAACTGGCCGAGATTGTCGCCGGGATCATCAGCAGGTAGGGGTGCGTACCCATTGCCACCGCGGCTGCGGCCAGCACCGGGATCAGCATCGTGGTGGTGGCCGTGTTGGATGTGATCTCGGTCAGGAAAGTAAGCATCAGGCAGGTGGCCAGGATCATCACCGGCACCGGTACGCTGGAGAGCCAGGCCAGTTGCCCGCCCAGCCAGAGCGCCAGCCCCGTGGCCTCCATCCCCTTTGCCAGCGCGAACCCACCGCCGTAGAGGATCAGGATGCCCCACGGCATGCCTGCCCGCACGGTTTTCCAGCTTAGCAGGAAACGCTTGCCGCTGCCGCGCCCGGCCGGAATCAGGAACAGCGACACACCCATGGTCATCGCCACCGTGCTGTCGTCGATCAGCGGAAACACGCGGGTAAGGCCCCAGGTGGAGAAAAAACCGAAGTCGATCGGCTTGCGGAAAATCCAGGCCAGCGCCGTGATACAAAACACGGTCAGCACCGCTTTCTCGCCCCAGCGCATCCGGCCCAGTTCGCGAATCTGCTCGTTCAGGTAGGCCGCTCCGCTGTGGTGGTCCAGCCCCTCGAGCTTGTGCAGGTTCGTTGGGCAGCCCCAGCGTACCAGGTAAAACCAGGCAATCGGCACAAAAACCGCCACCAGCGGCAGGCCCAGCAGCATCCATTGCAGGAAATTGATCTCCGGGGCGGCGGGGAATAATTTTTTTACAAATCCCGCCATTACGATATTGGGCGGAGTACCCACCAGCGTACCCACCCCGCCGATACTGGCCGAATAGGCGATCCCCAGCATCAGCACCAGCCCGAAACTGTCGCGGATTTTCTCGCCGTCGGCGCTGCTGATTACGTTGTCGGACATCTGCAGCACCACGGCCATCGCTATCGGCAGCATCATCATCGTGGTGGCCGT
Organism: Gemmatimonadales bacterium; assembly: GCA_024278175.1. Classification (GTDB taxonomy): domain Bacteria; phylum Gemmatimonadota; class Glassbacteria; order GWA2-58-10; family GWA2-58-10; genus JAJRTS01. The sequence continues at coordinate 17,592 of JAJRTS010000107.1, read as the reverse complement.
GTTGGAGATCCACAACGAAAGGAACGCGCTGGCCACCATGAAACCCAGCAGAAGGCGCGGGGGGCTGGAGCCGATAGCGCGGATAATCCGCAGGGCGATCCGCCGGTGAAGGCCCACCTGCTGCATGGCCACCGCGATCAGAAAACCGCCGAAAAAGAGGTAGATCATCCTGTCGGCGTAGCTCAGCGGAGTTACGGCCGCCGGCAGGATCCCCAGCAGGGGGAACAGGGGCAGAGGCAGCAGGGCGGTGGCGGGAATCGGGATCGCCTCTGTGATCCACCACGCGGCCATCAGCGCGGCCACCGCCGCCATCCTCATCGCAACCGGCTCCAGGGCGCCGGGAGTGGGCAGGAGCAGCAGCAGGAAAAACAGCGCCGGGCCGAGCACCAGGCCCGCCAGCGGGCGCAGCGAATTGTCCTGATCGGTGTGTTCCATGGGCTCTAGATGTGTGTTGAATTATGACGAAAGTATGGGAATATGGTTGTCAAGGGCCGTTTCCCGCTCTCCCGGCTCAAATCGGAGTAAGTGATACAACCGCTTGGTATAGCACAAGTAACAGAACCGGTAAAAAAACTTGCCTTGCCCTTGACAACCGACAAGGCAAAAAAATTTCATTCCAGGGCGTCGAATGCCTTTATTTCAACGCCCCTCTAAGTCAATGAGAAATGTGTGGACAGGGATTGACGCTCATCTCTATTGCCCCGACAATAGGACTGTTGCCGCCGCCCTGTCAAGGAAAAGCTTGTCCGGTGGCTTGATGTGACGGCCCGGATTAGGTATTTTCAGCTGTTGAACCAGTTGATGTCTCAGGATCATTCTTGCTAACCAAGGGCGGCGCAATCCGGGGGGGGCCGTCCCGCGCAGGAACCGGGAGGACGAAGTGGCACACGAAAAATTACACGAGCACAGCAGGCAAATCCTGGCCGAGCGCGACAGGCAGCTCAGTCCGCACGCCGTGCCGCACGCGGCGGCGGTGCGCAGCCATCCCACCGGCGACGAGGATTTCCGCAGCCCGTTCGCCCGCGACCGCGACCGCATTCTCTACAGCGGCGGGTTCAGGCGCTATGTGGGCAAGACCCAGGTGGTCTATTTCGCCTCCCAGTTCGACGAGCACATTACCAACCGCGCGCTCCACAGTATGCAGGTCTCCCAGATCGGCCGTACGATCGGCCGCCTGCTGAGGCTGAACGTGGACCTGATCGAGGCGGTGGCCCTGGGCCACGACCTGGGCCATCCGCCGTTCGGCCACGACGGCGAGGAGTTTCTCGACCAGCTCTGCCATCGCTACGGGATCGGCCACTTCCACCACAACGTCCACAGCCTCTACTACGTGGACAGGATCGCCAACGCAAACCGGGGGATGAACCTCACGTTCCAGGTCCGCGACGGGATCCTGTTCCACGACGGGGAGGCGGATATCGGTCCGTTGCTGCCCGCCAGGGGCCGCACCGAGGATGATATCGCCGCCTATGTGGCAAGCTGCGCCGATGGCGAGAAGCCGGAGCTGGCGCCCGCCACGCTGGAGGGCTGTGTGGTGCGCATGTGCGACACGGTGGCCTACGTGGGCCAGGACATCGAGGACGCAATCCGGATGGGGATTATCGGGCGTGACGATATCCCCGGCAAACTGGTGGATGCGCTGGGCAGCAGCAACAGCGAGATAATCAACTCGCTGGTCAGCGATATGCTGGAAGCCAGCATCGGCGGGGGCGTGATCCGTCTGAGCGATCCGGTGCTGGACGCCTTTCAACGCCTTCGCCGGTTCAACTACAAACGAATCTACCGTCACCCGGAAATCCGCAAGGAAAAACAGCGGATCGAAAACGCGTTCAGGGTCATGTTCGAGCATTTCCTCGACGTGCTCAAGACCGGCCGCACCGGCTCGATTATCTATCCGCACTTCCTGAACAACCGCTCAGAGCAGTACCTGCGGGAAACCTCGTCCCCCGTGATCGTGCGCGATTACCTGGCCACGATGACAGATCGCTATTTCACCAAGGTGTTCGAAGACCTTTTTCTGCCCCGGATGCCGGGCTGAGCGCCCCTCATCCGAGTTGACAGTGCGGGGTGGTTTTGAATACCTTTAAGTGATCGGTAAAACTGCGTTTCAAACTGATAAGTCGCCCCCCGCGCTCACTGGGCGATCCAGTGAATCCTCTCCATGGAGTTACCGGTGTTCAGGTTTGCGGATATTTTTGTTGTCGTGCTTGTGTGCGTGTTGGTGGCCTCCGGAAGCGTGGCTGCGGAAACCGGGCTGGTTTCCGCGGCGGAAGACAGGGTAGAGCTGAGCCTGGCAATTTATAACAACAACCTGGCCCTGGTGCGCGAGCGCCGCCGGGTGAACCTTGAGCGGGGTCGCACTGAGCTGCGGCTGGCCGATGTGGGCCGGATGCTGCTCCCCTCCTCGGTTATCGCCACCCCCGGCCAGGGCGTCCGGCTCGTGGAGCAGCGCTACCTGTTCAACCGGCTCAACCGGAGCAACCTGCTCGACGCCTATCTGGGGCGGGAAGTGATTATCGAAACAAAGGATGAGCGCAGCGGGGTTGTGCGGCGACGGCGGGCTAAAATCCTGGCCAACGATGGTGGCCCGGTGGTGGAAGTCGATGGCGAGGTGCTGCTTGCGCCCGACGGCAAACTCGTTTTTCCAAAGCTGCCGGAGGCTCTGGTGGCCGAGCCGGTGCTGAGCTGGTTGGTCGAGTCCTCCCGCGCGGGTGAGCGGGAGATCAATTTCAGTTACCTGACCAACGGGGTCTCGTGGCAGAGCGAGTATGTGCTCACAGTGGAGCCGGACCAGCAGCGCGCCACTCTGGGCGGTTGGGTTACCCTGCGCAACAACAGCGGGGCGGATTTCAGAGTTGCGCAAATTCATCTGCTGGCCGGGGAAATCAACCGCGAAGCGCCGGGTGGAAATCCCGGGGGAGTGGAAATGCGGGCCTCGCTGGCGGCGGCCACGGCGGACGCGGGCGCAATCCAGCCTAGTGAGCAGTTCGAGTACTACCGTTACGACCTGCCCGGCCGCACCGACCTGCTGCACAACCAGGCGATGCAGGTCCAACTGTTCGCCCCGCGGCCGGTCGATGTGGAGAAGGTCTATCGCCTCAATGGTTCGCAGCGGTTTTTCCGCTCCGCCCAGCGCGGCCGGCGCGAGAGCGTGCCGGCGGAAGTAATCCTGAACTGGAAAGCCGCCGCCCGCGGTGGTGGCGGGCAACCGTTGCCCGCCGGGCTGGTGCGGATCTACGAGCGCGGCGGCGAGGGCACTCTCTGGTTCGCTGGCGAGGACCGGATCGGCCACGTGAGCGCCGGGGAAAAAGTCAGCGTACGAGCGGGCAGGGCGTTCGATGTCCGGGGCGTGCGGCGTCAGCTTGACTTCCAGCGGCTCTCCGACCGCCTGCGCCGGGTCACTGTCGAAATCGAACTGATTAACGGCAAGGACACGGCGGTCACCGTGCAGGTGGACGAGTCCCTGCCCGGCGACTGGAAAATGATTGAGCAATCACACGAGATGCAAAAGCTGGAATCCGGCCTGGTGCGATTCAACCCTCGGGTTCCGGCCGGGTCCAGAGTAAAAGTCAGCTACACTATCGAGTTTATTTGAGCTGCCCGCTGCTGGAGGGGCGTTGAAATAAAACGTTCAACGCCATCGAATGAAATATTTTGCCTGATTGGTTGTCAAGGGCAAGGCAAGCCGTTTCTTTTGCTGATCCTGTTACTTGTGCTATACCAAGCGGTTGTATCACTTACTCCGGTTTGAGCCGGCATAGCGGGAAACGGCCCTTGACAACCGGGCACCCGTACTTTCGAATATTTCAACACGCTGCTAGAGGGTAAGGAGACAGGATGGCCGCTGGGGCCGACCAGTTGATCGACGAAATTCTGGAGTTCCTCTGGCGGGAAAATCCCGTGGAGGCCACTATCGCCGGAGTGCACCGCTACGACGACATGCTGGAAAAGCTGGACCTGGTTTCGCGCAGGAAAAAGCTTGAAAAAAAGCTGGAGTATCTCGGGCGGCTCGAAGCCCTCAAGGTCAGGGGCAACCTGGCGGCCGAGGCGGATCATCTGGCCACGGCCCTCAGGGTTGGCTCGTACATGGAGGAGCATTTTTCCAGCCTGGACCGCGACGCCACCACCTATCCGCGGCTGGCGCTCTACGGGATCTATCAATTGGTGGCCCGCTCTAACGCGCCGTACCATTTCCGGGCCCTGCGCTCTATCGACCGCCTTCGCGAAATACCGCGCGTACTGGCCGAGGGCCGGTTGAACCTGAGCTATGGAGAAAACCCGCCGTATATCCTCACCATGCGCGCCGTGGAACTCAGCGCCCGCGGGCGGGAATTCCTGGCGCGGATCACCGGCATTCTGGCCCGCGAGGTGCCGGAGCTTGAGAACGTGATCGACAAGTACAGCAATCAGGCTCTCAGGGCGTTCGAGGAATACGTGGAATTTCTGATCGATGAGGTTCAGCCCCGCAGCAACGGGATTTGCGCCGTGGGAGAAGACCTGTTCAATTACCTGCTCGCCGTCCACTATCAACTGGATCTGGACAAGGACGAGTTACGCGAGACGGTTAAACTGGAACTGGAGCAGGCGGAGGAAGCCCTGGAGCAAACCGCGGCCGGCCTCTGCGGGTCGAAAGACTGGCGCGCGGCGCTGGGTCAGGACGCCCCGTTACCGGACGTGGAAAATCTGCCGGCTTACTGGCGCGGGATTATCGACGAGGTCGCCGGGCGGCTCCGCTCGGCGGCTCTGGTCACCCTGCCCGCCGGCGGTAGTCTGGAAGTGGTGGCTACCCCCGAGTTCGAGACTACGATGATACCGGTGGCCGGATATATTGAGCCGCCGCATTTCGAGAGTGGAGCGGTCGCGAATTTCTGCGTCACCAGGCCCTCGGACGATGACCTGGTCCGCCTGCTGCCCGCCCATTCGCGAGTCAATGCGCTGGCGACAGTGATCCGGCAGGTTTATCCCGGCAGGCACACGTTCCTTCAGCAGCGCAGGCGCTATTGCCCGCAGCGGCTGGCATACCTTGCGCGCGGCGGAGTGATCGAGGCCGGTTGGGAATCATACGTGCTGGGTGCGGTGGCGGAGAGCGGCGTGTTCGATGATGAGCCGCTGCTGAAACTTCACGCCCGGCACGACAGGTTGCTGACCGCTTGCCGCGTGCTGGTGGACATGGACCTTCACACCGGCGGGATGACGGAAGAACGGGCGGTAAACGAACTGGCCGAGCGCACCGGGATCGGCGAAAAGCAGTCGTGGCAGATTGTCAGCGCCCTGGCCGCCGCCCCGGCCTCGTCGGTGGGAGCATTGGCCGGCCGTCTGATGATCGAGCGCTGGCGCGAGCGGTTCAGCGCTGAGCTCGGCGACAAATTCTCGCTGAAGGAATTTCACGACAGGCTGATCCGTGTCAGCGGCCTGCCGCCCGCAATGGCTGAAAAACGGCTGAGTGCAGCCCTAAAGAGGGAGAAAGGATGACCAGCGGCCAGCTTCATTATTTCGTTTCGTCGCCCTATCCCCAGGTCACCGGTCTGATCGACAGGCTTGTGGAAACCGGCATGGGCGTGGAGTTCGAGCTCACCGACCCGGAGTGGATTCTCAAGGTCTGCGAACTGCCCGCGGTTTCGCGCCTGGGCCGTACTCTTCGCGGGCAGGGAATCAGTCGCCACGTGCAGGGACCGTTCTACGATCTGGCCCCCGGCAGCCTCGATCCCTACATCCGCGAGCACACTCAGAAGCTCTACCTGCGCACCATCGAAATCGCCGCGGCACTCGAAGCCGGTTATGTCACCTTTTTCAGCGGGTACAACACCCTGCTGCACGCCAGGGTGCTGGATCAGTGGTTCGAGGTCTGCCGTCCGCTGTGGCGCCGTGTGGCCGATTACGCCGAGCGGCTGGGCGTTAAAATGCTGTTCGCCAATATGTTCGAGGACGAACCGGCCATCCAGCTCCGGCTGCTCGAAGGCCTGCCGCCGGAGGTGAGCGGTGTCTGCCTGGACCTGGCCGGGGCCTACGCGTTCAGCGGGAAAAAGATCACCAACTGGGTCAACCAGCTCTCCGGCCGCCTGGATATGGTCTATCTCAGCGACGCCAAAGTGCGGGACAACGAGCGGCTGCCGGTAGGTTCGGGCAGTATCCCGCTCAAGGATTTTTACCTGGCGTGTATCAAGAAAAACCTCGTTCCGGATATCGTGTTCAAGATGGCGCCGGAACAGGCGTTCGAATCATTGCAGCTCGTGCGCAAGAAGGGGTTGGGACAACACCAGATCGAGCTGCTCTGAGTTTTCGCCCCCTGCGGCGGCTTACAAACCAACCCGCGCCGTTGTCCGCGCGCGGTTTTTTTCGTGGAGAAATATAGAATGGATAAGCGATGGGATTTTGACCTGCCGGCCGGAATGGTCCGGCAGGCGGCTGAAAACGAGCCGCTCGATGAAAAGGCGCTCTCCGAAGCGATTGCCCGCGGTCGCGTGGTTGTGCTGGGTAACAGGCTCCGCAGCGGAGTTGTCAGTCCCATCGCCGTGGGCGAGGGGACACGCACCAAGGTTAACGCCAATTACGGCACCAGCCGCGACGCCGGTACTGTGGAGGACGAGCTGAAAAAGTTGCGCGCGGCGATCGACGCCGGGGCCGACGCGGTGATGGACCTCTCCACCGGGCCGGACCTGGAGAAGATGCTCAAGCTCTCGTTGGAAAAAAGCGAAGCGCCCGTGGGCACGGTGCCGATCTACAAGCTGGCCGCCGACGTGGTGGTGCGGGGCATCAGTTTCGACGATGTGAGCGAGGAAGCTTTTATCGAGGCCGCGTGGGAGCACTGCCGCCTGGGTGTCGATTTTATCACGGTCCATTGCGGGCTGACCCGCGAGGGCATCCGTCAACTGGACATGCAGGGCCGGGTAACAGGGATTGTCAGCCGCGGCGGTTCGTTCCTCAACCGCTGGATGAAAGCCACCGGCAAGGAAAACCCGTTTTACACCTATTACGATGAAATCCTGAAAATGGCGGCGGAGTTCAGCGTTACGCTCAGCCTGGGCGATGGCCTCAGGCCCGGTTCGATTGCCGACGCCACCGACCGGGGCCAGGTCAGCGAACTGATGATTCTCGGTGAGCTCGTCCAGCGCGCCCGCGAGGCCGGAGTGCAGGCGATGGTGGAGGGGCCGGGCCATGTGCCGCTGAACGACGTGCGGCTTAATATCGAGTTGCAGAAGCGGCTCTGCGATGGCGCGCCGTTCTACGTGCTGGGCCCGCTGGTGACCGATGTGGCTCCCGGCTACGACCATCTCACCTCCGCTATCGGCGGGGCGATTGCCGGAGCGGCCGGAGCGGATTTTCTGTGCTACGTTACCCCGGCCGAGCATCTGTGCCTGCCCACGCTGGAGGATGTACATACCGGGGTGATCTGCTGCCGGATCGCCGCCCACGCCGCCGATCTGGCCAAGGGTCTTCCCGGTGCGGCGGACTGGGACCTGGCGATGAGCCGCGCGCGCAAGGCGCTCGATTGGGAGAAAATGTACGAGTTGGCTATCGATCCGCCGCTTGCCCGCGCGGTGCGCGGTGCGCGAGCGCCCGCCGACGAGAACCTGTGCAGCATGTGCGCGGAGCTTTGCGCCATGCGGGAATGAGGGGGGGGGGGGCAGGACAACCCTCGCCTGCTTTCTGCGGGGCTCCCTTTTGCTAAGGGAATTTTCGGTGGCCGTTTCTGTCCGTACGCTGATTTGGTTCAGGGATTTTACTCCCCTTGCGTATAGACGAACCGCAGCGTTACGGGTTTTTTTGTTGTCCAGGGGCTTAAAACTCAATTTGCAGAGCAAGCCGCGTGCGCCCAGTGCCGGACACGGCAAAGTGACGGTCGAAATCGTAGAGGTGGGCCGACACGTAGGAGTCGAGCATTCCCATCAGCAGGACCGTGGCCCCGTAGGCCAGGTAGTTGCCCCCGCTGTGCTGAGCGTTTTTGATCCGGGAGTTGAGCCCCATCCTTTCGGGGTCGTCAACGGGCCATTCCGGGCCGTTAACGGCTTCCAGCCGCGAGAGCTTGCGCCGCAGGTTCGCCCGGTCGCGAAATTTCAACACCATCCCGGCGATGAAAGCGGTTTCGACAATAGCGGTAATCGTTCCGCGCACCGGGTGCCCGGTGTAGAACTGGCCCCAGCCGGGAAGGGCCAGGCTGCGCAGCAGCGCGCCGGAGGGGGATTTTTTCCGCGCACGGCCCCGGTCGGCGATAATCGAGACCGTGGAGTCCATGAAACCCTCAGGCAGCATTTGCCTGAGCTGTTCCCGGCTTTGCGGCTTCACGCTGTCGGCGGGTTCTTCGGCGCGCACGCCCGGAGCGAAAACGGCTGCCAGGCAAAGCGCCAGCAACACCCGCGCGCTTGACAAAACCGGGGGCCGGGCTATGTTAAGTAAGGAGGAGCTCATGACCGGACGCGTGCTGAAATTAATGGTTTCGGTTGCAATCTGCGGCGCGGCAGTGCTGTTGACGCCGCCAGTCTCCGCCACGGCCGCATCGCAACCGTCGCTGCAATCGGCCGGAAGCCGCTGGGGCAGTTCGTACGCCTGGCCGAAATACAACGCGGACCGTCGCAGTTTCCGCTTCAAGGGCGCGGCGGGCCGCACTTACCGGGGATCATCCGCAAGCCGCTACAGCATATTCGCCAGCAAATCGGCCAACCGCGGGGCGACTATCCGTTCCAGGCTGACATCCTCGCTAAGTACATCGCAAAGGAGCTACGGTTACGCCAGCCGCTACTCCAGCCGCCAGAAGATAGTTTCCTACGGTCGCTACCGGCGCCCGGTCCAGGCCAATCGCGGTTCGACAATCCGGGTGCGGCGCTAGCCCGGTCGGCCGCGATTCCGATAATCAATCTATACCCACGTTCAGCGTTATACAAGAACCAACGCCGGTCGCAACCGGCGCCCACGGATTTTACCACGATGAAAACAGTGATCAGCGCCAGCCGCCGCACCGACATCCCCGCGTTCTATCTCGACTGGTTTTTTACCCGCCTGGACGAGGGGATGTTCACGCTGACAAACCCTTACAACGGCCGGGTCCGCAATGTTCAACTCAGCCGGCAGAGTGTGGCCGCGCTGGTTTTCTGGAGTAAGGACTACGGGCCGCTGCTGCGCCGGCTCGACCGGTTGTCCGGCTGGAACTGCGTGTTCAATTTTACGCTCAACAGTTACGATCCCCTGCTGGAGCCGGGAGTCCCGCCGCTGGAAGAGAGGATGGAGCAAATGGCGGCTCTGGCGCGGTTGTTCACTCCACAGGCCGTGCGCTGGCGATTCGACCCGGTGGTGTTTTACCACCGTGACGGCCATCTGTACGACAACCTTCACGATTTCAGCCGCCTGCTTGAATTCGCCGCCGGGCTGGGGGTCGGCTCATGCACGATCTCGTTCATGGACCCCTACCGCAAGATCGAGCGCAGGCAGCGCGCTGTGCCCGATTTTTCGTTCGAGTACCCGGACAGTGCGCGGATGCTGGCAGTGGCGTCGCGGATGGCTTCCACTGCCGAGGGCTACGGAGTAAAAATACTGACCTGCTGCGAGCCTGAGATCGCCGCGGCGGGGATCGGCAATATCGAGGCGGCCGGCTGTATAGATCATGCGCTGATCGAGCGGCTTTTCGGAGTTCAGCTCAGTGGCCGCCGTGACCGCGGACAGCGCTCCGGCGCCGGGTGTCTCTGTAACGAGAGTGTCGATATCGGCGGCTACGCCGGTCAACCGTGCCGTTGCGACTGCCTGTACTGCTACGCCAACCCGGTTACCGACAGCAAGGGAAACTTGCGTTGAACAAGACAATCGCCCCCCCCTGGAGCGATACTGTAGCCATGCCCGCTGAGCCGCTGCGGCGAAAAATGCCACGGAAGGTATTTTCCAACACTTTTTAAGACGCGCGTTGAAAAATAACGGAAGTATGAGAAGCGGGTTGTCAAGGGCCGTTCCTCGCCATTGCTGGCCGAAAACCGGCGGGAGCAGTGTAATTGCCTGGTATAACACGAACAGCAGTATTTGTAAAAGGAACGGCTTGTCTTGCCCTTGACAACTTGCCCGAGCGAAATATTTCATTCGAGGGCGTTGAATGTCTTTATTTCAACGCCCCTTTAGAACTCGTTTTTCCTGATTCTGATTCTGCCGCTGCTGGTTTTTAGCGTGATGCTCGGACCGCCGTAACCGATTTTGCCTGCCAGCTTGCCGCGCGTTTGTTTGCCTAAAACGGTTACCGGAATGTCGGTGCTTACACCCCCACTGGATGCTTTTGCGTAAAGGTCGGCATTGCTGCCCGCTGGCAGGGACAACGTTATTCCTCCGCTCGATGTTTGCAGGCGGCAGTCCGCTATGGGCGAGGATACCAACTCAACCTTGATCGAACCGGCGCTGGTTTTAGCGTCCAGGCTACCGGAATGTCCGTCCACCGTAATCCTGCCCGCGCTGGTTTTAAGCACCATCGCGCCGCTGCATCCGCTCAGCTTTATCTTGCCTGCGCCGGTCTTAGCGCCCAGGCTGCCGGAATGCCCGTCCACCGTAATCCTGCCCGCGCCGGTCTTAAGAGTAACCTCGCCCCGCACGTTGCTGCAATTGATGGAGCCGACTGAGGTACGCAGCCGGCAGGCGGTCTGGAAGGGGACAGCCAGGCTGAGGCTGATCGAGGGGGAGGGGCCGCTGAACAGCCTGAATATCCTGAACAACCTGAATCCCTTATTTTTGCGCTCGACATTGATCAGGAGTACGCCGTTGTCCAATCCGGAGAAAATCTCGTAGTATTCCTCAATATCTTTATTGCTCTCCACTTTCAGCTCAATCAGGCCTGTCTCGCCGCCGATAAGCACGATCGACGCGTCGTCGGCCACCACTTCCACAGCCGCAGCCGCGGGAAACGTGCGTTCCAGAGTGTCGGCCAACAGACTTTCAACGCCCAGGTTGCAAAAGAGCAGCACTACTGTCAGGATGCCGGTCAGGATGCTCATCGTTTACCTCGTTGGTTGGTTTGAATGGTGCCGTTTCAGCACTGCTGCCAGGTAGGACGCACCGATGAGAAATCGGGTTTCATTTTTTTGGATATTGCGTGGATGGCTCTTGCCTGCGGGGAACAAGTTTGTTAGCTTTCTGTTCCTTCATACAAAATAATCTTGCGGGTATAAACCAGCGGAGAGGTGTCCGAGTGGTTGAAGGAGCCGGTCTCGAAAACCGGTGATGGTTCACGCCGTCCCAGGGTTCGAATCCCTGCCTCTCCGCCATATACAGATAAGGCCGTAGCTCTCAACGAGTTACGGCCTTCGTGTTTTTGCAGGGTTGGTTGACTAACTCTGAAGGTGGTATAAGCCCTGGGGGCAGGTCATTCCAGCCGTAGGCCAGACTTGAAATTCTCTGAATTTATTGGTACCGTGACTATAGGCAGATCACAAGGTCCCGCATCGGGGGAGACTTTCAGGTGACTGGTACTTAAGAGGAAACCGGGATATGCAGATAAGACTGACCTACGGGAAAGAGGGGTTGGAGATCGGTCTGCCGGACGATTTGCGGGCCAGGGTGCTGGAACCGGAGTATATCGAGGGCCTGCCCGACCAGGCCGGGGCGCTCCGGGCGGCCCTGCGTCAGCCGATCGGTTGCCCACCGTTGAATTCGTTGATCGGGCCCGAAGACACGATCGGCATAGTATTCAGCGATGTCACCCGGCCGGCGCCGAACCGCTTGCTTATTTCCGCTATCCTCGACGAGCTAGGCCCGCTCTCCCGCGATCGGATAATGCTCTTTAACGCCACAGGAACTCATCGGTCCAATACCGTATCCGAGCTAAAGGAAATGCTGGGAGAGGAGATTGCCGCCAATTACAAAATAATTCAGAACGATGCCAATAACCGGGACTCTCACGTCCCGGCCGGAGCGACAGCGGCCGGGAACGAGATTTTTTTGCACCGGGAGTACCTTGACTGCACAGTGAAAATTCTTACCGGATTTATCGAGCCCCACTTCTTTGCAGGATTTTCAGGGGGAGGCAAGGCATGCATGCCGGGCCTTGCCTCCCTGGATACCATCTGCAGAAACCACAGCGTGAAAAACCTCGACAGCCCGCTGGCCACCTGGGGCGTAACCGAGGGCAATCCGGTTTGGGAGGACGTGCGCCAGGCCGTCTCCCTTGCTCCGCCGGCATTTCTGGTAAACGTGGCGCTGAACCGGAACAAGCAGATTACCGGGGTGTTTGCCGGAGATTATAAAAAAGCTCACGAAACCGGCTGCGCTTTTGTCCGGGAGCGGGCGATGGTCCCTGTCAGTCAACCATTCGATATCGTAATCAGCAGCAATTCGGGTTACCCGCTGGACCTGAACCTTTATCAGGCGGTCAAGGGAATGAGCGCGGCGGCCAACATTGTCAAGCCGGGAGGCAGTATTATCGTGGCCGCCGATTGCTGGGACGGTATCCCCGACCATGGCGAATTCGCCCGCCTGCTGCACCAGGCCAGGGATATCGGTTCTTTGCTCGAGACTCTCCGGGCTCCAGGCTTCCACGTGCAGGACATGTGGGAGGCCCAGTTGCTGGCCCTTGTCTGTAGCAAGGCGGAAGTGTACTTTTACAGCCGGAACCTGACTGATGACCAGATTAGCAGAGCCCATCTCAAACCCTGCCGCAGCATCGATTCCACGGTAAAAAAACTGGTAGCGAAGATCGGCCCCGGAGCTTCGGTCTGCGTGCTGCCCGAGGGGCCGCAGACCATTCCCTTTGTCGCCGGCTGAGTATCGTACCCGCTTCGGACAATCAGCCTTGGACCGTGCCCGAAAAAACACGAAAGTATGGGCATTGGAGTTGTCAAGGACCGTTCCAGATTAAACCAGCCGAAGACAAGAGTAATGTAACTACTTGGAATAGCATAACTAGCGGCATTGTTTAAAGGAACGGCTTGCCTTGCCCTTGACAGCAAACCAAGCAAAATATTTCATTCGAGGGCGTTGAGCGTTTTATTTCAACGCCCCTCTGCCACGAATCGTTTCCACCCAGTGCAGGGGTTTTACGCCGGTAGCGTGCTCGATCTGATGCCTGCAACTGAAACCGCAAGCCACCAGCGCCGTGTCTTCGCCCAGCTTTCTTACGGCCGGAAACAACCGGTTATCGCCTATTTTTAGAGAAAGCTCGTAGTGCTCCTTTTCATAGCCGAACGAACCGGCCATGCCGCAGCAGCCCGAATCAATTTCAGAGACAGCCAGGCCGGACACCCGGCCCAGGATCTTCATCATTGCCGTGGAACCGTAAAGAGCTTTCTGATGGCAGTGTCCGTGGAGTGAAACCTTCTCCACCCGAGCGGTGAACCGGATATCCAGCCTGCCGTGATCGATCTCGTTTTGCAGGAAAACGTCGATCATCATCACGTTTTCTCTGACCCTGCCTGCCAGGCCAGGATCGTCGATCAGGTCTGGAAGGTCGTCGGTAAGCGCGGATGCGCAACTGGGCTCACAAACCACCACCTGCAGTCCCTGGCGGATAAATTCGTCCAGCCGGCGCAGGGTTTTTTCTCCATCGCGGCGGGCCTGGTCAAGATAGCCATGTGAGATTCTGGGGCGCTGGCAACAGCCCGCCCGGGCAGGCAGCACCTGGTAGCCGCACGATTCCAGCAACTCCACTGCCGAGGAGCCCACTTGAGGTTCATTATAGTTTATGTAGCAGTCGTCGAAAAGCACCACTCTTTTTGCCGAAACGTTAGCCTGCCGCACAGCGAACCAGCGCTGAAAAGTTTCGCTGGCGTACAGGGGCAGCACTCTGCGCCGGTCAAACCCGGCCGTCTTTTCCAGCAATGTCCGGAACAGGCTGGACTTCAGCAGTGAATTGGCCAGTGGAGCTTTCCATCCCGAAAGAAACCGCGACAGGGCCAGAGATGAGGCCACGGCCTTGTCGCGCACCGTACTGCCGTGCTGCAGGTGGTACCTGTGCAGGGACTCGCTTTTCAGCCTGGCCATGTCCACATTGCTCGGACACTCTGATTTGCAGGCTTTGCAACTGAGGCACAGGTCCAGAGTCTCGTAAAGCCGCTTGCTGGTCAGCCCGTCCGGGCCGAATCCGCCGGTCATGGCCAGACGCAAGGCATTGGCCCTGCCCCGGGTGGAGTGTTCCTCGTCGCGGGTGGCCATGTAGCTTGGGCACATGGTACCGGTCAGGGTCTTGCGGCACTCGCCAACTCCGCTGCACATTTCCACCGCTGCGGTAAAACCGCCGAAGTCCCTGAAGCTGAATTCCGATGCCAGCCCGGGCCGCTGGTACCCGGTCCCGTAGCGCAGGTTCTCGTCCATCGGCACAGCAGCGATAATCTTGCCCGGATTCATCAGCCCGGCCGGGTCGAAAAGCCTTTTGACCTCGGTGAAAGCGCGGTAAATCCGGGGGCCGTAAAACCTTTCCAGAAACGGACTGCGGGACAGCCCGTCCCCGTGCTCACTGCTCCAGGATCCTCCGTAGCGCTTCACCAGTTCGAACGCCCCCTCGGCGATCGCTTTCATCCTCTCGATATCCGTGCTCCGGGCCAGATCAAGCACCGGGCGAAGATGGATAACTCCCACGCTGGCATGGGCGTATATTACCAGCCGGGTTTCCTGTTCCCGGCAGATATCCATCACCTGGTCCACATATTCAGCCAGCCGGGCGGTCGGCACGCAGGCATCCTCGATAAAGGGGATTGGTTTACGCTCCCCTTTCATGCCCAGCAGCAACCCCAGGCCCTTTTTTCTCACCGTCCAGACCCTGGCCATCGACTCCCGGTCACTCAGCAGCGGGCAGGCGTAGCCCACCTGCTGAGTGCGCAGTTCGCTTTGCAGTTTTGCGGCCCTGCCGACAGCTTCCTCCAGAGTGTCCCCAAAGAATTCCACAATCAGCACCGCCTCCGGATCGCCCTGGAGAAAGTCGCACAACGATGCCGTCGAGCGGTTTTCCCGGGCCAGGGTCATCACCGTGCGGTCCAGGATCTCCACAGCCGAGGGCCCGTGGGCCAGAATCGGCTCGACCCCCCGGATCGCCTCAAGCAAGTCGCTGAAATGGACCACGCAGAGTACGGCGTGTTTGGGCAGGGGTTCCAGGTTGATTTTGGCCTCGGTCAGGGTGGCCAGGGTCCCTTCGCTGCCCACGATCAGCTTGGCCAGGTTCCAGTGCCCGTCTCCGGTAAATTCGTCCAGGTTGTAGCCTCCCACCCGGCGCATCACCTTGGGAAAAGTGCGCAGGATCTCCTCCCGGCTACCGTCCACAATCTGCTTGAATCCGTGCAAGATCGCCCCCTCGCGGCCGGTTCCGGCGCTGCGGGCGGCATATTCCCCGGCGGACAGACCGGCCAGTTCCAGCACCTGGCCGCCGGCCAGGACCACTCTGGTCTCCAGGGTGTGGTCCACCGTCTTGCCGTAGATTATACTTTTGGTGCCAGAGGAGTTGTTGCCGATCATCCCTCCCACAGTGGCCCGGCTGGTGGTGGCTGGATCCGGGGCAAAATGCAGGCCGAGGCCTGCCAGCTCTGCGTTCAGATTGTCGCGGACCACTCCGGGCTGAACCCTGGCCCAGCGCTCCTGCTGGTTTACTTCGATAATCCGGTTCATGTACTTGGTGAAATCGATGACCAGCGATTCTCCCACCGCCTGGCCGGCCAGGCTGGTCCCCCCTCCGCGCGGCAAAACGCTCACTCCCAGCTCGGCGGCAATCTCTGCCACCGCGATCACATCCTCTTCGTCCACAGGCAGCACCACAGCTAGGGGCGTCATCATGTAGTTGCTTGCATCGGTGGCATAGATGCCCCGGGTGACTTGATCGAAAAGAACTTCTCCGCGCAGGCGGCAGGCCAGGGCCTGTTCCAGTGAGCGTAATTTGCCTGGGTCGGTCATCTGTTAACTCCTCGGCGGGTCTGGTTACCCATAATCATCGTAACGAACCCGGTTTTTTTAATCGAAAAGAATTCCTCGCAGCTCTGCTGCGGGGTAAGCTGTTGCAGTGACAAGACGAGCAGCTAACATCCCCCCTGGCCCCCCTTTAGCAAAGGGGGGGAGCAAGTCCCCTTAGTAAAGGGGGTGCACGCTGGAAGCGGGCGGGGGTTGTTCTCCCCCCTCCTCGAAAAGGGGGATTTTTCAGATACCTCGCGGCTCTGCCGCGGGGTAGTTCATTCAGTACTCCGGCCGACAGACCGGTGCGAAATGCTACTAGCCGTTCATCAGCTTGCCGATTGCCGAGAGCAGCAGATTGACGTTGTTCTCCGATGAGCTGTAGCCCATCAGTCCGATGCGCCAGACCTTGCCGGCCAATTCACCCAGCCCGGCGCCGATCTCGATATTGTAGCGCTCCAGCAGCTTGCGCCTGGTGGGAGCGTCCTCCAGCCCGGCCGGGATTATAACCGTGTTCAGCATGGGCAGCCGATATTCTGGGGCCACCAGATACTCGAAACCCAGTTTTTCCAGTCCGGCGCGCAGCAACTCGCTATTGGCTTTGTGCCTGGCAAAACGGGCCTCCAGGCCCTCTTCCAGCACAATCCTCAGGCTTTCGCGCAGTGCGTAGATCGAGGAAATGGGCGCCGTGTGATGGTACACCCGTTGCTCACCCCAGTATTTCCTGACCAGGCTCAAATCCAGGTACCAGCTCTGGACCTTGCTTTTCCTGCTGTCCATCGCCTCGAGCGCCCGGCTGCTAAACGATACCGGCGAGAGCCCCGGCGGGGCGCCCAGGCACTTCTGGGTCCCGCTGTAAACCGCATCTATCTCCCACTCGTCCACCCGCACGTCGGCGCCACCCAGCGAGGTGACCGTGTCGACCAGGAACAGGGCCCCGGCCTGGTGGGCCAGCCGGCTGATCTCTTCCAGCGGCTGGAGCACTCCGGTGGAAGTTTCGGCATGGACGATGGCCACCAGTTTCGGCCGGCAGCCCGTCAGCGCCTCTCGCACATCCTCAGGATCAATCGGGCTGCCCCAGGGAGCATCCACCCGGACCAGCCCGGCTCCGCAGCGGCCCACAATATCGCACATCCGGTTGCCGAAAACTCCGTTGACGCAAACCAGGGCTTCGTCTCCCGGCTCCAGCAAGTTAGCCAGAGCGGCTTCCATCCCCGCGCTGCCGGTGGCGGATATCGGGATCGTCAGCTCGTTGCCGGTGCGGAAAACCTGCCTCAGCATCTCCCTGACCTCATCCATAATATCCAGGAAACAGGGGTCCAGGTGGCCGAGCAGCGGAGTAGCCATGGCTCGCAGTATCCTGGGGTGCGCCTCGCTGGGCCCCGGGCCCATCAGGACTCTGACGGGAGGATTCAATTCACCCGGCACAGACATATCAACCTCCAAAATTTTTTGAGACCTTTGCTTTAATCAAAAAATTGAAAGAATTGTCACTCCCCCTCTCTTTTTCCAAAACTTTTTATCAAGGGGCATATCTTTTTCAAATCATGTAGTTACAATTAACAGGCCTGAATTTTCTTTTGATATACAAAAATGAGTGATATAAAAAACTTCCTCATAACAATTTAGAACTTATCCGTAAATAAGCTTTACTTTTTGAAATAATTTTGTCATATTGCTTCAGGTATTGAAAATTATACCTTGGAGGTGCTATGGCAATAATTCACTCTTGGGAAGTGTCCGATGCTTTTTGGGAAAAGGTTA
>JAJRTS010000106.1 GCA_024278175.1 Gemmatimonadales bacterium | reverse complement strand
TAATTTAAAAACCTGCCAGTAGTGCAAAATTGCGAACTGACAATTATTAACTACATGCTGTTCCATACTGTGATAGAAGCCTATTCAGTCAATTTTTAACCTCATAATGGTGTCCCGAATCATACGCGCGGAGTAAACATCGAGGTCAAATTCAAGAGCTAACTTAAAAAACTCCTCAGCTGCGGTTTTTCGTTTAAGCCCATGAGACCTAACCTCTTGCTTTGCTAAGTTACAGAAAAAAGCTGTGTCGCCAGATGTCACTGGCTCAGAATCACTAACAGCCTTAGAGAATGCAGATATTGTTTTGGGAGGTAAATCAGGTCCTAATACAAAGTAGCGAAGATACTGGAGAAAGTGGGGATGGCGCAGTATGTCTTCGTCTTTTGTGCCATTTTTTTCGAAAATATCTTTTCTAGAACGTTTATACCCAATGTTCAATTCTGGATCACTGAAATATCGCAATCGTATATCTGGAATTGCACCACGCTGGATAAGGCTTTTTGACAATTCAAATGAATGCTTGAGTAAGGCTTTGATAGCTTCATGATTGATTCCAATAGATGATTGCTTAAACTCAATTTGTTTCCAAAGATTTTGCTCAATTTGTGTTAACTTAATTTGTTTAAGCAAGTTTCTGTACTCCCAAATTATTACTAAGGTTAAAGCACCATGGCATAAAGAATGTTGTCATAACACAAATAAGAGATTAGCAGATTGCATTTTTTGTTATTGATAGGTATCAAATTTAGGAGTTTTGTCTTGAAGAAAGATATCGTTCATGCTCTCGATCAGCTAAAACAATCCTTTCTCTAAGGTCGAGAAGCTTATCGCACAGTTGTTTTTGTCCATTATCAATCAAGTAATCCAAGTATTTTATTAGAGTATCCACGGTAATAGTTCCTATGGCAAAGAGCAACTGCGGGCGTGGCATACTCCATTCCAGATTAGGTTTATAGCCATTTTCCACTTCTTCCAAATGATAAAACTGTAAATCTCGCCAGTTTCCGTGTACTGACTGTGATGGACCGCTAATCATTCCCAAGTAGGCCTTACCCAATCCAACGTCATTTGCACGAATGTATAAATTTGAGTCAGACCAATTTTTCCATTTTTCTTGTTTGATATCTTCAATGTTTACGCCAGAATCTTTGATGGAACTCTCGATGGAAGCCAACATTCTTTTCTCAATAGGCAGTACCTGTCCTCCTCGCTTCTCTATATTTTCTGTTATGGTAACTCGTAATCGCCGTTCATGTTTTAAAGAATAAAGAATAAATGCCTCAAACATTTCTGGATCAGCGTTCTTGATTAGAAATTGAATATTGATAACACACTCAAATGCAAGGCGTCCAATTACTGCCGTCGTATCTCTTCGGTGTTGGCAAGTTTGATCAAGTAACGCTGATAACAACTTATACAATCTTACTAATAATCCGCCAAGAATAGCTTCGTCTCGACTCCAGGCTCTCTTGTCTACGGGTAGGATTGAAGCAACAACGCAGGTATAAGATCCAGCTTCCTTTAATAGTTCTACTCCTATATTATTAAAGGTACCTTCATGTTTAGAATTTTTCAATTCATCCAAATTGAGTTCTACACGATTAATTTCTGGCGGTTCATTTTCAAAAATAGTATTCATCGTTTTCCTTTTGCTATTGTGTAATAAAATGAATGATAATGATATAATATCCTTATTGCAAAGCATTTCATGTTCTCCTCCCCCCCCCCTCACTTCTCCCACCACCGCCACCCCAGTCCTTCCCACCGCCTCCAGCGTCCCGGCTATAATCCTGTCGCCACCCCCGCCGCGGCCTACGCCTCCCACACCCACCGCCCGCCGACCATCGTGCGCTCGACCGGGATCTCGATAATCGTGAACGGGTCAACCGCTGTCGGGTCGGCGCCCAGCACCACCAGGTCCGCCAGCTTGCCGGGCTCTATCGACCCCTTAAGGTTCTCCTCGTACGAGGCATACGCGCCGTGAAGCGTGCCCACCCGGATCGCCTCCTCCACGCTCACCCGCTGGTCCGGTCCCCACAGCTTGCCGTTCATGTCCGTGCGGGTCACGCTGGACTGGAGCGCCATCATCGGCTCGAACGGCCCCGGGGGGTAGTCCGAGGCCTGGGTCACCATCACCCCGGCGTCCAGGAAACTGCGCACGGCGAACATCGAGTTCAGCCGCTTCTCGCCGTAGAACCGCATCTTTTCACCGTGGAAATACACGTAAGTCGAAAACGGAGTGGGGATCGCCCCCAGCGCGGCGATCCGCTTAACGAGCGAATCGTTGATCACCGTGCAGTGCTCCAGCCGGAACCGGGGGTCGCGGCGCGGAATTTCCCGCTGGAGACGCTCGTAGATGCCCAGGGTGATATCGATCGCCACGTCGCCGTTGGCGTGGATCCCGATCTGCCAGCCCGCTTCGTGCGCTTTACGGGCCAGCTCGTAGAGTTCCGCTTCCGGCGTGACAATGATCCCGTAGTCGTCGGGGCTGCCGATAAACGGCTCCGACAGCCGGGCGGTGCGCTCGGAGATCGAGCCGTCGCAGGTGGCCTTCATCGCGCCGATCCGTACCCACTCATCGCCGAAACCCGTGCGCACCCCGGCCTCGATCATCTCATCGATCTGAGCGGAGTCCATCAGGCAATAGAGCCGGGTCAGCAGCTCTCCGGCCTCGCGGGCGTCCTGGTAGGCCTGCAGGTCGGCGGTGGAGCTGTAGGCGTCGTGCACCGATGTAATCCCGGCGCGCGCCAGCATCCCGGAGATCAGCTTGACCCCCGCCTGATAATCCTTGCGGTCGTACTCCTCGGGGATGACAGCGGCAAACGCTTCCTCGGCCCGCTCGAGTATCCGGCCGTTGAGCTTTCCCGTGTCCGGGTCGCGCACGAACCGGCCGCCGTCCGGGTCCGGAGTCGACCCGGTGACTCCGGCTTTGCCGTAGGCCAGGGAATTCACGTACTGGGAATGCCCGCCCCGATGGACGATAAAGACCGGATGATCGGGAGCGGCGGCGTCGAGATCGTCCCGCGACAGGAACCGGCCTTCGCGGGTCTTGGTGTCGTCGTATTTGAACCCCAGCACCCACTCGCCGGCCGGAGTGCGGGCGGCGCGCGCGCGGATAGCCTCCTGGATTTCCGCAATCGAGCGCAGGTCGCAGTCCACGCGGGTCAGATGCCGCCGCCCGGCGGAGGCGGGATGGGAGTGGGCGTCGATGAAACCCGGCACGACAGTTCGCCCCTCGAGATCGATTTCTTTGGTGCGCGCATTGGCCAGGGCGCGGATTTTCCGGTTCGTGCCGACAGCGACAAACCGTCCCCCGGCCACTGCCACTGCCCGGGCCCGTGGCTGACAGTTGTCAATCGTGATGATATTCCCGTTATACAGGACCGTCTGCGGTTGTTCGGCCATCAGCGGCACCAGCGCCATCCCGCTGACGCGGGTGAGAAAGCCACGGCGTGAAATCGACCTCATGCGGCACCTCTCTGTTAAAGTTGGTCTGCCCGGTTTCCATTATTCTGCGATATTGCGCACCACCGCCGCCATCGTGCGGCCCACCGCCTCCAGGGTGGCTGCCGACAGCTTGTCGATATCGTCCCCGTGGGTGTGCCAGTAGGGCAGGCCCATCTGGATAATGTCCATGCAGCGGATCCCGGCCTGGATCAGCGGAATGTGGTCGTCGATCACATAGCCCCCACTCTGGCGCGGGAAATGCCGCCCGTAGCCCAGCTCGTGGGCCGTGTTCCAGACCAGTTCCACATCGGCGCGGAAGCGGCTGTACGAGTGGCCCTCGTAGGGGAATCTCGCCGTGGAATCGCCCACCATGTCCAGCAGAATCCCCAGCCGCGGGCGGTAGCGGCTGTTTTGCCGGGCGAACCGGGTCGAGCCGAGCAGCACGTCCGTGCTGGCTGTAAAATCCCCGTAATCCTCCCCGTCGAACAGCACCAGGTCAACCCCGACTTGCGGCCGGTTTGCCGCCAGCACGCGGGCCAGCTCCAGCAGGACCGCCACGCCGCTGCCGCCGTCGTTGGCCCCCGGGATCGGGCTGGCGCGGCGCGAGGAGTCGGGGTCGTGCTCGGCTCTCGGCCGGGTATCCCAGTGGGCGCAGAGCAGCACGCGTCTTCGCTGGCCGGGGTTGAACGAGGCCGTAATATTGACCAGCGGCAGGCTGTCGCCGGAGGCCGTGATGTGGGTCCAGCGGTCGGCGGCCACACTGTCGGCGTATTGGCCCAGGTAATCGATCATCCAGCGCGCGCAGTCGGCGTGACCCCGGCTGCCGGGCACTCGCGGACCGAAATCGAGCTGGGCCTGCACGGCCCGCAGCGCCCGCTCCCCGTCGAATTGCACCTCGGTGCTGCCGGCGTCGGACAACGTCCCCCCGCAGCCGGCGAGAGCCAGCAGCACAACAGTCAGCGGCAGCATACTTTTCATGACTTGAGCTCCAGCACCGTGGGTTTGAGGTAGCTGCGGTTTTTGGTTCGAGGGTAGTCTACATTCTGATGCAGGCCGCGGCTTTCCTTGCGCATCTGGGCGCATTTGATAATGAGCCGGGCCACCTGGGCCATGTTGCGCTGCTCCACCAGGTCCGGGTTGAGCGGGCAGTTGGTGTAGAACCGCTCGATCTCTGCCGACAGGAGTTTGAGCCACTTGCGGGCTTCCGCCAGCCGGTTGTTACTGCGCACGATACCCACGTAGTCCCACATGGTCATGCGCAGCATGGCCCGGTTGTGCGAGATAAACACGCCGTCATAATCGTGGGTGCTCACCTTGCCGTACTCGAACGAGGCGGGGTCCACTTCCTCCAGACTGACCTCACCCATCAGCTTTACGGCGGCGCGATGGGCGCGGCGGGCGAATACGACCGCTTCCAGCAGGCTGTTGGAGGCCAGCCGGTTGGCGCCGTGCACGCCCGTGCAGGTTACCTCTCCGGCCGCCAGCAGGGCCTCGATATTCGTGCGCCCGTCTATGTCGGTCACAACTCCGCCGCAGACGTAGTGGGCCGATGGCACCACGGGGACCGGGTCGGTGGTGAGGTCGATTCCGCGGCTCAGGCACTCGGCGGTGATATTGGGGAAACGCTCCCGTAGCTGGTCCCTGGGGATCGGCGAGCAGTCGAGCCAGACGTGCTTGTCGCCGGAGAGCTTCATCTCGCGGTCGATGGCCCGGGCCACCACGTCGCGCGGGGCCAGGCAGCCCATGGTGTGATATTTTTCCATGAACGTGCTGCCGTCCAGTTTGCGAAGCATCGCGCCCTCGCCGCGCACGGCCTCGGAGATCAGGAACGATGTTTCGTCCATGCCGTACAGGGCCGTGGGGTGGAACTGGATGAATTCCATGTTTGCGATTCGCGCTCCGGCCCGCCAGGCCATCGCTATCCCGTCGCCGGTGGCGATAGAAGGGTTTGTGGTGTGCTGGTAGATCCGTCCGCAGCCGCCGGCGGCCAGCAGGGTCACGCGCGAGACGAACGCTTTTACGCTGCCGGTCGTCCTGTCCAGGGCCAGCGCGCCCACGCAGCGCTTGTGCCCGGCGGGTACGGGCCGGACTATCAGGTCCACCGCCAGATGGTCTTCCATCACAATCACGTTCTCGCGGTTCTTGAGTTCCGCCAGCAGGGCGCGCTCCACCTCACGGCCGGTCAGGTCATCGGCCCGCACGATCCGCCGCCTGCTGTGACCGCCCTCGCGGCCCAGGCTCAGGCGCTCTGGGTGCTCGCGGTCGCGGGTGAACCGCACGCCCCAACTGTTGAGCTCGGCTACCCCGGCGGGACCCTCGCGCACCAGCACCTCCACGGCCTCGCGGTCGCAGAGTCCCGCGCCGCACTCCAGGGTGTCCTTGATATGAAGCTCGAAACTGTCTTCCTTCCCGTCCTGCACCGAGGCGATTCCGCCCTGGGCGTAGTTGGTGTTGCTCTCGAAATTCTGCTTCTTGGTGATCACGATCACATCGCCGTGCTCGCAGGCCTTGATTGCGAACGAGAGACCGGCGATTCCGCTGCCGACCACCAGGAAATCCGTGCGGTAAATATTGGTGGGGCCGGTCTTATACTTGCGCCGCAGCCGTTTGGTTTGGTTTGCAGGCTGTTTTTCGGACATCGGAGTGTTCCTTATGGAGTTGCGATAGATGTTGATGGATTGATATTGTTAAATCTCGGCCCGGGAGCCCCGGCTGTCAAGCGTGGTCACGCGTCGGGGGCCGTCAGCTTTTCCAGCAGCGGGTCGAGCAGCGACGGGTCGTGTTCCTCAAGGGCTGTGCGGACCACCAGCGTATTGTCACCGACAAGAGCGGGGTCCAGCTTGACCGCGTCTTTCTCGGTGGTCACCAGCAGCGCGCCGTCACGGTCCGCCCGGCTGCGGAGTTCGCGTTGCTCCCGGGGGCTGTAGGCGTGATGGTCGGGCCAGCAGAGCAGTTCCAGCCGCTGGGGCTGTTGCCAGGCCAGCAGTTCCTGGAACGAGCCGGGGGAGGCCAGAGCGCAGAAAGCCAGTACTTTCCGCCCGGCCAGCGCCGCTCTGATTGCCTGCAATTGCCCCTGTTGCTTCTGTGGCCAGCGCCACTGTTGCAGCGTGGCCACGCCCCGCACCGCGCGCCGGAAACGCAGCAGGGGTTTGCCCGCGGCCCAGGACGGCAGTTGCGGGCAGGAGTTCGGGGGGGCGTAGCGGGTCAGCAGCGGGCCCACCACGGCGATTGCTCCGGCGCGCTCGGCGGCGGCGGGCGGCTCGCGAAGATACCCGGCGGGAAAAGTATGGAGTGTGGAGAAAAGCTGTTTGGCCGAGAAGCTCAGCAGGTCCAGGTTACGGCCCAGAGCGCGGTGGCCGAACCCGTCGTCGAGCACCAGTACCGTAGCCCCGCACTGCTTTACCGCCGCGCGTGCGGCCTCGGCGCGCTCGGCGCAGACCACCACCGCGGCGGCCGGGACCAGCCTGGCGATCAGCACCGGCTCATCGCCGGCCCGGTGCGCGAGCTGATGAATATTTTCGCCGTGGACGCTGCCGGGGGGAATCACCACCGGCTCGCGCCGGCTGCTCTGGCCACGGTAGCCCCTGCTCAGTACGGCTACCCGCTCTCCGGCGGCGGCCAGTCTGGCGGCCAGGTGGACAGCAAGCGGTGTTTTGCCCGAACCTCCCGCATGGAGGCTTCCCACGCACAGCGCCGGGACCGGCGGCGCGCTCACGGGCAGTTTCCCGTGGCGGTAGAGTGTCTGGCGGACCCGCCAGAGCAGCCTGTAAACACCCTCGAACGGAAGCAGGACGGCCAGCAGGGGCAAGTGATACCAGCGGTCGCGGGTGCGGGTGAGAAATCCTGTCAACATTCGGGCGGGCAGGGTAGCGCGCGGGCGCTCCACTTTCCCGGCGGCCAGGTCGCAGGCGGCGGCCACCTGGTGAATCCGGCGGCGAAGTTCCCCGCGCAAGTACTCCATCTGCCGCTCGTCCGGTTTGCGCGGTACTTTCAGCGGCTGCCCGTAGCCGACCACCATCGTGCAGAACGGTTTGGGCAGTCTGAACCCGTCCCAGCTCTTAAGCTGCCAGTAACGGCTGTAGCCGACCGAGGCCGGGATCAGCGGGCAGCCGGAGCGCCCCGCCGCGTAAATCACGCCGTCCTTGATGGAAAAAACGGGTCCCCGCGGCCCATCGACCGTAAAAGCCAGGTCATGGCCGCCGGCCAGCATGCGCAGCATCCCTTTCATCGCGCTCGCGCCTCCCCGGGTGCTGCTGCCACGGACAGAGATAAATCCAAGCCGGCCGCCGATCCACTGGGTGTAATTACCGTCCCGGTGCTGGCTGACCATCACGCCGATCCCCCGGTCGCGGTTGTTGTAACAGTGGCCCAGCAACCGTCCGTGCCAGAGCGCGAACACCGCCGCCCCCAGGCGGGTGCCGTGCTCGCCCTCCAGGTTCTCCACCCCGATTTCCCGGCAGCGCACGGTGGAGTACCATGCCCGCAGCAGAAAGTTTCCCAGCACTCCCACCAGCCACCACCTGGGATTGGCGAGCAGCCCTTTGAAATCGAACCGGCTCATCGCGACACTCTCCGTCCCGTCATCTCGAGGACGATCTCCGCCACCCGGACGCTGGCCGGCTTGGCCGTGGTCAGCGATTCGCGCACCCGCCGGCACTGCTCCACCACCCGCCCGCGAAGAGGCGAGTCGCTGGCCAGCAACTCCAGAGCAAGCTCGGCTATTCGCCCGGCCGTCACCTCGCGCTGGATCAGCTCGGGGATCGCGGGCTGATCGTCCAGCAGGTTCGGCATGCCGATATGCTTGATCCTGACCAGGTTGCTGGCGATCAGGTAACTGAGCGCGCCGGTGCGGTAGGAAATCACCATCGGCGTGGCCAGCAGAGCAGCCTCCATCGTGGTGGTCCCGCTCTTGGTCAGCAAAACGTCCGAAGCCGCGATCAGACCCAGCGAGTCGCCGTGGATCAGCTTTACGCCCAGCCGCCCGATCAGCTCCCGGTGCCCGGGCGAGAGGGCCGCCGCCGTATGCTTCAGCATGGCCGCGGCGAACTGGAGTTCGCCGCGGCAGGCGCGTAAGCGCCCGGCGGCGGCCAGGAACAATTCCATGTGACGTTCTATTTCCTGAACCCGGCTGCCGGGCATCAGGCCCACCAGCGGCCTGCCGGGGGCCAGACCGTGGGTTTGGCGGAAAGCGTCACGGCAGGTCACGTTTTCCAGCTCGGCGATAAGCGGATGCCCCACGAACTCCACCGGGATATTTTCCTCGCGGTAGAACTCCACCTCGAACGGAAAAACCACGGCCAGACGGCTTGCCAGCCTGGCAAGCTTGCGCTTGCGGCCCGTGCGCCAGGCCCAGATTTGGGGGCTGATATAATAGAGGACGGGGATGCCCAGCTCTTTGGCGATTTTAGCCAGCCGGAAGTTGAAATCGGGAAAGTCAATCAACACCATCAACTCGGGACGGTGCGCGGCAAGATGTTCCCTGATCCGCCGGAGCAGACCGAAAAAGAACGGCAGGTGTTTGACCACCTCGGTCAGGCCCATGATTGCCAGGCGGTCCTGGGTGCAGAGCAGTTCGGCGCCTTCCTCACGCATGGCATCACCGCCGATACCGGTTACAACCGGCTGGGCGGAAATCAGGCGCAGGGCGCGGATCAGGCGCGCAGCGTGGCGTTCTCCGCTGGGATCACCGGCGGAGATAAACAATCTAAGGGGAACCATCCGGCCTCGCGCTACCGGGTGAGATTGCTACTTGAGGACGCTATCTTCCAGCCTGCCGAGATAGAAAAAAAATACCACCACCAGGATCAGTACGGCGATCAGGAACCAGAGCGGCCGTCCGTTGGTGCGGGCGAACAGATTCCTGCGCTCGCGCCAGTTCGACATCAGACTCATCTCTCTATCTCCCGCCGAGCTTAGACGATTAACTGTTGGCGGCTGCTCCGGCAGCCGTGGTCCGTTCGATTGCCCGCATGATCCGTTCGGCCACTTCCAGCGCCCTGAGCCCGTCGCTGCCGCTGACCGTGGGGTTGCCGCCATCGCGCACGCAGGCCAGAAAGTCGTCGAGTTCCACGGCCAGCGGATTGCGCTTTTTGTCGCAACGCAGCTTGCTCACTTTCACCAGCTTACGCATTTCCGGAATGCTGGCCGGATTGCGCTCCAGCGAGATTTCCACTCCGGGTTTCTTGGCGTAAGCCCAGCCGCTGAGCTTGAGCATGTCCACCGACACGTAGCGGCTGGGACTGAAAAACCGCATCTTGCGCACTTTTTTGATACTGACCCTGCTGGCGCTCACATTGGCCACCGCGCCGTTGGCGAACTCCAGGCGCGCGTTGGCGATATCCACCTGATCGGTGAACACGGGCAGCCCCGCCGCGCTTACGTGGGTCACATCGCTGCGCACGATACTGAGCACGATGTCGATATCGTGAATCATCAAGTCCTGCACCACCGGCACCTCTGTGCCGCGTGGGGTAAACGGGGCCAGGCGTTCGCTCTCGACAAACGCGGCGCCTTCGATCTCCCCGGCCGCCGCGACCAAGGCCGGATTGAACCTTTCCACGTGGCCCACCGCCAGCACCAGTTTCTTCTTTTCCGCCAGTTCCACCATCTCGGATGCGCCGGCCGGCAACGCTGCGATCGGTTTTTCCACCAGTACGTGGATTACGGCTTCCAGCAGGCGGCAGGCCAACTCATGATGGCCGTTTGTCGGTACGGCCAGGCTGACCGCATCGACCTGCCCGGCCAGCTCCCGGAGCGAGGTAAACGCCCGCACGCCGTGCTCGGCGGCGCACCGCTCCGCCCTGGAGCTGTCGGAGTCCAGCACGCCCACAAGCTCTGCTGATTCAAGATCGTTGTATATCCGCGCGTGGTGGCTGCCCAGATGACCGATGCCGACCACGGCTGTTTTGATTCGTTTCATTGCAGGTTTTTCTATCAATCCATAAATTTGCCGGCGGTTGAAACCCGACAGCGAAAGCAGAGGTTTAATATACAAGCACACAGGGTGCGGAGCAAAGGTTTCCATTGCCCCGGCGGGGCCACCAACTGCATGAATTATTTGATTTTAGACTCTGTCCGTGCTTGACAGTTTCACGCACGGAGACGTATATTTCTTATTTGCGGAAAAACTTACTCTCGTTCTTTGGGAACTGACGGTTTGAAACCTGGACGAATAATAAAGGCTTTGCTGCTGCTGCTTGCCGTGATTGCAGCCGGGAGCCGGCCGGCGCGAGCGGCCGGCGCGGACCGGTTTGACTCGGAGGCTGTCAGCCTGATGATGGCCGGGTACGAGGCGCTGGAAAGCGAGCAGTACGAACAGGCGCTCCAGTTGCTGGAGCGCGCCCGCAAGCTGGATAAAAACAGCATGGTGATCCGTACGCTCTACGGCGAGGCGCTGTTCTCGCTGGAGCGTTACGACGAAGTGATCGACCTGCTGGAGCGTGACGCCGAAAAGATCGAACTGCCGGAAAGTGAGGTCCTGAGTCTGCTGGCCTACAGCTACGAGGAAAAGGGTGATAACGGCAAGGCGATCAGGTGGTATAAAAAAATAATCAAGCGGGACCCCCAGGATGAGTGGAACCGTCGCAGGATGCTGGAACTGCTCAAGGACGAGGAACGTTTTCAGGAACTGATCGTTCTCTACAAGCCATTGCTCAACCCCGAAAGCCGCAACTATCCTCTCGACCTGTTCCATATCGGCGCACTCTACTTTCGTATCGGCGGGCTCAAACCGGCACGGGAATACCTGACTCAAGCCTTAAGGGTCGACAGTACGCTGGCCGACGCCTGCCAGTTGCTGGGCAATCTCGAGGAGAATGATCGCAACTGGGACAAGGCTCTGGGCTACTATCTCGATTACCTCAAACTCCGGCCGACCGAGGCGGGGCAGATGCTGCCCAGGGTACTGATCACGGCGCGCCAGGCCATGAGTTATTCGCCGCCGGCCGGCGAGGCTGGAGCCATCTCCGATTCGGCGGCCTGGGCCGGGTTTATTGACGAACTGGACAGCCGGGGCGATGAGGGTGGGGGGATCAGTGAGCCGGCAATGTTGCGCGTGATGGCGATCGGCAACGAGGCCGTGGGCCGGTTTGAGCGGGCGATCGAGATCAACCGGAAGCTGGCCGCGGCCGACCCGGCCGACCGGTTCGCGCGGCGCAGCCTGCTGCGGCTCTATTACAGCACCGGTAAATATATGGAGATGATCCCGATCTATGAGGATATAATCGACCCGCGGGACCCCATTTTCCCCGGCGATGCTCTTCAACTCGGGGCGCTCTATCTCAAGAAGGGTGAAAGGGAAAAGGGCAGGAGTTACCTCGAACGCTCTATCGAGGCGGACGAGACGATGGCGCGCGCCCATCAGATGCTGGGCCATCTGGCCGAGCAGGAGCAGGATTGGGCCGCGGCGCTGGATTGCTACACCCGTTTTCTGGAGTTGGAGCCGGAGGCCCTGCGCGAGAGTTTCAAGCGCCTGGCCGAGACATCGCTCAAGGCCGAGCGACCCGAGGTGGTGGCGGGGATCCTTCAGGACGCGATTGCCCGCGGTGATACCAGCGCCTGGGCCGCAGAGCAGCTTGGCTGGATGGATTTCTACAGCGGCAGGTACGACGAGTCCCACGAGGTGCTTAAAAAACTTCGACGCCAAAACCGGATCAGCGAGAACGGCATGTACGTGCTCGGCCTGACCCAGATGCGCCGGGAGCAGTATGGGGAGGCGGCCAGGGCGTTTGCCGCGGTCAATGAAAAGGCGCCGGCTTATTATCTGGCCTACCTGGCCCGCAGCAACTCGCTGATGTTGATGGGGAATACGGAAAAAGCAGGCGAGGTTCTTCGCCTGGGCCTGGAGCGGGTGGACGAGAACAACGCCGAGGGCAGACGTGAACTGATGTACGCCCTGGCTAATATCTGCCATGAGCTGGGCGACGAAAGCCAGACGGAACAGTGGCTCAGGCGTGTGCTGAGACTCTCGCCCGGCTACGCGCCCGCGCTTAATTACCTCGGCTATTTCTACGCCGATCTGGGCCGCAACCTGGACGAGGCCCTGAGGCTGATCAAGCAGGCGCTGGAGCAGGACCCGGAAAACGGGCATTACCTGGACAGCATGGGCTGGGTTCTGTTCAAGCTGGGCCGGGCGGAAAGCGCGCTGGAGTATATCCGTAACTCGCTGGAAAACCTCAAGAAACAGCAGCGCGAGGACCGGGAGTACTCCGAGGTCTACGAGCACCTGGGTGATATCTACCTGGCGCTGGGCCAGGCCGAGCTCGCCCGCGAGGCTTTTAACAGCAGCCTGGAGATCGACAGCGGTAATCAAGAGGTGGAGCGTAAACTGGAAGAACTGGAGAAGGGGCGTTGAAAAAAACTTCAACACCCCCAGGGATGAAATCTATCGTTTGTTCGGCTGTCCCATCTCCCGCAAGCCGTTTCGGCTCTGACATAATGGATCGTCAAATGTTATCAGCTTCGCAGCCTGAGCAAGTAACGCTTACTCAGGCTGCTTCAAAATGGCTTTTGCCGGCTTATTTAACACAATCTCATTATTATTTACACGTATTTGGAGATAAAAGCAAATAATGGATCGAATCGTGAGCGGAAGCAAGTTTGTCCTGTTGGCGCTGGTGGTTGCCTTGAGCGCCTGTTCGGTGAGCATGCGGAAAACACTTCCCGGCGTGCGTGTAGACCCCGTGAGTGTGGCCGGTAAGATCGAGCTGGCGGCCGACCGGCTGCGGACCAACAAGCAGATTTTCCGCGTGCGCCTGCTGGACAAGGGACGCACGTTCAGCGGCGATGGCGCTCTGGCTTACCGCTCCCCCGACACACTGCAGCTCTCGATTTACGGGCCGCCGTTCACCACGCTCTGGATGCAGATGCTCAGCCGGGGTGATTCGATAGTGGTGGTGCTGCCCAAGGACGACAAGGTGATCCGCGCCTCGCGCAATGACCCGCTGCCGGTTACGAGGCTGGCCGGCAGCGAGGGGCTTACCGATGCGCAGTTCATGGGCGCTGTTACCGGCGCGTTCTGGCTGGAGCGTTTCCGGGGGCCGGGCACCGTGGAGACAGCCGCCGTCGCCGATGGAATCAGCACGTTGCGCCTGAGCGAGGGCGACACGGTCTACGAGTTCCGGTACGCCGACAGCCTGGGGGCGGTACTGAGTTTCGTGTACTACCGCGACGGTAAGAAACGCCACGAGGTGACCCGCGGTGATTTCCATACTATCAATTCCATGTCCAGGGCGCGTAAGATGGTTTACCGCGATTACGACGAGGACCGGGAGATCACCGTGCTGGTGGGCAAGGAGGAGGTCAACCCCGAGTTGGCCGACGAGGCGTTTCAACTCTTGCTCCCGTGACGAATCGGCTTTATCATTATAGCAAATAAAGGCGTGTTAGATAATAGCGAAAGGATGAGTGCCGGGGGTGTCAAGGGCTGTTCCCCGCTGCTGCCGGCCGAAAGGCAAGCAGCAGCGATCTGACTGCTTGAAATAGAATGAATAGCATAACCTGTAAAAAAAAACGTCCTTGCCTTGCCCTTGAGCGACCGACCAGGCATAATATTTTACTTGAGGGCGCCCGAGAGTTTTATTTCAGGCGCCCCCGATAAAACCTGACGAACAGCCACCCTGCACAAGTGCCGAGGATCAAAGCCAGTAACCAAGCTTGCAAATACCGGTTCCGTAATCAAGGCGCCCCCCGGGGCCGGCGGAACATTCAGCGGCATAGCCCGTGGACGCGGCCCGTTCACGCAATAACGTATCTGTGTGCCGTGATGTTGCTCTCCTGCAGCCACTACAGCACCTCCGGCCGTCTGCCGGAGCATATCCGTACGGTTTATATCCCATCTTTCGATAACGAAACGGCCGAGTTTTACCTTCCCCAGTTGATCACCGACGAGTTCACCGACCGCTTCCTGAGCGATGCCAATCTTCGCCTGGGAGACGCGGCCGGGGCCGATGCCGCCCTTACCGGCTCGGTTGTGCGTTACTACGAGGAAGCCGAAACGTTTGGCGGTGCCGGCGTTGCCGGCGGCACGGACGTTTCCGGCCGCCGGGTGACAATTGTGCTGCGGGTCGAGTTCACTGACAGAATAGAGGGTAAAACTCTCTGGGAAAGCAGCAATTACAGCAGATGGGTCATCTACGAGCCAGACAAGGAGTCCGAGCGGGAAGCGGCCGAACGGGTGGTCACGTTGCTGGCCGACGACATGATTGCCAGCGTATTGCAGCAATGGTAGCATTTACAGGCGCGTTTAACGGGGTGTTGAAATAATACGCTCGACGCCCTGGAATGAAAGATTTCGCGCGGGCAAGTTGTCAAGGGCAAGGCACGGCCGTTTCTTTTGCTGATCTTGTTACTTATGTTATCGCAAGCAGTTGTATCGCGCACGCCATTTCAGGCCGGAATAGCGAGAAACGGCCCTTGACAACCATGATTCCCATACTTCCGAATATTTCAACACGCTTTTAACGGTTAAGCGGATAAACGGAGAACCCTGAGATGGTAGCCTTGCTAAACACCAACGTGCTTGTCCTGAACAGTTCTTTCCAGCCGTTGCATGTCTGCCACGCCCGGCGGGCGCTCGTGCTGGTGCTGGGGGGTAAGGCCGAGGTGGTGGAGTACTACGACAAGTCGTTCGCCCGTTCTGTCAGCCGCAGGTTCCAGCTACCCAGTGTTGTGAGATTGCACATCTATATCCGCCCGGACAAGCGCTCGGTGGTGCTCAACCGCCGCAACATCATCCGCCGCGACCGCTTTCGCTGCCAGTACTGCGGCCGTGGTTCCGACCAGCTTACAGCCGACCACATTATCCCGCGTTCGAGGGGAGGCGAGGACAGTTGGGAAAACCTGGTCGCCGCCTGTACGGCCTGCAATAATCGCAAGGGCAGCCGCACGCCGGAAGAAGCGGGCATGAAAATGCTCTCCAGGCCGAGACGGCCCGCGTTTTACTCGTTTATCAGGTTCTACCATCCGCGCTCCCACGAAAAATGGAAACCGTACCTGTTTCTCAATTAAGAGTTGTCAGTGAAGCCCGGCTGCCGGCCGGGCTTTGTTTTTGCGAGCAATCCGGAGGCGCAGGATTTCCGAGCGGATAGACACAAGCGGGCCTAGTGCCCGGCTGCGGCCAGAATCGAACGGGGGTCGGATACGTCCGCTACAACTTTGAGTTCGTCATAAAGGCTCAGCAGCACCTTTTTTTGTGCTTCCCATTTTTCGCAACTCGCCAGCGTTTTGCTCGAGTGGAGCCGCTCCTCGTTTTCGATCAGCTTGTACGATGCGAGTTCCTTATTGTACTGGCGGCGGAAATTATCGAGCACTTTCCAGTTTTCGCCGATACTGATTTTTTTCTGCACGATCACGTTGGCCTCCACATTGTCGATATTCGAGGCCGCCAACCGGATGCGCACGTCCCGGAGGGTTTCCCGGATAGCGGTGCGGACGCTGTTGAGCTTGTTTTTTTCCGATTCCAACTCGGAGCGGATATCCTCCAGCTTGATCCGGAAGTCATCCGAGGTCTCCAGGTGCTTAGAACTTATCCGTAAATAACGCCAGTTTTTCTGAAAGCGATAATAGCTGCGGCCATGTGCAGCAATGCCACATAGGTTTCGGTGAGTTTCTCGTATCTTACCAGGAGCTTCCTGAAGCGGTTAAACCATGAGTGGCTC
>JAJRTS010000105.1 GCA_024278175.1 Gemmatimonadales bacterium | reverse complement strand
GGCACCAGGGGCTTGACAGGAAGACCCCGGATGAGGTATACATCGCTACGCTACCAATGGAACTGGTGGTGGCATGATAACGAGCAGCTCACCACTTATAAATTGAGAATAACTGTCTAAACAAACCCGGCCACCTCTAAGTATGATAATGCGAGAGAAATATTTCTGCTTTTTGCTCATATAGCTAAAAACACCTATAAGGCCATAAGATGTTTAAGTATAGATGTAAATCCACCTTATTGGCTAAAACCAGAGTATGCTGTTTCTACAATGCCAATGATACGTATGCTATTGGAAGAGTTGGCAACTATCGTTTACTTTTCAGATGATGTTAATGGTAAGTTTAAGCAATATAGACGTGCTGGTTGGAGGGAAAAGAAGGAAAAATACGATAAGTATGAAAGAAAATATGGGAATGTAGATGAGTGGAAAGATTGGCTTAGCGGTATGGACAATTATTTAAAGAGCGTAAAAAGTAGTGTTGGCATTACAAGTGATGAAGAGAGTGACCTGTCAAAAATTGCAATGTGGCCAACAATGGGCAAAATGATTAAGGGCAATCGCTTGCCAGGTGATTTGCGGGATTACATAGCTTATTTGATTGATTGGTTTTACAAGGAGTATTCTCAATCAGCTCATTTGACAGAGCCAGGTATTATACATATGGGAGCAATGTTTCTTCATGATGAAGAAGAAGATAGAAGGGAAATGGCAAAAAAGTTTAGATCTGATGGGATGATGGATTGTATTTTATTATGTCTTGCTATCCTGTCAGAGTTCGAAATTATTTTTGACTATAGTCAAAAAAATCGATTGAACTATCTTTGGGAAATATTGATTGAGTACTATCCTAAGGCCACAGAATTATATAAATTTAGATACAAGGGGTTATTTTGAGTACCAAGAGCAATAAACTTTTTATTCATTGTTTATTGTCAGGTTGTATTTGCATTTCGTTCCCTGCTAATGCTTGCGGAAAACCGCTTGAAACCGCACGCGCCAACGGCAGCCAGGCCAACGAGGCCCTGGTGCGCAGCAAAAAAGTGGTCGATGCCTGGATGGCCCGCCGCAGCCCCAAAACCGGACTCCTGCCCCGCACGGGTAAAAACAGTTCCTGGTACATCAAGGACTCCGCCGCCGACCTCTACCCGTTTCTCGCGCTCTGCGCCAGCCGGTTGGAACCGCGGCGGTTCAAGGGCGAGATGATGGAGCTCCTTCGCGACGAGGTCCGCCACAGTATGCGGGTCGGGCGGCTCTCGGACAACGTAAAGAAGAAGGGCGGGTTCGAGCACAAGAAAATCGACATGGACCGGGTTATTTTCGGTTCCTGCGAGTACGCCAAGGACGGTCTGCTGCCGCTTGTGGAGTATCTGAACCACCCCGCCTACTACGACCGCCTGGTCGGGATCGCCGAGGACATCATCGAGCAGTCGCCCTACCCGGGCAAGTTCGGCCGCGTGCCCAGCCAGAGCACCGAGGTCAACGGCGAGTTCCTGCAGGTGCTCTCCCGGCTGGCCTGGCGCACCAACGACCCGTGGTACGTGGAGAACGCGCTCAAGATTGCCGACTTCTATTTCAAGCAGGTAATCCCCGGCGGCGGGGGGCTGCCGGCCGATGTATGGGATATCGGCAAGGGAAAGCCGGCACGGGATGAATTCCACTTCAACGACCACGGTAACGAGATCGCCGGGGGGCTGAGCGAGCTGG
The DNA here is from genome assembly GCA_024278175.1 of Gemmatimonadales bacterium. GTDB lineage: Bacteria > Gemmatimonadota > Glassbacteria > GWA2-58-10 > GWA2-58-10 > JAJRTS01. The sequence continues at coordinate 1,739 of JAJRTS010000105.1, read as the reverse complement.
TGCTCTACCTGGTGGAGCGCGAACATCCACGGGCCGGGGAATACGTGCAGCCGCTGGCCGATCTGATTGACCGCCTGCTGGAGGTGGGACTCAACGCCGACGGGGTCTGGATGATGAGCGTGAAGCTCGACGGCGCCCCGCTCGACACGCTTCACGCCCACTGCTGGGGTTACCTGTTCAACGCGGTCTACACCACCTATCTGGTCACCGGGGACAAGAAATACCTGGCCGCGGTCGAGCGTGCCCTGGCTGCCGTGACCGATAAGCCCACCTACCTCGACGACCCCGAGGGCGGCGGCCGAAGCTGGGGCAGCAATGCCTACTCCGACGCTATCGAGAGCGCTATCGTGCTGCTTAACCGCCTGCCCAGCGCTCGCACGGCGGCCGTGCTGGACACGGCGGTGGTCCGTTTTCTGGCGCGCCAGCAGGAGAGCGGGATAATCGAGGACTGGTACGGCGACGGTAACTACGTGCGTACGGCGATGATGTACGCGCTGATGAAGTCCCAGGGCTGCTGGCTGGACACGTGGCGGGATGACCTGGCCCTGGGCGCGGCCCGGGACGGCGATGCGCTGGTGCTGGCTGTGGAGAGCGCACAGCCGTGGAGCGGGGTTGTGCATTTCGACTACCCTCGCCACCGCGAGCACTGGAACATGAGTGTCAACTACCCCCGGCTCAACGAGTGGCCGGAGTGGTTTACCGTGGGGCGCAACAAGCTGTACGAAGTCGAGATCGGGGGGCAAGACGGCAAAATATACTCCGGCCAGCAGCTTGTCGACGGCCTGCCCGTGGCCACTGGGGCCATGCAGGTGCTGGAAGTAAGGGTGGAGGAAATGTAGGGGGGAGGAGCTTGACTTTACAGAAGTAATTAATTATACAATGTGTATACATGCTGTTTTGTTCAGGCCTGTTTCTTAAATCCCGGAGGCGCGATGATTTTTCAGGCGAGGATACGCAAATGGGGCAACAGCTTGGGAATCAGGCTAAAGAAAGATATTGCCGAGCAACTTCAACTCGAGGACGGCGCGGCGGTGGAACTGGCCGTGCAGGGCCGGAAGCTGGTGATCAGTCCCGCACGAAAGGATTACTCCCTTAAGGAGCTGGTGGGGCAAATCACGCCGGAAAACCGCCACGCGGAGATTGACAGCGGGCCGCCGGCCGGTAATGAAGCGTGGTAAGCCCGGCGGGATGGGTCCCGGACAGGGGCGAACTGGTCTGGCTGAATTTCACTCCCCAGGCCGGTTCGGAGCAGGCGGGACGGCGTCCGGCGGTTGTGGTTTCCCCAAAATTATATAACGGCAATGCCGGGCTGGCGCTGTTCTGCCCGGTAACAAGCCGGGAAAAAGGTTATCCTTTTGAGGTCATGCTGCCGGAGCAGGACGGGGTGCACGGCGTGGTACTGGTGGATCAGCTAAAGAACCTCGACTGGCGGGCCAGAAATGCAGAGCGCATAGGCCGGTTGCCGCGCAGTGTGATGGAGGAAATATTCAAGAAGCTGGCCGTGCTGGTGGGGTAAGTGATACGGCCTGCCCGTGGCCACCGGGGCCATGCAGGTGCTTCAGGTGCGGGTTACGGAGATGTAGGGGGGGGGGAAGTTATTAGAAGCTGTTTCATAACTGGAATATTGTTCTAGACTTTTGCCCATTGGCGAGTAAATTATTGGGGCCGGAGGTGATAACCAATGGCCCGAAGAGTGAAGTTATTAAGCGAAGCATACTGGGAGAAGATATCGCCGCTTC
>JAJRTS010000104.1 GCA_024278175.1 Gemmatimonadales bacterium | reverse complement strand
CTATTTTGTCCGCACGGTAGGAGACAACGTAACGGCGGAAGTGATTCGGAATTATCTAAAATATCACCAAGAACAAGAGAGAACTCCGGAGCAGCTGGAATTGTTTTAAGATGCCCCGCCTTGTAGGCGGGGTAATTCACTAAAATGACAAATTATTATGTGTTATTACGCATTATGAGCAACATCGCCGTTAGTGAAGGCGGCTTTACCATTGTTATCCCAGTTCGGCTTGCTTCATCTTCAACTGAATCTATTGTCCGGCCCTCCCACAGGGCCAAATTAAGTACCTCAAGGAAATTGTCTATCTTTTCCCGGTAGGAAGAGTCAATCTCAGCTCGGTTAGCATCGTATTTGAGTTTATATTGAAAGTCCATAGTTCATCTTCTCTGCAAATTGGTGTTAAACGGCTTAAAGCAAACAACAAAATGGCCAGCGCGATGCCAGCAATAGACTTTTGCACTGGAAGTTAAAAGTAAAAATATTTGCAGGCTTAAGTATCCTTAAAATGGTAGGTGTTGGTATGAAGGGGATGAACCGTTATCTCTCAAACTGTGACCTTGATCTTAAGTCGATTTTAAGTTTTTGGCGTTCATTGTCCACCAAAGCTTCACTAAGAGATGCCCAACACTTTTGCAGGCACGGATGCAGTTGCGGCCTGGTCAAGCTTTTCCACCGCTTGCCGCAGTGTACTCTGGCTCAGGTGCGCATATCGTTCAGTCATGGCAAGGGTTGAATGCCCCATCAGCGTTTTAACCGTGTACAGGTCAACCCCGGCTTCTACAAGCCATGAAGCGTAGGTATGCCGCAAGGTATCGAATACAACTTTGTCCCGGCGGTCTTTGGCTCGCGCGTTTAATCTCAATCGGTCGATGGTTTTCATGAATGAATTAGATATACGATCAATCATCCCGCCGTTGCGGTCTTTGAATACATATCCCTCATTGTCTGCCGTAAAACGCCGTGCCAACATAGCTCGCACCCTCGCAGTCATAAAAACGATACGGCCCTGCCGATTTTTGGGGTTTCTTACAAAAATCGATAGCCCGTCATAATCAATGTCCGGCCATTCAAGGGCGAAGATTTCACCGGCTCGCATCCCGGTAAAAGCTGCCAGCAGGGTTATATCGTGAAGTTGCCCATTGCCGGTATTTTTTAATTCGGACAGAAGCGATTCCACCTCGTCGCGGGTAAGGAAACGCATCCGCTGATTGTTCACGCTCGGCTTTCGCACGTGCTGCGCCGGATTATCTCCTTGGTATATGCCGTAGCTTTTCGCTCGATTGATTGCCTGCCGAACGACCGCCAGCGCATAGTTGATTGAGCGGGGGGATTGCCCGGCATTGCCCATATTTTTTTTGATCCTCTCCAACTCGAGCGGGGAAATTCGTGCCAGTGGCTTGTCGGAAAGGGCAGGGGCGATCCACTTATCATAGAGACCTCGCTCCCGCCGCGTTGTTTGGGGAGCTTTGTCAGCTTTTGCTTGCGGTAGATATGTTTCTTCAAAAAAACGTCCAAAGGTTAGACTGTCTTGCTTATCCTGTTCCCGCACATTCCTTAGTTGCTCCCGCTGTTCTGCAAGTGTTTGCGGTCCCTGGCCGGTTCGTTGCCCCTCTTTCAGTCTCGACATATACTCAGCGGCTTTCCTCGCGCTCATGCCCTCGGAGGCCCAACCCAAAGCTTCGGAGTGATTTTTTCCACTCGCTTTGTAGTGCAGTACAAAATATTGATCAAATTTCACCCCGTGTTTTCGCGTTGGGTGCTTTCGATAGCGGACGCCGGGAAAAGTCGTTTTATGCCACTTCATTTTTTGCCCCAAGTGATATTTTGTACCACTCCTGTACCACCGTTTTTGATGAAAATGAGTGTTTTAAAATGATTCTCTATGAATCAATATAAGGCGTATCTCTTTGTTAAACAAGAGATAAATTGCTTTCTGTGAAATTATGTGAAAATATAAATAAGGGAATCATAATCCGCGTGTCGGGGGTTCGAGTCCCTCCTCCGCTACCAGATAGAACGCCGCATTTCGTTAACCATTAACGAGATGCGGTTTTTTTATTGTGTGGGATCAATCGTTATTCTTGGATGCCGATATTCTAGATACGACCGGCCGACCTGGAGATAATTGTTGCGCAACAGCGGTGTCGGCTTTTAGAGTATCAATACATACCGGCAAGAAAGTTTCGTTTATATCACACCGTTAATCGCATATTACTTCGCCTGATCCCGGTGGTCGTCCATCTCTTAACGCGAGGTTGATCAATGTCGATAGCGTTAAAAATACTTGTCTGTCATCCGTGCAGAAAACTGTGCTTTGGGGTGCTGCTGCTGCTGAGTCTGGTCTGTTTGGGCGCACAGGACTTACGGGCGGAAATTGCCATTGTTTCATATCACCTTCGCGACCGGGCCGTGTCACTGGACAGCCTGGTGATGCGCAAGCGGGCGATTTTCGCTTTCCGCTCCAGTGTGGCGCTCTCCGAGCTGAAGGGAAGCAAGGTCATTGGCAAGCTGAGTTGCCAGGGCCGGACAATCTCAAGCGATACAACTTACCTTTTCGACCAGGCCGCCGGGAACCTCGGCTTTCCTCTTCCCTTTCACATCCCGGAGAGCGACTACCGGCTCGATATCCGAATCACCACTAAAAGCGGTAACGTTCTGGACAGCTACTCGGGTACTTTCCTTCGCAAACAGTTGCGGCCGTATTTCAAGCGCGGCATCAATTTCTGGGATTTCACCGAGCCTTATGCGCATCTGGAATGCGCGGGCTACGGTAAGTTGAGCTACAGCTTTGTCAGTGAGCGGCAACTCACGCCGCGTTCACTGACAATCTCCGCCAGAATGGCCAGCGACAACAGTTATCCGGCCATTGTAAACCTGGCCCTGAACGGCGTGGAACTGGGAGAGTTTACGCTTCCCGCTCCCAGTCAGGATACCCCCCCGAGGGTCGTTGTCTGGAATATTGCCGACACAGAGATGTTAAGCAAAGCCACCCTGAATGCCGGGGAGAATACGCTTGCTATCTCCGTACCGGAAGAGTTGAACACCCGGGGAATGGGCATCAGGATTTTCGGCCGCAGAAACGGGACCGACAAGTCGGTGGCCCCGGCGGTACCGATTGTGCTGAGCTTTGCCGCCGCGGACGGAGGCCCTGGCCGGGACTCAATAGTAATACAGGTCTGGGGTGAGGAGGGGGAGCATATCAACACGATGTTCAGCCCTCCAGACCCTGAGGGCTTTAGCGAGGAGGTTATCCGCGCAGAGCAGGAACCGTACCTAGTTAGGGCCGATGACGTAAGCCGGGGATATGTGGTATTCAAGCGCTCCTGGCTCAGTTACGTGTACCCCTGGACTGTTCCGGCCGCTGACGAGACTGTCGATTCCCTGGCGGTTCGTATGGCGCGAGGCGATTTCGAGCCGCTTACCTTGTCGCTCTATCCGCTGAGAGACCTGGGCGCGGTGGCTCTCTCGCTGGGCGACCTTCGCGGGCCCGGCGGCGTTATCCCCGCCGGCAATGTGACTGTCCATGTCGTGAAGACGATGAAGGTGCGCAGCAGCGGGGCAAAGTACCGCCAGCTTCCCCGGCTGCTGGATCGAACGGACAGGGTCGCTGTTCCGATCGGCTACACGACCCGCTTCTGGTTGACCCTGCATGCCGGTGTCGCGGTGGCCCCCGGCACCTACCATACGAAGATCAGAATTGAGCCGCGCAGAGAGCCGGCGACAGAGATCCCGCTTGCTGTAACGATCCTGCCGATCACTCTGGAACCGGTTCCGGGGATCGAGTATAGCATGTTCATGACCTACGAGTTTTTCGAGTTGGAGAGTAAGGATTGGACGGCAAGCGAGCGGGAGAAGATTTACCGGGACGGCGTTAATGTTTTCAGGGACTTCCGGGACCACGGGCTGACTACGGTCGATGTCTCCAGTCCCTATTATTTCCAGTGGAACGAGGACGGCACTCCGCGCATGGAGCATTTCAAGGGCATGATCCGGGGAGCAAAGGAAACAGGTTTCAAGGGGCCGATATACTGGTATTACGCGCATTATGTCCAAGCGGCCAAAAAACAGCATCCCGGCAGCGTGCTGCTCTACGATGCGAAAGTTCATCCCGGCAGGTCGTTGAAGCTGGTGAAAGAAGCCCTTAAGCTCAGCCGTGAGCTGAATGGCCCGGAAGTGATTTTTGTGCCGATAGACGAGCCGCGGGTCGCCGCCCGCCAGAAAATCACGCTGGACCTGCTCAAGTCCGTGAAAAAGGTAAAGGGCGCGCGGCCCATGGCCAGCACGGATATCGGCGGCAAGCTGCTGGATATTGAGAATAACAGCACGCGGCACAGGAAAAAACTCGGCCCCGGCGAGTATGAAAGGAAATCGGAACGGAAAGTCTGGGAGTATCATAACGGGGCAATCAATTGCTTCAACCCGGGCTTCAGCCGCTATCTCTACGGTTACTATACCTGGCGGCAGGACCTGGACGGGATGAATTCCTGGGGGTTCAACACGGCGGAGAACTCCAGGGGGAATCCCTACGAGGACCTCGATCACGCCTACAGCGACTGGAACCTGGCCTATCCCCATCCGGGCAGGCCGCTGCCCAGCCCCCAGTGGGAGGCCCTGCGGGAGGGGATTGACGACGTGCGCTACGTATATCAGTTGGAGAAATTGATCGGCGAGCGGGCCGCTTCCTACTCGGAGCTGACGAGCCGGGCCACGCAGTTTCTCAACGACGTCAGGGCCGGTTGCGATATCGATGAGCGCGCCATGGCCGGCGAGTTCGGCCAGTGGACCCCGGAGCGGTATGAACAGACGCGGGAGCGGGTGATTGGCTGGATTCTGAAGCTGCAGGGGCTCGAGTGAGCTGTCGGCAGGGGAGGTGCGTGACGACTCAATCAGGGGTTTGCTTGCGCTAGCTCCAGGAATTGTGCGGCGAGTTTGGGATGCTGTTTGCAGACCTCTTTAATCAGAATATCGTGCACACGATGTTCGCTGTCCCGGGCGATCAGGATAAACTCACGCCATTGCTGTGGTTCGAAGTTACCATGGACTATCGTAATATAAGTATCCCTGAGTTTCTCCCGGTTTGCATTGATTGAGCAGCATGGGCGTAAGTGCGGCGGCGGACAGGTGCAGAGCCATAGCCAGCGCGAGGATAGCGCCGGGAAGCCAGGGAATACGGTCCGGGGAGCGGCCGATATGTTTCAGAGAAACGTAATAATAGAGCGCCAGCATCAGATTCAGCAGGGTATAGCTTTCCACGTAACCGAAAAACAACTGAAATGCGCCGGTAGCACAGAGGAACAGAAAAAAAGAAATTCTGGATAACCTTTGCACGGCCAGCAAGCAGGAGATTTTCCACAGCACGAACAAGTAGACAGGCAGCAGGGCCAGGTGGGGTAGGGAATAGGCATAAACGCTATCGCGGATTCCAATCGCCGCCAGGCCGCGGAAAATGAGCTGGTGCAGGAAGAAATCCAGGGGTTCGTGCTCTCTGAGGAAGAAGTCTTGCTTGACCATTTTCAGATACGCCCAGCCATCGCCCATAAAATGGTTGTGTGACCTCAGGTACCAGGCAACCAGCATCAGCCCCAGGCAGGCCAGGATGAAAAGCGGCTTTCCAAGGAAGCGGGGCAGTTCGTATTCATGTTCGATCAGGACTTTTTCCCTGCCGAACAGCGCGAGCAGCAAGATCCCGAGACAGGCCAGTGTGCCCGGAATTACCCACAACATCGCTATCGGCTCGGAGGGCAGCAGCCCCCACAGCGTGGGATGCCCGCTGATTTGAACAGTTGCCGAGATGAGAGCCAGTGCGCAACTGGCGATAGTAAGGACAGCGTAAGGCGCTCTGTTCATAACCTATGGACCATGAACCGCAAGAGGCCGCTGAAGTGAAATGACTGTAACGAACCGATTACATTCAAGGCATAATTCAAAGGAATCACTGTTGTGCAGCAACGAAACCTCTAATAAATAACAGGAGATGCATTATGCTCAAGAGGTTTCTTCTTTTGTTTCTACTGGCCGGTATTGCCGTTGGCCAATCCTCCGTCGTGGCCGCGGAGGCGGCCTATATCCCGTCGAGGGAAAACCTCGAAGCGCGCGAGTGGTTCCGCGACGCCGCCTTTGGGTTGTTCATCCACTGGGGAGTTTACAGCCTGCTTGGGCGCGGCGAGTGGGTGATGCACAACGACGACATCCCGGCCGAAGAGTACGAGAAGCTTCCGCTGAGGTTCAACCCCACGGCTTTTGACCCCGACTCATTGTGCCTGCTCGCCAGCCAGGCCGGTATGCGTTACATCACGATCACAAGCAAACATCACGACGGGTTTGCGATGTTCGACAGCAAACAGACTGCTTACGATATCGTGGACGCCACACCCTACGGCCGCGACATTCTGGCCATGCTGGCCGAATCGTGCCGCCGCTACGGACTCAAGCTTTTTATCTACTACAGCCAGCTCGACTGGCATCATCCCGACTACTGGCCGCGCGGGAGCAGTTTCAGTCACGGCCGGGCCGAGTCCGGCAACTGGTATTCATATCTGGACTGCATGGATTCCCAGTTGAAGGAGCTGTGCACCGGCTACGGCGAGATCGGCGGGATCTGGTTCGACGGGATGTGGGAGAAACCGGACGCCGACTGGCGTCTGGAGCGCACCTACGGCCTGATCCATCGCCTGCAACCGGCGGCGCTGGTGGGCAGCAACCATCACGTGGCCCCGCTGCCCGGCGAGGATTTCCAGATGTTCGAAAAGGGGCTGCCGGGCCAGGACCCGTTCAACAAGGGCTCCGGGATCAGCGATCTGCCGCTGGAAATGTGCCAGACGATCAATAATTCGTGGGGCTATGACCAGCGCGATAAAAAATCTAAAAGCGTCAGGGAGTTGATTCACACCCTGGTGCGGGCGGCCGGCTACGGGGCGAACCTGCTGCTTAACGTGGGGCCTAAACCCGACGGTACGATCCAGCCGGACCACCGGGAGCGGCTGCTGGCGGTGGGCGAGTGGCTCGGGCGCAACGGCGAGTCGGTTTACGGCACGCGCGGAGGGCCGTTTCCGCCGCAGAGCTGGGGAGCTGTCACCGTGGCGGCCGACGGCGGCAGGATGTTCGTTCACGTGCTGGAGAACGAGGCGAAAGTTGTAGCCCTGCCGAAAGTTAACGGGCGGGTCGTGGCGGCGCGAACCATGGAAGGGGCAAGGGTGGAATTCGTCCAGACCGGACTGGGAGCGATAATCCGTCTGCCGGTGGAGCGGCCCGACCAGTACGACACTGTCGTGGTGCTGGAACTGGAGTAAGCGGAACGCGGGCGATCAGACGCTCCAGAGGTAGGTCATCTTCAGCAGCAGCAGGCGGTCGCGAACGTGGCCATCGGTGGCCAGGCTGCGGTCGCGGTTTTCGTTGAACACGAAATACAGATGGCAGCGGGGGCGGAAAATGTAATCCACCAGCAGGTTGGAGCTGAACCGCTGGTCGGCGTCGTTCCATTGGAAGTAGTACTTGGCGAACAGTTCTGTGGTGAACGAATAGGTGAATCTGCCGCCAATCACGTTTGCGTCCACGGAGCCGCGGATAAGGTTAAGCTCCTCGCGTCTGTAGGAGAGGTCTATATTTAAGTTGTTGCTGATCTGGGTCCTGTTGCTCACGCTGAAAGTTCTGGTTTTTCCATCCAGCTTGTCTCCCCACCTGTAGCTGACCGATCCGGAAAATTTGCGTGCCCTGTACGAGGTGAATGTCAGGTGTTGGTGGGTACCCGTATAGCCACCGGCCGAGAGCGGAATATTGCGGATAAAGTCCTTGAACGGCAGGTACTCATGGAGACGGTGGATCGAGTAGGAGAAATAATCCTCGCTGGCAAGGGTGCTCTCCATCTTGTAGCGGTTCTCCCTGTAGAGCAGGATCCCGTGATGGTCGGTTTTGTATTCGTTGTCACCGATAACGGAAACGCTTTTCAGGGCATCGTTGTTGATCCATTTCGTCAGCGCCAGGGTCCCGTCGTAGCTGCGGATGTTGCCCCGCCGCACGAACCCCATTTCGGGGTCGAACAGGCTGTCGAGATGAGTGTAGCGCGCGGTGAAATCGATCCACTCCATGTTCAGCATCAGCCCGGCGTCGCCAGCCCATTGCCTGGAGCCGCCGTCGGGGTTGAACGTGCGGGCCGCAGCGCCGTTAACGCTGAACTCCGGCGAGAAAGCCACGAAACAATCCGCTCCCACGGCCCGCGAGTACAGGTCGTCACCGCTCTGACGGTTGAGCAGCATCATGCCCACATAACTGTTGGTCAGGAAGTCCCGGCGGAGCCTGGCGGCGGTGAAGTTGGTCGAGGGCACGATAGTGGAATCGTCCAGGGTCGTGCGCTTACTCTGCAGGTTCATCACTCCCAATGAGAATTTCCCGGCCCGCCCGGCCAGCTTGGCCCCGCCCCACAGCGGAACCTTGCGCTCCTGCTGGATCCCGATCGTACGCGATTCGAATAGCTTGAACTCTCTCTGTCCCCGGGCGCCCACCAGCGATCCTCCCGCCTTCACTCCGGTGCCGAAATTGAACAGGCCCGAGCTTTCCAGGAAAAATTCGCGTTTTTCCGGAAGGTTGATATTAAAGCGGGTGAGATTGGCCACTTACTTGTCGGTCTCGGCCTGGGCAAAGTCGGTCTGGTACGTGATGTCGAACGTGAGCTGAGGCGTAGTGTGATAACGGACGTCGAACCCGGCATCCGGCTTGTTGTCCCGCTCATCGGTTTCGTAGAGCCAGCTCCGGCCGGCGGTGAGATATGGCTGAACCTCCACGTTCAACCTGGGAGGCGGCGGCTTGATTCCGCGCAGGCGAGCGAACAGCGAACCCTTGAACTTGCCGTTGTGTCCCAGGCCGCGGGGTATGGGCGCCAGATAAGTGACTTCCTTACTGTGCTTGATCTCGCGGGTGACATTCAGCCCCCAGTCCACCAGCTCGCCCCGCTTATATCTAAGGGATTTGAACGGGATCGCCATCTCGATCACCCAGCCGCGGCTGTCGCGGGAGGTTTTACACTGCCAGATGCAGTCCCAGCTCTTGTTGATATGGTTGCCCTCATCGCTGATAATGGCGTCGATCTTAGCTCCGAACGGGTTGGTGCCGAAAGCGTAGCTGTTGCGCTTGTCGTCAAAGGTGTCGATCAGCAACTCGAACGCGTCGTCGGCCAGAAAACTCCCGTCGCGTCTCTTGACCGTGGCGAATATTTGTTCCGGGTCGTTCTCATAGCAGACCGCCCCGAAGTAAATGTATTCGCCGTCCTGGAGAACGCGCAGTTCCGTTTTCCTGCTGCTGGGAGCGCGGTCCAGCGGCTCCTGCTGGAAGAAATAATCGTGATAGGCGATTGCATCGTCCCAGGCGGGTTCGTCCAGCCGGCCGTCTACCCTTACGGGCTTGAGCGTCGAGACTACCTGGATTACGATATCAGCGCCTCGTCTTGGCGGGGATTCGGCGCCGGCCTGAGCGCCGAGTTGTCCCTGGATGATTGCGCTCAACAGCGCAGCCAGTATTATGAGCCGGGACTTGTGAATCATTACCTACCTCAATAACAGGAGAGTACTCTGCCGGAAGGGTTGCAGAGTTCTGCAATAGGAGTGTAAAATATTGCAAGACCGGGGAACAGACAATAGTAGTGATGGTCAGGAAGAGTTCAACTGAAGGCTTTCTTAGGGTCCGCAAGTTGCAACTGGTTTTTTAAGGTGTCATAGGTCTTTATTACCTGGTCCTTCTGGGTCAGCCAGCGGTTAGTTACTGTGTGCTCGTTTTTTTCCTGCTGCTTGAGCCTGCGTTTCAATTCGCAAAACGACTCTTCTATTTCCCTGCAGGCTATTTTTCTGGAATTTGCATGGGCCCAGAGTTGGGCCAGTTCGTTTTTCATCTGCGCCAGGGTACGCTTGTCCAGGTCAGTGCCGGTGGATTGTTTGCGCTGGGCGCGAAGATGTTCAAGCTGTTTGCGCAAATCGTTATGGTAACCGATAATTTCCGCCTTGAACGAGGTGAGGTTCTCCTCGATACGCTCGACCTCGACAAGAATGTCGCGCGTTTTTTGCAGAGCCTGCATGTACTGATAGCGGGTAACCTTGGCCTCGCGCAGCATCTTTTCGTACTCTTCGCCCTTTTTCAGGATGATGCGCTGCTTGTGAATCCGGTAGCCGATAACCACCAGGAATACCAGAATCACCAGCAGCGGAATGAAATAAATCATTCTCGATCCCTTTCAGCGGACGAATCAGCGGTCGGTTGTGGACGGTCGTCTCGATAAAGCTGTTTCGCCGGCGTTGTGCCGCTGCGAAGTAGATGTAATTATTCGTTTTTGATATAAATTGCAAGACACCACACTAGCGGCTGATATAAACCAGAGCCATGCTTTGTCTCAAACCGTCCACGTTAAACGGTTTGGCCACAATACCGTCGAAACCGTAATGCCTGCAGTCGGCCAGCACCGGGTCGTTGGAGTAGCCGCTGGCCACCAGCGCCTTGACCGCCGGATCGACTTTGCGGATCTCCACAACAGCCTGTTTGCCGCCCATAGTTCCCTGAGTAGTCAGGTCCAGGATCACCATGTCGAAAGGGCTGCCGTTTTCCCGGGCGGCGCTGAACACTTTGACCGCTTCTTCCCCGTCAACCGCGAATTCCGCCCTGTGGCCCAAATGCCTCAGGATATGTCCCGCGATATCGCATGCAATTCTGTCGTCATCCATCACCAGGATCCTCAGGTTCGACGGTACGGCGTCCCTGGGTTCTCCCTGACCGATTTCAGCGGGATTGGTGGAAGAGGGCAGGTAGATTTCAAACAAAGAGCCGGCTCCCGGCTTCGATTCCACGGCGATATGGCCGCCGTGGTGCTTGACTATTGACCAGGCCGTTGTGCTGCCCATGCCGCTCGATGATTCACGGGTGGTGAAGAAGGGGTCGAATATCCGGGGCAGGTTTTCCGGCTCTATGCCATGACCCTGGTCCGCAATCCCAATCCTGATATAGTGTCCCGGGTCCAGCGAATAGGGATTGTTTTTTTTCAGCACGATGTTGTCTGCCGAGACATTGATCACTCCGCCCTCGGGCATTGCCTGTACGGCGTTGAGCGCCAGGTTGTTGATAACCTGGGAAATCTGGTCCTTGTCCACATTGACGCTTACCAGGTCCTCGGCGATTGCAAATGATGCGCGGACGTTGCTGCCGCTCAGGGCGAACCAGATAATTTCCTTGATCATTTCACTCAGCGCCGTGGTTTCCTTGACAGGAGTGCCGCCGCGGGCGAATGTGAGCAATTGCCGGGTAAGATCCTTGGCTTTCAGGCAGGCGTTCTCCGCGTTTTTCAACATGCGGAACACTTCGTCTTCCCGCCCGACCATGGTCTGGCTGCGTGAAATGTTGCCCAGGATAGCGGCGATGATGTCGTTGAAATCGTGGGCTATCCCACCGGCCAGCACACCGAGCGATTCAAGCTTGTTCACCTTGTTTTTTTCGTATTCGAGCTGGCGGTGCTCGGTAATATCCAGCGCGAAACCGATAATCCCGACGATTTCGCCGCTATCGTCCCTGTAGGGCATCTTGTTGACCAGCAACTCACGCTCACCCCGGGGTGTTGTATAGTTGACAGTGCGGTGGAGGATCGGCTCCCCGGTGGAGATGACTATGTCATCGTTGTCATGGATGCCGCTGTTAGTATCCTCGAACACATCGTCGTTGGTCTTGCCGATTATTTGTTTAATCGGCCGGCCGGCAAACTCGGCGAATGCCTTGTTGACTCTTACAAACCGCTGGCCGGCGTCCTTGTAAAAAATCATCGTCGGCGAACAGTCCATTATCGCCTGAAGTTCCTCGCTTTTCTGCTGCAGGATGCGCTGGGTTTTCTCCAGTTCTTCCGTGCGCTTGGCCACAAGGTTTTCGAGATTTTTCTGCAGGTCGAGAAGCTGGTCGTTTTTCTGTTTGAGTTCGAGCACTATCTCTAGATAGCGGCGCGAGGCGGTGTCGTATTCTTCCCTGGTCAGCTCAAAATCGTTCTGCAGGTGTTTGAGCTTTATTTTAATTATGGATAATTCGCCAATTTTGGTGGCCTTGCTCATCGCAGCCGATTCTCCTAACCGAATGATTCAAGCTCATCGAGTTTTTTCAGTTCGGCCCGCACGTCTTCCATGATAATACCGAGCGATCTTTCACTGATTTTAAGCGCGTCCAGGCATTTATGGAAACCGGAGATATCGCGCTTGTTGACCTCCACATAACCGATCTTGTCACGCTGGCAGATGTAGTTGGCAACATACACGATGTAAACGAACTGTTGGTACTCTTTTTGAGCATCGGCCGGGTTGTGATGGTAGCCGATCGCCTGGATCAGCTCATCAGGAAATCCCCAGTCTTCGCTGATGGCCTGACCAACCATCGCGTGGTTGATCTTCAGGATCTCCAGCTCCACGTCAGGCAGGTTGCGTTCACCCTCGGCCACAATCGCCAGCGAGGAATCGAATAGCTCGGGAAAAAACTGATCCTCCACGATAATTCCAATGTCGTGGAGCAGGCCGGCCACGTAAATATCATCGCCCCGTTCACGGAACTCCCTGCGGTAAATGAGTTTGCTGGCCACCGCCACTGCCGAGCTGTGTTTCCACAGCTTCCAGCGCGAGTAACCGTGGCGTACGTTTTCCAGCTTGAACAGCTCGCACACCTTCTGGTTCAGGGCCAGCTCCTTGACCGCGTCGAAACCGATACAGACGATGGCTTCCTGGATGTCGCTGATCGTCTTGGCGTAACCGTAGTGCGCGGAGTTGGCCAGTTTCAGCAGCCTGGCGCAAAGGGGAGGATCGCGCTCAATAATGTCCTTCAAATCCTTGGCGCTCGAGTCTTCATCACGGATAACCTCGAGTATGTCCGATACGATCTGCTTGATCGAGGAAATGTCGGATTTGTTGACCAGATCGATTATCAAAGAGAGCACTTCCTGGCTTCCTTGATTCAGTCCCATTTTGTCGCTCATTTTTCCCCGGTCTGAAGTTGCATGAAGGTGGTTGTTTACGGAGGCGCCTGTTCCGAGCCATCAATAAATGATTATACACCAGTTGGCAGACTCTGTCCAATTCCGGTGCTGCTGAACTGCAACGATTTAAACGAATTGATCAGGAAAATGCGGCATAGTGTTGCGTTAACAATGCTGTAAAAGTTTGTCAACCAAATGTTTGTACGATATTGTAGAAGATAAACAAAAGCACATGAGTTCGAAAGATCATTATCGGTTGCAGCGTTAAGACTCTTTAATTAAATAATTAAACCACGGCCTCTGGCCGTGCGACCCGAAAAGGTTTCACCGATTCGGGGAAAAGAAATAGGTTCTTCCTCAGGGAAAGCCCCGTTCGGAGCAGGAGGAAGAACCTATGCACGAATG
>JAJRTS010000103.1 GCA_024278175.1 Gemmatimonadales bacterium | reverse complement strand
GAGCCGGATGATCCTGGGCGGCAACCTGATCGGTGGCTGGGCCCACGCCCGCGACCTGATCTACGTGAGCAAGCTGGTCAAGGCCTACCATCACGACCGCAAGGTGTTCGAGACTTTCAGCCTGGCGGAACAATGCGGAGTCAACACGATCCTGACCAACCCCGTCCTGAGCCGGGTGATCAACGAGTACTGGCGTAAAACCGGCGGCAAGATTCAGTTTATCAGCGACTGCGCTTTCGGTAATGACATCCTCGAGGGCATCCGGGTTTCGGTGGACGGAGGGGCACACGCCTGCTACGTGCAGGGCGGAATCACCGACCGTCTGGTACCCGAGGGCAAGCTGGACCTGATCGGCGAGGCGCTGGAGTTGATTCGCGGCAACGGGATTCCTGCCGGGATCGGCGCGCACGATCTCAACTCGGTTATCGCCTGTGTGGACGCGGGCCTGACACCGGATTTCTGGGTCAAGACCCTGCACCACACAGACTACTGGTCGGCGATTCCGGAGGAAGACCACGACAATATCTGGTGCAAGCGGCCGGTGTCCACGGTGGAATACATGAACAAACTGGAGCAGCCGTGGATAGCGTTCAAGGTGCTGGCCGCCGGGTCTATTCAGCCAGATGTAGGATTTCCCTACGCATTCAAGGGCGGCGCGGATTTTATCTGCGTGGGCATGTATGATTTCCAGATAGTCGACGATGTCAACCTGGTGATCGACGTGCTGAACGGAGACCTTCAGCGCACAAGGCCCTGGCGCTCGCCGGCTATCGCCTGAGCCGCTTATTTAAAGGGATAACGAACCGGAAACCACCGGGCTTCCGGTTTTTGTTTATACTTGATTTCTTTATTGACGGGAGTATTTTTTTTCAACGCCCCTTGAAATCTGATCAATATTGTAGGGCAGCTTGTTCGCGGATGGTTTTACAGAACAGCATGTTACAGAATGCTGCCTGCTGGTGACAGTCATGCCGTGGGGACAGAGAATGTTACAGAAAAAAGAAAATCCGCTTAAGGTGGGTCCTGTTCGAAGGTGGCAGAGAATCAAGGATCCGTTCCGGGATGCCTACCTGCTGGCCGGCAGAGTGTTTCCGGTCTTTAACGATCTGTTCATCCGTCTTTCCGAGGGCAAGCCTGACCCTTGGACATACCTGGTGTATTCAGAGGGTCATACCGGCACTACCGCGCTCGAGTATTCTTTACGCAATAACGGAGTGGCGCCTGTGTTCAGGTCTCATATGCTCCACCCCGATAGGTTGAAAGTAGAACCGCACTACCCCAAGGGTATCTCCGCGATGTATTACCGGCATTTTATCAAGGGCAGGAGACCGCTCAAGGTGTTTTCCATGGTCCGCAATCCGCTCGATCAGGCTGTCGGCCGTTTTTTTCAGCACCTTCGCCGCTTTTATTCAGCGGAGATGAGCACCGGCAGATTGCTTGAATTGTTTAACCTTTTCTACCAGGAGCCGCCGCAAGACTGGATTTCGCTGGAGTTGAATCCGGTGCTCGGTCTCGATATTTATTCTTTGCCCTTTGACACTGACAAAGGCTGTCTCGAAATTGATGGAGATTGGTTCAAGCTGCTGCTCATAAAGCTGGAGCTTGATAACAGCAAAAAAGAGCAGGCGGTCTCCTCTGTGCTCGGCAGGGACGATTTCCGTTGGGACGGTTCGATCAACGCCTCACGCAACAACGTGTATGCCAAACACTACAAGTATTTCAAGGATCATGCGGTTATCGACCCCGGTATTCAGGAGCGGCTTTTGGCGCTCAAATATGTGCGACACTTCTACTCTGAAGCCGAAATCGAATCCTTCCGTGAGTACTGGAGTGATCCGAGGATATGACTTGCAGTGTGTTCTCTTGTTTGCTGATAACGGTTTGCGGGAGTAACTCGTCAACGTACGATTAAACATATAGGAGGATACGGGTGAGAGTTAATATGGTAGCCGCTAATTTTCTGGCCGTGGTTTTACTGTTTTCGCAGTTGCCGGCCCAGGCGTTCGATCCGCTGCAGGTGAACCTCGGCAACCTCTACATGTTATCCCACGCCAAAACCCGCTCGATAAGCCCGGAGAATTTTTCGGGCGAAAAGGGCAGGGGCGGTATGGCCAAAGTGGGCGAGGGCTCGGCCAGCCGTGCCGCCCGCGATCTGGGCCAGGGCTGGAAAGTGAACCCCTACGTGCGGGTGGCGCCGGGCGAAACTTTTACCATGGGCGAGATTGCGGGGCCGGGTGCGATCCAGCACATCTGGATCACACTGGCGGGCGTTTACCGCTACACGATCCTGCGCATGTACTGGGACGGCGAGCTGGAGCCGTCTGTGGAAAGTCCGCTGGGCGACTTTTTCTGCGCCGGCTGGCGCGGCCCCCGGAGCCATTTTGCCCAGGTGTCCTCGCTGCCGGTCCAGGTCAATCCGGGCAGCGGGATGAACTCCTACTGGGTGATGCCGTTCCGGGAGAGCGCCAGACTGACTATCGAAAATCTCAATACGGACACCATGACGGTCTATTACCAGATCGATTACACTCTGACAGACGTGTCCGAGGATGCGGCCTATTTCCACGCCCAGTTCCGCCGCACCAACCCGCTGCCCTACAAGGACGTTTATACCATCGTCGACGGGATCAAGGGCTGGGGCCACTACGTGGGCACTTACATGGCCTGGCAGGTGAATAACAACGGCTGGTGGGGCGAAGGCGAGATCAAGTTCTTCATGGACGGGGACGGCAAGTTCCCCACTATCAACGGCACGGGCACCGAGGACTATTTCCTGGGCTCCTACAATTTCGGCGGCATCAGGGACGGGGACTACGTAGCGTTCACCAATCTGTTCGCGGGGATGCCGCAGGTGATCCGGCCCAGCGGCCCGAATGTGGCCAACCAGCGTTTCGGGCTCTATCGCTGGCACGTGATGGACCCGATCCGCTTCGAGAAAGATCTCAAGGTGACCATCCAGGCCCTGGGCTGGCGCAGCGGAGGGCGCTACCTGCCGCTGCGGGACGATATCGCATCGGTGGCCTACTGGTACCAGCGCGAGCCCCACGCCAGGTTTCCCAGGCTGCCGGACAAGGATTTTCTGGAAGTAAGGTAGGACCAACTTGATGTTTTTGTAACAACACACACCCCGCCCGCTGCCAGCGGGCACCCCTCTTGATAGAGGGGAATCTTTGTCAGGGGCGGCGCGTGCGCCGCCTTTTTTTAGCGGTCTACTTTTTCAGCGCCGCAAGTCCGGCCCGGCTGGTCTCACGGTAATCGGCGCTCATGTCCTCACCGGTCTGGCGCATGGTCTCTATCACCTCGTCGAAACTGATCCGGTGGCTCCCGTCGCCCTGAAGCGCGTAGCCGGCGCAGGTGTACGCCCTGGTGGCCCCGGCCGCGTTACGCTCTATGCAGGGTATCTGCACGTAGCCCAGAATCGGGTCGCAGGTCATGCCCAGGCTGTGCTCCATCGCCATCTCGGCCGCGTATTCCACCTGCGGCACGCTGCCGCCCAGCAGTTGGGCCACGGCGGCGGCGGCCATTGAGGAGGCCGCGCCCACCTCTCCCTGGCAGCCGGCCTCGGCCCCGGAAATCGAGGCGTTGGCTTTGATTAACGCGCCCACTATTCCCGCGGTTGCCAGCGCCTGCAGGATCATTTGCCTTTCGAAGCCTTCGTGTTTTTGCAGGTAGTAGAGCAGTCCCGGCACCACGCCGGCAGAGCCGCAGGTAGGCGCGGTGACTATCGTGCCGCCGGCCGCGTTTTCCTCGATTACGGCCAGGGCGTAAGCGCTGATGAGGCCCATTTCGCGCAAAGCGCCCTTCATCTCCAGGGCTTTGCTCATTTTCTCCGGCGCGTGGCGTTTTACCTTGAGCGGACCCGGCAGGATGCCTTCCCTGTCGATTCCCCGGCGAAGGCACTGTTGCATTGTGTCCCAGATTTCTCCCAGCCAGCTCCAGAGGTCCCGCTCATGGCGTTCCACCACGGCCCATATCGGCAGCTCCTCATTGGCGCAGAGTTGCATCAATTCGTCCATCGTCCGGAACGGGTACTCGGCCACGGGGCCGCCGCCCACGATTCCGTTCCCGTCGGTAAGCTCACCGCCGCCGGTACTGAACACTGTCCAGGCCGCGGTAGTTTTTCCGTCGCCGTCTAGGGCTTCGAGCTTGAGGCCGTTGGGATGATCTGGCAGAAATGTCCGTGGCCGCCAGTTGATTTTGCATTCTTTCGGCTCGAACGCCTCGCGCACGGCCACGTCGCTCAAGTGGCCCTTGCCGGTGGCGGCCAGGCTGCCGTAGAGCGTGGCCCTGAAGCTATCCGCACCGCTCCCGTCGCCATCGCGAAAGATCTCTGCGGCGCGGCGCGGCCCCATGCTGTGGCTGCTGGAGGGCCCCATGCCGATCCTGTATATTTCCCGCAGGCCACGCAGGGGTTTGCATTTGCTCACCGGCATTAAGACAGGCTCCTGAAAAAGGATTTTGGTTACTGACAAACCTAAGAGATGGGGGGAGACATTTCAACTCCATTTGCTTAATCCTGTTCCCCGGTAAGCCGTGCGAAAAGCGGAGCCGCTTTTCAGGCATCGTGTATTTGCGGATCACAATATGGCAGGCGCCGTCGAAAGCCTGACCGGACAATGCCGCGTGGAAATAACAAGGGGACGGCAGGCACCGTCCCCCTTTTGCGTACTCTCCTGGCAAAAAAGCCTACTTCTTCCACTTGCCGTTTTTTTTGTAGTACGTGTACTCGTGTCCGCCGCCGGCCACAATCGTGTGCCATTTGCTGTCGGTGTAGCTCCTGGTGGCGTAGCGCTTGCGCATGAACGCCATCGCATCGCGGGCGGCCCTGAGGCAGCGCTCCCGCACAGCCGAATCGGCGG
>JAJRTS010000102.1 GCA_024278175.1 Gemmatimonadales bacterium | reverse complement strand
TAGATTGTATCCATGGGAGCCTCCTGGTGATGGTTGATTCCGGACGGCTGTGTGCCGGTCCGACCGCTTGATCTTACAAGCTATCAGTATCACCGGAGGCTTCCGCTTTTTTAAAACACTTATGCATTCTAACAACGCTGAGTGTTTCTCGAAAGTTTTGTCTTTTTGCAAAGGAAAGAAAATCCTGAGAATAGTCCTGGGAATAGTACGGAAAAACTTCCGTTGTTCGTAGAAAGTCGTAGGGGCGAACCTTTCTTTCGAGAATCGCTCTAAATGTAAAACAGCTCCGTTTGAGAGAGCGGGGCTGTTTTGCGGTTACGTCAAAGCATGCGGGTTTAATCTGTCAAATTCGTCCCGCAACCCACTTCGCCACTTCTTCGGCCTCTATCCCCCCCATGCACTCAAACTCCGGGCATTTCTTCCCCAAACACTCCAGCCGCGCCGGGCAATCCACTTCCGGCAGGAACGTGCGGATTTCGCCCGTGCCCAGCGGTCCCCAGCGCCGGGGGTGATGAGCGGGCACCGGGCTGTAAACCCCGGCCACTCTGGGTACGCCCAGCGCCGCGGCCAGGTGCACCGGCCCGGTGCTGGGAGCCACAACCGCCGTGGCCAGACTCAGCAGGCCGAGATATTCTGCCAGCCCCAGCCCGCATATTTTTCGCACGCTGCCGGCCCCGGCGGCTGCCTCGGCCACATGGTCCACCAACTCCCGTTCGGAGGCGGAACCGGTTACCGCCACGTTCACCCGGCCCGTGCGCGCCAGAGCAGCCACCAACTCCCGCCAGCGCTCCAGCGGCCAGTTGAGCGCGCTGCCGCCCATCCCCGGATGCACAACAGCAAGTTTTTTCGCGGGATCGGCAAATGCCTGGGCAATCAAGCCAGCCGCTCGTTCCACGGCCAGCGTATCGGCAATAACCTCCGGGGGCTGGATTTTTTCCGGAGCCGGAACCTCGATTCCCAGTTTGGCCAGCAGGTCAATATTATAGGCGGCCTCGTTTTTCAGCGCCCGGCTGCGCCTCTGGCGGACCGCGCGGTTGAAAAACAACGGGGCGTAAAGTTTGACCCACGGCCCCACCCGTAGTGGAATCCCGGCCCCACGCACCAGCATCGCGTTTTTGCGGCTGTGGACGAACACCACCGCGGCGTCGTAGCCCCGGCCACGGATTTCCGCCGTAAGCTGGTGGAAATCACTCCGGTCGTGGGCCCCGCGGTCGGTGATAACCTCGTCCAGGCAAGGGTTGCACCGCACCAGCGGCTCGGCGTAGGCGCTGCACAGCAAGTCGATCCGGGCCTCCGGCAACGCCTCCCGCAACACGCGAAACGCGGGAGTGGTCAGCACTAGGTCGCCCAGGCGGTCATTGCGGACCAGCAGCACGCGCCCGATATTTTTCCCAGAACCTGGCATAGGATACACTCATCGTAAACGAGCCGAACGCGGCGGCGATCAGCCCGGGGACCCCATCGAGCAAGCCCAGCTTGAACAGATAGCGACGGGTGAATTTGAGCGCCGGGGCGCAAATTATCTTGCGCCCCGCGCGCAGGACCGTGGGCCGCTCGCCCGTTTCCAGCAGGCGGGTTGCTTCCAACTCGGTGTAGACGAGGAATTTTTGCAGATATTCCTCGATTGTGTCATAGGTATAGTGGAGCAGATCGCCCTCGAGCCGTCCCGGCTTGCCTTCCAGCCTGAGCGACTCGTGCACGGGCCGCGTATCGAACCGCCCCCGGCTTTTGCGGAACAGGCGCAACTGAAAGTCCGGGTACTGGCCGCCGTGGCGCAGCGGCCGGCCGAAATAGTGGTTCAGCCGCGGCAGACGGTAGCCGTCGCAGGAGGGCTCCTCGGGCAGCGCGGCTATCGAGCGGGCCAGCCTTTCGCTCACCAGCTCGTCGGCGTCCAGGCTCAGCACCCACTCGCCCGATGCCTGCCCGATCGCGAAATTCTTCTGCGCCCCGTAGCCCTGCCACGGATGCTCGATTACCCTGGCCCCGCAACCTGTGGCTATCTCCCGCGTGCGGTCGGAGCTGCCGCTGTCAACCACGACAATCTCCCCGGCCAGGCTCTGCGCCGAAACCAGGCTGCGCTTTAGCGTACGCTCCGCGTTGAGCGTAATCATCACTACCGAAAGTTTTTTCAATGCCCGACTCGCCGGAAAATTTTATCCAGATGAAACACTTTTCTTGATTGGCCAGGTTGGCCGTCCAAGGCCAGGGCACGGGTGTCCCTGTTGACATCGCCGTTATTTTATGTTGTTCCCAGGCTGTTATATTGCTGATGCCGGCTTTCGACCGGCCATAACGGGGAACCGCCAGTTTAATAGTTTGACAATTTAGCCTAAAGATGTTAAGATTTCAAAACTGTTTTACCTACCCTGACAGGGCTTGAGTATCCAAAATAATGAGCGGTTTCCGGGAATTCCAGAGGCCGAGGATTGTCTGCCCCCGCCCATCGAGGACTGCATCAAGTGGCCGAACAAATCTTTTTCTACTTTTTCGCCGCACTGAGCATTGTTAGCGCCTTCCTGGCCGTTACACGCAAGAACCCGGTGGTCAGCGTGGTCTGGCTGATAAGCTGTATGTTCAGCCTGGCGGTGATTTACGTAATCCTCAGCGCGTTCTTCCTGGCCGCGGTTCAGGTGATTGTATACGCCGGGGCTATCCTGATGCTGTTCGTGTTCGTAATCATGATGCTCAATCTTAAGACCGGCATGGTTGGCCAGTTGCGCAATCTGGGCCTTAAATTTGTCGGGCTCATAGCAGCCCTGCTAATATTGAGACAGTTCTACTCCGCAATCAAGGGTGCCGGTGCGATGACCGGCCTGCCGCCCCGGGCCGCCGCTGGTTTCGGCGAGGCCGCCGCCGTGGGCAAGCTGCTGTACAGCCAGTATATCTATCCGCTGGAGCTGATGGCGGTGCTGCTGCTGGTGGCAATTGTCGGAGCGCTTGTCCTGGCCGGAAAGGAACAGTCGTGATCGCCCTGCAAAGCCTGCTCACACTCAGTGCGGTTCTGTTCGTGATCGGTGTCTGCGGCTTTATCACCCGCCGCAACGTGCTGATCATGTTCATGAGCGTGGAGCTGATGCTCAACGCGGCCAACCTGGCCATGCTGGCGTTCGCGCGCCACAACGCCAGCATGGACCCGCAGGTGGTGGCGATGTTTGTGATGGCGCTGGCCGCGGCCGAGGTGGCCGTGGGTCTGGCGATAATCGTGGCGGTTTTCCGCCGCCGCGGCACGGTCAATATCGACGATCTCAGAAACCTCAAGTGGTAGGCCGGAGAGCTTAGATGGAACCGCTGGCCGTACAATACGACATCCTGCGCTGGATCGTGCTCAGCCCGCTCCTTGGAGCCGTGGTCATCTCGCTGCTGGGCCGCACGTTGCCGCGCAAGCTTACGGGCACTATCGCCAGCGCCGCGGTGGGTGTCAGCTTTTTCATCGGTCTGGCCGCGTTCATCAAGCTCAAGGGCCTGGCGGGCCACGGCCACGGAGAGCAGGCCGCGTTTCTCTCCGACACTCTTTATCGCTGGCTGGCGGTGGGCGGGTTGAGCGTGGACGTCGCGTTTGCCTTCGACCGTCTCAGCGCCGTGATGGTGCTGGTGGTGGCGGGCGTGAGCGCGCTGATCCATATCTACTCGATGGGCTACATGGCCCACGACAAAAGTTACTGGCGCTACTTTGCCTACCTCAACCTGTTCGTATTCTTCATGCTGGTGCTGGTGCTGGCCGACAACGCGGTGGTGATGTTTGTCGGCTGGGAAGGTGTGGGACTGTGCAGCTATCTGCTGATCGGTTTCTGGTTCGAGGACCCGGAGAAAGCATACGCCGGTAAAAAAGCGTTCATCGTCAACCGGATCGGCGATTTCGGCTTCCTGCTGGGAATCATCCTGATTTTCTGGACGCTGGGCACGGTCAATTTCAATGAGATCGCCGGGCAGGCTCCGGCGGTGCTGGTGGCCGGCGGGTCGCTGGCCACGCTGATCTGCCTGTTGCTGTTTCTGGGCGCAACCGGCAAGAGCGCGCAGATTCCGCTCTACGTGTGGCTGCCCGACGCGATGGCCGGTCCCACGCCGGTCAGTGCGCTGATCCATGCCGCTACGATGGTGACCGCGGGCGTTTACATGATTGTACGGCTCAACGTGCTCTACCTGCTGGCCCCGGCCGCGATGTGTGTTGTGGCGGTAGTGGGTGCGGCCACGGCGATCTACGCCGCCAGTATCGGGTTGGTGCAGAACGATATCAAAAAGGTGCTGGCCTACAGCACTGTCAGCCAGTTGGGCTACATGTTCCTGGCCGTGGGCGTGGGCGCTTTTTCGGCGGGGATTTTCCATCTGATGACTCACGCGTTTTTCAAGGCCCTGCTCTTTCTGGGCTCGGGCAGTGTGATCCACGCCATGAGCGGCAAGCAGGACATCCGCGAGATGGGCGGGCTGAAAAAGAAGATGCCTGTCACCTACTGGACGTTCCTGTTCGCCACCCTGGCGATTGCCGGGATCCCGCCGTTTGCCGGCTTCTTCAGCAAGGACGAAATCCTCTGGAAGGCGTTCAGCAGCCCGCAGGGCCACTGGGGCCTGTGGCTGATCGGGTTCGCGGCGGCCGGGATGACCGCGTTCTACATGTTCCGCCTGGTGTTCCTCACTTTCCACGGCCAGTGCCGGGCCGACGAGAAAACGAAGAGCCATCTCCACGAGTCGCCTTACCTGATGACCGTGCCCCTGATGGTGCTCGGCGTGCTGAGCGTTATCGGCGGGTTCGTAGGTATCCCGGAGATCCTGGGCGGCGGCAACGGCTTCCATCACTGGCTCGCTCCGCTGCTGGGCAACGAGAACGGCGCGGTGCAAGTAAGCGCCGGGGTGCAGCACTGGCCCCACGCGGTTGAGTACACGATGATCGCCCTTTCGGTGGCGGTGGCGGTGGCCGGTATTTTCGGGGCCTGGGTGTTCTACATCAAACAGCCCGAGAAGCCCAAACAACTGGCCGAACGCTGGCCGCTGCTGCACCAGTTGGTCTACAACAAATATTACATCGATGAAATATATAACGTGTTTATCGTTCAGCCGATCAAGCTGACAAGCACTTTCCTGTTGTGGAAGATATTCGACGCGGGTGTTATCGACGGGGTCGTCAACCTGACCGGCAGTTCCGTGCGCGGGCTTGGCCGGGTTGCCGCAAGGTTGCAGAACGGATACGCCCAGGCCTACGCGGTCACGTTTTTAATCGGTGTGCTGCTGCTGATCGGCTCGTTTGTGTGGTAGTTGAAGGCAGGAGACAGGAGAAAGACAGAAGACAGGAGACAGGAGACAGGAGACAGGAGAAAGACAGAAGACAGAAGACAGAAGACAGGAGAAAGACAGAAGACAGAAGACAGAAGAAAGACAAAAAAGACGAAAGGCTAATAATGGAGTCATTCCATGCAACGGCAAAAAGCCGCTGAGTTTGTCGGTTACAGCAGACGGAGAGCAAAAGCGATTGGGTGTATTATCTGGCCAATTATAATTTCTTTTGGACTCATTGGTCTGTATTTTGGGGCATGGCATGTATTCCCAATTGCACTTTTAGTCGGATTAATTTTTGGTACAATATTTTCATTTTTTGAAGTTAAGCGGATCAGAGAATGACAGGTTTTGATGTCAACGAGCAAGAAATATTATTTAGAGAAAGCCTTGCAGCACAGTTGCACCCGATTACAAAATCTCCTAAAACGTATCGTAAATATATCGACTCCATGCCGGATGAATGATAGCCAGGGACAAAAGATAAAATGGCAGGAGAAGTCACGAAAGCACCGGCCAAAAATTTTCAGGATCTGTTAGTTTGGGGAAAGGCCCATCAATTAGTGTTGAACGTTTACGCTCTGACTGAAGATTTTCCCGGGACCGAAAAATATGGCTTGACCTCACAACTCAGACGGTCGGCGGTTTCAGTTCCCGCCAATATAGCCGAGGGTTTCAAAAGGCAGGGCAAGCTGGATAAAGTACGGTTTTTTAATATAGCCCAGAGTTCTCTGGAAGAGAGTCGCTATTATCTGATCCTGGCCAGGGACCTGGATTATTGCGACCCCCGGCCACAAATGAGCCAGTTGGAAGAGGTAAGCAAAATCCTGGATGCTTATGCAAAATCGATTCTGACTTCCAATACCTGATTTTTTTGGTTTGGTTTTTTCTGACTTCTGTCTTTAGCCTTTGACTTTCATTCTGACTTCTGACTTCTTAAAGTATCAACCAGGTCCAAATGATTGAACTCTGCCAAAACGATATCCTGAGCTGGGTCCTGTTCCTGCCGCTGGCGTTCGCGGCGTTGCTGGCCGTGCTGCCCGGCTCGGCCAAGACCCTGCTGTGCTGGACCGCCTTTGCCGCCTCGGTTGTGGTATTCGCTGTCAGCCTGAGCCTCTGGTGCGGCTTCATTCCCGGCGAGGCCGGGATGCAGTTTACTATCCACAAGCCCTGGATCGAGCAGTGGGGCGTGAGCTACCATCTGGGAATCGACGGGATCAGCCTGCTGCTGATCCTGCTGACTACGTTCCTGACTCCCGTGGTGATTCTGTCCACCTGGAGCGGGGTGAAGAAAAATATCAAGGGGTTCCTGATCCTGCTGCTGGTGCTGGAAACAGGGATGCTGGGCGCGTTCATGGCCCTGGACCTGGTGCTGTTCTATTTCTTCTGGGAAGTGATGCTGATCCCGATGTACCTCTTGATCGGCGTCTGGGGCCACGAGCGGCGTATTTACGCGGCGATCAAGTTCGTGCTCTACACGATGGTGGGCAGCCTGCTGATGCTGGTTGCGTTTCTCTACCTGTTCTGGATCGGCAAGGAGAGCCTGGGCTATTTCACCACCGACCTGCTTCAGCTCTACCGGGTGGCCGTGCCCTATCACGCGCAGTTCTGGCTGTTCGCCTCGTTCGCCCTGGCTTTTGCGATCAAGGTGCCGATGTTCCCGTTCCACACCTGGCTGCCCGACGCCCACGTGGAGGCTCCGGCGGCCGGCAGCGTGATCCTGGCCGGAATCCTGCTGAAAATGGGCACCTACGGGTTCATCAGGTTCGCCATGCCGCTCTTTCCCGCGGCCAGCCAGGCTTTCACGCCGGTGATTCTTACCCTGGCGGTGATCGGGATTATCTACGGGGCGCTGGTGGCGATGGTGCAGCCCGACCTCAAAAAGCTGGTCGCCTACTCCAGCGTGAGCCATCTGGGTTTCGTGATGCTGGGCCTTTACACCCTGACCTCCACCGGCGTTACCGGCGGGGTGTACCAGATGCTCAACCACGGGATATCCACGGGAGCCCTGTTCCTGATCTGCGGCATCCTCTACGAGAGGCGCCACACCCGCCTGATCGACCAGTTCGGCGGGCTGAGTTCCAGGATGCCCTTGTTGGCGGTGTTTTTCCTGCTGGCCACGCTGAGCAGTATCGGCCTGCCGGGGCTCAACGGGTTCGTGGGCGAGTTCCTGATCCTGATCGGTACGTACGGCAGCGCTCATCCGGGCTACGTGTTTTTCGCCGCCACGGGCGTGATCCTTTCGGCCGTTTATATGCTCTGGATGTTCCGCCGGGTGATGTTCGGCCCGCTGGACAACCCGCAGAACCGGAAAATAGCCGACCTCAGCTTTCGCGAGGTGATGGTGCTGCTGCCGGTAACGGTGATGATGTTCTGGATGGGCCTGTTCCCCGGCATGTTCCTCAGCCGGATCACCCCGTCGGTTGAGAAGTTTATCGACCAGTACAACCGCAAGCTGGAGCTGGTCCAAAGCGTTGAAACAGTCAAATCCCCCCTGGAGCACAGGGTGGTGTTCGGCCCACGCGGAGGGAGTGAGCGATGACCGGGTTTCCCTCCATAAGCTGGAACCTGCTGCTGCCGCAGATCGTGTTGCTCTCCACCGCGCTGTTCCTGCTGCTGCTGGCGGTGATCTACCGCGGCGGCGGCCGGAGTCGCGGAGCTACGGTGGCCGGGGCTGTGTTCAGCCTGCTCGGGCTGGGTGTAGCTGCTTTTATGGCCCTGGCCCAGTACGACACCGTGGCGGACACGTTCGGCGCCATGCTGCGCCTCGATCCGTTCTCCACATTTTTTACTCTGCTGATCATCGGCGGTGCGGCACTGTGCGTACTACTATCCGTGCGCGAGGCCGGCGGGCTTAAAGCGATGGCGGGCGAATATTACGCACTGCTGATTTTTTCCGTGCTGGGGATGGTGGTGATGGTTACGGCGGCCGATCTGCTGGTGATTTTTATCGGCCTGGAAACGATGAGCCTGGCTGTCTATATCCTGGTCGGTATCGGCGGCGAGCGCGAAAACGGCGCCGAGGGATCGCTCAAATACTTCCTGATCGGCGCGTTCGCCAGTGCCTTTCTGATCTACGGTATCGCGCTGCTGCTGGGCACCACCGGCACGACCCGGCTCGATGGAATCGCCTCCGGGCTGAACCTGGCCGAGGGCGGCTCGCTTCAACTGGTGGCCGTGGCCCTGGTGCTGATCGGCTTCCTGTTCAAGATCGCCGCGGTGCCGTTCCACATGTGGGCGCCGGATGCTTACGAGGGCGCGCCGACACCGATCACGGCGTTCATGGCCGTGGCTGTCAAGGCATCAGCGTTCGCCGTGCTGCTGCGGGTGCTGAACGTGAGCCTGCTGCCGCTGGCCGATTACTGGCTGCCGGTAATGTGGACCCTGGCCGTGCTGACCATGACAGTGGGCAACCTGGCCGCGATTTTCCAGGGGAACATCAAGCGGATGCTGGCCTACAGCTCGATCGCTCACGCCGGCTACCTGCTGGTGGCCCTGGCCAGTATCGACCCTGCCGCGGCCGGCGTCGGCAACGATCCGGCGATGGCGTCCGTGTTGTTCTACCTGACTGTGTACACGCTGATGAATGTCGGCGCGTTCGGCGTGCTGATCTACCTGGGTGGCGGCGGCAGGCAGATGGAAACACTGGAGCAGATTAAAGGCACGGGGTTTCGCTACCCGCTGCTGGGCGTGGCGATGACGGTGTTCATGTTCAGCCTGGCCGGGATTCCTCCCACCGGCGGGTTCCTGGGCAAATTCTACGTGTTCAGTGCGGCGGTCAACCGGGGGCTTATTTCCCTGGCCATAATCGGTGTACTCAACAGCGCCGCCAGCGCCTACTACTACATTCGCGTTACCGTGCAGATGTACATGCGCCAGAGTGACGAGCAGTTGCCGGGCCTCCCGTTCTCACTTCCGCTGGCGGCGGCGGTGCTGCTTGCGCTCTACGGCGTGTTTCAGCTGGGCATCGCGCCATCGGACCTTCTTACCGCGGCCGACAGGGCGGTGCTGTTCCTGCGTTAAGCCTGTGCTAATCCCCCCATGTTCCATTCAGTTCTTTCCAAAACGGTATTATTGATTTATTATCTGAAACCGACAGTGCCGCGGCGGGGTAGTAACACTTGCCAAGTGACTGGCGCGCGTGGCGCCGGGGGTACAACGCTCATAGAGGAGAAGATATGCGTAAACTGTTACTGTCGTGCTGCTTTGCCACTCTTGTGCTGGCCCTTTCATGTTCCGACAATAAGTCCACCTCCGGAATTATCGATCCCGCGATCAACTACGACGACATTGTGGGTTCGTGGCGGGGAACACTGGATTCATGGCGTGTGAACAACTCAGCCGATCGTAAAAGCTATACGCTCAAAAATGTCAGCATATCCCTGATTTTCGACTCCCAATATTATTGGCTTCAGCTTACCCAGTTTTCCGACTCGCTGGAATACCAGTACTATAACCGCGGATTCTGGCTTTGGGACCCTTACGTTCCGGACGTGATGGTTTTCGAGTTGTACGAGGAGTACAGCACCCAGATTTTCAATCCGGTGCAAAGCGGCGGTGGTATGGAAGGCCTGGATTCAACCGGCACGGGCACCGGTGGCGGTGCGGCGCCTGATACGGTAAAGATTGTCAAGGGCGACAATACCAAGATGGAGGCAAGGTTCATCAGTTTCATGGACCTCGACCTCGGGACAAACCAGATGAGGCTTTACGATTTTATCGAATATCTCGATTTCGGAGACGTTACGCTGGAGAAATACTAAACCCGGGAGCAACCCTGCCATGGAATGTCCGTGGTGCGCGATGGAGATAGAACGGGGCACACGGGTGTGCCCCTTCTGCAAGAGCGAAGTCACTGTACGTTCCAAGGGCGTTGGCCACTTGATCCGCGTGGCCGCGGTGACGGTGCTGATCGGCTTTACAGCCCTGATGCTCGGAGACGTTCTACTAAATCTTCTCCGCCGCCTTCTTCCCTGACAATCTCCACCTCCACTTCCCTGGGTGTCCTTCCGCCGGCGAAATCGTCATCGGTTTGCGATGGCGGCTCCTGGGCGTACCACTGGTTGAGGGTGGTTCCCACCCGACCGCCGAATATCCCGTCCACCAGTTCGGCCAGCTCGCGGAGCGTTTTGAGGTGCTCCGGCTTACCCGACCACAATTCCTCCAGTACGCCCGGTTCCACCTCGCGGAAAATCCTGTTCAGCGCGAACGCCGCCAGCACGACGTCTTCCACCATCCCCACCGGACCCAGGATCGCCTCGGGGATCAGGTCCAGCGGGCTGGCCAGGTAAACGAAAATCATCCCCAGCTTGATCCGCAGATGCCGCGGCACACGCTCGTCCAGCATCAGCCGCCCGATCAGCACCGCAACGTCTGGAACCAGCAGCGCAAACCCGGCCAACCGCGAGGCTTTCTCCCCGGCCCTGCCGGCCACCCATTGCAGCATCCGCCGGCGAAGGTTGTCGTAAAATTTTTGTTTCAGCACTGTGGTCGCACCCATCGCTATTCCCCCCCTGGTCTTGGTTCCTTTTGGCTCAGGCCGCGCTTTTTCCGGCCCGCCATCAGTTACTGTCTCTCCTGTTTTATTGTAAACAACCCGGCGCCGGTGTGCAAGTGCGCCGGGACGAATATAGGAATTCAGCCCTTGAGTTTTGGCGCGGTTCATGATATATGTTATCAAATTGGTCACTCCCGCTAACAGTTCAGGGATGGATTTCACCCGGCACACTGGCGAGGCGAGGATGAGCGAGGATAAAATTTCACGAAGAAGGTTTATCGAAACAGGCGCCGGCGGCCTGGGCGCCCTGACCCTCGGAGTGCGGGACATTTTCGCGGCCGAGCCGCCTGACGATCAGAGCGGTGACGGCAAGGTGCGTATCGCGGTCGTCCAGCAGCATAGTGTTCCCGGGGCTGTGGACAATAACAGGGCCAAGGCTCTCGCCAATGCAAAAGAAGCCCTGGAGGGCGGCGCGGACATTATCCTCTTCCACGAGGAATTGCTGGTGGGCTACGTGGACAATATGAAAGAGCTGGCCGAGGAAGCGGACGGCCCCACCAGCCGGGCGTTCCAGAGCCTGCTGGCGGGCAGCGATTCCCTGGTCCTCTGGGGTCTTACCGAGCGCGACGGTGACAAATACTATATCGCCGCCACATTGGTCGGCGCAGCCGGGGTACTGACCAACTACCGCAAGACCCATCTGTGGTGGAAAGCCGAGGGGCTGCGCCACGAGCCGTCGTTTTACGAGGCCGGCAACGAGCTGGTCACGTTCCCGGTTAAAGGCCACAAGTGCGGCGTGATGATCTGCTACGACGGCGCTTTCCCGGAGATGACCCGCGCCTACGCCAACCTGGACTGCGGCATGCTGTTCTGGCTCAACAACCGCGGCGCGAGGGGACATGCCGAGCTAACGAAACTGGCGAAAACTAACTCGATGATTATGGCGGCGGCCTGTGTCTGCGGGGAAAACGAATTGGGGAACCGGTGCCGGGGAGGGAGCAATATCACAGACCACGACGGCTCCCTGCTGGCCGAGGTCTGGGACAGGGAGGGGATTATCTACGCGGATGTGGTCCCCGGCGCAGCCGCGGCTGCGCGAAACAACAACCCCTTGTACAAAGGGCGGCGCGGGGATTTGTATTGCCTGTATGAGTGATCCACGATCTGTTCGCCCCTACGGCCCCACTATCACGTTGCCGGCATTGGAGCTGGCGGCGATCTCCGCCTCGGAGCCGTTGCCGATAGTACCCATCGCGCTGTTGCTTGTCACCTGCCCGTCGAGCGGGAACCCCAGGCTGATCGTACCTACACCGGTGGAAAGGTTCAGCAGCGCGTTCATGTTCTGCGGCAGCTTGAGACTGACCTCGCCTCTACCGGTCGAGAACCCGCAAGCACCCTTGGGACGGCCCCTGTAGTCGATATTGCCTATCCCCAGGCTAATGTCCCAGATAGCTATCTCCGGTGCGTTGATTACGAAATCGACCTGGACGTTCTGCACGTTTACAGGGTTTTTCGCCTCGATAACCACGCCGCCGGGGACCTTGTTCATCGTCACTGTCACCTTGTCCAGATCCTGTTTACCGGCGGCCCACTTCCGCGCTTCCACTTCCACCAGACCCGTACCGCTGGGACGCACCGTAACCGAGCCCACAAAATTTCGCACTTCGATTTTCGGGCCGAAATCAACCGAGAATGTGCTTGAAAGCGTATCAGAGTATGTCATGGCCGCCGCGCCCGTGGGCCCGGAGTCGTCGCCGCAACCGGCCACCAATACCACCGCCGCCAGGGCCACCGTTATCGCCATCATCGCCAGGCCCATCTGTCGTACGCACTCACCGGGGCGTCCCGCCACCATGTTTAACCTCCTGAAAAGCTGTAAAACTGCGTAGAGGACAATTTACCCACAAGGGCTAATACGCGGCAAGCACGGCGCAGGCATGTCCTTTAAGATCATATAACCCCTGATCCGCCAGAGGTTCGCTTTCATGCAGCTCGGGTAACCCTTTTTCAGCGGCGGTATCGAGCACCGGCCTCCAGCTCCGCCCATCCCCCGGCTCCGGCAAATGAAACAGATGCGAGCGCCGTCCCGAGTTGAACATCAGGTAAAAATCCCGGTCATCGCGGCCGGCCCCGGTCTCGGCGGCGCTTCCATCCAGGCGGCAGGCCAGGCAGGGACGGCTGACACTCCAGCGCACAGGGCCTCCGGCGGCTTCGTACCACTCGATATCCGCCCGCCCATCGCCGTCGCGGTCCGTACCCGTGAAGAAGGAGCTGCGGCGAAACACGGGGTGGGCCTTGCGCAGAGCGATCAGGCGGCGGGTGAACTCCACCAGGTAATTATTGCTCCCGGCCAGGTCCCAGTCCAGCCAGGAGATTTCGTTGTCCTGGCAGTAAGCGTTGTTGTTGCCGCGCTGGCTGCGGCGGAACTCGTCGCCGGCCAGCAGCATCGGCACGCCCTGGCTCAGCAGCAGGGTGGTGAGCATGCTTTTCAACTGGCGCACGCGAAGCCGGTCCACTTGCGGGTCATCCGAGGGGCCCTCCACCCCGAAATTCATGCTCAGGTTGTGGTTGTCACCGTCGCGGTTATCCTCGCCGTTGGCCTCGTTGTGCTTGCGGCTGTAGCTGACCAGGTCGTTGAGCGTAAACCCGTCGTGGCTGGTCAGGAAGTTGATCGAGTTGCGGGGCAGCTTGCCGCTGGAGGTGTAGATGTCACTGGAGCCGGTGATCCGCGAGGCCAGGCCGTTGCGGCCATAACGTGCTCCACGCCAGAACAGACGCACGTCGTCGCGGAAACGGCCGTTCCACTCGCTCCAGCGTTTTCCCGGGAAACTGCCCACCTGGTAGGCTCCGGCCGCGTCCCAGGCCTCGGCGATAATCTTCACGTGGCGCAGGATCGGGTCCTCGGCTATCGACTCCAGCAGCGGCGGGTTGACCAGCATTTCTCCCCGGCTGTCGCGTCCCAGGATACTGGCCAGGTCGAAACGGAACCCGTCGACATGCATCTCCACCACCCAGTAACGCAGGCAGTTACGGATAAACCCGCGCACCACGGGATGGTTGCAGTTAAGCGTATTGCCGCAGCCGGAGAAATTTTTATAGCGGGAACGGTCGGTTTCGTCCAGGATGTAGTAGATCGAGTTATCCAGCCCGCGGAAATTAAGCGTCGGGCCGGTCTGATCACCCTCGGCACTGTGGTTGAACACCACGTCCAGAATCACCTCGATCCCGGCCTCGTGCAGCGCCCTGACCATCGTCTTGAACTCGCGCACCGCCGCCCCGGAGCGCTCCTCGCCCACCGCGTATCCTTTGTTCGGAGCGTAAAACAGCACCGTGCTGTAACCCCAGTAGTTTTTCAGTTTTTCGCCGCTAAGCGGATTGCGACGGAGCAACTCGCGCTCGTTGAACTCGTGGACCGGCAACAGCTCCACCGCGGTGATTCCCAGGCTCCGGAGGTAATCGATTTTCTCCACCACACCCAGGAACGTCCCCGGCGCATCCACGCCACTCGACTCGTGACGGGTGAACCCGCGCACGTGCATCTCGTAGATCACGCTGTCCTCGAGAGCCGTTTGCGGACGGCGGTCCCTGCCCCAGTCGAACGAGTTGTCCACCACCAGGCACTTGGGCGGCAACATATCGGCAGGTAGCCCCAACCGCGAGCCGTTCAGGCTCTGACCGATTTCCCAGTGGTATTCTCCCGCCACCGCCTGGGCACAGGGGTCCATCAGCGCCACCCTGCCGTTGAACCTGTGGCCGCTACCCGGTTCCCACGGACCATCGGCCCGCCAGTTGAAGAGCAATCCCGCTGCTGCGCCGGTGAGTTTCACGTGCCAGATATCGCCGGTGCGGTTAACCACCGGATCGAGCGCCACCTCCCGCGAGGGTTCACGGTCTTCGGGAGTGGCGTAGAGCAGGAGGTTGACCGCGGTGGCGTTGCGGCTGAACACACTCAGACGCACACCGTCGGAGGTAAGGCGCACGCCCAGGGGCAGGGGGTGGCCGGGGGCGACTCCATATTTATTCAGCTCCGTCTCGGCCATTTGCAAGGTTACCTTTGCGTAAACCGCGCTATTTGCGCACTTTCAAAAACGTGGCCACACCGGCCACGGCGAACAGGACATTGCCGCTCCAGGCGGCCGCCTGGGGCGAGATCACCTCGTTGTAGCCCATGCTGCGGAAAATATAGTAGCTGCCCATGAACAGCATATAGACCACCACGCCCAGGGCGATCCCCACTCCGGGGCCCATCCTGCGACGGGTTACCGCCAGCGGCGCGCCGAACAGGACGATAATGAAATTGGCCGCGGGCAGCGAGGTCTTGAACCACAACTCGGTCTCGGCGCGGGCGGTGCGAATGCCGTTGCGGCGCAGGCGGCGGATTTCCTCGCGAAGTGCGGCGAAAGTCATCTGCTGGGGATCGCGCGATTCAACCACGAAATCCGCCGGGCGCTCGTCCAGACCGGCCAGCACCATCTGCTCGAACCTGACCGCCACCTCCCGCCTGCCGTCGCCGTAAAAATAGCGCACCGTGCCGTTGTTGAACCGCCAGTGGCCAGCGCTGATGTAGTGGGCGCTCGCCGCGTCGATCCGGTAGGCGATTCGCAGCTTCCCGGGCGAACGGGCGAACCCGATCAGCCGCACCTTGTCGAACGCACCGGCCTCCAGACGGAACATGGCGGCCACCCAGCGACGGCCACTCTCGCCCTGGTAATCCACACCGCGGCGGACACTCGGGGACGGGCGGGCGCGGCCGATGATCTGGTAGTCGCGTATTTCTTCCTTGTTGCGGTTGGCCTCCGGGACCACCGTTTCATTGACCACAAAGGCGGCCGCCGACACAGCGAGCATAAAAACCATTATCGGCAGGAACGCCCGCCCCAGGCTGACCCCGCTGGCCAGCATGGCGGTCAGCTCGTTGTGCTTGCTGAACTGGCCCAGGGTGAACAGGGTGGCGATCAGCGAACTGGCCGGCAGGACGAAAATCAGGTAATAGGGTAGCTGATTGACATAGAAGAGCAGGATCAGTTTCAGCGGCGCGTTGGCATCGACAAAATCGTTGAGCCGCTCGGAAACGTCCCCCACCAGGCAGACGAACAGGAACCCGGCCATCGCGATCATGAAAATCAACACGAACTCCCGGATGATATAGCGGTCCAGCAGCCTGGGAATCATCGCGCCCGCCCTCCGTCATCCGCCCGCCCCCCGCCGAACCCGGCCATTTTGAGCAACGAGCGCAAACCGAGTCCACCGGTAAGCGGCGCCAGTGAGCGCCGTCCGCGCACCTGCACCACCAGCAGCCAGATCCCCACGGCCAGAAACAGCGCGTTGGGCGTCCACATGCTCCAGAATGGACTGAGCAGGTGACGGTCGGCAAGGGTCTCGCCGGTGGTCAGCAGCACCCAGTAGACCAGAAATACGCTCATGCTGATCGCAAGCGACACGCCTGCCCCGCCTTTACGGCTGAGAATGCCCAGCGGCACGCCCAACAGTACGAATATTGCAGAGGCGAACGGGATCGCGATTTTTTTCCACCACTCCACCTGCAGGCTGGAAATAGTGCGCTTGACATAGCTCGCCTCACGCAGCACGGAGATCAGCCTTGCGCGCGGGTTGTCCATATTGATTCGCCGCCTGTCCCCGCCGCCGGGGTCCGGACGAAGATAAGGCGCGGGGGCCGCTCCCTCCGCCGGAGGAGGCGCAATTTTACCGAACAGGTTCTCCATGGCCACCAGCGCCGAATCGCCTTTGGGGATGGAATCGGCCAGCGCGGCCGCGGCGCGGGCCAGGCTGTCCAGATTCACCATCCGCCGGGCGATACGCTCCTGGAGCATTTGCATGGTCAGTTCACGGTCGCTACGGTAGCGGCGGCTTCGTCCACGCTCGAACACTCCGGCCACATCGGCCAGCCTGATCCGGTGACGGTCGAAAAAGAGCCGCTGGAACTGCTCGCCCCGCTGAGGCTCTACTTCCTGGATTTCGCCACTGTAGAGAGTCAGCACGGCATCGGTACGGTTGGGCGCGGTCTGGATCATGCCGCTGTCGGCCACTATCGTGCGGCGGGTACCCTTGTCGGTAGTCTGGGTGATCACGATCCCGAACAGGTCGGCGGGCTTGAGGCTGTCGGGGCCCACGGGGGCGGCCGGGGCGGTCAGGTTGAGTTTCGAGGAACCGTCCGCCTCCTCAATCCGGTTGACCAGCAGGCTCATGCCTGGAAAGACGTCCATGATCACGCCCTCGCGAAGCTGGACGGTGGGCTTGATATAAGCGATATCCATCAGCAGGCTTTTGTAACGATGGTTGGTTTCGGGCAGCACCTGATCGTTGAACCAGATCGCCCCGGTCATCAACACGACCGCCGCGGCCATCGGCGAAAGCATCAGCCGGTGGGCAGGCAGGCCCAGGGCTTTCAGAGCGGTGATTTCGTTGTCGGCGCTCAAGCGTCCGAAAGCCATTATCACCGCCACCAGCACCGCCATCGGCAGCACCAGAGCGATAATAAACGGCAGGGCGAGCACGATAATTTCGCTCAAAATCTGCCAGCCCAGGTTTTTGCCGGCTATTTTTGGGAACAAAAAGACAAAATGCCGCATAAAAAGGATGAACGTCAGGAGCGTCAGCGACACCAGGAACGGTCCGGCCAGTTCACGGAGGATGTAACTGTGGAGAGTTTTCATTTGGTCCGGCCGAGCTGATATTTGCCGGCGGAACTGGCTGCCGGGGATAACCGCGGGCCCGCGCTGACCGGCGGCGGCTGACAAAACGGATCCGGTTCGTTCATTCCGCACCCCGGGCAGCGTTGCTCTTGGGTAACACTGTCCGGTTGCTCCGCCCCCCCCCAACACCGACACCGCCGCCCAGAGAATCAGGCTCGTCCCCGGTGGCCCGGCAAGAGCCGCCGCAACGGTGCATGGAGTAGAGAAAAAGCTTTGCAAAACCGGCTGCTATTATTACTATTACTGTTTGAAATCGATTGGCTTTAAACCAGTTGGCTTGCAACGGCCACGGCAATTATACGTCCCCTGTCTTTTTAGATCAAGTGTTTGCGCCCAAACCTGGTTTCCTGGGAATTGAGTTTCTTGCGAAGCCCTGCGGCGCATTTGAGCGGCTGAAAAAGCGGATTATCATGGGGGAGAGGTTGACCGGGCGCACCCGGCTGGCTACCGGGTGAAACGACCGTTGTGGGAAATCCACGGTTCGTTGTTGCTGCACCTTTTCGTCATACCCCCCTGCACAAGGTTCCACTGATAAATAATTATATGCAGTTTTCCCTGCTGTCCGGAGATGAATTGCACCGTTCCGGTAACAGAAATACAATCTCGAGCTTACTCCGGTTGAGCCTGTTACTCTTTGCCGGAATGTTCTGGCTGAGCGCTCCCGCAGCCGCGGCCGGCGACTCACTGGCGCTTAAGTTCCCGATTGGCCCCGGCATCGGCACCTACAACCACATGGGTTTCAAGCCCTACAAGCCCCTGCTCAATATCAAAACCAACGTCAAAAGCCAGGTCACCTACGATATTGAGACCGGTTCCGTTGTGGAGACGATTTCCCTGCCCACCCAGAACGGCGAACTGGTGCTGCAGGTTGAATACTGGTCCGTGCTCGATTACCTCAAGCAGAACACCGACGAGCGCGAGGACAGCCTGTTCAATGCGGTCAGCAGCGAGTACGTGACCGGGGGTGCCGGAGTGCGCATAGCTTCCGAGCGCGGGCTGATGCCAGAGATCAACCTGCCGGACTTCATGCCCAAGAGCCTGGCCTCGATTATCGGCGAGGGCACGGGCAGCCTGGTGATCCACGGTCAGAGCGTAACCGAGGTCAGCGGCACAACCACCTTCCAGATCCCCGAGGATCAGTCCCTGTTCCGCCAGCAGAGCAAGTTTCCGCGTCTCAAACTGGAGCAGCGCCAGCAGATCAATATTGAGGGCACGATCGGCACCAAGATCCACATTTTCGTGGACTACAACAGCCAGAACCAGTTCGAGAACCGCAACCGGATCGAGGTGCGTTACCAGGGCGAGAAAGACGAAATCCTGCAAAGCCTGGAGCTGGGCGATGTGAACCTGAACCTGCCGCCCTCGATGCTGGTGGCGGCCAATATCCCCCGCGGCAACTTCGGCATCAAAGGCGAAACCCGGCTGGGCGCGCTGACCACTACTTTTATCGCCAGCCAGGAAGAGGGCGAGAGCAGCCAGAAGGACATCCGGATCCCAATCAGCGGAGAGGCCGAGGCCAACGACAGCCTGCACCTCTGGGACGTCAATTTCAGCCGCAACCGTCATTTCCTGCTGGTCGACACCAGCGCGATCAAAGTAAAACACATCAAGTTCCTCGACCGCAACGGCGCACCGCTGGTTGACGAGCGCGGCAGACCGAGGAACATCAAGGTCTACAAAGACGACAACAACGGACGCAACAACAACCAGGGGCTCTACCAGGCCCGGCCCGGGATTGCCCATGTCAACGTGCTCGACTACATGGCCGACCCGCTTGGCTACGCCGCCGACCCCGACCCCAACGACGAAAAGGGAAAGTTCAACGAAATGGAGCTGAACAAGGATTACATGCTCGAGGAGTGCGGGATCGTGATCAGCTTCAGCTATGTCAACGACGACGAAAGAATCGGCGTGATCTACCAGACCGATGGCGGCGACTCGGTGGGCCGGATCGAGAACGACACGCTGCACATGATGATGGTCAAGGGTTCGAACATGAACAACCAGAACCCGGCCTGGTCCAGGATGCTGCGCAACGTCTACACTTTCGGCGGCGGCGGGGCGATCAGCCTCTCCTCGTTCGATATAGACATCTTCACCAACGAAACCCCGGCGCGTTACGACGAGGGCGGACTGACTTTCCTGGAATTATTAGGGCTGGACAACGACGGCGACACCAAGATCGACCGGATCTATATCGACAACAACCGCGGCCTGATATTCTTTCCCTCGCTGGAGCCGTTCAACCTGCCCTACAACGATGAGAACAAGCCTGTCAGCCTCAACGTGCGTAACCGGCGGATGTATACCGAGGACGACCCCAGCAGGCTCAACACGCTCGAGTACCAGAAATACCAGATGGTACTGCGTTATAGCAGGGCCGAGGGCGGCGCCGCCAGATCCTACGCGCTGGGCGCGATGCAGATTGTCGTGAACAGCGAGCGGATTTATATCAACGACCGCCTGCTGCGCAAGGGGGCCGACTACTCGATAGACTACCAGTTCGGCCAGCTGACGATTAACCCCAGTGTGGACATCCCGCCCAACAGCGAGGTCAAGGTCGCATTCGAGGAAGTACCGCTGTTCAAGACAGGCAGCACCAGCCTGTTCGGTTTCCACAACGAATACGGCTTCGACCCCAACCGGCGCAATTACCTGACCAGCACACTGTTCTACCAGAGCGTCGAGAGTGTGGACCGCACTTTCGTGCGCCTTGGCGACGAGCCGAAGGCCAGTCTGCTCGGTGAGTTCGGCGGCAAGTTCGAGTTCGAAAGCGAAAAAGTGACCGAGTGGCTCAACTGGCTGCCCAACCTGGAGAGCCGTACGCCCAGCCGCTTCAACATAGTCGGCGGCGTCGCCATCTCCAGCCCCAATCCCAACAAGCGCGGCGGTGTGCTGATCGAGGATTTCGAAACCGCCAAGATCGAGAACCCGCGCCTGCGCATGGCCTACCAGAGCTGGAACCTGAGCAGTGTGCCCAAGAACGTCGACGGTAGTTTCGAGCTGTTCGAACCGCAACGGGCCGGCGAACTGATCTGGTTCGATCCCTATTTTATCAGTCGCACCGCTTATGCCTTCTACGAGGAAGACGTTTACGGGCAGATCGAGGGCCGGTCCGACCAGAACCGCAAGTTGCCGGTGGACGTTATCAGCGTGGTGTTTAACCCTGACGGCGACAACATCTTCGAGCGGCGCCAGAGCTGGCGCTCACTTGTCCAGGTGGTCAGCCAGACAGGCGTGCTGGGCATGGACCAGCGCGAAGTGCTGCAGGTCTATATCGCCACCGGCCGCGACCAGGGCAAGCTGATCATTGATTTCGGCCAGGTCGACGAGGACCAGGTGCGCTTCGACGTAACCGGCCAGCTCGTGGGTGTCAACAAGCTCGACACCGAGGATCGTAACTACGACGGCCGCCTGGATATCGGCGAGGACACGGGTCTCGACGGCGTGGCCGGCAAGGACGGTGCTAACGTGGAGGGCGACGACGGCAACGACGATTTCTACCGCTCCGCTGAAGGTCAGTTTATTGACTCCAGGCGGATTAACAATACCGAAGGCAACAACCAGGGTCAGGTCGGCGATAATTTCGACACCGAGGACCTGAACAGAAATGACGCGCTGGACAGGACGGAAAGAGTGTACCGGATCAAGCTGGACCTGAAAAGCCTGGAAATAATTCCGCCCGACGGCACGTTTATCCCCGCCGACGACCGCAACGTGGTTAAGGACCATGTACCCTATGTCTTCGGCCAGGGTAGGAATCGTGATAAGAATGTCGCTTTTCTGGGCGAAGACGACTGGTACCTGCTGGAAATCCCCCTGCCACGCGAGGGAACCCGCTTCGAAAACTTTTACGAAAAGGTCAACAATCCCTCGCTGAGCAAAATCCTGCACGTGCGGCTTACTTTCTACGATTTCGAGAAAGCCGACACGGTCAATTTCGCCAACATCAGCTTTGTCGGCAACCGCTTCAAACGCAGCGACGAGGGCGTGGTCCCGCGCATGGCGGAAACTTTCGTGGACACCGTTCTCTCGGACACGCTGTGGCCCGGCGATGACTCCACGCTGCCCGCGCAAGTGCGCAGCCAGCTCAGCGATGTCGGCTACCACGGCAATGTGGAGCTGGTCAGTGTCAACACGATCCTGAACAACGAGTATTACCCGCCGCCCTCGATCAGCGCCACGCTCAACAAGTTCAACCGCAGCGGCCGCCCGGAAGATTTTACCGCCCAGGAAGCCGCGGTGGCGCTCAATTTCAACGACCTGCAGCGGGGCTACGAGGGCTGGGCGCTCAAGGCCGAAAACAACCAGCAGAGCTACCTGGACTACGCCTCGATGAGCTTCTATGTCAACGGACGGCAGGGACCCCATGACCCTAAACCGACCTTCTTCATCCGCCTCGGCACGGACCGGGACAATTATTACGAGTACTCGATGCCTGTCGATACGGGCTGGACGGCGGTCACGGTGCCTTTCGACGGATTCCTGTCCCTGAAAGACAGCCTGCAGTCGGCGCTGAGCCTGTCGCAGATCCAGAAGTTCACCCTGGATATCAAGCGCGGACCCTACCGGATCAAGGGGAACCCGTCGCTGACCAAAATCTCGATCATGGCCCTGGGTGTGGCCAACGAGAGCAGCGATGTGCCGGTCTCGGGAACGGTGTGGGTGAACGACGTGCTGCTCACCGACGTGATCCGCGAACTGGGCCTCAACTCCAAGTTCCAGGTGGAAGCCCTGCTCTCCGACCTGGGACGCTTCAACTTCAGCGTGGGTGCAAGGGACAACAAGTTCCGCAACCTCAATGAAAACATCCCGACCAAAAGCCAGTTCAATTACACCATCGGCGCCACGATCAATATGGACCGCCTCACGCCCGAAAGTTGGGGCATCCGGCTGCCCGTGACCATCCGTAAAACGTACCGCCGCAGCCTGCCCAGGTTCCACCCCGGCAGCCAGGACGTAACTATCCGGTTGCCCCAGGGCAGGGAGCAGAATAAAACAGAAACATCCTCGAAGAGTTTTAGCGTGAGCTACACCAAAAGCCGCGGCTCAACGCTGCTGAGCAGGATTCTGTTCAATAACCTCAATGGAATGATGAGTTACACCAGCACGCGCAATATCGCACCCAAGAGCATGAGTGCCGCTATCAATACCAGCGGACGGTT
The DNA here is from genome assembly GCA_024278175.1 of Gemmatimonadales bacterium. Classification (GTDB taxonomy): domain Bacteria; phylum Gemmatimonadota; class Glassbacteria; order GWA2-58-10; family GWA2-58-10; genus JAJRTS01. The sequence goes on along the minus strand of JAJRTS010000102.1, from coordinate 34,617 downwards.
GCGCTACCGCGCCACTCTGCCCCGAGAGGCCGATGCGCCGGTGTTGCCCGGCAAAATATTCGGTTTCCTGGAAAAGGTGCCGCTGCCATATTTCCTCAAATACAATACGCTGACCAAGGGCATTGCCGAGGCAAGGCTGCGTTACCTGCCCAACGACATCGAGCTGAGCAGTTCTCTCGTTTACCGTGAGAACAAGCGATTCGACCAGATTTCGCGCAATTTCAGACTCGATTCGCTGTTCACCATCGAAAACAGCGTGGATGTCAACTACAGACCGTTCCAGATGGGCCAGCTCAGCTACGACCTGAAGGTCATACGCAACCTGAAAGAAACCTTCCGGGGCAGCAAGCTGCTGGGCTTCGATTACGGCAACGAAATCAAGCGCGACCAGAACGTCCAGATTCAGCTCGCTCCCAAAGCCGTTCCGTGGCTGGTGCCCCAGTACCGCTACACCGCCAAATATGGCAACGACCACAGCCCGCAGTACGTCAACAGCTTCCCGGATGGAACGAACTACCGCAAGTTCGACACCCGCCAGCAGCAGCAGTTGAGCGTACGCTTATCGCTGGCCCAGTTCCGCCAGAGCGTTGCGGGGATCAAGTTCCGCGATCCCAACCGCAAGCGGGAGTCAAAGGAAGATGATAAGAAGGGCAGTTCCGGCGCGGCCTACCGCCGCCGCGGCGGAAAACGCAGTGGCCAGGGAGAGGAAGGCAGGGGCTTTATCAGCAAGTACCTGTTCAATCCGTTCAATTACGTTGTCGACAGTTTCGACCCGTTTATGTTTCAAGCCAATTCTCAATCCGACGACAAATGGGAGCGCATGTCCGCCAACCCGGGTTTCAAGTATCAGCTCGGACTGCAGGATCTGAGCGCGGCCGAGCGCATCAGGGTCATGGTCGAGGGGGACTCCACCGTGGTGGATACCGCCGAGTTCACTTCCCTGCGCTGGAATTTCAACCGCGTTTACCAGGGCGGGCTGCGCCTGTTCAACACCAGGCTGAATTTCAGCTATCTCGAAACCGGCAGCAACAACCACACGCTCAACGGCTACAAGACCATCCGCAGCAGCGGCCCCGAGATCTCGTTCGATTACAGCAATATCTGGCTGCCGTATTTCGTGCGGGGAACGGTCAATCAGCTCAGTTTCGCCAGCGGCTTCCAGTTGCGCAAGGGTTTCCAGGGCAACAGCGTTAAAATCGTCGAGGACAACCCGCTGGGTATTGATTCTGAAAACCGCGAGGAGCAATGGAATCCCAAATACCGTATCAGCGCGAACCTCGGACGCACGGGTGGAGTGCGCACGCGCTATCAGAGCACCTCCTCGGTCAAGACCGATATCCTTTCCGACCAGGGGCGCCGCCAGGTGCAGGAGAGCAACGACGACAGTTTCAACCTCCAGTACAGCTTCAGCGCTCCCAACGGGATCAATGTCCCGTTTCTCAAACGCTTCAAGTTCAAGAGCAACGTACGCACCTCGATCGACCTCCGCCGCCGGATCTCGCGCAATTATACCGAGGTTCTCGGCGATAAAGGCAATGTCACCGAGATTCTGATTAACCGCGACACCGAAAATATCACGATCACGCCCACGCTGGGCTACGATTTCAGCCAGGTGATCGGCAACCTCTCAGCCAGCTACAACTCGCACAAGGACCGCAAGAGCGGTACGACCCGGATTACGATTACAATGAAAATGAGCATCCAGCTCGATTTCTGACGTTGCGCGCGGGCTGGCAACGGGGTTACACTTAAGCAGGGCGAGGAAAACTACGCACCCGGATGGAAATGGATTGCTTTGATCGCCGCCCAGGGGCAGGTGAATTGCCCTTTGGCTGACCATTGAGAGTTGGATTCCCATTCTTTCGTTGTTTCTCAACACGGTTTTAAAAGGGACGGAAAACCAGATGGCGCTGCTCAGTACCAACCAGCTCAGGACCGCCCTGCTGCTCTGTGTGCTGGCTGCCGTCGGCCAGGCCGTCCGGCTCTACCTGGCCGACGCACAGCGGAACCGCGCGGCCCCGTTCGCCCCTTACCCGGCCGCCACAGGTGCGCTGGCCGATGTCGACAGTATCCGGGCCCGGCTTGAGTCACCCGTGGATCTCAATCGCGCCGGCAGCGCCGAACTTCAGCGTCTGCACCGGATCGGGCCGGAACTGGCCCGGCGCATTGTGGCCGAGCGTGAGCGCGGCGGAGCCTACCGCAACCTTAACGAGCTGGCGCGGCGGGTACCGGGAATCGGCCCGGCCACGGCGGAGATTCTGGCCGGACAAACCACTTTCGAGCTGCCGGAAGATACGGTTAGCGGGAGCGGACGATGAAGCCCAGTCTGTTCATAGTCGAGGACGACAAGAGTTCGATCGACCTGCTGCGCGAGATATTCGACACCGACCGTTACGCGATGCGCTTCCACACCTCCCCGGTCGAGGCGCTCGAAGAACTCAAGTCACAGGGAATGCCGGACCTGCTGTTGATTGACCTGATGATGCCCGAGATGGACGGGATCACCCTGCTCCAGGAGGTTCGCAAGCTCAACTCCAGCGTTCCGGCTATCGTGATGACGGCTCACGGAAGTATCGAAACCGCGGTGGAAGCGCTCAAAAAGGGCGCCAGCGACTATATCACCAAGCCGTTCAGTTTCGAGGAACTGCGCCTGGCGGTCGATAACACGCTCGAGCTCACCAGCCTGCGCAGAAGAATGGAGTCGCTCTACCGCGACAGGAAGGGGCGCTACAGCCCTGACACACTGATGGGCAACCATCCCGAGATGATCGCCACCCGCGAGATCCTGCTCAAAGTGGCTGCCGCAACCACTACCTGCGTGCTGCTGCGCGGCGAGAGCGGAACCGGCAAAAACCTGGCCGCCCGCATAATCCACTACAACAGCCCGCTGGAAAACGGCCCGTTCGTGGAACTCAACTGCGCCGCCGTGCCCGCCAATCTGCTGGAAAGCGAACTGTTCGGTTACCGCAGGGGCGCGTTCACCGGCGCCTCCAGCGACAAACGCGGCATAATCGAGGAGGCGGGCGGGGGCACGCTGTTTCTCGATGAGATAGCCGAGCTGCCCCTGGAGCTGCAGGCCAAGCTGCTCAGTTTCCTGGAATGCAGACGATTGAGGCGTCTGGGCGATGTCAACGAGCGCGAGGTCGATACCCGGCTGCTCACCGCCAGCAACCGCAATATCGAAGAGATGGTGAGCCGGAACAGGTTCCGCCAGGACCTCTTTTTCAGAATCAACGTGGTCAACTGCAACCTGCCCCCGCTGCGGCGGCTGGGCCGCGACGTGCTGCTGATCGCCGAAAAGTTTGTTCATGATTTCAACCAGCAGTTCAACAAATCGATCACGGGCCTCGAGTTCGAGGCTGAGATCAAACTGCTGGCCCATCGCTGGCCGGGCAATGTGCGCGAGCTGCGCAACGTGATCGAGCGGGCGATGCTGTTCGCCGAGGGCGGCGCGCTCACCGGCGCGGATATCCAGCTCACCCAGACCCACGGTATGGAGCCGGAGACAGTCGACGGCGCGCTGTTCGTTATCCCGCCGGACGGACTCGATCTGGTCGAGCACGAAAAATCGATCCTGCAACAGGCCCTGCAGCGCTGCTCGGGCAACCAGAGCAAGGCCGCCCGTCTGCTTTCCCTCTCGCGCGACACATTTGTCTACCGTGCCGCCAAGTACGGGCTGATTTAATGCCATCTTCTCCACATCTCTATAATTAATGGATAGTTACAGGCCGCTTGGGAACAGATCGCCAATCAGCTTTATCCTTGATTTATCCCTGCAGCTGGAGTACAATATTGAAAAACGCTCCCACGAAAGGGAAAACCATGCAGCAACCGGAAATGTCCGTCACTATCGAGCAACTTAAACACGAAATCCAGAGCCTGAAAGAACAGGCTACTTTCTTTTCCAGCTTTATCGACATGAGCATGCTGCTTACCTCCACTTTCGATCTGGAGGAGTTGATCCGCAAGGTGCTGGACATCAGCCAGAGCGTGATGCAGTGCGAGGCGAGCAACGTGATGCTGCTCAACAAGGAGAAAAGTGTCCTCAAGTGCCGGGTGGCTCTGGGCGAGGTGGGCGGCCAGCTCGAGAAAAGCTTCACGCTTAAGCTGGGCCAGGGTATCGCCGGCTGGGTGGCCCAGCACAGGCAATCGGTGATGGTGCCAGATGTCAGCAAGGACGAACGCTTTTACGTCGGCACCGACTAGGAAACCGGTTTTGTCACCCGCTCAATCATGGCCTGCCCACTGGTCAGCCAGGACAACATGCTGGGTGTGGCGGAAGTGATTAACCGCAGGGACGGCAGGCCGTTCAGCGAAAGAGACCTCAAGATGTTCGAGACGTTCTGCAACGGCGTGGCGGTGGCCGTGCAGAACGCCCAGATGCACCGCGAGCTGCTCCACAACCAGCGGGTCCAGCAGCAACTGGAAATGGCCAGCGCGATCCAGCAGGGGTTCCTGCCCCGCAGTTTCTCCCTGGACAACGACCGCTTTGAAATCTCGGCGATCAACCTGCCCGCCAGCATGGTGGGCGGCGATTTCTACGACTGCATCGAACTGCAGCCCGGCCTCTACGGGATCACAATCGGCGATGTGAGCGGCAAGGGCATGCCGGCCGCGCTTTACATGGCGCGGCTGATCAGTGACTTCCGCTTCGAGTCTCATCAACTCGAGCAACCCATGCCCACGATGACGACGCTCAACAAGATGCTGGCCGAGCGCAGCCAGCGGGGCATGTTCGTTACGATGATCTACATGGTGCTTGACGTCCATAGCGGCGAACTGCGCTATGTGAACGGGGGCCATATCCCGCCGATCGTTTACCACCGCAAGGGAGAGAGCCTGAGCAAGCTGGATGGCAGCGACGGGATCCCGCTGGGCATCCAGGCCGACGCCCGGTTCGTCGAGGCGCGGCACTCGTTGCGCCACGATGAAACGATCCTGCTGTTCTCCGACGGCCTGCTGGATGCTAAAAACTCGAAAGGCGAAAAATTCACGCTCGCTAAAATAGAAAAGTTTGTCAGTGGCAAATGGCAGATGCCACACGACCTGGTGACTCAACTCGTGGAAGCTGTCACCAACCACGCGGAAGAGGAAAGCCAGTTCGACGATATCACTATCATGGCAATCAGATGGCGGTAAAGAATGAGGGAATGCCTCGACATTCGCATACCCGGTCATCCCAAAATGATGAAGCTCGTGCGCAGCACCGTGGGCCAGGCCTGTGAAATGGTCGGATTCTGCGCCCGGGACAGCCACGCGGTCGTGCTGGCTGTCGATGAGGGCTGCACCAACATCATCCGCCACTGCTACCGTGATTGCAGTGAAGAGGATATAGTCATCCGCATCCGGCTGTTCAAAAACCGGATCGAAATTCTGCTGCGGGATTTCGGCGAGGAAATCGATCTGGAAAAGCTCCGTGATTGTGTCGAGGCCAGGCGCAGGGAACTCGAAAAACAGGGTCCCGTGCGGCCCGGCGGGCTGGGAGTGATCCTGATCGACTCGATCATGGACCGCGTGCATTACAAGTCGAGCCAAAAGTTCGGAACCGTGCTGAAAATGGTCAAGTACGTTTCGCCCAGAGGGGAGGGGGAAGTTGCAAGTAAGCACTCAGAATAGGAACAAAGGCGCTGTAATCTCCGTCAGCGGCGATATCGACCTCTACACCAGCCCCGATCTGCGTAAGGAGATCGCAAAGCTGGCCAAGAAAAAAAAGAACCCGCTGGTGGTGGATCTCGAGCAGGTTGATTACATGGATTCCTCCGGTGTGGCCACGCTGGTCGAGGGCCTTCAGCTCACGGGCCGCTACGAGGGTTCGTTCCGGGTCGCCTCCCTGAACGACGGCGTGCGCGAGGTGTTCGAGCTGGCCCGGCTGGACAAGGTGTTCGACGTATACGATAATCTGGACCAGGCGCTGGCAGGGTTCTGACTCCTGCTTCCGGCGCGCAAGGGCAACAGTTGCCCTTGCGCTGTTTGATTACTGTTCGTGATCAGGGAAAGATTTCCGGCCGATGGATGATACTGATTCGAAGAGACAGGGTTTGGCGGCACTTTTTTTCGGCTCGATCGGCCGCAGGGCGGCCGGCTTTGTGGAGCAACTCGCTTTTCTCTACCGGCTGATCCTCGACAGCCTCTACTGGACGTTTATCGCACCGCTGCGGGGTAAGGGTCTGCGCGTGGGCAGTTCGTTCGACGAGATGGTCAAGATTGGAGTCAACGCCATCCCGATTGTCGTGCTGATCTCGTTCTCGATCGGCATGATCCTGGCCATGCAGAGCGCTTACCAGCTCGAGCAGTTCGGCGCGACCATTTTCACCGCCGACCTGGTGGCCGTGGCCCATACCCGTGAGCTGGGGCCGCTGATGACCGCGATTATTATCGCCGGACGCTCGGGCAGCGGTATCGCCGCCGAGATCGGCACGATGAAAGTGGGCGAGGAAATCGAGGCGTTGCAGTCGATGGGGTTCAACCCTGTCAAGTTCCTGGTCGTGCCTAAGCTGCTGGCCCTGGCAATCATGGGGCCCTGCCTGACGGTGATCGGTGATCTGGTGGGAATCGGCGGCGGCGTGTTCATGGCTGTTTTCAGCCTGGACCTCGGTTTCGAGCGCTATGTGACCCGCACCATCTATGCGCTGATCTTCAAGGATCTGGTCACGGGATTAATCAAGAGTCTGGTATTCGCCCTGCTGGTGGGAATAACCGGCTGCTACATGGGTTTCACGGTAAAAGGCGGGGCCGAGGGAGTGGGGCGCAACACCACGATGAGCGTGGTGGTCAGTATCTTCCTGATCATCCTGGCCGACGCGTTTTTCACCGCGCTGTTCTACTATCTCTGGTAAGGGGTGCGCTTGGACGCGGCGGCTAAAAAGGAAAACGCCATCGAGATCCACAACCTGGTGGTCTCTTTCGGCAGCCACCGGGTGCTGACAGACGTGGACATGCAGGTCCGCTGCGGCGAGACCACGGTGATCCTGGGCGGCTCTGGCTGCGGTAAAAGCACCCTGCTGCGCCACATTATCGGCCTGCGCAAACCGCAGGGCGGCCGGATCCTGGTCAAGAACCGGGATATCACCACCATGGACGAGGACCAGATGTCCACGCTGCTGCGCAAGGTAGGCGTGGTATTCCAGAGCTCGGCGCTGTTCAACTCGCTCACGATCGGCGACAACGTGGCCCTGCCGCTGCGCGAACACACCAGGCTGGAGGAATCGACAATCCAGATCATGACCAGGATCAAGCTCGATATGGTGGGCCTCTCCGGTTTCGAGCACTATATGCCCAGCGAGCTTTCCGGCGGGATGAAAAAACGGGCCGCGTTCGCCCGGGCGATCTCGATGGATCCGGAGATTCTCTTCTGCGACGAGCCCTCGGCCGGCCTGGACCCGATTGTCGCAGCCGGCCTGGACGAACTGATTTTCAAGCTCAAAAAAGCCCTGAAAATGACCATCGTCGTGGTCACCCACGAGATGGAGTCGATGTACAAGATAGCCGACCGGGTGGTGATGCTCCACGAGGGAAAGGTGATTTTCAGCGGGCCGCCGGAAGAGTTCAGGGTCTGCGAACATCCACGCGTGCGGCAGTTTGTCGAGCGGCGCGCCGACCACTACGGCGAGGACGAGATCGGCCGCTACGCACGGGCCCTGACCAGCGAATCATGAGGCAATGAACCAAAAAAGTGGAAAAGCAAAATGAGCAGATCTTCACGCTATAAATATTCCGAGATCAAAGCCGGTATCTGGATCTTCATCTCCCTGATCATTTTCTCGGCTTTCATCGTGGCGGTTTCCGGCGCCAAATTATGGAAGAAGATGGATTACTACCATGTACAGCTCGACTATATCGGCGGCCTGGAAGTCGGTTCGCTGGTGCGGATGGGTGGGATGGTGGTCGGTAAAATCTCCCAGGTCGATATCCTGCAGGACGACAACGCCGGTATCGAGTTGACTATCGCGGTCCGCAAGGGACTGAATATCAAGAGTAACACCGTGGCTTACCTCAGTTACGTCTCGATCACCAGCGAACACCACCTGGAACTGGACCCCAGTCACCTGCCGGCGCCGCTGCTTAAGCCGGGTGATACGATCAAGAGCAAATCCATGGCCACGACGGACGACATGATGGACCGGATGACCATCGTGGGCGACACCCTGCAGATAATCCTGCACCGGGTCAACCTGCTGCTCAACCCGGCCAATATCGCCCGGATCGACTCGATAATCTCCGGGGTCAACAAGGTGGTGCACAGCGCCTCGGGAGATATGGAACTGCTGCTCGGCGACGCCCGCCAGGCCGTTCTTTCGATCGATACGCTGTTGGGAAATGTCAATCGGTTGCTGGCCGGCAGCGACTCGATGGTGACCAGGGTAATGCAGGATGCCCGCGCCTCCATCCAACAGGCCACTGCCACCCTGGCCGGAATCGACACCACGGTTGCGGGCGTGGAAAAGCTGATCGAGAATAATTCCTCCAGCCTGAACGCAATTATCCACGACATGGAGCGCACCAGCGAGAACCTCAAAATCATGTCGGACCAGGTCAGGGACAACCCGTTCCTGCTGATCCGCACGATACCAAAAGAGGAAAGATCGCTTAACTAGCCCCGGCGGACCTGTTTTGACAATGGAGTGTATTTAACTTGTGGGGCGGATGTGGGGAAAAGGTGTTATATTATCCGCAGCAACACGGGCCGCACTAGCTGCGGCCTTTCACTTGAGAAAAAATCAGAGGGGATTGTTACCCATGGTTGATAAGCATAAGCTTACGTTCGTCAAGGACGATGAAGTTTTCCACACGCTCGACGTGCTGCCGGTGCTGCCGCTGCGCGATGTGGTGGTCTTCCCCTACATGGTCACCCCGCTGATGGTGGGCCGTCCCAGTTCCGTGGCCGGAATCGAGGCCGCCATGCTGGGCGACCGCCTGATCGTGCTGGTAGCCCAGAAGGACGGCGACCAGGAGGACCCGGCCGGAGGCGACCTCCACCGGGTCGGGGTGGTGGCAAGGATTCTGCAGACCGTGCGCCTTCCCGACGGGACGCTCAAGATCCTCACGGAGGGTCTGGAAACGGTCAATATCAAGCGCTACATCCCCGGCAAGGACTTCCTCCGCACGCGCTTCGAGATTCACCCGTTCCACGCGCCGGAGACCAAGCAGCTCGAGGCCCTCAGCCGCAAAACGCTGAGCCTGTTCGAGGAATACGTAAAGCTCAACCCCCGTCTGCCGGACGAGCTGATGGTCTCGATCCAGAACGTGGACTCCAACCAGCGCCTGGCTTATATCGTGGCCGGCCACCTGCTGGTCAACATGGCCGAAAAGCAACGCCTGCTGGCCGCCGACTCGCTGGTGCGCCATTTCGAGCTGCTCTGCCAGTACCTCAACGCCGAGATGGAGATCCTGCGCCTGGAGCGCAAAATCGACGATGACGTCAAGCGCCAGATCTACAAGAACCAGCGCGAGTTCTACCTCCAGGAGCAGCTCAAGGCGATCCATCGCGAGCTGGGCCATGAGGGCGAGGAATACGACGAGATCGAAGAGTTACGAGAGCAGGTGCTGAAAAAGGGACTCCCCGATGAAGTCCGCAAGAAGTGTGACAAGGAAATTGTAAAGCTCTCCAGGATGAGCATGATGAGTCCCGAGGCCACGGTGGTGCGCAACTACCTGGACTGGGTGCTCAGCCTGCCCTGGAAAGAAGCGACCGGCGACAAGCTCAGCGTCGAAAAAGTGGCCGAGACCCTGGACGAGGACCATTACGGGCTGGAAAAACCCAAGGAGCGGATTACCGAGTTTATCGCGGTCAGCAAACTGGTGGGCCAGCTCAAGGGCCCGATCCTCTGTTTTGTCGGGCCTCCCGGCGTGGGCAAGACCTCGTTGGGCAAGAGCGTGGCCCGGGCGTTGGGGCGCAAACTGGTGCGGCTCTCGGTGGGCGGCGTGCGCGATGAGGCCGAAATCCGCGGCCATCGCCGGACCTATATCGGCGCGATGCCCGGCAAGCTGATCCAGGCGATGAAGCGGGCGGCGGTAATCAACCCCGTGCTGCTGATCGACGAGATCGACAAACTCTCCAACGACTTCCGCGGAGACCCGTCCAGCGCCCTGCTCGAGGTGCTCGACCCTGAGCAGAACAGCCAGTTCGTGGACCATTACCTGGAAGTGGACTACGATCTGAGCAAAGTGCTGTTCATCACCACGGCCAACTACGAGCAGAATATCCCGGAGCCGCTGCACGACAGGATGGAAATCATCCGTCTGCCCGGTTACCTGCATAACGATAAAATCGAGATCGCCCGCCGGTTCCTGCTGCCCAAGCAGCTCGAGCAGCACGGGATCGACGGCAAGAAGGCCGTGTTCGATGACAAGGCGCTTTCCAGCATTATCGACAACTACACCCGCGAGGCGGGAGTGCGTAATCTGGAACGTGAGATCGGCGCGGTCTGCCGCAAGGTGGCGCGCAAGCTGGCCAGCCGCAGCAAACCCAAACTGCCGGTTAAAGTGACCCCCCGTTCGCTGAAAAGTTTCCTCGGCGCTCCGCGCTATCTCGATACCGAGCTGGAAGAAAAGTCGAGAGTGGGCCTGGCCAACGGCATGGCCTGGACCGGTGCCGGCGGCAGCATCCTGCACGTGGAAGTGGCCCCGGTCAAGGGCAAGGGCCGCCTGCTGCTTACCGGCAAGCTGGGCGATGTGATGAAAGAATCGGCCGAGGCGGCGATGACGTTCGTGCGCAGCCGTTATGAGCAGCTGGGGCTGGCAGAGGATTTCTATAAGAACTTCGACTTCCATATCCATGTCCCCGAGGGCGCCACACCCAAGGACGGTCCCTCGGCCGGAGTGGCGATCGCCACGGCGGTGATCAGCGCGCTGACCGGGATTCCCGTGCGCCGTAACGTGGCGATGACCGGCGAGATTACCCTGCGTGGCCGCGTACTGCCGGTGGGCGGACTCAACGAAAAAACGGTGGCGGCGCTCAGGGCCGGCGTGCGCAAGGTGCTCTGGCCCGCGCGTAACCGCAAGGACCTGGAAGAGCTGCCGAAAGAAGTCAGGAGCAAGGTGGATATCACTTTTGTCGATACTGTCGACGAGGTGCTGGAGATCGCCCTGACCTCCTCGCTGCCCGCACCAGCGCCCGGCAAGAATTTTTCCGCGGCCACCCGTGACTCCACAAGCGCGCGGCCCGGCGGAATCAGGCACTGAAACCGGCCCGCCGCGGGCATTCTTCTTAACTGGCCGCCGGTTCGATGGGATAAACTATGACAGGCGAAGCGACAGGAATCAACGCCATCGAGCCGGCGGGCGCTTTCGGCCCCAGGGACACTCTCCCTCCCGGCGACCTGCCCCAGGTGGCGTTCACCGGCCGCAGCAACGTGGGCAAATCCAGCCTGATCAACCGGATGCTGGGCCGCCGCAAGCTGGCCCCCATCAGTTCCACTCCCGGCAAGACCCGCAAAATCCACCTGTTCAAAATCAACGGCCAATTTTATCTGGTCGACCTGCCGGGCTATGGGTTCACCAAGCTGCCTGTCGAGGTCAAAAAACGCTGGGAGCTGATGGTGGCGCGGTTCATCGATGGCAACCGGGCCCTGCGCGGGATGGTCTGCCTGCTCGATATCCGTCGCGACCTGACCGGCACGGACAGGGCGATGCTGCTCTCACTGGCCCAAAAGGGCCTGCCGCTGATGATCGCGCTGACAAAAGCGGATAAGCTGAAGCGTGGCAAGCAGAACCAGGCGGTTGACAAGCTGGTCCGCTCCTTTGGCGGGGCGATCCCGCGAGAGCAGGTCCTGCCCACCTCATCGCTGACAGGCCAGGGGGTGGATGAACTGCTGGCGAACGTGTTGGCGCTGGTGAGCGAAGATGAGCCGTAACCAGAAACTTCCCGGCTCATCCTGAATTTGTTGCGTAGGGGCGAACCTGGTGTGCTCCCGAGTCCAGCATTAAAACAATCGGGTTGCCCTTCAGCCTGCCCGCGACAGATAATCAAATCCTTGATGCGGAAAGAGTTAAATGAGCGACAACAACCTCTACCCGATGAAGCTGGCCCCGATCTACAAGGACAAAATCTGGGGCGGCAGAGTGATGAAAAAGCTGTTGAACAAGGACATGCCCGCCGGGCTGATCGGCGAGAGCTGGGAACTCTCGATGTATCGCGACGATATCACGCACCCGCTCAACGGCCCCCTGCGGGGCGTGAGCCTCAAGCAGATCTACGATGAGCGGCCCGTGGAACTGGCCGGCCGCGCACCCGCCCCCGGTGAGACTTTCCCGTTGCTGACCAAGTTTATCGACGCGCGCCAGTTGCTCTCCCTGCAAGTCCACCCCGCCGACGCCTACGCGCGGGAAAACGACGGCGACAACGGCAAAACCGAGTGCTGGTACGTGGTCCACGCCGACCCCGGCGCGCAGCTGATCAGGGGCCTTCAGCCCGGAGTGGAACCGGAAAAATTCCGCCGGGCGCTGGAAACCAGCCAGGGCCTGGACGCGATGGTCCGCCGTTTTCCGGTTTATAGCGGCGATTTCCTGTTCCTGCCCACCGGCGTTGTCCACGCCATCTGCGAGAATACAGTCATCCTTGAGGTGGAGCAGAACTCTGACATGACCTATCGCCTCAACGACTGGGGCCGTGTCGGCTCGGACGGCGTCCCGCGGCCGCTGCATATAAGCAAGGGCATGGACGTGATCGATTTCGGCCACAGCAGCCCGGACAAGATCGTGGGGCTGAGCTACCACGAGGGCGGCAACCGTATCTCCCACATGGTAAGTTGCCGGTATTTCAGCGTGAAAATTATAGAACTGGAAAGCACTTACCGGGTCGATACCGGCGGGCGCTCTTTCGTGGTGCTGACCGTGGTGGAGGGCGCGATGGGTGTTATCGGCGAACACGGCGAGCAACTGGAGGCGATCAAGGGGGACACGGTGCTTGTGCCCGCCCGGCCCTCCACCGCCACGCTGAACCCGCAGCGGGGCTGCAAAGTGATCAAGGCCTATCTCGACCCGACCCACAGGCGATTTATCGAGCCACTGCTCCAGCGCGGCGAGAAGATTGACGAGATCGAAAAACTGATCTTCCGCTAGCCGATGACTCTGTTAACACCCCCTGTCTCCTTCTTTCCTAAGAGGGGGCGCCCGCCTGGCGGGCGGGGGTTGTTCTTACCTTACCAACTCTCTTTTCAGAAAGAGCAACCCGATGTCTGTCGCCCATAAATTCCGCGCCATCACGCTTGCGTTCAGCGCGGCGCTGCTGCTGTGCGTAGTCGCCGCAAACGCCGCCACGTTCGAGGAAACGGACGGGATCACCCTCGAGCGCGACATTGTGTTCGCCAATGCCGACGGCTACGAGCTGACACTGGATATCGCCTACAGCAATGACTCGGACTCGCTCGTTCCGGCCATAGTGCATATCCACGGCGGTGCGTGGCGCAACGGACGCAAGAGCGCCGGCCGGGCGCTGGAGTTTGCGCGGCAGGGGTTGGTGGGCGTGAGTATCAACTACCGGCTCTCCGGCGTGGCCCTCTTCCCGGCCGGGGTGTTCGACTGCAAGCGGGCGATCCGCTGGGTGCGCGCCCACGCCGCCAAGTACGGGATCGACCCGGAGCGGATCGGCGTGGTGGGCGGGTCGGCGGGCGGACACCTGGCGGCGTTGCTGGGGACTTCCGGCGACGACCCGTACCTTGAGGGCCACGAGGGATATCTGGAACAATCCAGCCGCGTGCAGGCGGTGGTGGACCACTACGGCGCTGTCGATTTCCTGCGGATGGAGGACGCGCCGGGCCGGATGCGGCACCTCACCCCCGACTCGCCGGAATCGCTGTGGCTGGGCCGGACCGTGACCGAGGTTCCCGACCTGGCGCGCATGGCCAACCCGATCACTTACATTGACTCCGCTGACCCGCCGATGCTGATTATCCACGGCGAGAACGACGGAATAGTGATTATCGAGCAGTCGGAATATCTCTACGAGGCGCTGCGGGCAGCAGGCGTGGAAAGCGAGTTTATCCGGGTGGCCAACGCGGACCACGGCTACCGGCCCACCCCCGAAGGCGCGACAATAATCCCCAGCCGGGAAGAAATTTTCGCCAAAGAGATTGAGTGGTTTAAAAAGACGTTAAGCAAATAAATCCAGCGGATTTCTATGGCGCACAGGTACAATCCACAGCAAGGATTACCCCATGTTCCTGAAACCGGCAACGAGTCCCGCAGCCTTTCTTTTTCCCCTCGCGATCATGCTTGTCCTCTCCTGTGGCGAAAGCCCGAGGCCTTCGTGGCGTTATGTCGCGGATATTGACCTCGATGGCGTGCCCGATTCGGTGGAGGTACGAGACCTCAACGCCAACGGTTCGCCGGACCTGATCGGTGACCTGCACCTGTTTACGGCGCAGGACTCTCCCAGGGCGGCCTTGTGGACCGAGACGGAGTTCGACCTGGACGGCGAACCCGATGAAATGAGGATTTTCATCGACCGCAACCTGGACGGCGTGGTCGATACCACCGAAGGCTGGCTGTGGCGGATGCTCGACCTGGACGACGACGGGATCTGCAACGACCGGGACTCCGACCTGCATGAACTGGACCTGGCCGGCAAGGGGTTCCCCGTCCAGCGGATCAGGTACCAGGACAGCGATGGCGACGGCGACGGCGACATTCGTGTCGACTATCCCACCCAGATGCTCAACGAGGAAGACGACTGGCAGTATATAGTCTCCAACCGCTGTATGCGGGAAACGTGGATGGGGATGTTCCACAATTTCGGCGCCTGGTTCTATGCCGATGACGATGACGACAACCGCTTTCCCGCACACGTATACCCTTTCCTGTCGGTGTGGAACTCGATGGATGTGGACGGCGCGGGCACGAACGCAATGCGGATCAGACGCCCCAGAGCGCCTGCGGGAGACGGCGTGGAGGGCCGCCATACCACCGGCGAGGCTCATCGCTGGTACGACCTCGACGGTGACGGGTTCACCGACATGCACATGCGCGATTACGGGCCGGGAATGATGCGCTGGAGTTTCGACTGGGACGGCGACTCGCCGCGAAGGTTCAAGCTGGACGACCCGCTGGGGCCTGTTGAGGCCCATGTCGACTTCGACGTGGCTTTCCATACGCTCGGCGTCCTGCACAGCGACTGGGGGGCCGGCAATCAGCTCCGCCTGTGGGATTTCGCGGTGGGCGCCGGATTGCCGAAGCTGTTTCGCGAACCGGGCACGGCGTTCGATTTCGGCAGCGATTACGTCCCGGCCTCCTCCGCGGTCTACTACACGCTCCATGCCCCGTGGCGGGAGATCTCGCTCACCTGGATCGAGGACCAGCAGGACGCGGGCCGCACGAAAGACGTCGGCTGCAACCGCCTCGAAGGCATCTGGAGCTTCTACCAGGACTTCGGCCCGCGCGCGGCCTTTATCGGCTCACGGCGCGATTTCGACCGGGACGCCGACTCCGGGTTCAAAATCTACCGCTCGCCCATCGACAGCCTCTACCACCTCTACGAGGCCGAGGACGGGATCTTCTACCGCGACCCGCAATGCCGCCGCGACCGGTTCAGCCTGCGGCCCACGCCGGAGAATATCGCCGGCTACGTGGCGGAGATTATCACCTACAGCGATAGCGACAACGACGGTTTTTTCGATACCTTTGCCTACGACCGTAACCTGGACGGCGTTGCCGAGGACACGGTATTCAGGCCCGATGAGGACCAGGCGGAATTGACCGATTTCACCGGGGCCTGGCGCTTGGGCGCGGCCCTGGACTCCCTCTATTATCCCGGCGCCGAGGACACCCTGCCCGTGGAGTTCGAGGTGGACGTTCAATGGCGGCAGGGGGCCTACGATCTCCAGGCGCGGGTGAGGCTTTCCTCGTCCCGGGCGCTGGAGGGCTACCAGTTGTGGTTTCGCGCCGGGGAGCATGTCGATAATAACATCCTGTTCCGCCGTCGGCTGAGCGATGGGCGCAGCGGGTGGCAGTTCAGCGAAACGGTCCCCAGGGCGCAGTTCATCCTGCCGGGACCCACCCGGGTTACCGCGCTGCTGGTGAACAACGTGGGCAGGATTGTCGGTCGCAAAGATGTAGCGCCCGTGGCGGTGGAGCCGCTCAACTCGCCGGTGATGTACGCAGGCCACTACCGGGCGTGGAAAGGCAGCGCCGGACGCGAGGCTAAAACCCTGACCCTGCTGGGCCGGGAGGCGAAACTCTCCACCGGTGAGTTGCTGAAGCTGGAAGTCGGTTTCCAGTCAATCGCCGCCCGGGAGTCTGGTCTCGAATTCGAGCCGTACCTGACCGACGAGACCGAGATTCCGCGCTGGTCGCTGGGGAGAAAATCTTACCGGGTCTCCACCGGGGAGTATATCCTGGAAGCCGAGGCCGTATTGGTGCCCTTTGGCGAGGAAGTTCTGCGGGCGGCGGGTGGCCGGGCCGACCGTGGGATTCCGCTGTCGCTCGATAGCTTCCTCGGCGTGCGCGAGCAGGGCGACCGGGTGTATATCCCCCCCGGGAAAGCTTACCGGCTGGGGTTCAGGATTTACCTGGACGGCCGCCTGATCGAGGACCGGGTGCTCTATTATGACTGGCTGGCGGACCTGCCGCTGAGCCTGCGGGTGGACTAGGGGAAAATTGCAAAGCCGCTGTGGCCTCACCCCGCCGGGAACGGCAAGAAATTTTGCCGGGAAGATGGAGTGGGTTAAGAGGGGGATGAACTCTCTTCGACACAAAATTAATAAAATGATCTTTGCCGATGCTTGACAAACCTCACATGATACCCGTAGATATTACACAATAGCTGTAGAAATTAACCTAAATTGGTATTGGTTCTCCGAGATTGTATTTTTTGCTCGCAGTTTCTATCTATAAATATCTTTGGTGTTTGCATACCGCCTGATTAATCGGATATTTTACTATAAAATCAGAGTTTAAAATGGGTCATGAGACATTGATTGATCAGTTGAATCAATGGCTTGAAGAGCAAGAAGGAGAACAATTTGAGTTCAAGGAAGCTAAAAATAAGTATTCCTCCGACAAACTAGCAAAATACTCCTCAGCTCTCGCCAATGAAGGTGGTGGAAGAATAGTCTTAGGCGTTACAGACTCACGCCCAAGGAAAGTAGTTGGAACAAACGCTTTTAAGCAACCTGATCGCACTCGGCGAACATTAATGGAGAAAATTCCTCTCCGCATAGATTGTTTAGAAATTCCTCATCCTGATGGCAGAGTTCTTGTGTTTGAAGTCCCCTCTCACCCGATCGGTACTCCTATAAAATACGAGGGACGTTATTGGTCACGAGAGGCTGATAGTTTAGTTCCATTATCTGAAGATAAACTACGGATAATATTTTCTCAAGGAGGGCATGATTTTTCTGCCGAGGTCTGTCATGGAGCAGGCATTCAAGACTTAGACTCAAATGCAATAGAAAATTTCAGACGACGTTGGACTGACAAATCAAAAAATAAAAAACTCGCTGCTCTTTCAAAAGAACAATTGCTCACAGACGCAGAAGTGTTATTGGGTAATGGCCTGACTTATGCGGCTCTGATTTTATTTGGTTCTAAACAAGCACTTGGGAAATATCTGGGTCAGGCGGAGATTGTTTTTGAATATCGTTCCTCCAACGCATCCGGGCCGGCACAGCAAAGAAAAGAATTTCGAAGAGGTTTTTTTAGCTGCTATGAGGAACTTTGGGATATTATTAACCTTCGAAATGATCTCCAACATTTCCAAGAGGGGCTTTTCGTTCTTGACATCCCAACATTTGAAGAACAGTCAGTTCGCGAAGCTATCCTAAATGCGGTCAGCCACCGGGACTATCAGCTTGGAGGAAATGTTTTTGTTCGCCAGCATCCAAGGAAGCTTATCATAGAAAGCCCAGGTGGTTTTCCTGTGGGCATTACTCCAGATAATATTCTTGATCGTCAATCACCTCGAAATCGTCGAATCGCAGAAGTGTTTGCAAAATGTGGCCTCGTGGAACGCTCCGGTCAGGGCATGAACCTTATGTTCGAGAGAAGTATTCAGCAAGGAAAACCCAAACCGGATTTTAATGGAACAGACAACTTTAATGTTGTGCTAACTCTGTATGGACAGGTACAGGACCTATATTTTGTTCAGTTTCTTGAAAAAGTAGGACATGAAACAACTGCTTCTTTCGGAACCCACGATTTTCTTGTAATAGACTTGGTGCACAGAGAACAGCCTGTACATGCATTTTTAAATAGCAATCTGCACAAGCTGTTGGAGTTGGGCATCCTGGAAAGCATCGGGAGAGGAAGAGGCACTCGATACATTCTTTCACGTAGATTCTATGCCTCGATTCGAAAAAAAGGTACATATACTCGCAAAAAGGGATTGGGCCGAGAGCATAACAAGGGGCTTATTCTAAAACACGTCACGGATAACGCAAAAGACGGTAGCAAGATGGAGGACTTTCGTCAAGTTTTACCTGGATGTACGCGGGGACAAATACATTCTATTTTAAAAGAACTAAAAAAAGAAAATAAAATCAAGGTCGAGGGGCGAACCAGAGGAGCCTTATGGTATCCACGCGACAACAATTAATTGCGTCTAGAATATGGCCAAGACGCAATAAGATTCAATCTGCAAACTCCTAGATTGCCTCTAGTTGCATATATAGTAGCAAGTTATATTTGCGTCATAACGCTTGCCCGGCGCAATTACAATTGCATCATCTTTACTCCCCCCACCCCCACCTCCCGCATACACTTAAAATGCCCCAGCGGACATTTTGCCCGACCATTGTGCGTGCAGGGCCGGCACCACAGCTCCGCCTCCAGCACCAGCGCGTTGGCCGCCCGGTAGGGGAAATACCCCAACTGCCGCACTGTGGGGCCGAATATGGCGGAGAGCGGCGTGCCTGTCGCCGTGGCGATATGCATCAGCCCGGTGTCGTTGGTCAGCAGGTACTGCGCGCGCTCAACCGCCGCCGCCGAGCCGCGCAGACTCAGCTTACCGCTCAGGTCAATGTAGTCGCAACCGCCGAGCCCACCGGCAACCCGGGCGCAGATATTTTTGTCGTCCGGCCCACCCAGCAGCACTATTTTCCACCCTTTTTGCTCGCTTATCTTCCGGGCGGCCCCGGCAAAATTTTCGGCGGGCCAGCGCTTGATCGGCCAGGCCGCGCCGGGGGCCACGGCCAGGTATTTTATCGTGTGGCCGGGCCAACGCTCGCCCAGCAGGCTGACGGCTTCCTGCCGGTCGCTTTCATTCAAGTGCAGTTCGCAGGGTTTTTTATCGAGCTCCACACCGAACTTTTTCAGGCAGGCGGCATAGCGCTCCGGCACGCTCGGCGGCTGCGGGCCGTAGAGGTCAACCCTGCCGTAAATCAGGATCGTGCGCCTGAGCCGAAGGTTACTGTAGCGCACCTTGTAGCGGGCGTTCAGCATCCGGCCCAGCAGGCGGCTGCGGATGCCACCGTGAAGGTCGACAAACAAATCCCAGGGCCGCCGCAGCCGCTCATGGGCCACGCTGCGCAGCCCGGCGACATCGGCGCTGTCGCTCACTTTCACGATCTCGTCCACGTGCGGGTTGCCCTCGATTACCGCCGCGAACCGCTCCTTGGTCAGGAACGTAACATGCGCCGCCGGCCAGCGAGTTTTGATCGCGCGAAGTACGGGCGTGGTCAGCAGCACGTCGCCAATCGAGCTAAACCGCACCACCAGGATCAGCGGCTTCTCCGTGCCCAGGTCAATCGCGCCGCCGCCTTCACTTTTCGGGGTCTCCGTCATTGACTTAACCGGCCTTAATAACTAACATGGATATACGAGATGAGAAACACTCACAAAGTTCGGCGCAAGTGAACCACCACCGCCGTTAAATCTACTCCGTGGATAAAATCAATGTCAAACGAAATATCCCGTAAGATACTGTGGGTTGACGATGAAATCGAGCTATTGAAGAGCCAGATCATATTTCTCCAGCAAAAGGGCTACCGGGTGGAGACCGCCACCAACGGCGAGGACGCGGTGGAGATGATCCGCGCCGTTGCGGTGGACCTGGTGCTGCTCGATGAGCAGATGCCCGGCAAACGCGGGATAGAAACCGTGGAGGACATTCGCAAGATATACCCCCACCTGCCGATCGTGATGGTGACCAAGAGCGAGGAAGAGGACCTGATGGATCAGGCGATCGGCCGCCGCGTGGATGACTACATCGTCAAACCGGTCAACCCCAACCAGGTGCTGATGGTCTGCAAGCGGCTGCTCGAAGGCAGCAGGATCAGGCACCAGCGTACCGCCCAGGACTTTGTCAGCCGCTTCCGCGAGTTGGAGGAAAAACGCAGCGAGCTGTTCACCTGGCAGGAATGGGCCGAGACCTACGGCGAGATGATCGACTGGGAGAGCCGCCTGGCCGAGACCGGCGAGGAAGGCCTGGCCGGGCTGCTGCAGGGTCTGAAGCGCCAGTGGCGCTCCGATTACTCCAACTACGTGCTCAACGACTACCTGAACTGGCTGCACATGCCCAGCGCCGAGCGTCCGCTGCTCAGCGTGGATGTGGTCGGGCAGTTCCTCGCACCGCTGATCGAGGACTACGAGTCCGTGCTGTTTATCGTGGTCGACTGCATGAGGATGGACCAGTGGCATCAGCTTGCCCCGCTGGTCGAGGAGTTTTACGACATCAGCCAGAGTACCTATTTTTCGATCCTGCCCACTGCCACGCCCTACGCACGTAACGCCATTTTCAGCGGCCTGTTCCCGGGACAGATTGTCGAGCAGTACCCCCAGTACTGGCAGGTGGGCAGTGACGACGAAGGGAGCCTGAACCAGTACGAGAAAGAACTGCTGGCCGCCCAGCTCGACCGGCTGGACATCAAGCTCAAGGGCCCGTTGCGCTACGAAAAAGTGTTCACCAAGGAAGAGGGCCAGCGCCTGGTGAAAAAAATCCCCTCGCTGCTCCAGCGCGGGCTTACCGCCCTGGTGGTCAACTTTATCGACATCCTGACCCACGGACGCTCGGAGAGCGAAATCCTGCTGGAGATCGCCCCCAACGAGCAAGCCTACCGCGACCTGGTGCTGAGCTGGTTCCGTCACTCCAGCCTGCTGGGTGTGCTCCAGGAGGCCGCGCGTCAGGGAGTGCCGGTGGTGCTCACCTCCGACCACGGCAGCGTGCACTGCACCCGGCCGGTGACCGTGTTCGCCAAGCGCGATGCCTCGACAAACCTGCGCTACAAGTTCGGCGACAATATCAGCAGCGAACAGGGCCAGAACGCGTTCCTGGTGCGCGACGCCAACAAGGCGCGGCTGCCGTACCTGGGGATGAACGTACACTATATTTTCGCGCTCGAAGACACCTATTTTGTCTACCCGACCAAGCTGCGCGAGTACCAGAGCCGCTACTACGGCAGTTTCCTCCACGGAGGCGTCAGCCCCGAGGAGATGATCCTGCCGGTGGCCACGATGATTCCCAAGTAAGCGACCACGACACCGAGCAGGGGCAAAAGAGAGATTGGCCAGGCGATACAACAAGATATTGATCTTCAATACCGCCTTCCCCGGCGACATTATTCTCACCACACCCTTGGTCCGCGCGGTCTACAACCGCTTTCCGGGAGCCTATATCGCGTTCTGCACCACCCCCGGCGGGGTCCGCCTGCTGGCCTGGCTGTCGTACCTGTACAGGCTGATTGTCTACGACAAGCACAACGCTGACCGTGGCCTTCGCGGGATGTTGCGCACGGTGTTTCAGTTGCGCGAAGAGCGGTTCGACATGGCTGTCTCGGTTCATCGCAGCGCACGCAGCGCAATGCTGCTGCGCATGACCGGCATACCGGTACGGGTCGGGTTTAAGAGTAGCGCCATGGCCGCTCTTTACACACACCGCGTGGATCGACCTCGTCAGGCCCACGAAACATTGCGCAATATCGCCCTGATGGCCCCGTTCGGGGTCGACCCGGCCAGCGTCCCCATCCGGCCCCTGCTGCCGGTTACCGGCGAGGAAGCCAACCACGTGTTCGGCATCCTGGGGATCGACCTGCCCCACGGCGATGGCCCGGTGGTGATAGTCGCCCCCGGTTCGGTGTGGGGCACCAAGCGCTGGCTGGCTGAACGCTACGGGCAGCTGATCGACGAGTTGGTGGGGCGGCTCGGGGCCAGGGTGATCATGGTGGGCGGGACCACCGATCGCCAGCAGGCGGGCAAAGTGCTGGACTCGTGCAGCTCGCCAGTGCTGGACATGGTGGGCCTGACCGATATCCGCGAACTGTGCGCCCTGGTGCGCAAGTCTAGCCTGGTGATCACCGGTGACAGCGCCCCGATGCACGTGGCCTGGGCGTTCGACATCCCCACGGTGGCCATTTTCGGCGCCACGGTGCCGGAGCTGGGGTTCGCGCCGTTGTCCGAGCGCTGCCGGATTGTGGAGTTGCGGGGCCTGGAGTGCCGCCCCTGCAGCGACCACGGCCCGCCGCAGTGCCCGCTGGGTCACTTCCGGTGCATGGAAGGCGTCAGCGTGGAGATGGTGTTTGGCGCCTGCCGGGAGATGCTGGACTCGGGCCGGGGGGCCGGTCAGGCCGCGGGCTGTATAAAGGACTGAAACTATAAGCTGGCGTTGTTACACACAGAACAACCCCCGCCTCCGCTCTTACTTAGAGAGAACTTGGCCCGGCAGCCTCTCTTCCACGGTTTTGGGGTGTGATGTGGGGGCGAAAAATTCCCCTCTATCAAGAGGGGTGCCCGCGTGATGCGGGCGGGGTGTGCAATCAGCTATCCTTCGACAAGGCCTGTCAGCATCAGGATTTCTGCTCTGCAAATTCCTGACCGAACACTACCGGGATACAGGGGGTTGTTGAGTATATCCATAATTATGCCTTCTTTATATTCTGAGACCTTTGATTTATTCCCGAGCCGGTTGTGAGAATTATTTATTGGCAACCCCCAATCAGAATTTAAATGATAAAATGGGTTTTAAACCCAAATCTATCACATGTTTCGTAGGGGCGGACCCCTGTGTCCGCCCGCAGTCGACCGGTGGTTGCCCTTAAAGGCACATCGGAATTATTTTTTCAAAGGTCTCATTCTGACAGTCTCCAATTGTCCTATCATTGACCAGGGAGTATGACAATGCGCCTGCCGAAGTTTTCCATCGTCCTGTTCACTCTGCTTGTCTGCGCCGCTTCCGCTTTCGGGCGGAATCAGCAGAAGTTTTTCCTTGAAGACGGTGACCAGTTGATGTTCTGGGGCAACAGTATCACCGATTACGGGATCTACCCGCGCCTGATCGAAAACTACGTGCTGGCCCATCACCCAAGCTGGAAACTGGAATTTATCAACCTGGGCTGGGGCGGAGACAGGAGCAAAAATGTCGGCCGCCTTCGCCGCGACATCAAGCTCAGCAAGCCCAGCAAGGTGACGATCATGCTGGGGATGAACGACGCCGGCTACCAGCCGTTCAACCCCGAGCTGCTGAGCATTTACCTGGACAGTATGAAAACAGAGATCGAGATCATGAAAGACCACTCCGATCCGGAGATCATGCTGATCGCTCCCACCCTCTACGAACTTCGCTGCCTCCCCAACGTAACGCGCGGCAAGGTTGATAATTTCGACCGCATGAGCTCGCTGCTCTATCCCGATGCGTTGAGGCGCTTCTCCCACGAGCTGGGCCTGATGGCCGGCAGGATGGGCCTGCCGTTCTACGACCTCAACTACAGCAGCAGCCGGATCAGCGAGGAGCTTGCCGGTTACGACGGGAACCTGATGTACACGGCCCGGAGCGTGCATCCCACGGTGGACGGCGAGCTGCACATGGGTCTGGGCATCCTGGAAGCGATGGGCGCGGAGTTTCTGGTGGCTGAAACGGTTATCGACGCCGCGGCGGGCACGGTGCTGGTACAGAACGAGTGCGCGGTCAGTGAACTCTCCGCCGCTGCCACAACGGTCAGGTTCAACCGCCTAGCCCATCACCTGCCCCTGCCGGTCAATCCCTCCACCAGCGAGACAATGCGCCAGGCGGTGGACTTCTACGACCGCTACAGCCCGGATCTGCTGACGGTGAAAAACCTGGCCGACGGCTGGTACGAGCTCACGATCGACGGCGTGAAAATAGACATCGTCTCCGGCAGTGAGCTTGGCGGAGGGATCAACCTCTCGCGCTACGCCAACACCCCGCAAATGATCCAGGCCTGCAAGCTGTTCGAGCAGACCGAAATCCGCAACCACGCGTTCTACACCGCCTGGCGACGGGTTCTGCTGGAGGGCGTGCACAGCCCCCGCGATTTCACCCCGTTCAAGACCGGGGTAAACACCGCCTCGCTGGATGCCGCCGAAAAGGCCGCTTACGCAGCCCAGCACGAGCTGAACAAGCCCGTCGCCCATCGCTACGAGCTCAAACAGGTAAAGCGTCCTGGTTATTTCAGCCCCCCCACGCCACTGGCAAAAAACTTCCTGGACGGGATGATCAAGGTTTCGATCACTGTCGATTCCAAAACATTGCGCTCGTTCGAGCCGCCGCTGGTGGTGCGTGGTAATTTCAACTACGCTCCCCGCTACCAGTGGGGCGTGGTGGAGGCCAAGAGTTACTACGCCAACGTGCCGGTGGAGCTTTACGACGACGGCACCCACGGCGACAAGCGCCCCGGCGACGGCGTCTGGAGCCTTGATATGTACATGCGGCAAGGCTCTGGAAAGCTCTGGCTCTCGCTGTGGGACGGCCGCTACCTGACCGGTTACTGGAACTATCTCCACCCTGACTGGTTCCGCAACGAAAACTGCCGGGAAGTCACCAGGGCCTGGGCCAAGCTGCTTGAGCTCGAGGGCAAGGACGACGAAATCAAATGGGTCCCGCTCGATTCCGACGTGGAGCTGAACTGGACCCGCAAGAGCATGGAGCAGGCTGTTGAAAAGGGCTACCTCTACAGCCCAGAAGCCTGGGGAGAAGAACAGTAGTCTTGCGCCAGAACTAAACGTAAGGCCGTACATCATACCGGCGGGACCGGCAGCATGGTCCCGGCCGGTAATCTTTTTCCCCGGCAATCCTGTTCGTTTTTCCTGAAGAGGAAATAAATTGACGTCCCTGACCGCAAGTGAAGTGATCGAACTGCTGGGCCTTGAGCCGCTGGAAATCGAGGGCGGATACTTCCGCGAAGTCTGGCGCAGCAACAGGACAATCAGCGCCCGGCAACTCGGCCCGCCCTACGGCTCGGAGCGCTCGCTGGGCACGGCCATTTACTACCTGCTGACCCCGGACACGGTCTCGGCCATGCACCGTCTGCCCGGCGATGAGATATTCCATTTCTATCTCGGCGACCCGGTGCGCATGCTCCTGCTTGGCCCCGAAGGAGAGGGCCGGGTAATCGAGCTTGGCGTTGATCTGGCCGCCGGGCAGCGTCCGATGGCGCTGGTTCCCGGCGGCCTCTGGCAGGGCTGTCATCTGATCGACGGCGGCTCGTTCGCGCTGATGGGTACCACGGTTGCACCCGGGTTCGATTACCGGGATTATCGCCACGGCAACCGCCGGGAATTGACCGCGCAGTACTCCGGCCACGCCGGTCTGATCGCCCGCCTCACACCGCGGGACTAGCCGGTCGGCGCTGAGCCATTGTATTATCAGCCCCTGCCGCGTGTTAAAAATACGGTTGCGATGGGAACCCTGCTCTCAGGGGTCAACCGGAGAGGCGATTTACTTGCCTTCGGGCAGCAAAAATAATAATATGTTCGCTTTCACCGGCCATTGAATGTTTTGGGGCGCTCCTCCAAAGGGCCGTTTTTTTATTATGAGCGCTTGCGAAAATCAGCTATTGAACGAAAGGAAGAACGGATGGCCAGGGCCAGGGCGGGAGATACGGTCAAGGTACACTACACGGGGAAGCTGGATGACGGGTCCGTGTTCGACAGCTCCGAGGGCCGCGACCCGCTGGAGTTCAAGCTGGGCGAGGGGCATGTCATCCCCGGTTTCGAGAAGGCTGTGGAGGGGATGAAGAAGGGCGAGAGCGAAACCGTAACTATTGAGGCCGAAGATGCCTATGGCCCCTACCAGGACGAGATGGTGTTCCAGGTGAGTAACGATGAAATGCCTGATGGCCTGGACCCGAAAGTAGGCGAGCCGTTGCAGATGCGCCAGAGCGACGGCAGCATGGTTGTTGTAACGGTGAAGGGGATTGATGAAAAGGAGGTGGCGCTCGATGCCAACCATCCGCTGGCCGGCAAGGCGCTCACTTTCGAGATCGAACTGGTGGGGATAGTCTAGCAGCGTGTTGAAATATACAAAGAAGTGGGAATAAAGGTTGTCAAGGGCCGTTTCCCGCTGTTGCCGGTCGAAAGTCGGCGGGAGCAATGGAGCTGCTTGGTATAACACAAATAGCAGTATTTGCAAAAGGAACGGCTTGTTTTTTCCAGCTCACTGCTTACTCAGAGCTTCGTTCAGCAAATCCCGCAGCTCATCGAGCATCTCTTTCCAGCCCACCTCGTAGCCCAGCCACCATTCCAGCGATTCCATCCCCTGGATGATCAGCATGTCCAACCCGCCCACCGTAACGCAACCCGCCTGCCCGGCCTCCTTGAGCAGCACCGTGTGCTCCGGCGTGTAGATCGTGTCGTAGACCACCGCGCCCTCCGGCGGCAGGACACCGTTGGGCAGCGGAGAATGCCCGGTTCCGGGAGCCATGCCCAAAGGGGTAACGTTGACCATGATAGCAGCGGAGGAAAGCGCATT
Source organism: Gemmatimonadales bacterium (assembly GCA_024278175.1). GTDB lineage: Bacteria > Gemmatimonadota > Glassbacteria > GWA2-58-10 > GWA2-58-10 > JAJRTS01. The sequence goes on along the minus strand of JAJRTS010000102.1, from coordinate 7,988 downwards.
GGCCAGGTCGCGGGTCTCCGCCAGCGGAATTACGGAAAGCCCGACATTGGGAAAGCGGTAGGTAAACCAGCCGGCAAGCTCCTCGGCCCGGCTGTGAGTGCGGTTGACAACGGAAACGTGGGATACACCGTTGCGCGCCAGGGCGTAGAGCACGGCCCGCGCCGCGCCGCCCGCGCCCAGCACCACCGCCGCCGCGCCGCCCAGACGGCCGAGCAGGTCCCTGATCTCCAGCGACTTCTCGAACCCGGCCACATCGGTGTTGTGACCCATCGGGTTACCGGAGGCGTCCCAGCCCACAGTGTTTACCGCGCCAACCGCCTCGGCCTCGGCGCTGAGCAGATCGAGCTGATCGCGGACAACCTGCTTATGGGGAATAGTCACGTTCAGACCGGACAGGCCCAGCGTATGCATCGCCGCCACCACTCCACCACCAAGATCACTCCGCACGTGGAACGGCAGGTAGCGGTAATCCAGCCCCAGCTTGCCCAGCACGTGGTTATGCAGCAGGGGACTCAGGCTGTGTTCCACCGGATCGCCGATCACTCCAAGTACGCGGGTCCTGCCACTGATAGGTTCGCGCTGCATAATCGGCCCTCCTGTGTGATGATTTCGCAAAAAATCATGCTTGCCATCCGGAGTGGTTCGGTAACCTTCTCAAACCTTGCCCGTCAAACGGTCCAGCTCGCTGTAAAAGCCCGGAAAACTGATATCGGCGCACGACGAGTCACGGATCACCGTATCGCCATCGGCTACCAGGCCCGCCACGCTGAACGCCATCGCAATCCGATGGTCGCCGTAGCTGTCGATCCGTGCCCCCGCAAGCCGGGCGGAGCCATCGATCTCCAGCCCATCGGGCAACTCCCGCACCGCGGCGCCCATCCGGGACAGGTTGTCGGCCACGGCCTTAAGGCGGTCGGTTTCCTTGACTCTCAGCTCACCCGCGTCGCGGATCCGGCTGGTACCTTCGGCCAGGGCGGCCAGCACCGCCAGCACCGGGACCTCGTCGATCAGGCTGGGGATGATCGAGCCGCCGATATCGAAAGCCTTCAGAGCGCCGTGGGCCACCCGCAGATCGGCAACCGGCTCTCCGGCCTCGCTGCGGCGGCCCAGCCGCTCCACCACCGCACCCATCTCTTCCAGCACGTCGAAAAAAGCGGCCCGGGTGGGATTGAGGCAGATATTCTCCAGCAGCACGCTGCCACCCGGCACCAGCGCGGCGGCTGCGGCGAAAAAGGCAGCCGATGACGGGTCGCCGGGAATTGTCAGCGAGGCGGCCCGCGGCGCGGCCCCACCGTTTACCGTGCAGCGAAGGCGGCCCCGCTCAACCGGCACGCCGAAAATCGGCAGCAGGCGCTCGGTATGGTCGCGGCTGGGCATACTCTCCACCACTGTCGTGGCCCCGGCGGCAAAAAGTCCGGCCAGCAGTACGCACGACTTTACCTGCGCGCTGGGCACCGGCAGTTTGTATTCTATCCCGCTCAGCCCGCCGCCGTGGATAGTGAGCGGCGGCAGGCCGCCCCGGCTGTCAATCACGGCGCCCATAGCCGCCAGCGGGTCGAGCACCCGTTTCATCGGGCGGCGGCGAAGGTACTTGTCACCGCTGATCGTCACAGCGAACTCCTGCCCTGCCAGAATCCCCGAGAGCAGGCGGATAGTGGTCCCCGAGTTGCCGGCGTCGAGCACATCGGCGGGCCGGGCGAACCGTCCCCCACCATGGCCGAGCACCTTTACCGCGCCCACACCCCCATCCGGTTGGCCGATGTCAGCGCCCAGGGCGCGCAGGCAGGCCGCTGTGCTTGCTACGTCCCTGCCCGTGGCCAGACCAGTCAGAGCGCTTTCGCCCCCGGCCATGGCGGAGAACATCAACGCGCGATGGCTGATCGACTTGTCGCCGGGCACACGGACTGTTCCGGAGAATTTACCTGCGGATGTAATTAGTTTATTCATAAGAAGTTCCGGAATATTATCAGTCACGGGAGCGGGCAGGGAAACCCAGGGAACCCAGAATCCGGACAGCGCCGGCGCGGTCCGGTTCGGTGGCGAAACCGAGCTTGATCGTGCCGCCCTCGCCCTGGCGCACCTTGAGCACCTCGATATCCTTGATGTTTATCCGCTCTCCGGCCAGCCCGGCAGCGAGACGCTCGATCACGCCCACCTCGTCCGGTGCGGTGACAATCACCTCGAACAGCGGCGAGAGGAACCCCTTGGTGTCCTTGTGGATTAGGGCGCGGCTGCGGGCGGCGCGCTCGAAAACAGCCGCCATCTCCCCGGTCCCGACCAGCTTCCTGAGCGATTCCAGAGAGCCGATCAGCGAGTCTATCCGCTGGCGGATCTCATCGGAGTTGGTGGCCAGGATGTCGCTCCAGATGCCGAACGGGCTGGAGGCGATCCGGGTGATGTCGCGGAAGCCGCCGGCGGCCAGCTTGAGCGTATCCCCGTCCTGGTCGTTGAACTGTGCGGCCAGGTTCATCATGGCAACCGCCACCAGTTGCGGCAGGTGGCTGATCGTGGCGGCGATCCGGTCGTGGTTCTCCGGGCTGGTAATCAGCACGCGTGCGCCCAGCGCCTGGGCCAGAGCCGAGAACCTGTCCGCGTGCATCCGGTCGGCCTCGCCCGGGGGACAGATCACGTAGACCGCGTTCTGGAACAGGAACGGGTCGGCGCCCTGTACGCCGGTGGTCTCCGCCCCGGCCATCGGGTGGCCGCCGACAAAGTGGACCGAGTCCGGCAGGTGCTCCAGCGCCGCCTTTACTACGGCGCGCTTGGTGCTGCCGACATCGGTTACGACCGCCCCGGCCTTAAGCAGCGGGCCGATTGTGCTCAACTGGTCGAGGATCACCCGCACAGGCCCGCCCAGCACAACCAGGTCGGCCCGGCCCAGCGCCTGGGCGGCGCGCTCACGCACGAACCCCTCGTCGATCACTCCCAGTTCGAGAGCCTTGTCGATCGTACTTGCCCGGCTGATACCCAGCACCCGCTCCACCAGCCGGCCCCGCTTGCAGGCAGCCGCCAGCGAACCGCCGATCAGCCCGACCCCATAGACCGCCAGCGTGCCGAACAGCGGCGCCGGGGATTTATCACTTTTTGCCGTAGACATCGTCCTCGTCGAACACTTTCTCGCCGGTAACGGTCAGCGTGCCGTCCCGCTCAATCGTGCGGTAGAAGCAACTGCGGTAGCCCACGTGGCAGGCGCCGCCCTTCTGCTTCACTTTCAGCACCAGCGCGTCCATGTCGCAGTCGACAGTGATCTGCTGAACTTCCTGCATGTGGCCGCTGGTCTCACCTTTAACCCAGAGCTCGCTTCGCGAGCGGCTCCAGTAACAGGCGACCCTGCGCTCCAGGGTCATCCGGAGCGCCTCGCGGTTCATGAACGCCAGCATCAGCACCTCGCCGGTCTCTGCGTCCTGAGCCACCGCGGTCAACAGCCCCTTGTCGTCGAACTTACACTGGTCAATTAATTCCGTATAATCTGACATCCACAGTTCTCCAGTCATTATCTTTCGTAGCGAAAATCATCGCGGGGGCACGGCACGGCGCGCCCTTAGCGACTGATCTGTTTACAGGCCGGAACCATAAGCGTCAAATCTCGTACTTGTCCTGTTTGGGCTGCCTGTTGGCGTAGTCTTCCCGCACCTGTTCGAAACCCTGGCGGCCCATCATCCCGTAGGTCAGCTTCTTGCCCAGTTCCACACCGGGCTGATCGAACGGGTTGATGTTGTAAAGCCCACCGGCGAACGCGGTCTGAACCTCCAGCATGTAAAGCAACTGTCCCAGGGTAAACGGGTTAACCTCCGGCACGGTGATTGTCATGCTGGGCCGACCGGCCTGGAGCATGGCGTACTCGGTGGCTTTGCGCTCGGCCTGGAACAATTCCTCCAGGCTATGGCCGCCCAGGTAATGAAGGTCCGGCAGGCCGTCGTAGAGCGTGGGAATGGGCATACTCTGGCCGAACTGCTCCACAGCCAGAAAAATCGTCACCTTGTCGAACGGGCCTTCCATGTAGAGCTGGGTCTGGGAGTGCTGGTCGGTGACTCCCAGCGCGCTCACGGGAGTCAGGCCGCAGAACACGTCCTTGCCGGAGAGCGAGTGTTTTTTGCCCAGGCTCTCGGCCCACAGTTGACGGAACCAGTCGGCCACTTCGAACAGGGCGTCGCTGTAGCTGAACATCACGTCGATATTGCGCCCGTGGGTGCGGTCGGCCAGAAACAGCAGCGCCGCGGCCACATAGGCGGGGTTGGTGTGAAGGTCGCATTCTTTTGTGCGCCCGTCCATTGCCGCGGCCCCGGCCAGCAGTTGACGAATATCGATCCCCATCAGCGCGGCAGGCAGCAGGCCCACGGGTGTAAAAATACTGAAGCGCCCGCCCACATTGGCCGGGATGATAAAATTGGTCAGTCCCTCGCGGTCGGCCACGTTGCGCAGGCGGCCGTTCTGGGCGTCGGTAACCGCCACCAGATGCTTGGCCACCTTGTTTTTACCCAGCTTGCGCTCGAGCATGTCGCGCACGATCAGGAACTGGCTCATGGTCTCGGCGGTGGTGCCGCTCTTGGTCACCACCAGGAACAGGGTCTTTCTCGGCTCGGCGAACCCCAGAATTCGCGCGAACGTGTCCGGGTCGATATTGTCGGCGAAAAAGAAGCGGGGGATTTTACCACGGCCCTTGTAGTCGGCCATGTTGGCCCACTGTCCGCCGGCCAGGGCGGAGTGCAGGGCGCGCGGCCCCAGGCTGGAGCCGCCGATACCGAGCAGAACCACGTTTTCGTACTGTTTGATTGCCTTACCTGCGAACTTTTCGATAGCCTCGACAGTGTCCTGATCGTAGGGCAGGTCGTAGAACCCGATATTGCCGCCGGCGCGGCCCTCGGAGAGCTCCTGATGCAGCTTCACGGCCACTTCACGCAGCCCCCTCAGGTCGTCCGCGCTGATGCCGTTGGCCTCTCCCAGAAACTCGCTCATCATGTAGTTGAAGTCGAGTTTCAAGCTCATCCGGCGCTGCCATCTCTTGGAACGCCACCTGGACATGGGATTCCTCCATTGCCAGTTTTCTTAAGGTAAACGCGAGGGCCTCAGCGGGCCGCCGCATGGAGCATATTGTCCGGATCGATCCCGGTTACCGCGGGAGATTAAACTTACTCATATGCCGCATATGCTGTCAAGGACGCGCCGCGCGGGCGGCTGGGCGGACCGGGAGTCTCATCCGCCCCGGCCGGACCCGCGGAAACGGTTCTTGGCCCTGTTGTGCTCTACCAGTGAACGGTTGAACGAATGGCTCCCGTCGCCGCGGGCCACAAAATAGAGATAGTTTGTTTCGGCGGGCTGAAGAGCGGCTTTGAGACTGGCCCGTCCGGGATTGCAGATCGGTCCGGGGGGCAGGCCCTGATGAAGGTAGGTGTTGTATGGCGACTTGACCTCCAGATCGCGGTAGAGCAGGCGGCTCTTGTGTTTGCCCAGCACGAACAGCACTGTGGCGCAGGATTCCAGCGGCCGCTTGCGCTTCAAACGGTTTAGAAAAACCGAGCTGATAATCGGCCGCTCGCTATCGAGTACGGCCTCTTTTTCCACTATCGAAGCCAGGATCACACTCTGGTGGCGGCTCATCCCGGCGGGCGGCTCACCCTGCGCGGCCAGCTCATCGTAAACGCTGATGAAATTCTCAACCATCAGCCTCACGAGCCCTTCCTCACTGATTCCCGGCGGTACGAAATAGGTATCCGGAAACAGGTAGCCGATCAACCGGGGGACCTCCAGACCCAGCTCGCGGGCCAGCGAGTCTCCCTGCACCAGGGCTAACAGCCTTTCCCTGTCGATTCCCTCCAGCGCAACGCTCACCCGCTGGACCATCTGTTTGTCGGTCAGTCCCTCGGGGATAGTGAAGCGCACCATGTCGCCGCGGCCGGTGGTCATCAGCGAGACAGTCTCCCACAAACTCTCGCCCGGCGGGATAAGATAGTCTCCGGCCCTGAGGCTGCTCTCCAGGCCGCGTATTTTCGTGACCGCCTTGAACGCCAGCGGGCTGCGGATCACGTGGTTGTCTTCCAGGATTTGCGCGATAGCGCCCAGGGAGGCTCCGCTGGGCACGTGGACCTTGACGTTATCACCGCGGGCGGGAGAGAGGGTAAGGTAAAACAAGCCCAGCAGGAGAGTGTTGGTGAAGAAAAACAACAGGAACACGCCCCAGAGCGGCAGGGCGGTGCGGGATATTTTTTCCGGTCTATCCATCAGTCTTTCTCGTGCGTTCCATGCTTTGCCACGGCTTGGAGGGGCGTTGAAAAAACGTTCAACGCCTTCGAATGAAATATTTCGTCTGGTTGGTTGTCAAGGGCAAGACAAGCCGTTCTTTACTGATTTCGCTATTTATTATATACAAGCAGTTACATTGTTCCCGCCGATCTTCGGCCAGCAACAACGGGGAACGGCCCTTGACAACCCCTATCCCCAATTTTTCCTATTTTTCAACACGCTGCTATCAGTTAATCCGCCGGGGCACGATCCTCGCCGGGCGCGGAACCCTGTGTGGCCCGGTAATCGAGATAGTTCTGCAGCAGCAGCAGGGCGGCGGTACGATCGAGCCTGCCCTTTTGTCTACGTTTACCGCGCGGGATATTGAGTTCCACCTGTACGCGCCGGGCAACCACGGTAGTCAGGCGCTCATCCCAGTTTTTTACCGGTAATCCGCTTATCTCGGCCAACCTGACAGCGAATTCTCCGGCCGCCTCGGCAGCCGGCCCGTGGGAGCCATCCATGTTCAGCGGCAGACCCACCACTATCTGCTCCACTTCCCACTGTGCGGCCAGCCGTGCGACTTCATCCTCCGGGGCGCCCCGGAGCGCCTTGCGGTCGAGAGTAGACAGCGGGTTGGCGGCCAGTACCGCGCTCATATCGCTGACAGCCAGGCCGATCCTGCGCTCGCCGTAGTCCACTCCCATTATCCGGCCCATCCGGTTCTCCCGCCGCGATAAACGCGATCAAAACAAGTACCCGGCCAACTTCGGTTGCCAGCTAACCCGGATTATTCATAAAAAATCTACTGCGACTTTGAATTCCACGGCTGCAACGCTGGGTTCACGATTTTTCTTTTCAACGTACTGCCAGTACGCCTGCAAAGGAAAAATCGCTCCAACTGCGCGTTTCGCCAAGGACTTCTTTGTCTCGCTACGACCTTTTATGAATAATCCGGGCTAAGGGACCGGGAAGTAAAGGTAAGAAAAAAAGACTGAGCCGGAAAGGAAAAAGGCGACGGCAACGATTTGCAGCAGCGGCAGCGATAATATCTCCAAGACATATTCGATCTATTTATTGACACAATACGCACGTTATACTACAATAACTCACCTCCCCCCTCCCCTCATCATTGGTACTGGATGGCGCTCTTTCGATTGATTTTAGCCACACTTCAACCGGCCCGGCCCACAATGATCAGAACTGTTGCCATCGCTCTGCCATTGGCCCTGCTCCTTGTCTGCGTCACTGTTTCCGGCCCGACAGGCTCATTGAAAGCTGCAACCGCCCCCGGCGACAGTACGGGCACTCAGCCGCAGTATGGCGATGTTGACCAGAATGGGTCGATTAACATTTTCGACCTGCTGGCCATCCTGCGCCGGATTTCCGGCAGCAAACAGCTAACTGAATATTCGGACCTGGACAGCAACGGCAAGACTGACATATTTGACCTGCTGGCCCTGTTGCGCCTGTTCGGCGATATGCAAGAACCCTTGGAACTGGCGGCTACGGTTGGCGGCCACTGGCTTACGGAGTCTTTTGTCTATGCTTACTCCCAGTCATGGGAAAACAATGGAGTCAGAGACCAGTACCATATTTACAGCAGCCACGAAATTGACAGGGCGGACTTTATGAGGAACAGAACTTGAATACCCCGTTTTGTAAACGGGGATGAAAAGTTCTCCTGCCGCAGGCAGGAATAAGTGCTATAATTACCTCATGAGACCAAAGAGAACAAGTCATGCGGTATACGATACGAAGTATCATTT
>JAJRTS010000101.1 GCA_024278175.1 Gemmatimonadales bacterium | reverse complement strand
TAATCTCAACCCCGCGCTGAATTATTTATGGATCGGCCATCTGCTGTCGATTAATGTAATTAAGGGCCCGTATTCGTTGCGGGCCGCACGGGGAGCGCAAAATTGATTGCTCTGACCAGGCTCAACGGCCAGGAAATGGTGATCAACGCCGAGTTGATCGAAACGGTGGAAAAAACTCCCGATACGATTATCGGCCTGATTACAGGCAAGCGTTTCATGGTTCGTGAAACCGTGGAGGAAGTGATCGAACGCGTTATGGACTACCGTCGCCAGCTTCCTCCGTTCTGGAAAAAAATAGCCAGTAATCTCGGTAACGAGTAAACCTGTTTTTCTCTGCTCTCCGGCCGCACGCGGCGATTGAACGGAGCATAATTCTGACTGTGAGTCGAGGGTATGGATCTTACCACAGTGATTGGTATTATCGCCGGCGCCGCGATTATCGTTCTTGGCATTCAGCAAAGCGGCAGCATAGTTACTTTTATCGACCCGGCGTCGATATTCATCGTTGTCGGCGGGACGACCAGCGCGATTATCATCAGCTTCCCGATTAACGAGCTTGTGGGGGTTGTGGGTGTTGTCCAGAAAACGATTTTCGCCAAAACTCAGCCGGTAACCGAAACTATCGCCACACTGGTCTCGTTTGCCGAGCGGGCCAGGCGCGAGGGTATCCTGGCCCTTGAGCGGCACATGGAAGAGATTGAGGACGAATTCCTTTCCAAGGGTATCCAGTTGGCCGTGGACGGCACCGAGCCGGAGTTGATGCGCAGCATTCTGACCACCGAGCTCGATTATGTTGAAAAAAGGCATGGCAGCGGCAAAAGTATTATCGACACCTGCGGTATGCTGTCGCCGGCTTTCGGCATGATCGGCACACTGATCGGGCTGGTGCTGATGTTGCAGACGATGGAGGACCCCTCGACTATCGGGCCCAAAATGTCGGTGGCGCTGATCACGACGTTCTACGGGGCCGTGATGGCCAACTTGATTTTCATCCCCCTGGGCAATAAGCTCAAGCGCCGTAGCGAGGAGGAAATCCTGGTCAAGGAAATGATGATCGAGGGAATTCTTTCGATCCAGTCCGGGGACAACCCCAGGATTGTCGAGCAGAAACTGACGTCGTTTATTTCGCCCAAGCTGCGGCGGGCGATTGTAGAGAAATAAGTTTTTTGCCAGAGGCGGGACCCCGGGATGGCCAAGGATAAGTGTCCGGAATGCGAGGTCGGTTCACCGGCATGGATGACCACGTTCAGCGATCTGATGAGCCTGCTGCTGTGTTTCTTCGTGCTGATCGTTTCGATGAGCAAGATTGTCGAGCGCGATTTCTGGGTGGCTGCCGGCAGCCTGCGCGGAGCGTTCGGAGTGATGACCGCCGACCCGGCGATTATCAGCCTGGAAAACACGCCGCTGCCAACGCTGAAAAATATCCAGCGGGCGATTATCGATAAGTCGGTATCGAACATGCAGGATTTTATCGAGAGCAAGAACCTGGGAGAAAGTGTCAAGGTTGTGGTCGAGGACAAGGGAGTGGCGCTCACGATCAGCGCGCCGGTGCTGTTCGAGAAAGGTCGGGCGGAGATGAACCCCGACTCGTACCCGCTGCTCGAAGAGGTGTTCAAGATTGCCCGCGGCTGGCCGAATGTGATCCGCGTGGAGGGCCACACCGACAATACCAGGATCGCGGGCGGAGAGTACGACAGCAACTGGGATTTGTCATTCGCCAGGGCGCTGAGCGTCGTCCGGTTCGCGATCGACTTTTCCAAGATTCATCCCAGCCGTCTGGCCCCGGTAGCCTACGGACAGTACCGTCCGGTGGCGGACAACGCTACGGCCGAGGGCAGGGCGAAAAACAGACGCATCGAACTGTTCATGGAGTATAAAAAGGAAACCGAGGACCCGTTCATGTAATTGCCGGTCCGCATCGCCGTGCAGGTGATGGGAAACGGCTCCTCGAATGCCACGGAGCGGTTGCAATGGCTCAAGAGCCCGAAGAAATGACTGAAGATGGCGGGGGGGAAGATCAACCCCAACAGTCGTCCAAATCCAAACTGTCGCCAAAGACGTTGATCCTGATCGGTCTGCCGCTTGTGATGGTGCAGGCGGTGCTGGCCTATTTTCTGGTCAGCACCTTTATCGCGCCGAAGTTACCTGAAACCAAGCCCATGCCGGAGGAAAAGCAGACCGAGGAGGGCCGCGGCGAGGACGTGGAAGATCTGAGCGCGTATACCACCTACGCTGTCGAGGACGTGATTGTCAACCCGGCCGAGACCGGCGGGCAGCGCTATCTGAGTGTCAGCGTCAATATTTACGTCCAGCAGGAGTACGCCGATCTGATAAAGGACCTGGACCCGGAGTTCCGCGCGCTGATTATCGAACGGATCAGCCGCAAGCGGATGGACGAACTGGATGATTTCAAGGATCAGAAGATTCTGCGCGAGGAGCTCAAGGACGACATCAACGCTCTGATAAAACTTCATTTCAAAACAAAATACCCGGAACTGAATGTTCCCAGGGTGGTGTTCTCCAAGTATACCATCCAGTAAACAGGCGGATAGGAAGTGCGATGAGTAAGATTCTTTCACAGGAAGAAATCGATGCCCTGCTCAGCGGCGAAGGACTCGGCGCCGATGTTGGCGCGGAGGCCGCTCCGGAAGCCGGTGGCGGCGAAGAAGACCAGAAGGAAAAGCTGGTCAGCCTCTACGATTTCAAACACCCCAACCGGGTCAGCAAGGATCAGCTCCGCACGATCCAGACGATCCACGAATCGTTCGCCCGCGGGTTCGCCACCCATCTCTCCACCCGGCTGCGCAGCCTGGTGGATATCGACCTGACCTCGGTGGACCAGCTCACCTACTCCGAGTTTATCATGTCGATGGCCGATCCGAGCGCCGTGTATATCTTCAATATCAAGGAGCTCGAAGGTGATGCGATCCTGGAAATCAGCCCCCAGCTTGTACTCTACATCATTGACCGCAGTTTCGGCGGCGAGGGCGGCGTGATCCAGGAAGCCCGCGAGATCACGATTATCGAACAGAACGTGATGAAGAAGATTGTCGACAACGGCCTGGAGCAACTGGTGCGGTCCTGGCAGAATATCACTCCGCTTACTCTGGAACTGAAAGACTTCGAAACCAACCCGCAGTTGATCCAGATCAGCCCGCCCGGCGAGACCGCGATCATGATCTCTTTCGAGGTCAAGATTCAGGACTTCAGTAGCCTGCTAAACCTCTGTTTCCCCTATTTCGTGCTTGAGGACGTGATGCCCAAGCTGAGTGCTCAGCACCAGATAGCGCATAACCAGAAAAAACGCTCGCACCACGACGAGACTATCGTGCGGCACAAGCTGCGCCGGGCGGATATTCCGGTGGCTGTGAATCTTGGGGATACTCAGTTGTCCCTGCGCGAGATTCTCGGGTTGGAGGACGGCGACATCATCAAACTCGACAACAGGCTGGACCAGTTGCTGGAGCTCAAAATCGGCGATATGTCCAAGTTCAGGGCCAAGCCGGGAGTCTATCGCAGCCATAAGGCCGTGCAGGTAGTCTCGGAAATCAAACAGGGAGCGATCAAGGATGAGTAACTTCACACTGGCCCCCGAAGAACAGCAGGCCCTCCAGGAGTTCGCCTCGCTGGTGGCCGAGGAAAGCGCGGTGGTGATGTCCACCCTGCTGGACAAGAAAATCGAAATCAAGGTCGAGGCCACGGGAGAGGCCGATGCCGATGCGCTGGGCGGCAGTTTCCCCGATGAAGCAGTGGTCGTCGAATGCCCGTTCGCCACCGGATTCGAGGCGGTCCCCCAGTTCCTGATAGGCAAACCGCTGGTGGCCAAGCTCAGTGATCTGATGATGATGGGCGATGGCAGCGCGGAGTTCAATGAAGACCATATCGACGCCATCCAGGAAGGCGTCAACCAGATGATGGGCGCCACGGCCACTTCCCTTACCGCTAAAGTCGGTAAAACAGTGGATTTCCAGCCCTCGACGGCCAAGCTGGCCGAGGTGGCCGCTTCCGGAATCGAGTTCGACGAGATGACCCTTTTGATGCTGGTGCTGGAAATCGAGGGCGCTTCCGAGGGCAATCTGGCCCTGCTGGTGCCGTACCCGGTGATCCAGGAAGTGGCCGGCGCATTCGGCAGCGGCGCGGCGGAACAAGCCGAGCCCGGCGGCGCGGAGATGGCCGGCGATCTCGATATGGACCTGGCCGGGTTGGATGTTTCCGGCGGCGGCGAAGATTTTGATGTGGGCGGAGATGTGAGCGGTGGCGGGGGAATCGCCATGCCTCAGGTGTCCAGTATCGGCGATAAGGAACGGGAGCGGCTGGAACTGCTGATGGACATCAAGCTCGATGTCTCGATCGAACTGGGCCGCACTACCATGCTCGTGCGCGATATTCTGGAACTCGGCCCGGGATCGGTGATCGAACTGGACAAGATGGCTGGGGAAACTGTTGACCTGCTGATCAACAATAAAAAGCTCGCCGAGGGCGAAGTTGTCGTTGTCGACGAGAATTTCGGTGTCCGGATCACACACCTGATCAGCATGGAGGAGCGGATCAAGATGCTGCAGACCTCCTGAAGCAGGGAGCGATGAGTGGCCGGTCCGTTTCCACTTTGAAATTTAACGAGGTGACAGTGCCCGAACTCCTGTCAGGCCCGGATTGCACGGGGCCGAAGTCCAGCGTGTCCTCATCCGCGCGGCTCCCGTCCGGGAGTTGCCTGTTGCTGCTTTGTACTCTGCTGCTTTTCCAGGGTCAGGTTCTGGCCTTTGCGCTCGCCACTACGGCCGATTCGGCCGTTGCCGAGGTGCAGCCGCGGGCCGATAGTACGCGGATTGATTCCAGCGGGCCCGTCGCGGCCGCCGACAGCATGGTCCAGCGCCTGTCGCGCACCGGCGGCGGCCAGCAGCCCCACCCGCTCGACATCCCTTACCAACAGCCTGATTCCGTGTTCAGCGTCAAGAACGTCTCGATGGTGTTGATCGTGATGGGGCTGCTGGTGCTGTTTCTCCATTTTCTGCGCAAGTTCCTGTTCAAGCCGCTCGGCGGCGGGATTTCCGGTGAGCAGTTCCGGGTGATCCGCCAGTTTCACCTGGGACCGAAGAAAAGCGTTACGCTGGTGCGTTTAGCCGACAGGCTGCTGCTGCTGGGCGTAACCGACAGCACGATCACTACTCTGGCGGAGATCGACGATCCGGATGAGGTGAGCAGGATAGTCGAGGACGCGGCCGGCGAGGGCGGCGAACAGGGCGGAGGCTTCAAAAATATCTACCAGAACCTGCTCTCCCGGGGCAAAAAAGACGCATAAAGCTTTGCTTTCCAGCGCGGAACTCCCCTTATACCATGATGTTCCATTTCCCTGCCGTTAGCGGCTGATGTGCCGGTGTCGCCGTCGGCCATTGTTGCTTATATTATGTCATCGCGGCATTGTCAGGTTCCTGGCCGGACAGGGCTGTGCCGATGTCAATGAACTTGAGCGGTAAAGACGCGGGGAGACTCACAGATGATAGATACCAATTCCACCAGCCACGAACTTAAAGACGCGGGGGCGGAGATCGCCTTCCTGCCCGTGGGAGCCTGTGAACAGCATTTCGGCATTTTGCCGCTGGATGCCGATATTCGGCAGAGCGCCCGCCTGGCCGCCGATATCGCCGCGCATTTCAACAGCTATGTGCTGCCGCCGCTGCCGTTCGGCACCTCGATGGAGAACAGCGGAGCGCCGGGCACTGTTACCCTGATGCCGGCAACGCTGGACGCTGTGGCCGGCGATGTGGTCGACAGCCTTTACCGCCAGGGGTTCGAAATTGTGGTGATCCTCAATTCCCACGGCGGCAATTTTGCGCTGCGGCCGGCCGTGCGGCGGATCAACTATCTCAACCCGGGTAAAAAGACGATTTTTGTCGATCCGTGGGAGATGGTGCCGCATGTGGAGATGGCGAAAATATTCGAGGGGACCAACGAGTTGCACTGTGGGGAGATCGAGGTATCGGTGATGATGCATCTCTGGCCGGATGCCGTGCGCACCGACAGGCTGGAGGACGGCGATCCCGACGCCCTGCGCGTGGAGCTGGACATGTTTTCCGTTCACGCCCTGGGTGGCGGCAAACCCTGGGGACTGGCCACCAGGGCTACCGCCGAAAAGGGCGAGGCGTTTTACGAGCTGATGGTAACCTGCGCGCGGCGGTTTATCCGCCGCGTAATCGAGCGTCATCGCCGGATGCCGGGCTATCACGGCTGAACGGCGAGCGCTCAGGATTTTTTCAGGAGACCTTTGATTTAATCCCGGACCGGTTGTGAGAGTTGTTTATTAGCAACCCTATAACCGAAATTTGAATGATAAAATGGGCTTTAAGTCCAAATGTATCACATGTCTCGTAGGGGCGAACCTTGTGTTCGCCCGCAGGCGACCGGCCGGTCGCCCGGAGGACACTCGGAATTATTTTTTCGAAGGTCTCTTCAGCTTAAAATAATCGTATTCCTCCAGCGTGCGGAAAAGCGTAAGCAGGTAACCGATATCCGGTGTCTTGCCAAGCTCCTGGCCGACCAGCCACTGGATCTCGAAAATGCTGCGCTTGCCGTCCGACCAGAAAATCGGCGCGTTGTTCTCGTAAGACCAGGTGCAGAAATTGAGCTTGCGCTTTTTCAGCACTTTTTCCGGTACCCTGGCCAGCCCGTAGGACCCCCACAGCTTGCGCACGGGGATCAGCCCGGACGCCTCTTTTTCTTTCCTGTTCGACGGCTGATGGCTGAACGTCTCGCCCTCAGACCTGCCTGCCTCGGCAAATTTCGCCAGTTTTCCCCTGGCCGCTGTGATGGCTTTTCCCAACCCGGCGGCGTCATCGCCCGGGCTCAGCAGGTCCACAACCGATTCCAGCCGTTTCTCGAATACCGGGACCAGATGCCGCAGGCGCTCGTCATAGGCGGCCCCGCCGTTGGAATGCGCGGCCAGCGAGCCCAGTTCGCGAAGGCAGTTTTCCAGGGCCAGTTCCAGCAGTTCGGCCGCTGATTCGGCCCCCCCGCAGGTCATGGTGTAGACCCCGGCCCCCAGCAGGGCCGCCATCTCGCCCATCACCAGCGGGCTGAGGTTTTCCGGCCTGTCGCTGGAGGAATGGTAGTGGCGGTCGTGCAGGAAGATCAGCGAGGGAGTGGGTACGCCGATCGCCGGATCGGCCATGAAATTGTCGTTGATCATGAACGGCTTGACTTCCCAGTGCCAGCGCGGATGGTGCTCGAAAACGCGGCGGGTCAGATCGATCGTCAGATCGTCGATACAGTGCGGATTGCAGTGTGGCTCCACGTAAATCTGCAGCCAGCTCTTGCACTTGTCCATGTCCGGGCCCACCATGTCCGGGTTGAAAGCGCAGACCACGTTTTCGGTTATCTCCGGGTTGGCGCACAGATGGGCAAGAAATCCGATGATCTCCCAGGAGCAGATCACGCGGATTGTGCGTCTGGGCGGCTCGATCACGCCCCTGTCGATCAAGGCCTTGAGTGCGCGGACCGCCTCGAGGGCCGTGCCCACGCCACTGGCGTTGTCGTGGGCGCCGACCTCGTGAAGATGCTGGATCAGCCACACCTCTTTTTCCGGTTCGCTGCTGCCGGGGATCACGCAGGTGGTAACCGGCAGGGTGTCGTCGTAGAGGCGGCACTGCACATCAGCGAACGCCTTGACCTCCCCGTGCTCGGCCAGCAGGGCGCGCAGCCAGTCGCCGTCGGCCGGTTTAATCGAGAAGGCCAGCAGGTTTTCCTCGTTCTGTGGAAAGAGGAACGCGTTGTGCCAGCGCACCATCTGCATGTTTTCCTCGCGGCTGCGCACGTCGGGCCAGTAAGGCAACTCGTCGCTGATAACCCCCAGCGCGCCCTGCTCGATCAGCATTTTGCGCAACGGGCTTTCCAGCGCCACCTTGTCGTGGAACACCAGTTTGCCCTTGAGTGATTTTTTGCTGTCGGCCCGCACTATCGGTGCGTCTATCCCCCCGGCCGGGGTGCTTCCGCACCAGAGCATCAGGTGGCAGGGGTCGGCGTTTCTGTCGGCGATCCGGCGGGTTTCTCCGCCGGGGGCTGTAACGTCCAGAGTGCCGTGGATCGCGTCCCATCCCTGCGGGCCTTCCCAGTCGGCGAAATGGTTTTTGCCCGTGGTGGGGTAGCGCATGATTTCCGCATCGCTCAGGCCAAGCTCTTCCATTATCTGCCTGGTCTCCTCGGCGGCGCGTTGGTAGCCGGGAAACGTGGACAGCCTGTCGTGGGGCCAGAAGCGAAGGATATATTCAAGAGCGCGATCGCCTGAGGTCTCTTTACGCAACTTTTCAAGAACGTCTGCATGGAACATGATACGGGAGCCTTTCGTGGTTTGTACCCTGCTTATCCGCCGGCGATAACGCCGGGCTTGTTCAGTATGGTTCCGCCGCTCCGTGGTAGGACGGACTTCAAAACTTATCGATCAGCATATCGGCCTCGCGCAGCCTGCGGGACAGCTCCCGTGCCAGGTAACGCAGCAGCTTAACACTGAGGTGGGGGAAATCGTCCAGCAGCCTGTGGCCGTCGAATGCAAATAATTCGGTCTCAGAGGCCGCTATGGCCGAAGCCGACCGCGGCTGGTTATCCAGTACGGCCATTTCACCGAATACCTCGCCCGGACCCAGAGTGGCCAGCACGGTTCCGCTCTTTTCCCTCCTGATTTTCACCTTGCCCTTGCGGATAGCGAAAAACTGACGGCCCACGTCGCCTTCACGGAAAATCAACTCGTCTCGCCTGCAACTGATATTATCCGCGCAGAACATCAGCAAGGCTATTTCATCGTAGGTAAACGTAGAGAAAAAATCAGTTTCGGAGAGTTCCTCCACCAATTGCTTCTGGTCGAGGGAGAAGGTGGACTGGCCGCCACCGGGTTTCCTGCGGCTTGTTCTGATTACGTCGTCCCGCATCCTCGGTAGTCTCCGCTTGAGTAATTATATGCTTGAGAAACAAAACTAAACTTAAGTGGTGCAATTTGTCAACACAACGCTATACAATGCGAACCGTGAGTGCGACGCCTGAATCGGGAGCCAGTTAATGATTTCCGCCGGCGGGGGGCGCAGAATGACCGAAGCCAAGGTCATCAGCCCTGTCCACGACGGTAAACTCACTTGACACTTACATGTCCGAAGCTGTACAATATCGAGCAGCCCGGCGATGGCGTGTTTCTATTTAACCGTTTTGCGGGGAACCTCCCACAGTGAAATCCGACCATCTCAAAAAACTATTGCCGCTGTTGGGAGTAGCGTTTGCCGTCCTCTGCGCAACCGCAATGGCGGGGGAGGTTGGCGTGGCCGATTGCGTCACCTGTCACGAGACGATTCACCGCGAGTGGAGCCGGTCGCTGCACGCCGATGCCTGGCGGTCACCCGTGTTCAAGCACCGACAGGAGCAGGCCGGCGATTCCCGCAAAAGTGCCTGTGACTGCCACGCGCCGGGTCTGAGTGGCGGCCCGGAGCCTGCAATCGCTATCGAACTCAGAAGCGATAACCGCGCCGGCGGTGTCGATTGCCTGAGCTGCCACATGGACGACGACAGGCAGATCTGGTCCAGCGGCGATTCGCTTTACGTGCCGCATTTCACGGCCAAGGCAGCCCGCTACGCCACGGGAGCTTTCTGCGCGAGCTGCCATAAATGGGCGGCAAACAGCGAGTTCGACTGCCAGGGCTGCCATATGCCCTCGGCAAAGGGCGGCTCATCATCCGGTAAGCATATCGCCGCTCAGCCACGGGCCACTCACAGCTCGCACCGTTTCAGCGGCTCCCGCGATCCGGTGTTTCTCTCCGGCGGCGCCGAGCTTAAAGTGGCCGCCGAAGGAAATGAATTCGCAATAACCGTCACCAGCCTGGTGCCTGCCCACGCCTTCCCGGCTGTCGAGCACCACAGCCTGGTGCTGGCGGTCGCTGCCGAAAAGAACGGTGAACCGGGTTGGAACAGCGAAATCGAATTGGAACCGGGCGGTTCTGTTGAACTTCAGGCCCCGGCTGCCGGGGGCGCGGTGGTGGAGTTGCGTTTTTACCCCTCCACACAGGTCTGGCCCGACAGCTTTTACGTGCTGCAACGGGTAGAGAAATAGTACTTAATTTCAGGAGCATTCCAGCAATGCGCCGCAGATCTTTTATTCAGGCGGCGGTGGCCGCCGCTGCCGCCACAACGATGACCGGCCGCGGAGCGTTCGCCGCCGAAAGTGAATTCGAGAGCAGACTGCTGGCTTTAGCCGCCGTAATTGTGCCCGGCTCTGAGCCCGGCACTTGGCGTAACTCTGCCGTGGCGTCCGCCTTGCTGGCTGAAATCGGTGACCCCGGCAGGCGGGAGCGCCGGGAAAGGTATCGTGCCGCGTTGGAACAGCTGAACCGGGCAACGGATGACAGGGCCGGCGAAAGTTTTTTCGCCCTGGCAGGCGAGCGGCAGGCGGGCGTTCTGAAAAAGTTGATCGAAAGTGACGAGGAATTTGGCAAAAAAATCGGCAAAGAATTCGCCGCCATGCGTGAGGATGTGCTGCGGGTCTATTTTTCGAGCGGGGCGGGGATGAAATTTACCGGGTACAGGGAAACGACCCAGTTCGTCGGTTATCCCGAGTTTTTTCAATTAGCGGAAACCTGGGAGTAAGCCATGCCGCGTGCCAAATACGATGCGATCATAATCGGGCTGGGAGCGGCCGGCAGCGTGGTGACCGAGGCTCTTTCCGGTGCCGGCTGGAAAGTACTGGCGCTGGAGGAAGGCCCCTGGTACAGCCCGTTCAGGGATTATCCCGATGAGCGTGCGGTGCGAACCCCCACCGGGCTCACCTACGAGCCGGGCAGCTTGCGGCCCTCGATGGTCAAGTGCGTGGGCGGCAGCATGCTGTTTTTCGCCGGTGTGTTTTTCCGTCTCCACGAGAGCGATTTCGCCACCCGCACCAGGGCGGGCTGCGGCACGGACTGGCCGATCAGCTACAAAGAGCTTGAGCCTTTCTACAATAAAGTGGAAATATTCAGCGGGGCCAGCGGCAGTAACAAAAACGTGTTTGAGGTCCCGCGCGGTGCGTATCCCAACCCTGCGCACCCTGTCTCCCGGGGAGCGCAGTTGTTTGCCCGGGGCGCGCGCACACTGGGCTATCATCCCGCTTCCACGCCGATGTCGATTATCTCGCGGCCCTACCGCGGACGGCCCTCCTGCACCTATTGCGCCAGATGCGGGGAGGGCTGCATGGTGGGCGACAAGAGTTCTCCGGAGATGACCTATATCCCCGCCGCCGTCAAAAACGGGGCGGATATCCGCGCGGGATACAAGGTACTGACAATCGAAACCAACGCGGCGGGTCGCGCCACGGGTGTTGTGTACAAGGATGCCGAAGGAGTAAAACAACGGGCGGATTCCGATCTGGTTATGCTCTGCGGCAGCGCCCTGCTCAATCCCACCCTGCTTCGCCGCAGCCGCGGCCCGGCCCATCACGATGGCCTGGGAGCTCGCAGCGCGATGGTGGGCCGCAACCTGATGTGCCACAACGGCGGCCGCTACATGGCCCGTTTCCCCGAGGTGGTCAACGGCTACATGGGGATCAGCGGCGGGATAAACGTGCAGGATTTCTACGAGGGTGCACCCGGCGGGGATTTCCATCGCGGCTACACCCTGTATGTATCCCTGCTTCCCCCGCCGGCCGAGTTCGTCGGCTACCTTGAGCGCGACCGGTGGGGCGGGAGGTTGATGGACGTGATGGGTAGCTACAACCGGATAATCCGGCTGGCGGTGGTGGGCGAGGACCAGGCGCGGCCGGAAAACATGGTCTATCCCGACCCCGAGGCAACCGATGAGAACGGGTTCCCCAGGCCCAGGGTTCGCTTTAAGCGTACCGTCAACGAGTTGAACATGTTCGAGCATGCGGTGGCCAGCTCGCGCAGTATCTGCCGGGCCGGTGGGGCGGACGACTGGGAAAACCACTATATTTCCAGCGGCAGCGCGCACCCGCTGGGAACCTGCAGGATGGGCGATGATCCGGATAAGAGCGTGGTCGACCGCTGGGGCGCCTGCCATGATGTGCCGGGATTATATATCTGTGACGGGAGCGTGTTCCCCACTTCGGGAGCGGTCAACCCGTCGCTGACTATCATGGCCCTTGCGGCCCGGACCGCAGACCACCTGATCAGCCGCCGGTCCGGTTGAGCTTGCGAATTTGACCTGTCAATCAGGGAGAGTACGATGGGTGTTGGCATGATGTTTTTGGTTGCCCTGCTGATTTCCGTGGCGACCCTGGTCGTGGCGGTTCTGGTTTTCCGTCATCAGCGGCTGCTCCAGGAAAAAAAGGCTGCGTACATGAAATGCAGCAAGGAGCGCGGCTTTCATGATCGTCGGTATAAGACTCTTCAGGCCGACCTGGACCGCCTTCGTGTTTCCTACAACAGCCGTATCCGCGAGCTGATGCAGATGAACTCGGAAATGGAACAGCTCAGGGATGAGATTAAGGAAATCCTGGAAATCCTTCGCGATGAGAGCAAGTCGGTTGACCAGGAGATGGAACAGGACCTGAGCCGGATTATCCAACGCCGCAAGGGGATGATAGAAAAACTCTGGCAGGAGATTAACGGTAAAAAATCGCTCTGGATGGAAAAAATCAAGCAGGCCAGGACAGACCGGCAATCACAAAAAGGTCTAATCGAAAAAAAGGAGAGGGAATTCCAGTTGCTTGCCCAACTCAGCAAGGAACTGGGCAGGCTGAAGCATGAATACGAACATCTTGCACAGAGTTCAATCGTTTCTATCGGTAAAAGTCAATAATACCGGTCAATGCTCTTTTGGTGTGTTATCCCGCACTGCGGCACTGCCCCGGCGGCGGTCCTTGATCAGTTGGGCGAATTCCTTGGCAGGTACGTAAATCCAGACAATCAGGATTACCAGACCGATCGACCAGATGCTCCATGTGACCCAATCGAAATACATGATGGCTGCGTTTCCCGCGTTGAGGTTGGCAAAATCGCCGCTTTTAAGATATATTAAAGGCGGCGGTGGTAATTGTCTTTCATCGTTCGCAAGCTAATATGGCCGATGATAATCTGCAAGCATATGGTGAGTGCTGGCCGGTGGACGGTGTGCGCACGGATGGTTGATCGGCCGCTGGCGTGAAAAGGAGTGGGATTGAGTTTTGAAGCTGCTTTGTACGACCTGGACGGGTTGATTGTAGATAGTGAGCCGGTGCACGGTATCGCCAGTGAAAAAACAGTGAATGTGTATGGGCGCTCGATGGAGGAGCTCTCCGGGGAGGTCCGTCGCTCGTTCTACGGCAAGCGCGTGATCGATGTCGCCGCGCTGGTGGTTGATTCTCTGGAACTCGGGATTACTCCGCGGCGCTGGGCCCAGGAGCGTCACGAGATATTCATGGCCCTTGTCGAGCAGGGAGTCGAGCTGATGCCCGGTGTGCGTCAGTCGCTGGCCCTGTTCAGGGAACTGGGACTTAAAACGGCTGTGGTCAGCAGCGGGATCAGCGGCTATGTCAATCGGCTGCTGGAATTGACCGGCCTGGCCGGCGAGTTCGATTCGGTGGTCACCGGCGACGATGTCAGCGTGGGCAAGCCCGAACCGGAGTGTTTTTTGCTCGGCGCCAGCCGGGTGGGCGCCGCTCCGGCAAACTGTATCGTGCTCGAAGACGCCTGGGCCGGAATCCAGGCCGGGCGCGCCGCCGGGATGACCGTTATCGCCGTGCGCAACCGCTTCAACCGGAACTACGACGGCGCCCATGCGCTGCTGGGTTCGCTGGCGGAAATCGACAGGCCGCTGCTGGCCGGATTGGCTGAGAACGGAAACTGAGCCATCCGTTTCACCCTCGGGAGAGAACGGTTATCATTTGTAATTGAGCAGTTGTATGCTGGTTCGTAATATTGTTGCTGGCAACTGGTGAGAATCACCGGAAAGGAGATTCGAGATGCAGAAATGGATTTGCGACGTGTGCGAGTGGGTA
The DNA here is from genome assembly GCA_024278175.1 of Gemmatimonadales bacterium. Classification (GTDB taxonomy): domain Bacteria; phylum Gemmatimonadota; class Glassbacteria; order GWA2-58-10; family GWA2-58-10; genus JAJRTS01. The sequence goes on along the minus strand of JAJRTS010000101.1, from coordinate 109,560 downwards.
TACGATCCCGAACAGGGTGACTCCACCCAGGGTATCGAACCCGGAACAGCTTTCGAGGACCTGCCTGACGACTGGCTTTGCCCCGTCTGTGGTGTGGGTAAAGATGATTTCAGCAAGACCGACGGCTGAGTTGTCGCTTTTTGAGAATATATCGTAATCCAGGGGCCGGTCCCAACCGGGGCCGGCCCCTGGATGTTTAGGCCGGGATTGCGGTTGATGAACACGGAATTCGACACGCGGATGATGCGGCGCTGCCTGGAGCTGGCGGAGAAGGGCATGGGCCGGACCGCGCCCAACCCGCTGGTCGGCTCCGTGATAGTCTCCGGCGAAGAAATTGTCGCCGAGGGTTACCACCGCTCGGCGGGTAAGCCCCACGCCGAACGAATGGCCCTGCGGCGCGCAGGCACCGGGGCCCGTGGCGCTACCCTGTACGTTAATCTGGAACCCTGCTCCCACACCGGCCGTACCCCTCCCTGCGCCGATGCCGTTATCGAGGCGGGAATCAGCCGCGTGGTGGCCGCCATGCGCGATCCCGACCCACGGGTCCGGGGCAGGGGTATCGCCCGTCTGCGGCGCGCCGGGGTGAGGGTTGAGGTGGGATTGCTGGCCCGCCGGGCGCGGCGGCTCAACGAGGTGTTTGTCCATAACGTAACAACCGGCTCGGCGTTTTTCTCGCTCAAGCTGGCCCAGACTCTCGACGGCAAGATCGCCGCCGGCCCCGGAGTGCGCACCCGGATCTCGGGCCGCGAATCGCTGCGGCTCGTCCACCGTCTGCGCGCCGCCCACGGGGCCGTGATGGTGGGGGTGGGCACCGTGCTTGCCGACGACCCGCTGCTCAACGTGCGCGGTATCCGCAGCGCGCCCCGGCCCGTGAGGGTGGTGCTCGACCCCGGCCTGCGCACACCGCCCCGCTGCAAGCTGGCCGCCGGTGCCGGTCGTTTTCCCACGCTGGTGATTTATGATCCCGGGCGCGCGGAGGATTCGTCCCGCGCTGCCCTGGCCGCCGCCGGTGTGGAACTGGCCGCTCTGGCCGCCGCCGGTGATGGCCTGTTCGATATCCGCGCGGTTGGCGAGCTGCTTTACGGGCGCGGGATCACCAGCGTACTGGCCGAGGGTGGCCGCGGGGTGGCCACTTCCCTGCTGCGCGGGGGGTTGGTCCAGCGCCTGCACCTGTTTATCGCGCCGGTTGTGCTGGGCGAGGGAGCCGCGCTGCAGGGGATCGGCGATATCGGCAGGCAGGGCGGTGCGCTTTCGCTACGCGATGTGGAGCAGCGGCTGATCGGAGATGATTTTTACCTGACCGCCCGCCTGGATTGACCCTGCTCCGCTTCAGTTGCCTCAACCGAAGCTTTATGTTATTATAGGTGTTACCATGTTCAGCGGAATTATCGAGTATCTTGGCGCGGTCTCCGCGCTCGGCGTTATTGGCGGCGGAAAGTCGCTGGCTATCGAGGCCGGACCTCTGGCCGAGGGCATGAGGCCGGGCGATTCGCTCTCTGTCAACGGCGTCTGCCTGACAGCCACCGCTGTCGAGCGCAGGGTTGTCCGGTTGGAGGCGGTGAGCGAAACCCTGGAGAAGACCAATCTGGGCGCGCTCAAGGTGGGTGCGCGGGTCAATCTGGAGCGTCCGCTCTCTGTCGACGGCCGCCTTCACGGCCATATTGTCCAGGGCCATGTGGACGCCGTCACCACCGTGGTGAGCGTGTGCCCTCTGCCCGAGAGCGTGTTGATGGAGTTCGCGCTCAACGAACGGATCGCCCCGCTCATTGTGGGACGCGGCTCGGTGGCTGTCGATGGCGTGAGCCTGACCGTGGCCCGGCTGGGCGGGAATTCTTTCACTGTCTCGCTGGTCGGTTTCACGTTGAGCCACACCACGCTCGGCATGCGCTCGATCGGTGAGATGGTTAATGTCGAAACCGACATTATCGGCAAGTACGTGGTGGCGTCGCTGGAGCGAACACGTAAGGCTGGGGCGATGCTTACCGAGGATAAACTTCGCGGCTGGGGCTACTGAGCCTCAGGGGCCGCAGATTGTATTTGGAAGAGGAAATGGTGAGTGAAAAGTACGGCATGGCGCCGATAGAGGAAGTTATCGAGCAGATCCGCAGCGGGGCAATGGTGGTGCTGGTCGATGACGAGCGGCGCGAGAACGAGGGCGACCTCATTTTCGGGGCCGGGCATGTGACCCCGGAGAAGATCAATTTTATGGTAACCCAGGGCCGGGGACTGGTCTGCGTGCCGATGACCGAGTCGCGCGCCGACGAGTTGAATCTGAACCCGATGGTGGGCGATGATCAGAACACCGAGTCCCACGGCACCTCGTTCACGGTCAGCGTGGACGTCAAGGCGGGAACCACCACCGGTATCTCCGCCCCTGACCGCGCGGCCACGGTCAAGGCCCTGTGCGACCCCCGCTCGCGGCCCACGGACTTTGCGCGGCCCGGGCACATATTCCCGCTACGCGCCCGCGAGGGCGGCGTGCTGCGCAGGGCCGGACACACCGAGGCTACTGTCGATCTGGCGCGGCTGGCCGGTCTGCAGCCGATCGGTGTGCTTTGCGAGATCATGGACGAGGACGGAACGATGGCGCGCCTGCCGCGCCTGTTCGAGTTCGCCCGTCGGCACAACCTGCCGGTGGCGTCGATTCGGGACCTGATCAGCTATCGCGAGAGCCGGGAGAAGATTGTCCAGTGCACGGAGCGCACGGTGCTGCCCACGGCCTTCGGCAAGTTCGATATGCATCTCTACGAGACCACGTACAGCAACGAAAGCCACCTGGCGCTGGTCTGCGGACCGGTGGCGGGCAAGAGCAACGTGCTGGTGCGGGTCCACAGCAGTTGCCTGACGGGCGACGCCCTGGGCAGCCTTCGCTGCGACTGCCGCTACCAGCTCAACACGGCCATGCAGATGGTTCAGCAGGAGGGCCTGGGCGTGGTGGTCTACCTCAACCAGGAGGGCCGCGGGATCGGCCTGGCGCCGAAAATCAAGGCCTATGCCCTGCAGGACAAGGGATTCGATACGGTTCAGGCCAATATCGAGCTGGGTTTTGCCGCCGACGAGCGCGACTACGGTGTGGGGATCCAGATTCTCAAGGACCTGGGGCTTTCCAGCGTGCGCCTGCTGACCAACAATCCCAAGAAGGTCGATGCTTTCATCTACGGCGGTTTCGGCCTGGAAGTTACCGAGCAGGTGCCGTTGGAACAGGACCCCAACGATTACAACCGCCGTTATCTGGAAACCAAGCGGGAGCAGATGGGCCACCGCCTGAACAAGGTCGGTGATCGGGACAAGCCCGAAGAGGCGTGATTGTCTTTATTAGAGGTTATTTCGAAACAGAAGTTTTATTGTTACTATTGCCTGTTGCCGGGTAATTCCTTAAAACACAACCCCCTGTTTCCCCCCTTTATTAAGGGGAACTAAAACCGCAAATACCCCGACCTTCGTGCGAGAAAGCCTGGGATCAGACAATTCCCCCTTAGCAAAGGGGGTGCCTGCGCAGCAGGCGGGGGTTGTCTTGGCTTAAGATCTTGAAACAGCTTCCAGTTTATATCCTGCACACGGGAGAGAAAATGCCAAAGTATTTCGAAGGTAAAATGGATGCCCGGGGCAAGCGGGTGGCGCTGGTGGTTTCCCGGTTCAACGATCTGGTTACCTCGCGGCTGCTTGACGGGGCCGTGGACACGCTGGTGCGCCACGGGACGTCCGACAGTGATATCGCCGTATTCAGGGTGCCCGGTTCTTTCGAGATCAGCCCGGTAAGCCGCCGCCTGGCGCTTTCGGGTAAGTACGACGCGGTGATCGCACTTGGCGCGGTGATCCGCGGCGATACGCCCCATTTCGATTTTATCGCCTCCGAGGTGGCCAAGGGGATCGCCCAGGCCTCGCTGGAAGCCAGCGTGCCGGTGGTGTTCGGCGTGTTGACCACCGATACTCTGGAACAGGCGCTGGAACGCGCCGGGGCCAAGGCGGGCAACAAGGGCGCCGAGGCGGCGAACAGCGCTATCGAGATGATGAGTCTCTACGGCGCGGGTGAGCTTTAAATTGAACGATTCTGCCGGCTGGCGGCTGCTCTGCCGCAAGCGTTGTTTGAAATCAGCAGTGACACAAGAAGGCCCATGAGAAAACGCACCAAGTCCAGAACCTGGGCCGTGCAGGTGGCTTACACAATGCATCTGAGCGAACTGCCCGGCGAGGATATCCTCAAGGATTTTTTCCGCTGGCGCAGGATCGGCGAGCAGAACCGCGAGTTGACTGTCCGGCTGGTAAGGAAGCTGGACGAGCATCTGGAGGAAGTGGACGCCGCGATTGCGAGCTACCTGAAGAACTGGTCCCCGGAGCGGCTGGCCCGGCTCGACAGGATCATTCTTCGCCTGGGCGTGGCCGAGTTGTTGTATCTCGATGATATTCCTCCCAAGGTGACGATAAACGAGTACATTGAACTCTCGCGCCAGTTCGGCACCGACGAATCCCCTGGATTTGTCAACGGGGTGCTGGATGCTGTGCGCCGCGACCGTCTGACCGATGCCGGAGCCGGTGAAGGAGAGGACGGCTGCTGATGCGCTGGGCGATTATCTCCGATATCCACGCCAACCTTCAAGCCCTGGAAGCTGTCCTGCGCAAGGCCGACAGCGTTGGCTGGGACCGGATGATCTGCCTGGGCGATATTGTCGGCTACGGGGCCGAGCCGAACGAGTGCGTGGAGCTGGTGAGCGCCCGCTGCGAGGCCACGGTGATGGGTAACCACGACGCCGCCGTGCTGGGCCTGGCCGACACCTCGCGTTTCAGTGTCGCGGCCGGCGAGGTCGCCCAGTGGACCGCCGGGCGGTTGAGCGCCCGGAACCGCCGCTACCTTCGTGATTTACCCTACAGCATGGAGTTCGATTTGTTCGAAATAGTCCACTCCACGCCCGAGGACCCTCCCGCCTGGCATTACCTGCTGAGCGAGTTCGACGCGGCGGCGCTCTACGACTCATTCGAGGCTGACCTGCTCTTTTACGGCCACACCCACGTTGCCTGTGCTTTCCGGCGCTCGGACGAGGGCGGGGTGAGCCGGCTTGAGCCGCAAAGTTTTTCGCCGGCCGGCGGCAGCCGTTACATAATCAACGCCGGCAGCGTGGGCCAACCCCGTGACGGCGACCCGCGAGCCTCGTTCGTGCTGCTCGATACCCGGGAGCAGCGGGTGGAGTTTTACCGGGAGCAATACGATATCGAACAGGCCCAGCGCCGGATAATCGACGCCGGGTTGCCCCGGATACTGGCCACCCGGCTCTCTCATGGGAGTTGAACGACCATGGGCTACAAGATACTGCTGATTAACTGGCGTGATATCGCCCACCCGGAGGCCGGTGGCGCCGAGGTACATGCGCACGAAATTTTCACTCGCCTGGCAGCGGCGGGCCACGAGGTCACTTTTCTCACCTGCGCCTGGCCCGGCTGTGAGAGCGAGACCGAGATCGACGGGTTGCGGATAATCCGCGGCGGCAAGAACATGACGTTCAACTACTCGGTGCCGGAGCTGATGCGTAAGCTCGATGTCGAGAAAAAATTCGACATCGTGGTCGAGGACGTTAACAAAATCCCCTTCCGTACTCCGAAACATACACGCCTGCCCCGCCTGATCTTGTTCCATCATCTATTCGGCGCGACGATTTTCCGCGAGGCCGTGTTTCCGGTGGCGCTCTACGTCTGGCTCTGGGAGCAGATGATTCCCCGTTTTTACCGCGATGAATGGGTGCAGGTGGTGAGCCGGGACACCAAGGGTGAACTGGTTGATATCGGGTTCGCCCCGGAACGGATCAAGGTCGTCTATAACGGGATCGACTCGAACCTGTATTCTCCCTCCGGGCACGGGGCCGGCAGCGCGCCGTCCGAGGAACCATACCTGCTCTATATGGGCCGGGTCAAACGCTACAAGCGCCTCGATCTGATCCTGGAGGCATTCGCCAGGGCAATCCGCGGTGGGCTTCAGGACGGGACCAGGCTTATTTTCGCCGGGGCGGGCGACGACTACCCCCGGCTGCTCAAACGCGCGGCAAAGCTCGGTATCGCCGACAGGACCAGTTTTCTGGGCAGAGTTACCCAGGAGCATAAAATCGACCTGCTGCGCCACGCGCTCTGTGTGGTTAACTCCTCGCCCAAGGAGGGCTGGGGCATTACCAACATGGAAGCCTCCGCCTGTGGTACCCCGGTGGTGGCCAGCCGCTCGCCGGGGTTGCGCGAGTCCGTGCGCGATGGCCGCTCGGGCTACCTGTTCACCCCCGGAGATGTCGCCCAGTTTTCCGCCCGGATAGTCCAGCTCGCTACCGACCCGATCGTTCGCCGCAGGATGGGTGAGGGAGCCCGCGAGTTCGCCGAGAGCCTCACCTGGCAGGAGGCGGCGCGGCTGACCGGTGAGTATATCACGCAGATTATCAGGCGTAGCCCCGGAAGGAGCTGAGACGAGTTGATCCGCGAACTGATCACGTCCATGCGGCCGGTGCACTGGTCCAAAAACCTGCTGGTGTTCGCCGGGCTGCTGTTCGCCGGGAAAGCCACCGATTCGACAGCTCTGCTGCACGCGATTACCGCATTTGTCTCGTTCTGTCTGGTCTCCTCGTTCGTTTACATCTTTAATGACCTGAAAGATGCCGCGCAGGACCGGTTGCACCCGCTCAAAAAGGATCGTCCGATTGCAGCGGGACGGATCGGCGGAGTTGGGGTCGGGCTTTTCGCGGTGGCGCTTGGCTGCGCCGGGCTGGGGCTGGGGTACCTTCTGCCTGATAGTGCGAGAACGGTAATATTCGCCTATATGCTGTTAAATATTTTATACTCAATCTGGCTGAAACAGGTTGTGATCCTCGATGTGATGACTATCGCCGCCGGGTTCGTGCTGCGCGTACTGGCCGGCACGTTCGCGATAGGGGTGGAAACAAGCCACTGGCTGCTGATCTGCACCTTTCTGCTCAGCCTGTTTCTGGGATTCGGCAAGCGCCGCAACGAGTTGCTGGTTTTAGAGAGCGGCGGGGAGAACCACAGGGCCGTGCTGGCCCACTACAGCCCGTATTTTCTGGACCAGCTGATTTCCGTGGTAACTCCCAGCACGCTGGTCTGCTACGTGCTGTATACAGTCAGCCCGGAGACCGTGTTCAAAGTGGGTGGCCGGGGGCTGCTGGCCACGGCGCCGTTTGTGATCTACGGGATTTTCCGTTACCTGTATCTGGTCCACGAGCGTAAGCAGGGTGGAGACCCGGCGGTGCTGCTCGTGCGCGACCCTCTGCTGCTGGCGTCGGTGGCGGGCTGGGCGGTTGCGGTCTGGCTGGTTTTGTATTAAAAGTATACTGAAATATAACATGGTTTTTGATCTGTTTTTTACTTGGCGAGATTGCAGTCCAGGGTAGGCGGTGCTCAGGAGGCAAGGTCAGGATGGGTAAAGCGAAAGTAGCGGTGCTCAAGACCACACCGCAGACGGTGCTGGAAGACTACGGCTCCCTGGCCAAGCTGGCGGGGATGACCGATGCGCTTGCCGCCGGGGCCAGGACGATTCTCAAGGACAATATCTCCTGGCATTTCCTGTATCCCGGCGCCAACACCACGCCGTGGCAGTTGGAGGGCTCGATCCGCGCGCTGAAAGATAACGGGTTCGACGATCTTGTCTGTGTGCAGAACGACACCGTGGTTACCGACGCGTACAAGGGCGAGCAGCTCAACCGCTATGTGGGCGTGCTGGAGCGCTACAAGGTGCCCACGCTCTATAACTTCCGCAAGGAAGATATTACCTGGGAAGTCTATCGCCCCAAGGGGAAAATGCTGGTGCTCGATAAGATCTACCCCGAGGGGATCACGATTCCCCGCGAGTTTACCGGCACGAATATCATCCATCTGCCCACGGTGAAAACACATATCTACACCACCACCACCGGGGCGATGAAAAACGCGTTCGGCGGGCTACTTAACCGCAAGCGGCACTACACGCACAGTTGTATCCACGAAACCCTGGTCGATCTGCTGCGGATCCAGCAGGAAATCCATGCCGGGATTTTCTCGTTCGTCGACGGCACCACCTGCGGCAGCGGCCCCGGCCCGCGTACGATGGTGCCGGTTCAGGCCGACCTGATTATCGCCGGGGCCGACAGCGTGGCGGTCGATGCGGTTTCCAGCAGGCTGATGGGGTTCGATCCGCTGAAGATCGGCTATATCCGCCTCGCTCACGAGCAGGGCTTGGGCGTGGGCGATCCGCGCGGGATAGAGGTTGTGGGCGAGGACGTGTCTGGAATCAATCTCAAGTTTCCCGTGGGCGACAACGTGGCCAGCCGGATTGGTGACCTGTTCTGGTTCAGTCCGCTTAAAGTGTTGCAGCGCTTGCTGTTCCATACGCCCCTGATCTACCTGTTCGTGTTCGGCAGTTATTGCTACCACGACAAGCTCTGGTACCCGCTCAGGGGCAAGCCGGTGGTCAGGCGCTGGCTGAACGAGACGAAGTGGGGTAAATTGTTCCAGCAGTATTGAACCGGTCGTCCGCCTGCCTGAGGCAATGGACCGGATTTTGCTATCTGCGGGCTAGAAGAAGATAAACCTTGAGGAGAGCGAAACGCAAATGAGCCAGAACGTGAAACGCCCGGATGTGACCGTGCTTGTGCCGGCATTCAACGAGCGCGAAAACATACCCGAGCTGGCCGGCGAATTGTGCGCGATGTTCGACAGGCACTCGCTGGCGGGCGAGATCGTGCTGGTGGACGACGGCAGCACGGACGGGACCTGGGAGGCGGCCAGGGAAATCGCCGAGGCCGAGCCGCGCCTGCGGGTACTGCGCCATCGGGCAAACCTGGGCAAGGCCGAGGCGATGGCTACCGGTAACGCCCATGCCAGGGCCGACAGGGTGGTGCTCTACGACGCCGACATGCAGCACGCGGTAGAGGATATTCCGCGTTTTCTGGCCAGGATGGACGAGGGCTACGACATCGTCTGCGGCCGCAAGGTGGGAAACTACGGCAAAAAATTCGTTTCCGGGATTTACAACTGGCTTTCCCGGCGGCTGTTCAAGGTGCCGGTGCGGGATCTGAACTCGATGAAATCGTTCGTTCGTCAGGCCTTGGCGGAAACTCCCCTGCGCCACGACTGGCATCGTTTTTTCGTGGTGCTGGCGTTCAACAAGGGCTACCGCGTGGGCGAGATCGATATCGAGCTGTTGCCCCGCCGTCACGGGGAGTCCAAATACACCGGCTCCTGGCGCGCGGTGGTGGGCTTGCTGGACCTGGTGAGCGTAAAGTTCATGATCAGTTTCGGCCGCAAGCCGATGACTCTGTTCGGCAGCGGGGGCATGCTGTTGCTGGGGCTGGGTTTTGTGATCGGTTGTGTCGCTCTTTATCTCAGGTTCGTACTCTATCAGGGCTACCGCCCGCTGCTCTACCTGGTGATCCTGTTGCTCCTGGGTGGCGGCGTACTGTTTACCCTCGGATTTGTCACCGAGTTGCTCGGCCAGCTTTTCGACCGCCTCGACCGGATCGAGGAGCGCCTCCGCTCCGACCGTGAACACGATGATTGACCGTGTGATGGACGGCTTGCGCGCCAGGGGCGGATTGTGTTATTTTCCCGGATTAAGCGTGTTGAAAAATAACGCAAGTATGGGAATTGGGTTGTCAAGGGCCGTTCCCCGTTATGCTGGCCGAAAGCTGGCGGGAGCAATGTAACTACTTGGTATAACATAAATAGCAGCATTATAAAAAGGAACGGCTTGTCTTGCCCTTGACAACCAGCCAAGCTAAATTTTTCATCCCAGGGCGTTGAACGTCTTTATTTCAACGCCCCTTTAGAATCACTTAATTATCCAGGTAAGGGTGAATGAATTCATTGCCGGGTCAGGGCGATACCCGTGTGCAGGGTGGAGAAAATAAATTATTGCTGTCGGTTGTGATGCCGGTATACAACGAGATCGGCACGATCGAGGAGATTATCCGTCGCGTGCTGGCCGTGGATCTGGACAAGGAAATCGTCATTGTCGACGACGGCAGCACGGACGGCACCCGCGAGTACCTTCGCAAGCTGAGCGATCCCCGGGTCAGGCTGTTTTTTCAGGAGCGGAACCAGGGCAAGGGCGCGGCCGTGCGCAGGGGGATTGCCGAAGCCGCCGGCGATGTGATTATTATCCAGGACGCCGACCTGGAGTATGACCCGGTGGAATACCATCAGTTGATGAAGCCGATAGTCGACGGCCGGGCGGATGTCGTGTTCGGCAGCCGTTTCAGCGGCAGTACTGTCCGGGTCCACATGTTCTGGCATTTCGTGGGAAATAAGATGCTCACCCTGCTGTCCAACATGTTTACCAACCTGAATCTGACGGACATGGAAGTCTGCTACAAGATGTTTCGCAGCCAGGTGATTAAAAATATAAACCTGCGCTCCAACGGTTTCGGGTTCGAGCCCGAGGTTACGGCCAAGGTGGCGCGGATGCACTGCCGGATCTACGAGACACCGATATCTTATTACGGCCGCGATTACAGCGAGGGAAAGAAGATCGGTTGGAAGGACGCGGTCACGGCTGTCTGCGCGATCGTCTATTTCCGCTTTTTCGACTGATCCCTTTCCGTTGACGCTTTTGCCGAATCATCTCCAGCAGGTTGGCTATTGAGCACACGGCACCGAAAGAAAACCTCCGGTCAGCGCTCCACTGCGCGCTCCGGGACCGTTGCGCCGGAAATCACCGGGAAAATCGTCCGCGGCGCAGCCTGGATTATCGCCGTGGTGGTGGGGATCCATCTCCTGCTCTGCCTGGCCATGTTCGATCCCAAACTGCATACCGGTGGCGACAACGCTGCCTATATCCTGCTGGCGGAATCGATCCTGCGCGCCGGCGACGGGTATTCACTGGGGATGAATCCGGGCCCGCCGCTGGCTCACGTCAATTATCCGTTCGGCTTTCCGCTGCTGCTGGCGCCGCTGTTGGCTCTTTTCGGGCGCAGCGTGATTCTGTTCAAGATGTACTCGGTCGCGTTTTCCGCCGGCTCTGTGCTGCTGTTCGCTCTGCTGACCCGCAGGATGGTCCCGCCGCTGGTTTGGGTGGCTTTAATAGCTGCGGTGGCGGTTAATCCGGTGCTGATTGAGTATTCGCACTGGATTCTCAGCGAGTCGCCGTTTCTGTTTTTCAGCCTGCTTGCGATTTATCTGATGATCCGTGAGCGCGAGCAAACACATCGGCCGGGGCGGATCGCGCTTTTCGCCGGCGGTGCTGTCTGCTCCTCGCTGACCGTGCTGATCCGCACGGCCGGGATCGCCCTGCCGCTGGGCGTTATCGCCTCGTTGCTGCTGGGCCGCCGCTGGCGCGCGGCGGCCCTTTTTACCCTGATAACCGCCGCGATGCTGGGGCCGTGGATTGTGCGCAACAACACTGTCCAGGGCGACCAGGCCATCTCCTACGAGCAGCAGTTACTGATGAAAAATCCGTATCGCCCGCACCTGGGCATGATGGGGCCCGCGGATCTGGCCGCACGGGTGAGGGATAATGCTAGGATCTATTTTCTCGGACAACAGGCTCGGGTTCTTTTGCGCACCGAGGTGCTCGCCGGTTCGGGAAAAAGCGTTGTGTTGCTGGCGGGTTTACTCTCGCTGCTTGTTTTGATGGGGTTGGGCCTGGGCCTGGTGCGCCGACGGGGGGTTGTGGATTTTTACGTGCTCGCTACCCTGGGTGTGGTGCTGGTCTGGCCCAGCGTCTGGAGTGACATTCGTTTTATCATGGCGGTAATACCGCTGTTTCTGCTATATATCGCCGAATCGGTACTTGCCCTCGCCGCTCTGGCCGGATTAACGCAGCCCGGGCGCGGCCGGGTCGCCGCAATGACGTTGATCGTGTTCGCGGCCGGGAGCCTGCTTTCCCAGTTGCCCGTCCTGAGGACCAACCTGCATTTGCTTGCCCGCTATACGGCCGGCGACCGCTACGCCGGTTATGGGGTCAATTTCCGCCAGTTTTTCGAGAGTGCCGACTGGGTGCGTGAAAATACGGATGAGGATGCGGTGGTTACCGTGCGCAAACCGCGTCTGTTTCATTACCTGAGCGGACGCAAGGTGCTGAACTACCCCTACTCCCTGGATGCCGACTCCGTGCTGGCGGTGGTGCTGCGGACCGATTACGTGGTGATCGACGCGGTCAGCGGAACCACGGGCCGCTATCTGGTGCCGGCGCTGCAGAAACAGCCCGAGAGTTTCAAATTGGTTTATAACGAACGCTACGTGAAAGTGGCCGAGGTGCTTAAGTGAACGTTCTGTATATCGTCACCTCCTACAAGCGCGGCCCCGCCGATGTGATCAATCCGTGGATGGTCGAAACGATAGCGCAACTTCGCCGGCGGGGTGTGAATGTGGACGTTTACACTTCCGCCTGGCACGGGCAGGGCGACCACGAGGTCGAGGGCACCCCGGTGCGGCGTTTTCGTTACCTCCCGCGCAAGCTCGAAATGCTTTCCCACGACAGGACCATCCCCGATCAGATCAAGGCCAACAAGCTGGTGCTGCTGCTGGTCCCGTTTTACATCCTGGGCGGAATATTCGGGTTGCGCCGCGTGCTGAAGGCGAAAAAGTACGACTTGATACACGTCCACTGGCCGTTTCCGCTGGCGATTTTCGGTTATTTCGCCGCGCGCTGGGCCAAAGCGCCGCTGATTAACCAGTTCTACGGCGTGGAGTTGATGTGGGTGATGAACCGGATGCGCGCGTTTATCCCGTTCCTGCGCTGGACCGCCCGGATCAGCGACCTGGTGGTGGCGATCAGCACCCACACCCGCGATCTGATGCAAGAGGTGGCTCCGGGCGCCGAGGTGGAGATAGTGCCCTACGGTTCGCCGGTGCCGCCCCCCAGGGAGGTCGAGCCGCTGCCCGAGGGCTCGGAGCGCACCCGCCGGGTGCTGTTTGTCGGCCGGCTGGTGGAGCGCAAGGGCGTGGCCTACCTGATCCGCGCAATCCGTGAGCTCGATCTGCCGTTCCCGGTGGCGCTCGATATCGTGGGCGGCGGACCCGAGCAGGAGAGGCTGGGCGCGCTGGTGGACGCGCTGTCGATGCGCGAGCGGGTCAACATGCTGGGCCGGGTGAGCGATGAGCGTCTGGCCCGGTGCTACCGCGACTGCGATTGTTTCGTCCTGCCGGCCATAATCGACTCGCGGGGCGATACCGAGGGCCTGGGCGTGGTGCTGATCGAGGCGCTCAGCTACCGCAAGCCGGTTGTAGCCAGCGGTGTCGGCGGGATTGTCGATATCCTCAAGGATGGGCGTACCGGTCTGGCCGTACCGGAGAAAGACACGCAGGCGCTGGCCGGGGCCATTTCCCGTGTTTTGACCGACCGCGAGCTTGCCTTGCGCCTCGGTGAGCAGGGATACGATTACGTTACGGAGTATTTCGACTGGGACCGTCTTACGGCTCAGTGGCTGAATATTTACGGCCGCCTTGTGCGCAGCGCGGGGTAAATAAGTCTTTACCTTACGAACGGTTTAACTATTTTAGCAGGGTAGCGTGATAAGAATTTGATCGATAGCATTCCTCGCGGCTTGTCGCCGGGAGAGTTCATTGCGAAATCGAGGAACAATAAATGAAACGTAAAGCTTTGATTACCGGCATCACCGGGCAGGACGGCAGCTATCTGGCCGAGCTCCTGCTGGAGAAAGACTACGAGGTCCACGGAATCGTCCGGCGGGTGGCGCTGGAGGACCCCGAACATCGCATGCACAGGATCAGCCATATCCTGGACGATATCGAACTGCACTCGGCCTCGCTGGAAAGCTACCCCAGCCTGCTCAACGCGGTCGGCGCCGTCCGGCCCAACGAGTGCTACCATCTGGCGGCCCAGAGCTTTGTCAGCTACTCGTTCGAGGACGCGTTCAGCACGTTTAACACCAATATCAACGGCACCCATTTCATGCTCGAATCGATCCGGGAGAACGCCCCCGGCTGCCGCTTCTATTTCGCCGGCAGCAGCGAGATGTTCGGCAAGGTGCGCCAGGTGCCGCAAACGGAAGAGACGCAGTTCTATCCGCGCTCGCCCTACGGGATCACCAAGGTGGTCGGTTTCGACCTGACCCGCAATTACCGCGACGCCTACAACATCCACGGCTCCACCGGCATCCTGTTCAACCACGAATCCCCGCGCCGCGGCTACGAGTTCGTCACCCGCAAGATCACCCGTCACGTGGCCCGGATCAAGCTGGGCCTGGCCGACGAGGTCCGCCTGGGCAACCTGGACGCCAAGCGCGACTGGGGCCACGCCCGTGAGTACGTGCGCGCTATGTGGCTGATGCTTCAGCGCGAGCAGCCGGATGATTTTGTGATCGCCACCGGCAAGACCTGGTCCGTGCGCGAGTTTGTTGCCAGGGCGTTCGGCCATGTGGGCCTGGACTGGGAAAAATATGTGAAGATCGACGACCAGTTCTACCGCCCGGCGGAGGTAGAGCTGCTGGTGGGCGACGCCTCCAGGGCGCGCGAGGAGCTGGGTTGGGACTACGGCGTGTCGTTCGGCGAGCTGGTGTGCGAGATGGTGGACAACGACATGGCCCTGCTGGAGAAGCAGTCTGAGGGGGCGTTGGAATAAAGATATTCAACGCCTTTGAAATGAAAAATTTTGTTTGGGCGGGTTGCCAAGGGCAAGCCAAGCCGTTTTTTACCGGTTCTGCCATTCATTTTATTTCTAGCAGTTAGATTGCTCACACCAGCTTTCGGCCGGCATGACGAGCAACGGCCCCGGACGACCCTTATTCCCATTCTTCGTATTTTCAACACGCTTCTAAAGCATCGATAATTGACCGGGAGCCGAACCGATGGCCGCTAAAAAAAAGAAGAAGTCCGCTGAAGCGACAGCACAGGCCAGGTTGCCCGACTTTAACCTGCCGGAGTACCTCGAGCGGGGCAGCCGCCTGTTCTGGGCGCTGGCCGGGTTTCTGCTGCTGGCCCTGATAGTTTATTACCGCAGGTTCGTTTTCGATTCCCAGGCGATCCTGATGGGATCGGACATGGTTACCCAGGGTCTGCAGACGCGCAAGATCATGATCGACGCGCTGGCCTCTGGCCAGGGGCTTCCGCTCTGGAACCCCTTGAGTTTCTGCGGGATCCCGTATGTGGGCAGCCTGCCCGGCCCGATTTTTTTCCCCCTGAGCATTCTGTATTTCCTGCTGCCGCTCTACCGGGCGATCGGCTGGACTTTCCTGTTGATGACGCTCTTTGGCGGTATGTTCTGCTACCTCTGGATCAGGGAACTGAACCTCTCCAAAGTGGCCGCCGCGCTCTGCGCGGTGATGTTTACGTTAACGGGCTGGGTTGCCAGCGCTTTGCAGGGCGGCCACGACGGCCGGATGTTCGTGATCCTGCTCACCCCGCTGGTGTTTTTCTTCCTCGAGCGCGGGTTCAACCGTCGCAAGCTGATCTGGTTCCTGCTGATGGGCGCGGCCGTGGCGCTGCAAATCCTCTCGCCGATGATGCAGATGATGTACTTCAGCTCTCTGGCCGTTTCCGCCTACGCCCTCTACCGGCTGGTTGTCCTCTGGCGCGAGGACAAGTCGGTCAAGCCGGTGATTCGCCTGGGAGTTTTCTACACGCTGGGGTTCGCCGTGGCTGTTTCGCTCTCGGCAGCGCAGTTCGCGCCCACGATGGCTAACCAAAAGTTTTCCCACCGTCAGGCTGGGCAGGGCCTGGGCTACGAGGGCTGGGAACACGCCACCAGTTTTTCCATGCACCCGCTGGAAGCTGTCGGGCTGGTGGTGCCGGGGTTCACCGGTGAGCCGTCGGCCTACTGGTGCACGGAGAGTTTCAAGGGCCACTCGGAGTACATGGGCCTGCTGCCGCTGATGTTCGCCGCTGTGGCCCTGGTGCGGCGCCGCAACCGCAAGGTCTGGTTTTTCAGCGGACTGGGCGTGGCGGCCCTGCTCTGGAATTTCGGCGGGTACACACCGTTTTTCCGCCTGCCTTACTACCTGCTGCCGGTGGTAAAGGATTTCCGCGCGCCCAACCAGATGTTCTTTGTGTTCATGTTCTGCCTGATTACCCTGGCCGGCTATGGGATCGACTACCTGCTCAGCGGCGGTGGTGGCGGCAGGGACGATAAGCGGATAGAAAAAGTGAACGGTGGCTTCAAGGTGCTGCTTTATTGCCTGGGGGCGCTGGGGGTCGTTTTCCTGGTGCTCGGCGGGGGCAAGGACGCGATGCCCGGTGTGCTCGCCGCGATGATGCCCGAGCAGATAGCCCGGGCGCGCCTGCCGATCCTGACCCAATACTACCCGCAGATTATCCGCGCGGCGCTGCTCAGCGCTGTGGTGGGGGCGGTGATAGTGGGGCTGGTCTGGCTCTGGAAATCCCGTTATATCCCGCTGGCCGTGCTGGTGGGGTTGCTGGCGGTGCTCGCCTGGGCCGATCTGATGCGGATGGACATTAACTGGCTCAGTGTGGCCGATGTGAACAGTGCCTACCCGCGGGATAAAATTGTCGAGCACATGCAAGAGCAGGACCTGACCAGGCACAGGGTCTATTTCTATCCCTCGCCGGTTATCCCGGAGGGTTACCGCGACTACTGGGACAACAGTCTGCTCTATTTCAGCATACCAACTGTCAACGCTAGCATGCCGCTGCGGCTCAAGTGGTTCGAGAAACTCTACGGCACCCACACCCAGCGTAACCTGGCCCGTGATCCGCGGCTCTGGAAATCGCTGCAGGAACAACTGGGTAATCCCCGGGTTCAACTGCCGGCCACGCTCCACAATCGTTTCTGGAACCTGATGGCCGCCGACTTTATCATGTTCCGTAAGAGCCAGCTCACACCGTTTTTCGAGCGTGAGTACCCGACTTTGGAAAAAGTGGTCGAAGACGGGCGCACGGGCCGGGTACTCTATCGCAACCCCGGCGCCTGGGAGCGCTTCCGTCTGTTCGGGGCGTTCGAGTTGATCGAGGACGACGACGCTGTGCTCAAGCGGATCAACGACCCGTCGTTCGATCTCGATAACACATTGATTCTGGACGAGCCGCCGCAGTTTGACACTTCATCGCTGCCCGGCCCCGGTGGTGACCCCGGTACAATCGAGACGACCCACCACGGCTTTGACCGGATCAGCCTGAACGTAAACGGTAAAAATCCCGCGCTGCTCTATTTCGCCGAGAGCTATCACCCGTTCTGGCGGGCCACTGTCGATGGAGAGCCGGCGAAGGTTTACCGCGCCAATCTGGCGATGAGGGCGGTGTACGTGCCCGCAGGAGAGCGCGAGGTGACAATGAGCTACCACTCGGCTCCGTTTGTCTGGGGCCGCCGGATCACTCTGCTGTCCCTGCTGCTGCTGGCCGGAGTGCTCCTCCGGCACACGTACCGGAAGGACTGGTAGCGACGTGAACTGGAAAAAAACGGTCGTGCGCGCGGGCCAGGCGCTGGTTCTGTTCGTGCTCGGTTATTACCTGATTTATCACAACCTGCTGCTGGGCTGGCGCCAGCTCGGTGAGCTTGACTGGCAACTGAGGCTGTTGCCGTTCGTGCTTTCGCTGCTGGGTATTTCGCTGATCTTTCTGGTCAACACCCAGATCTGGCGGATGGTGGTGCTGGCGATCGGCGGGGTGAGTATCAGGCCCTGGCGCGCGGCTTACGTGTGGTTTATCTCTAACCTGGGCCGCTACCTTCCCGGTAAGGTCTGGCAGATAGCCGGGATGGCCGTGATGGCCCGGGCCGAGGGCCTGAGCGCGATGGATGCCGCGGCCAGCAGCGTGTTGAACCAGGTGCTGCTGCTGCTGGCCGGCTCGGTGGTTGGGCTGGCCCTGTTCCCGGCCTCGCTGGCGGGACGATTCGAATCCCTTCTGCAATGGACCTGGCTGGCGGCCCCGTTGCTGCTGGTGTTCCTGCATCCGGGCCTGTTGAACCGTCTGCTGGACCTGGCCGCCCGGCTGGCGGGCAAACCCCCGGTCAGCAGCAGGCTTCGCTTCCGTGATCTGCTGGTATGGTTTATCCTTAATGTGCTGGTATGGCTGGGCTACGGCCTTTGTTTCCACTGGTTCATCCGCTCGCTGATTCCGGGAGTGGAACTGAGCTGGACGGAATCGACCGGGATCTACGCGGTGGGCTACATTATCGGTTTTCTGGTGGTGGTGGCACCCGGCGGAATCGGCGTGCGCGAGGGGATGTTCACCGTACTGCTCACCGCCAGTCTGGGCAGCGTGGCCGCCACGGTGGTGGCACTGATTTCGCGGATCTGGCTGACCCTGGCCGAATTGGTTCCCGTGGCGGTATTGCTGGCAGCCGGTGGATTGCCGGGAAAAAAGAACAACAAGCAGGACACAGGTACCAGGGAGTGAGCGATGAGCGGCAAGGCGCTGGTGATTGTCCCGACATACAACGAAAAAGAGAACATCGAAAACCTGATCGGCCAGGTGCTGGAGAAAGACGAGTGCCTGGAAATGCTGATTGTCGACGACAACTCGCCCGATGGCACCGGGGAGCTGGTGGACGGTGTCCGGGCGCAAAACCCACGGGTGCACGTGATGCACCGCGAGGGTAAGATGGGACTGGGCAGCGCCTATAAGGCGGGTTTCCGCTGGGCCCTGGAGCGCGATTACGAGCTCGTGTTCGAGATGGACGCCGATTTCAGCCACGATCCGCGTTATCTGCCCGATTTCCTGGCCGCCGCGAAGGAGGCCGATCTGGTGATCGGCTCGCGTTACGTGCAAGGGGTCAACGTGGTCAACTGGCCGATGAGCCGCCTTCTGCTCAGCTACGGGGCCAGCATCTACACCCGGGTGATCACCGGTCTGCCGGTCAAGGACCCCACCGGCGGGTTCAAGTGTTTCCACCGCCGGGTGCTGGAAGCGCTTGATCTGGACAAGGTGCAGTCCGAGGGTTATTCGTTCCAGATCGAGGTCAGTTTCAAGGTTTATCGCAAGGGATTCAAGATCAGGGAAATCCCGATCATTTTTGTCGACCGTCATTCCGGGACCTCCAAGATGGACAAAAAGATCGTCAAGGAAGCGGTCTGGATGGTCTGGTGGCTCAAGCTGCAGGCGCTGATGGGCCGAATCTGACAGCCGACGGATTGGCCGACCGATACCACCACACTCAGGGGTGAACGTTGAACGTTGAACGCAGGAAACCGGGGCCGCTGTGGGTTGCCTCGGACGTAGCGGCCGCCGAGGCTGCTTTTTTTTCGGCGGTGCTGCTCCGCTGGGGTGAGTTGTACCCGATCCCGCCGTTTTTCAACGGCTGGTCCTACCTGTTCTACGCCGCCGCCATCGTAATCCTGTACGTCCCGATTCTCTGGGCGCTGGGGATCGGCCGACAGCGTGTGCCCTCGGCCCTGGGCCTGTTCAAGGCCGTGCTGATCCTCACCGTGCTGGTCACTGTCCTTCCGTTCTATTTCCGGGCTTACGCTTTCAGCCGGTTTGTCGTGCTGATGTTCTGCCTGCTCAGTGCTGTCTACGGCCTTGCCTGGCGCTTCGCCGCCCAGTTGATGCTGGACCTCTCCCTGTTCGCCCCGCTGGCCCGCGAGCGGGTTCTGCTGGTTGCTTCAGTCGGCAGGATAGCCGATCTGCTCTCCCGACTTCAGGCCAGCGCCGCCCGCGCGGAGCCAGTGGCCGTGGCGGTCGATGGCGAGGGCGAGCCTCCCGAGGGCCTCGTTGCCGGAAAGTTTGAGCAGGCCGACACGCTGGCCCGCGAAAACAGGGTCGACCTGGTCCTGCTCGACCCCGAGGGAATCGAGCCGGGGCGCTGGCTGCCGCTGGCCGAGAAACTTGCCGGCCGCGGCGTGGAACTTCGCCTGGTACCCGGCGGCGAACCGGGCGCGGGCGATGTGATGACCCCGCCCGGTCCGCTCGATGAGCCGATGAGCGGGTTCGCGGCGCTGGCCAAACGCCTGCTGGATATCGCTCTCTCGCTGGGCGTGCTGGTGCTGGCCTCGCCGCTGATGCTGATGATCACGCTGGCGATTCGTTTTTCCAGCCGGGGGCCGGTACTCTACACCCAGGAGCGGGTGGGGCGCCAGGGGGTCACGTTCGAGGTGCGCAAGTTCCGCACGATGGTTCATGGGGCGGAGCGCGATACCGGGCCTGTCTGGTCGGGCCGGGACGATGAGCGGGTGCTGCCGGGGATCGGCCGTTTCCTGAGGCGCACCGGCCTGGACGAACTGCCCCAGTTCTGGAACGTGCTCACCGGCAGGATGAGCCTGGTGGGACCCAGGCCCGAGCGGGCGTTCTTTTTCGACTCCTATCCCGAGCTGTACCGTGGCCGCCTGGCCGTCCGGCCCGGACTCACGGGTCTGGCCCAGGTTTTCTGCAGGGAGACCACCAGCGTAAGCCGCAAAGTTCAGCACGACCTCTACTATATCCGCAACTGGTCGCTGGGCCTGGACGTGGAAATCCTCTGGCTCACTTTCGTGATGCTGGTGCGCCAGGAGTTTCGGGTGCTGACGGGACGCAAGGGTAAGGAAAACGGCGGTGATAAAATCGACCGGAACAGCGTTGATTAAATTACTCGCACACCGCCGGCGTATCTTTACGGCAAAACCATTAAACAGCGGTTCTTAGTCCCCCTTGCATGATGTCCGGATGCTCGGAGGAGACAGGAAACGCGAGTATCTGGAAAAATATTCCTATCGGGATTTCTCCGTGATTGCCGGCGAGGCCGGTAGCGGACTATACCTGCTCGCAATCTGCCGGAAATAAACGTTATGAGTCTGGCCCACAGCAACGCCGCACTGGACAGGGCTCTGGAGCTGATCAAAGCCGAGGGCCCGTGTTCGTCTTCCTCCATCTGCACTAAAATTCTGGCCCTGCTAAACGTGGACGAGGCAATGGCGGTCCGTCTGGCACGCGCCATGCTGGATAGCGATCCGAGGTTTGTTTTACTCGGCGACGGCAGCTGGGCGCTGGCGGGCGAGGAAAGCGCTGGCGCGTCGATAAGTCTGCTGGCGGCCAGCTATGTGGTGGTCGATGTTGAAACCACCGGTTTCGCGCCGCCAGCGGACAGGGTGATCGAGATCGGGATGGTGCGCCTAGAGGGCGGACGGATTACCGCAAGGTACGAAACCCTGATCGACCCCCGGCGCCCCGTGCCCGGGCCGGTGAGCACTCTGACCGGGATCAGCTATTCGATGCTGGCCGGGCAGCCCACGTTCGATGAGGTCTGCCGGGACGTGGTTGATTTTCTGGGAGATTCGGTGTTCGTGGCCCACAACGCCCCGTTCGACTGGCGGTTCGTGCAGAACGAGGTAATCCTCAGCCGTGGCTGCAAGCTGCTCAACCCCAGGCTGTGCACGGCCGTGCTGGCCCGCAGATTGGTCCCGGAGCTGGAGCGGCGCAATCTGGACGAAGTGGCCCGCTTTTTCAACCTCTCGTTCCAGGCCCGCCATCGCGCGCTGGGCGATGCCGAGGTGACAGCGGACGTTCTGCTGCGCCTGTTCGAACGCGCCGCGGAGCGGGGGATCGGTACGCTGGCGGAACTGATCGCTCTGGCCGCTGCAAGAACCTCGCGTAAGGGGACCAAAAACTAAAGCTGGTAGCAGCATTTTCCGACATACCAAGTAACGCCCCTTTGCGCGTCACCGGCTGTTTTGCACCACGCAGGGGACAACGTGAAATCGACCGGACGGACGATGAAAAAATACCTCGGTCTGCTGACTTTTCTGCTGCTGATCACAGCCGCTCTGCCGCTGCTTGCCCAGCAGTTGCCCGTGGAAATGATGGTCCATAACCGCTACGCAAATGTACGCAAGGGGCCGGGTACCGGCTACGAGCTGGTTACCACTCTATACCGCGGTGACCGCGTGCTGGCCGAGCGAAAATTCAAGAACTGGCTGCGGGTGCTGATCGATGACGGCAGTATCGGCTGGGTCCGCGAGGACCTGGTCGAGGTATTCACCCCCGAGGCCCGCCAGCTTTCCAACGAGCAGGCGGACAGTGTCAACAACTACATCGAGCGACTCGCCATCGCGATCAGTGGCCTGGAGGAGAGTTCGGGCCTGATTCTGGAGCGGATTCGCACCAAGGAGGCCAGACAGGACAGCCTGCTGGCCGTGCTTGGGCTCGACAGTGTCCCGTCCCGGCTCGATACGCTGGTCACCGGTGGCGCCAAAGCGGCGGAAGCCGATACCGTTGCTCCCGAATCACCGTTCGATCCGCAGCAGACCGTATTCGAAACCGCCCGGGGCTGGATGGGCCGTAACCTCTACACCTCCCGTGTGGGAGTACTGATCTACGACGGCAGGGTCGCACCGTCGGCGGAGTTCAGTTTCGCCCGCGCTTTCACCCCCGAGTTCGCCTGGCGGATCGAGTTGGCCTCGGCCGCTTTTAATCCCGATCAGGACCTTGCGCCCGAGGAGCAGGAGGTTCGTACCGCGCTCAACGCGGGTCTGAGCTACAGCTACCGTCCCGGTGGCCTGGTGGTCCCCTACGCGCTGCTGGGCGCGGGGGTGATGCATACCGCCTGGGCCGACTCCTCGCGCACCGACCTCGACGTTTCGTTCGGGGCCGGGTTCCGGATGTACCTGACCAAAGATCTTGCGCTGGACGCCGCCTACAGGGGCCACGTGATTACTGTCGAGGGCAAGGGCGCGGAACTGCTCAACGGAGTTTCGCTGGGCGTGGGCATGCAGTTGCCCAAATTCTACCCCTCGCGCGCAATCTCCGCCGGCGGACTGTATCTCTCTCCGTACGCGGCTTACCAGGCGTTCTCACCCCGTTTTTCGATGGATGTGGCGCTGGAGGCTGGGATCAAGCTCGGCTGGCGGATGTACGAGCGCCTGGCCGTGGAGGCCGAGGGCGGCTACCTTCCGCTGACGATCCGCGACCGCGCCGGGCAGATGAAAACCGACGGTGCGCGTCTGGGGATGCAGTTGCTGTTTTATCCCCTGAAGCCGGATCGTGGGCTGTATCTGCTGGCCGGCGGCGGCACGCTGCTCCTTTCCGGCGGCGGCCGTCCGCCCGAGGGGACCACCAACTACGGCTATTACAACTGGGGAGCGGGCGTGAACCTTCAACTGGGTTCCTCCTGTTCGCTTCGCGGTGAGTTCTCCCACCAGATATTCACGGACGTGGCCCGCCTGGTGCCCGAGTTCGAGGTAGGACGCGCAGCGGCTGTCCGGATCGGCGGGAGCGTTAATTTTACATTCTAACCTCAGGTGCCGGGTCGTGTTTGAATTCCGTAAATCGAGGCTGGTTTTGCCGCTGTTGCTGCTGCTGGCCGGAGTTGTCTTTGGCGGCTGCGGCGATAAGCGGATCGTGGCCGTGCAGGGTACAGGCAGGGTCCAGGGCGTGTGGGAGGGAGTGATGAGCCTGACGGCAACCGCTGACTCGGTGGAACAGACCAGCAGGATCAGGCTGGAACTGGTCCAGCGGGAATTCAATTTCGACGGGCTGATGGTCCGGATCGATCCGCTGGCCGAGGGGTTCGGCAAGGCCCCGGCGGACACGCTTGTCGTCACCGGCGGAACGGTTTCCGGCGCGTTCGTCTCGTTTCGCACCGAGGAGCCCGGCGCCGGTAGCGCGCTGTTCGAGGGCACCTTGACCGAGCGAGCCCTGCAGGGCTCGGTTCAGGGCGAGGGATTCACCGGAACCTGGCAGGTAGGCATGGTTCGCTGATTACCACCGTCAATGCGAAGGCCGCGTTTTTCCAATGCATGTGTTTCTCTTTTCCGCCTGCCGATTCTTTCATCATCCGAACAGACTTGACTCAAGGCGCTAACTGCTTTATTTTTGGCAATGTCGGCGGGCGATGCCCGCCTTTTTCTTTATTGGTACGGAGACTGCGCGATAGAAAGCCTGCAGGATAAAATAGAACAGGAATTGCTCCCGTTTGTCAACCGTCCCGCCCGTTACATGGGCGGTGAACTGGGGGCGAGCGGTGGTGATGAGGGTTCGGCGCTCACTCTGGCGCTGGTCTATCCCGACCTCTACGAGGTGGGGATGAGTAACCTGGGCCTGAAAGTGCTCCGGGCGGCGGCGTCCCGTGTGAGCGGCGTGGCTGTCGATCGTGCGTTCGCGCCGTGGCCCGATGCCCAGAGCAGGATGCGCGAGCGGGGGATTCCGCTTTATGGCCTGACCAGCCGTCGTCCGCTGGCCGATTTCGATCTGGTGGGGATAACTCTGCAGTCGGAGTTGACCTACACTAACGTGCTGACCGTGCTCGATCTGGCCGGCATTCCTCTTCACGCCGCCCCACGCGGTGAGAGCGATCCGCTGGTCTGCGGTGGTGGCCCCAACGCGGTCAACCCGGCGGTGATGGCCCCGTTTTTCGACTTTTTCGTGTTGGGTGACGGCGAAGCGGTGTTGCAGGACGTGTTGCGTCTGCTGATCGGCATGGCCGGGGAGGGGGCTTCCCGCAAAGAGCGTCTGAACCGCCTGGCGGAGCTTGACGGGATCTATGTGCCCGCCCTGCACGCTCCGGGTGGCCGGAGGCGGATCGCCGTGCGGCGGATCGACCGGCTTGCCGACTACCCTGAGCCAGACGGCCTGCCCGTGCCGTTGATCGAGCTGGCCCAGGACCATCACGCTGTCGAGATCATGCGTGGCTGTACCGGCGGTTGTCGTTTCTGCCAGGCCGGGATGTACTACCGCCCGGTACGCAGCCGCTCGGTCCGGCGGATCGCCAGGGTGGCCAGACAGGGTGTGCGCAGCGGCGGTTGGGACTCCGTTACCCTGCTCTCGCTCTCCTCGGCCGACTACCCGGCTATCGAGGAGCTGGTCGAGATCCTCGCACCCGAGTTCGCGGCGGCCGGGGTGAGCCTCAGTTTTCCCAGCCTGCGCGTGGACAGCCGTACGCTGAGTTTGCTCCAGCGCATCAGCGGGGGCCGCCGCGGCGGACTGACTTTCGCGGTAGAGGCCGGCAGCGAGCGCCTGCGCGAGGCGATCGGCAAAAAGGTGGACGAGGGTGAGCTGCTGGAGCTGGTCGAGACAGCGTTCCGTGCCGGCTGGACCCTGATCAAGCTCTACTTCATGGTCGGTCTGCCCACCGAGACCGACGAGGATCTGGACGAGGCCTCGCGCCTGATCGACGCGGTGGCCGGGTGTGCGCGGCGCGTGGGCGGACGCCGCAACGTCAACGTGACTATCGGCCCGTTCGTGCCCAAGCCCGGCACGCCGTTTCAGTGGGAGGCCCAGGCGCCGCCCGCGGAGCTGGAACGCCGGATCTGGCGGATCAGGGACGGGGTGCGTAGCCGCCGGGTGAAAATTCGCTACCACGATCCGTGCATGAGCGCTCTGGAGGGCCTGCTGGCCCGTGGTGGCGTGGAGCTGGCACCGGTTGTCGCGCGGGCGTGGCGCGCGGGCGCGCGGTTCGACGGGTGGGGGGAGCATTTTGTCTGGGACAGGTGGCTGGCGGCGCTGGCTGAGTGCAAGCTGGAGCTGGAGGACGCTCTTGCCGCCCGCGATCCCCAGCAGCCGCTGCCCTGGAGTTTTATCGAGCTGCCGGCGGATGAGAAATTCCTGCGCACCCAGCGGACCAGTGCTCTTGCCGGGCGCAACGTGGCAGACTGCGCCGGTGGGGCGTGCCTGGGCTGCGGAGTGGCCGAGCCCGAGACCTGCGAGCAGTTGCGCGGCCCCCCCGATGATCTGCCGGCGCAGGGGCCGGCGGTGCGGGACGATCCGCCCCTGGCCGAGGGGGTTTTGCCCACGGTGGAAAACTCGGCGGAAATCGATCTGTGGCGGCTGCGCTACGCCCGCCGCGGCCTGCAACGTTTTGTGGGTCACCTGGACAACTCTCGCAATATTGAGTTCATGCTGCGCCGCTCGCGTCTGCCGGTGGTGCACAGCGCCGGTTTCAACGCGCGGATGCGCCTGCATTTCTCACCGGCCCTTCCGCTGGGGGTCGAAAGCGAGGCTGAGTATCTCGATTTCGAGCTGCTGCCCTGCGATGAGACCGCCGTGCGCCGGGCGCTTGAGGCGGCATCCGCCGGGGTGAGTGGGTTCGGGATCGTGGAACTGGAAAAACTGCCGCCGGGTGTGACCCGCAAGCGCATGGTCCCGGCTATCGCCGCATGCACCTGGAAAGTTGTGCTGTTGCCTGAGTGGACCGTGGAAATGGTCGAGCAGCGCCGCGGCGAACAACTCCGGCGGGGCGGAAGCCTGGAACGCACGGACAAGAAAGGGCGCGCCAAAACGGTAGACCTGCGCTCCAGACTCGAGCAGATGACTCTCAGCGAGGAAAACGGCCGGGTTACGCTGCGGTTCGAGCTCAGCCTGAGCGGGCCCGGCTCCGAGCGGCCGGACCGGTTCGTAGGCTGGCTGCTGGCGCTGGAGCAGGAAGCGCTGGCCCGCGTGAGGATTGTCAAGACCGGGGCCGTTCTGCCCACGTAGCGAACCGCTGGCGGAGCGCCGGAGCTGGCGTCGTGTTGGGAGCCGCCGGGGGAATGCCGCTCTCAAGGGTCAGCCGGAGGATGGTTCAGGTCCCCTTGAGGGCGAAAAAATTAATTTGATTCCAGGGGCTGTTGAATGTTTTTGGGAGCGGCCCTGCGGGATGCGGCGCATTATTATTGTACAGCGGGCCGAACTACTGTTACTTTAGAGGGGCGTTGAAATAAAGAGATTCAACGCCCTATGTGAAAAATTTTGCTCGGGCAAGTTGTCAAGGGCAAGACAAGCCGTTCGAATTGTGACATATTTGGCTATTAATGTTTTTAACTTTCTCTAAGCTGTTAAGGGCGACTCCCCTTCGCGAATATGCCGGGCAACGTTCCTCTGGCGGCTTGGTTCACATACTTAATAGAGTTTTTCACAACTTTTTTTTGTTCTGTCTGTTATTTTGCAAGATAAGTCTTCCGCCCGGTTTAAACGGCGGCAATGAGATGGAACGTTTTAGCTTTAACGTATTACTTTAGGAAGAAGCAATGGCTAATCAACCCCGATATAAATCAATAAAGCGGGACATTCTTATTTCTGTAGCCTTCAAGCAGACCAGGATCGCGATTCTGGAAGAGGGCAAACTGGTCGAATACATGGTCGATCATGAAAGCGGTCGCCGGATGGTCGGTGATATCTATAAGGGCGTGGTCCGCCGGGTGCTGCCCGGTATGCAGGCTGCGTTTGTCGATATCGGCCTGCCCAAGCACGGTTTCCTGCATGTGAGCGATGTCAACTACGACCTGTTCGAGACCGATTACGACAACGATGACCAGGGCTCCGGCGGAGCTCGCAGGAAGCCCCGCAAATTCCAGGCGATCCAGGATCAGCTCCAGGAAGGCCAGGAGATCATGGTCCAGGTGATCAAGGAGCCGATCAGCACCAAAGGCCCGCGGGTGAGTACCGACGTTTCGCTGCCCGGCCGGCTGATGGTCTACAACCCGTTCGACAACCGGATCGGCATCTCGCGCAAGATCGACGACAACAGGCAGCGGGCGCGGATCAAGGAGATCATCAAGAAGGTGATCACCCGTAACGAGGGTGTTATCGTGCGCACGGCCGCCGAGGACACACCCGAGGACGAGTTCACCAACGAGTACAACTCGCTCAAAAACCTGTGGCGGCGGGTCAAGCGCCAGAGCAGCCAGGTGGAGGCGCCGGGCCTGGTGTATCAGGAGATGCAGCTTATCGCCAGCCTGCTGCGCGATGTGTTCAACGAGCGGGTGGACTCGCTGGTAGTCGATTCCAAGACCGAGTTCAAAAGGATCAAGGACTACCTCAAGATTATCGCCCCCAAGCTCACCGGCCGCCTTCAGCTCTACAAGGAACAGGAACCACTGTTCACCAGGTACAAGCTGGATGATGAGATCCGCAAGGTGTTCAGCAGCAAGGTCTGGCTTAAGCGCGGCGGTTATATCGTGATCGAGCAGACCGAGGCGCTGGTCTCGATCGACGTTAACACGGGCCGCTACACGGGCGACAAGAACCAGGAGCAGACGATCCTGCGCACCAATCTCGAAGCCGCCCGGGAGATTGCCCGGCAGGTGAGGCTGCGCGATCTGGGCGGGATAATCGTGGCGGATTTTATCGACATGGAAAGCCGGGAGAACCAGCAGAAGATGCTCGATGAGTTCCGGCACCTGCTCAAGTTCGACCGCTCCAAAACCAAGGCGTTCGAGGTCAGCCCGCTGGGTCTGGTGGAGATGAGCCGGCAGCGTGTGCGTTCAAGCCTGTTTCAGAGCATGACCGAGTTGTGTCCCAACTGCGATGGGCGTGGCAGGGTGTTTACCCCCGAGGTGGTAACCGGCCATCTGGAAATGGCCCTGCGCAAACTGACCGCCGAGCGCAAGGAAAGCGAGTTGCTGCTCAGGGTCCATCCCGCGGTGGCGTTGCACCTGATGGAGCAGGAATGTTCCCTGCTCAAGCAGTTGGAGAACCACACCAAAGCCAGGCTGCGTCTTCGCGATGACCCGTTGATGCGCCTCGATGATTTCGCGGTGTTCAGCCTGCCGTCGAAAAAACAGTTGAACCTTCGTTAGCATTGATGGTTTTGTAAAAGATCCTCTTTGCCGATGGCAAAGTAAAAAGCACCGGATACGAGGCGCGCAAATATCGAGGAACGAGGAGTACTTGAAGGTACTGCGCAGTTGACGAGCTATGTGGCGCAACAAAGTAGATGGACTTTTTACGAAGCCAGCGGAATTGTCTATTGACTTGGCGATTAGAACGGTGTATTTTATCGGACTCTCTTAACATGCAAATTAGCGCAGTTTCTAAATAAGAAGCGAGTTCAAAGGAGCCGGCGGTTCGATGTATGCGATAGCGAGAAGTGGCGGAAAACAATTTAAGATCCAGCCTGACGGTGTGATACGCGTCCCCTCCCTGAGCAGCAATGTGGGGGAGAAGGTGAAGCTGGAGGAAATTCTGCTGGTAGCCGACGGGGACAAGATTCAGGTTGGAACCCCGCTGGTCGATGGCGCCTATGCCGAGGCCGTCGTGGTGCGTCACGGCAAGGACAAGAAGATCAAGATCATCAAGTACAAGCGGCGTAAGGATTACCGCCGTACGTTGGGCCATCGCCAGAGCTTTACCGAACTGGAGATCGGCAAGATCGTCCTGGGGGCTGTGAAGGCCCGAAAGGTCGAGGAAGCGAAGAAGCAGGACAAGGCCGAACAGGCCCCGGTCGCTCAAGCGGCTCCGGACAAGGCGGTCAAGGCCAAACCTGCGGCGGCAGCTAAAAAGGCCGCAGATGCTGACAAGCCGGTCAAGGCCAAACCCGCGCCGGCGGCCAAAAAGGCCGTGGATGCTGACAAGGCCGCCAAGGCAAAAAAACCTGCGGCGGCAGCTAAAAAGGCCGGGGATGCTGACAAGACCGCCAAGGCAAAAAAACCCGCCGCGGCTAAAAAGGCCGTGGATGCTGCCAAAGACGCCAAGGCAAAAAAGCCCGCGGTGGCGAAGAAGGCTGCTCCGGCAGCTAAAAAGGCCGGGGATGCCGACAAGGGCGCCAAAGCAAAAAAGCCCGCCGCCAAAAAGGCTGAGAAGGCCGCTAAAAAGGCCGGCGAACCGGGTGATGCCGACAAGGCTTGATTGATTTTCGGTCTCGATTGTGACTTTAGTTTTCCGGTAAAGATCTACATCAGGAGATTATCATGGCCCATAAAAAGGGCGTGGGAAGTTCCCGCAACGGGCGCGACAGCAATGCTCAATACCTGGGCGTTAAAGTGTTCGCCGGCCAGAGTGTTTCCGCCGGTTCGATTATCGTCCGGCAGCGCGGCACACGGCTTCACCCGGGCAGCAACGTGGGTCTGGGCAGGGACCATACGATCTTTTCGCTGATCGATGGTGTTGTGAAGTTCGAGCGCAAGGACAAGACCCGCAAAAAAGTTTCGGTCTATCCGGCTGGAGCACAGAACTGAGATAGCGCTCATCAGGTTTTGATCTGCGTAAAGCCCCGGGCATCCGCCCGGGGCTTTTTTTTTGTCTGTCGCAGTGCCGCGGGTTTAGTTGACAGCGCAGGTGTGTATGTTTAATATAAATAGATATAAAGCATTCAATGTAATGTATCAGATCAGCCGCGCTTTGTTTCCAGCCACAGGAGGTCTGGTGGACCGGCTTACGCTCAGTGGCATGAAATTCTATTCGCATTCGGGACTGTTGGCGTTCGAAAAAGACGTCGGACAGTTGTTCGAGATCGACGTGGACTGCTATCTGGATTTGCAGCGGGCCACTCAATCAGACAGAATCGGCGATACGGTCAATTACCCGCTGCTCTTTGAAACCGTCAGGCAGATTATGGAACACAGCAGCTTCAACCTGATGGAGCGCCTGGCCGGAGAAATCGCCGACAAGGTGCTGGCGGATTTCCCGGTTAGGGAAGTCACGGTGCGCTGCCGCAAGCCGCGGGTGCCGGTCAAGGGCTTTATCGACTTCGCGGAAATCGAAATCAGGCGCGGGAAAAAATCTTGAGCCGCGAAACAGATGTGTTTCTCTCGCTGGGCGCTAATCTGGGCCACAAAAGTGCGAGCCTGGCCCTGGCCCGGCAAAAAATAGAACGGCTGGAGCGGACCGCCATCGAGGCGGCCAGCGCCGAGCGGATCACAGAGCCGGTGGGCCTGCGCGGCCAGCCCCGGTTTCTCAACCAGGTGCTGCGGCTTTCCACGGAACTGGAGCCGGCTGCGTTGCTCCACCGCCTGCTGGCTATCGAGCAGGCCATGGGCCGCGTGCGCGCGGTGCGCTGGGGGCCGCGTGTGATTGATATCGATATTCTGTTTTACGGCCGGCGGCGGATCGACACGGAGCGGCTTGTGCTGCCGCATCCAGAAATCTGGCGCAGGTTGTTTTTTCTGGAGATGGTGGCCGAGATCGACAGCCGGTTTCTGCACGGGTGGGATGAGTATGGCCGGGAGGAAGGCTGAGGCGATGGAGCTTGTCAGGACAAAGGACGAAGTGCGCCGGGCCGTGGCCGGCCGGCGGGCCGGGGAAAAAATAATCGGGTTGGTGCCCACGATGGGCGGTTTTCACGAGGGGCACCTGACGCTGATGCGGCTTTGCGCCGGGCGCGCCGGGTTCACGGTGGCCAGCCTGTTTGTCAACCCGATCCAGTTCGGACCGGGCGAGGACCTGGAGAGCTACCCCCGCCACGAACAGCGCGACAGGGAACTGGCCGCGGGCGCGGGCGTGGACTTGCTGTTCGCGCCGGCGGTGGATGAGATGTACGCCCCGGGGTGCAGCACTTTCGTGGAGGAAACCGAGCTTGGCCAGGGGCTTTGCGGCGCATCGAGACCCGGCCACTTTCGGGGCGTAACAACCGTGGTTACCAAGCTGCTGAATATTGTCCAGCCCGATCTGGCCGTTTTCGGCCGCAAGGACCTTCAGCAGTTGATGGTTATCCGCCGGATGGTGCGCGATCTCGATTTCCCGGTGGAAATTATCGAGGGCCCCCTGGTGCGTGAGCCCGACGGGCTGGCGATGAGTTCGCGCAATGTCTATCTGGACGAGTCCCGGCGCGCGGCCGCCCCCGGGATGTACGCCGTGCTGATGCGGGCCGCCGCGCAAATCGCTGGCGGCCAGCGCCAAATCTCCGCAGCCCTGGCGGCGGCCCGGGAGGAAATCGAGCGGAAAACCGGTGGACGGCTGGAGTATCTGGAGGCCCTGGATAATGAACTTGCCGCGGCCGATGAGGCGGCAGGCTGCGCTTATCTGGCCGCGGCGCTGCAACTGGGCGCAACCAGGCTGATCGACAACGTGCGGGTGCCGCCGGGCGGCAGCGGCGATGGCCCCGACGGATAAAGTGCGCAATTCCAACCCCTCAGTTCGGGAGATAACCGATGACCGTGGAGCGTGGCAACGCCGGCGACGGCGGCAAGGACTGTCCCGACTTTCAGCACGAAGGCGAGGGTTCGATATTCAGCCGGAACCTTGAGCTCGATTTCAATTCCCCGTCAATGAGTCCGGTGCCCCGGCAGAGTCCGGGATTCACCGGCGATGGGTTGGATCTCGAAGAGCGATTGACCTATTTCCAGATTGAGGCGTCCAAGGTGGTGGACATCCTTCGCGGGGAACTGGACCGGTTCGGCTCCCTGGAGGGCGCTCAGGCGCTAGTCGATGATCTGTGGCACGGTTGGCGTGAGTTGTGGGGCACCGGGCTGGGGGCGGTGGAGCAGGAGTTTACAGCCATGTTCAGGGTGGTCCGCGGCGCGTACGAGGCGGCTGCCCGCCGGGGAGGCACGGAGCTGTCCCAGCCGGAGAAACTTGCGCTTGGCCGGGTGATGCAGGGCATGGAAAAACTGGCGGGCG
The DNA here is from genome assembly GCA_024278175.1 of Gemmatimonadales bacterium. GTDB lineage: Bacteria > Gemmatimonadota > Glassbacteria > GWA2-58-10 > GWA2-58-10 > JAJRTS01. Next base: position 77,469 of record JAJRTS010000101.1, on the reverse strand, counting down.
GGGAGAGTGACGAGGAAACCCTCCAATGGTGCAGGGAAGCCGGTAACCGGGTGCTGCGCATGATCGCCGCCTGGGACAATGTCGAGGATGGCGGGAGCCCGGAACTTAAACCCTCACAGCAGCCGCAGCCCGAGGAAGACATCTCCGCCTCCATCGACGAGTGGTTCAGCCAGGTCAGCAGGTTCATTCCCCACTCGCCCGAGGACGACCAGGAAACGGAAACCCTCACATCCTTTATCGGCGGTGAGTTGGAGCCCGACGAACCGGAGCCTGACAGGGACTTTTTGCTGGAGCAGTCTTCCGCCTCCCTGGAGTCTCCGCCGGCCCAGGAGGTCGAAACCACTGAACCCGGGCCGCCGCCGGGAGGGGAGCAGGAGGCTCCTCCGGCGCTTGATGAATCTCCCGCTGCGCCCACTCCGGTTGGTGAGCAGGGTCCGGCCGGCGATGACCGTATCATTGAGCGGCGGGACACAGCCGAAGAGAATTGTGCGGCCGCCCGGAGGCCGGAGGATATTGTCGGGGAGAGCGCCAGCGAGGGCTGGTTGTCCGAGGTCTATTTCAGCGAGTGCTGTCTGGAGGCCGCCGAGGCGATCCACAACAACGCCGACCGCCTGGAGGGGGCTTCTTCCGCGCGCACGGCCAGGATGCTGCGCGACTGGGTGGAATACCTGCTGCGCCTCTCCGCTGATTTCGGTATAGCCGAGGCTGACCTTGCGCTGAACGCTCTCTGGATGAGGCTGGAGGAAATAGCATCCGCCGGTGGGGGCGGCCGCTCGAGCGATGCGGCCAGGGTGGAGGAACTGCTCGGTGCGCTCAGCACCCTGGAGCGCGAGTGCGAAAGGGTTGCGGTCTCCGCCTGCTGAAACCGGCGTGGGCCTGAATCTTGCGTAATCTTGCGTTGAATACGGAAGAGTTGAGTGCGCTCGTCAGTTTCAGTTCACCAGGCGGCCCGCGGATAACATCGGGGCCGGGTAAACGCGGGGCGATGCTGGTAAAACCAATCAAACACGGTTCATCGCTGTGGCTGGTATTGCTGCTACTGCTGGCCACTGCTGTTTTTCTGCCATCGCTGGGCGGCGGTTTTGTGGGCCTGGATGACAGGATAATTACGGAAAACCCCCATATCCGCCAGCTTACGGCAGGCAGTATCTTCCGCACGTTCGTGCCCGAGGGAGGAATCGGCTCCAGCTACCAGCCGTTGCGCTCGCTCGCTTTCAGCCTTGTCTACGCCGTCCAGGGTACCAGGCCGGCCGGTTTTCTGCTGCTGAATCTGCTGCTGTATCTGGCCAATATCCTGCTCTTCTTCAGGTTGGCGTCACTGCTGCTGGACGGGCGCGACGGCGGCAATTTTGTGGCGGCTCTGGCGGCAACCGCTCTGTTCGCGTTCCATCCCGTCCATGTCGAAGTCGTCAGTTGGCACCAGGGGAGCAAGGTTACCCTGATGGGGCTGTTTTACCTCTGCTCGCTGATCTGTTACTTCCGCTTTCGCTCCGGCAGGGGAGAGCTTTTTTACTGGCTCTGCCTGCTGCTGTTCGTGGCCGCGTTGCTCAGTCAGCCGGCGGCTGTCTCGTTGCCGCTGGTGCTGGCGCTCTGGGAACTGCTCGGCACTCCGGGACTGGCTCCGGAGCGCCCGAGAAGCTCAGCCGGGGGGACGGCGCTGCGGCTCGCGCCCTTTTTCCTGCCCGCCGCGGCCCTGGCGTTTCAGTTGTTGTTCATCTCTACTGTCAGGCTTGGCGCGGGTGCGGCGGGAGATGCTCCGCTGGTGTCCCGGCTGGCGTTCCTGCCGGTTGTGCTGGGCAAGTCCGTGCTAAAGCTGCTGCTGCCGGTCAATCTGTGCGCGCGTTATCCGCTGGATGTTCCCGTGGAGCTTGATCTCGCCCGCTCGCTTGGCTGGCTGGTGTTTTGCTGTGCCGCCGGTTGGGCGATGCTCAGATTGGCGCGCGGCAGGGACACGCGCTGGTTTTTGCTGCTGTTTTTCGTGGTGACGCTGCTGCCCACCAGCGGTCTTGTCGAGACCAGCACCCTGTTGGCTGACAGGTATCTTTATCTGCCGGGCATGGCGTTAGCTCTGGCCGCCGGCGCGGGGTTCGGCAACCTGGTTGCACACCGGGCCTCCGGAAAAACGGTGGCGCCGTTTGCCTTCGCGCTGCTACTGCTTGCCCTCTCGGCTCTGGCCGCGTTCGCGCTGGCGCGCCAGCACGACTGGCGCTCCAGCGCGAGTCTCTGGGGCCGGGTGGTGAAGGTCTATCCCGCTCACGGCCTGGGGCATTTCAACCTGGCCGCCGCCCTTGCCGAGCGTGGCGAGAAGGACAAGGCTATCGAGCACTATCGCCGGGCGCTGGAGATAAATCCGGATTATGGCGATGCGTACGCCAACCTCTCGACCCTGATGCTGGGCCAGGGGCATGCCGGGCTGGCCAGGCAGTTGATCGGCAGGGCGCTCCGGTTGCGGCCCGACCGCGCCGAGGTGTGGATCAAGCGCGGGATCATCATGGCCTCCTCCGGCGAGGATTCCCTGGCCGAGAGCAGCTTTCGCCGGGCGGCCCGGATCGACGACGGCTGGGCCTGGGCGGGCCATTTCAACCTCGGGATGCTCTATGCCGCCCGCGGCCAGGCCGCCCGCGCCCGGGCGGAGTTGCAACTGGCGCTGGATAAAGCGATCACCGCTGGAAAACCGGCGGAAACAGTCGCCGGTATCCGCAATGCACTGCGTAACCTTCCGGCCACGGCCGGGGAGAGCGACAATGAGCGTGACCAGCAGTAAAAGCGGCCGCTTGGCCCTGCTGGCGGTGCTGCTGATGGCAACGCTGGCCGTGTATGCCAGGACCCTGGACTATGGGCTGGTCAACTGGGACGAGCCGCTGGCCGGTGTGCAGCGCTACCAGGAAACACCTGATCTGACTGGTCTGGCTGAAACGTTAAAGCCCAGGTTATCGGCTACCTACCAGCCGGTGCGGGCGCTGGCCACGGCCCTGCTGGCTCCTTACGGGGCCAGGGCCAACTGGGTTCCGTATCACGTGGTCTCGCTGTTGTTCTATCTGGGCGCGGTGGTCATGCTCTACCTGGTGCTGCTGCGGCTGCTGGTTGTTTCACGCGCCTGTGGCGAACGTTCAGAGGCCGCGCCGTGGGCCGTGCTGGCCGCCGCGCTGTTCGCCCTGCATCCCTCGCATGCGGAAGTCGTGGCCTGGGTCACCGGCCATAAGGACACGTTCGTCGGTTTTTTCTACCTGGCTGCGCTGTATTTTTACATCAGGCGCGACCGGCTCTCGGCCACCGATATTGCGTTGAGCTTTTTCTTTTATTTATTGGCTCTCGGTTCCAAGCCGTCTGCTGTCAGCCTGCCGCTGGTGCTGGCGGCCTACGATTTCCTGCTGCGCGACAGTGACGGCGGCAAGCGCTGGTACGCGGGCCGGATAGCCGCCTACCTGCTGTTTTTCGCTCCGGCGGCCGCCGCGGTGATTTATTTCGTTGGTACAACCGCCAGGGTTGGCGAACTTGTCACCGGTGTCAGTACGCTCCCGGCTAAATTGGTAAAATTTGCCGCGGCTTACGGGTTCAGCGCGGTCAAGCTGTTGCTGCCGGTCAATCTTTGCCTGCGCTACCCCCGTTTCAGCCTCAGCGCCGGCGACCCATCGCTCTGGTTGCACGTTATCGCCGGCGTGGCGGTTCTGGGCTGGACTGTCCGGTCGGTGCTGCGGCGCGCTCCCTACGCGTTCGCGCTGGCCTGGTTCACGCTGGCCCTGCTGCCGAACGCCAACCTGATCCGGATCCAGATCGAACGGGCCGACCGCTATTACTACCTCTCCTCGGCCGCGTTCGCCGCTCTGGCGGCCTGGGGAGCGCTCCGGCTATACAGATCCCTGTCCGGACGGCGGCACAGGCTGTTGCTGCGCTATCTGGCGCTCAGCTCGCTGCTGCTGCTGGCGGTTGTCAGTTGGAAACAGGCCGGTTACTGGAGCGATTCGCTCAGTGCGTGGAAACGGACGTACGGCCTTTATCCCGGCTTGCAAATGGCGCGGCTGGGCCTGGCCTCCAGCTACCTTCGCAGCGGAGAGCTGGACGAGGCCCTGCGACTCTACAAACCCCTGCTCGAGAGTGGCAGGCCCAATACCAAGGCGATCAGGGGGGCGATGTATATCAGCGAGCGGCGCGGTGACAAGGCGCAGATGGCCGAACTGGCGAAGCTGGGACGGATGTTCGAGCCCGGCAACGACGAATTCCTCTCCGCGCTGGCCCGCTACTATTTTCAGCAGCAGGATACGACGGCCGTTCGCGAAGTAGTGGAAGACTGGGTAGCGAGAATGCCCGCTGATCCGCTGGCGCGGTTGAACATGGCCGCGCTTTATCGGATGGAAGATAATAATCAGGAAGCCGAGCGCGTGTATCTGAGCCTGATCGAATCTCATGATTACCTGCCGGAGCCGTATGTCGCGCTGGCGGAGATGAAAAAAAAGGCCGGAGAGTTCGGGCGGGCCGAGGAGCTTTATCGCCGCGCACTGGCCACCGGCCTGCGGACCGCCGACACCCGTCAGAAACTGGCCGCGCTCCTGGAGCGGACCGGGCGCGGACAGCAGGCGCTGGAGATATATTCACGCTACGATATTGGCAGACTGAGCATGGGCGGGCTGGAATTCATGGGCGCCCATTATTTCAGGTTGGGAGAGCTGGAGCGGAGCCTGCGTTATTTCCGGCGGATGGCCGAACGGGACTCCACCCTGCCCCGGGCCTGGAGTAACTCCGCCGTGGTGCTTCAGCAGCTTGGCCGTTTCGCTCTGGCCGACTCGTTTTTCAGCCGGGCGATCGGGCTGGACAGCGCCTACGTGGACGCCTATTTCAATCGCGGCAACCTGCTGGCTCAGCTGGGCCGCGCCGGCGAGGCCGTTTTGCATTACAGGCGGGCGGATTCGCTTGCCGGTGGAACGGACCCGGCGGTGCTGCGTTCGCTGGCTGATGCGTTGGCCGCCACCGGCGATACGGCCGCGGCAAACCGGGCGCTGAAAAGGCTGCGCGAGCTGAACGCAGGGGGAGAGGGGCGCAAGTGAACCGTGCGGGCAAGATCCGGGGCGAGAGCGGAAAAACAGCGCGGCTGTGGCTGCTGGTGCTTGGCCTGAGCGTGGCGGCGGTGCTGGCGATTTATTTCCAGAGCGGCTCGTTCGGCTATGTAAACTACGACGACGGGATAATCACCCGCGGCAACCAGCAGATTGAGCGGGGACTGTCCGTGCGGTCGCTCAAAAGAATCTTCACCCCGACCGGCATGGCTACCTACCAGCCGCTACGCGATCTGGCGGTGGAGGTGGTGTATGAGCTGGGCGGGCTCGATCCCGCGGGTTACCACTGGTTCAATCTGCTGCTTTACCTGGCCACTCTGGCAGCGGTGTTCCGGCTGCTGACGCTCCTGCTGCCGCTGGCGGGAGGACAGTGGCCAGCAGGAGCGCGACTGTGGGCGGCGCTGGGCACTGCCTGGTTCGCCGTGCATCCCGTGCACGTGGAGGCGGTGGCCTGGATGAACGGCAACAAGGAACTGCTCTCCGGGATGTTTTATTTCCTGGCGTTGGGTTTTTATATTCGCTCCCGCGGGCGTGGCCTGTTTAACGCGCACTCCATGGCGGCCCTGCTGTGTTTCCTGCTGGGGATGCTTTCCAAGCCGAGCGTGGCGGCGTTTCCGCTGGTTGTCCTGGCCCTGGAACTGTTGTTTCCGGCCGCCGACAGGCGGATCGGGCGGGCGGCGGTGAGGCTGGTGCCTTACCTGAGCCTTACAGTGCTGGCAACGCTCTATTTCGCTTTGGGGACCACTACTGCCAGGGACCAGTGGCTCCAGGAGAGCATGCTGATCCACATGCTCTCGATGGCCTCGGTGCTGGGGCGTTACCTGCTCAACATGGCGTTACCTGTCAACCTTTGTCACAGTTATCCTCCACCGTTCTTTTTCGGCGACTACGACTGGCGGCTGATTTTTTATCTGGCGCTGGACGTTTCGCTTGTGGCGGGTATCTGGCTGGCCGCGCGGCGAGGGGCCGGGCTGGTGGCGTTCGCGTTGTTGTTTTTCCTGCTCAACCTGCTGCCGGTCAGCGGCCTGGTGCCGATCGCCGTGTTCATGGCCGACCGGTATCTTTTTATCCCCTCGCTGGGCTTGATCCTGGCGGCCCTGGTGGGGATCGCCCGGCTGGTCCGGGCTTGCTCCGGCGGGCTGCGCCGTGGGGTGAGCGGGGCGCTGCTGGCGGCGATGTTGACGCTGCTGGCGGCGATGTCCCACGAGCGTTGCGGCCACTGGAAGGACTCGTTGTCGCTCTGGCGCTCGGCGGTGAGCACTCACGGCAATTACCAGTATAACCATTTTGGGCTGGCTAACGCCTACTACCGTCTCGGGATGCTGCACAAGGCAAAGGAAGCCTACAGCAACGCGAACCGCTTCAGGGACAATCTGATGTGCCACTATTACCTGGGCCGGATCGAGGACGCGCTGGGTGACAGCGCGGCTGCCCGGGCGCATTTCGAGCAGGTGGAGCGCATGTTCGAGCCGCGTATGACCGGGCAGATGGAGGAGATGGCCAAGGTGTACCGCCGGTTGGGCATGCGCGAGAAGCTGGCCGGACATCTGGTCCGGTGGGCGCTGATGCGCGGCGGGGATACGCAGTTTGGTCTGAATACCGCAGACGAGCTGGTCCGGTTGGGATACCCTCAGCGGGCGCTGGAGCTTGTCGATTCACTGGCGGCCGGTTCATCGGGCGGGGGCGTTGTTTATCTCGCCGCCGCGGGCCGGCTTATCGCCGGAGGGAGCTACGAGGCCGCGGACGAGGCTTTACGCAAGGCGCGGCGCGCCGGGGCCGATAGTATCGAGCTGACCTTGATCACGGCTGACCTGGCGTTCGGCAGAGGGGAGTGGGAAGAGGCCGTGAGCGGTTACGATAAGATCGGCAGCGCCGGGCTTGGCCGGGACCGGCTGGAGCGGCTGGCCGCCGCCTGCCTTCACAGCGGCAGGCACGCCCGGGCGCTTGGGCTGTTCAGGGAACCGGGCGAGGGAAGCGATGGCCGGTCGCCACTACAATTAAATAATATCGGAGTTGTCCTGGAGGCGATGGACAGCCTGCGCTCGGCGGCGGAGCATTTTTCTTCAGCCGTGGGGCTGGACAGCGCCTATGCCGACGCCTGGTATAACCTTGGCCGGGCGCGGACCGCCCTGGGACAATACGACGCCGCTCTGGAAAGCTACGCCAGGGTTCGTGCTCTGGAGGGACCGCAGGTGGACACCGAACTGGCGATCGCCAGGCTGCTGGTGCGTCTGGGCCGATTGGAGCAGGGTGTGGCGGCTTACGCCCGGGCGGTGGAATCGGCTCCACTCTCGGCCGCGGTTTTGCTCGAGGCCGCCGATACGCTCTGGGCTCTGGGGCAAAGAGAACTGGCGATGGACTATTACGAGCGCCTCAGGACCCTTTCTGACCCGGCCAGCCTGCCGCCGCGTGTGCGAAGGCGTGTGGCGCGTTAGCGTACAGCGGGGCTCTCAGATAAAAATTAAAGCCAGACCCTCTGAATTCCGATATCTGACACAAGCGCGAAAACGTCCGGACAGGACGATTCGCTACTTGTGTGGACTGATACGGATCGATTCTCGACCCCTCAAAACCTCCTGGAAGCGGTCGATCAGGTATCTCATTCCACAGTACATAGTTCCATGAATCAGGGATGATTTTCCAGAGAAAGGGAATTCTCATGGGAAGCATGCTGCTTGTGCTTGTGCTGGCGGGTTGTCTGCCATCGTTTGCATACCTGTGTTACCACGTTTTTCAAAGACTCAAGGTCCGTCTCGGCCGGATCACGCCGGGTGAGGGACTGACTCAACTGGTACTGGCCATGATCGCGGTATTCTGTTTCAGTACCGGTCTGATCCTGGTGGCGCTGCCTTTCACCAGCCATGTGCCGTATTACAAGCAGGAAAAAGGGTTGATAGTGGCCCTGCTGTTCCTGCTGATGGGAATACTGGCCTTTCAGGTGATGCAGTTCATCCGTACACAGGTCAGGATGCGCAGTCCTCGCCAGGCCAACCGGTACGGAGACAGCCGCCGTCATGCAGGGCGAGCCAAGCGCACGGCTGCTCGCCCGTACGCGGTTTCAAACAGCAGAGGCTGAGTGCTTCGAGTGGGCAGTCCTTTGCCAATCAATAGTTCGCACCGCGCGAAGAAGCGGCTGTCGCTCCTGGTTGTATTCGCGGCTGCAAAAGTGTTATAATAAGCGTAAGAGATGCATGGCGTACGGGCTGGATTCAATGGAGGAATACCGCGTGGCTGAACAAGCGATAGATCAGCTTATCGAGCAGTACTCCACCGAAGGCTCTGAAAGTGAGGCTCTCGGGGAGGAGAGTTCCCTGGAGGGCTATCTGGAGACTCGGGAGGATGTGTTCGAGTGGGTTATTCCGCCAAACCAGTTTGTCGATTTCTGGGTGGCGGCGGTGTTTCTGCTGGTTGGAACCTGGCAGATAATCACCATGTTCTTTCTGCTTGTCGGGTGAGCAGCCTCCGCTTACTTTAGGAAACCATGCATTGAAAGCCTTTGCGGGCGATCACCAGCCGCCGGCCGTCATCGCGACAGATGGCCGCCGTTGGAGTGAGCCGGCCTTTCAACTCCCGCTTCATTAGCCGCGTGGCGGGAAGTGCCCACCGATCGTCGGCCACGTCTGTATTTCAAGCAATTGCCGCATTGAGAAAACGCCCAGGTATCGCCCCAGCCGTCTCCGGTACAGTTCCGCCCGACAATCAGCCCGGGGAACCAGAAACAGGCACCAGAAAAACCGACCGGTGCATTCATTCTGTCCAAATGTAGTTATAAACACGGAACTTGTTCCCGTGGAGCCGTTTAACGTGAGAGCGATAATTGGAATAAACATTGCGTTTTTCTAACTGCTAATCTTCAAGGCGTCTTGTAAAGTTATCTATATAATGGCATAGGCGGAATGAGGATGTGCTTTGCCCGTCCAGCTTTTGGCAGTCCATCAAAAAATGAGCGGATCCATGCGTGGTTTCAAGGCCTGGGCCTGGAGCAGACGTGGGGTGAGAATGTGCCGGTTCTGTTATCAGCCGGGGATTCAGGCATGGATAAAAACTAAAGTATGGCGATCAGGTGCCGATTGATAGATGAGAGGCCAAGTGTAATTAATCCCCGGGAAGAGCCCCGTCCGGGCCGGACCGAGTTTCCGGTTAGCGGGCTGTTCTCATCTGGTGGAGAAGGGTCTGTCCGCCGAATTGGGTCTTATGCGGGAGGCAGAGCATCGGATTCTGGTAAAAAATTCCCTTTTAGGGAAGCGAAAACACAACTGAGATGCAGAGCTGCAGCGACAAAAGTGCAGTTACTCTGTCTGTTCGGCTGATGGTCCAAAAAAATTAAAGTTTAAGGACCGCAGGCCGATTAACAAAATAGTATAATGTCTAAATGTCTAGAAGTGTATCAGCTTCACTTGGCCCTGATCTAAAACGAACATTTCAAAATTAAGGAATAAAGAGGATATGCAACTATCAAACTCAAGGAGGATTTATGCTGATTTATTACGACTCGAGGTAGCGGCAGGAAGTGCTAGTTTCCAGGAGGGGAACTATTTTTTTAGAGTGAACTATTCTCAAGGAGAGAAAAATGAAATACGTGCTTAAGGTGACAGTTGCTATCACCTTACTGCCTCTTCTGATTGCAGTTTCATATTTGCCGACTTATGCGCAAAACACCGCACCAGTGCCGACTACGTTCGAGATCCTCAGTCCTTCGGACAGTAGTGAGCCGTTTCTGCGGAACCTGGATTACTCCACCACCGGAAATACCAGAATATTCTATGGTGGTGATCTGGGTTACAGCGCGGCTATAGACGATTATCCCGCGTTTCTCGGTTACACGGAAACTGGCGGTAACCGCACAGCGACGAAGGCCGAAGCTACCGGCATTAACGCCAGGGGTAATGCGGCCGACGGCCGGTTGACTCTTGGTGGCATGCGCCAAGCTGTTGACCTGGCGCAACCGATGCTTGCGTTTATCGCCAACCTGCCGGGCGCGTATTCCGCCGCAGTCGGTAGTTTTGACCCCGACGATGTTGGCGCTTCAGGCAGTAACCCGTGGTACGAAGCCGGCAATGGTTTTATCGCGATCTACGAGGAAGACTCCCTTGTTATTCGTTTGACCGGTTACGCCGATCCGAATAACGATTCTATCGCTTTCGATGCTCAGGGTATTTTCAGCGAGAAACATTTCTCGACCAAAAGTTACGCCTTCGATATCGCCAACCCGGCCAATGACTCGGCCAACGGCGCTCGTTTCGGCGTGGTGCCCAGCACTCTGCCCGGCGGGGCGACCTTCAACACCAATATTTTTTCCTGGGTACCCAATTTTATCCAGGGTGACGGGACCCATGACAACAGTGTGAGGGGTGGCAGGTTTTTCGTTGACGCCAATATCTCCAACGGGTCCACCGCGTCTCAGATTGCCCTGTCCTCCGATGATACGGTCAGCTCCGGCGCCACTATCGGTGTCGGTCTGGGTGAATTGAAGGACAGCCTGTACGTGATCTATTTCACCGCGACAGACGATGGTATTCCGCCTTCGACCGGTACGGACTCGCTGTTTATCCTGGTCAACGACTCGATAGCTAATCCGCCGCCGGCGTTCACGGCCCACGATGTGGTCCGTCCGGAAGGCACCGTGCAGTCCTACGCGGCGAGTGTTGATTCGGTACTGCACTACAGCGAAGGTGACAGCATTCAGGTCACTTTCTATGCTACCGATCAGGACAGCATTCGCGGCGGCGGTTCGAACCAGGCAATCGATTTTGAGATTCTCAGCTGGTCCGATTTCATGAATGATACTACCAGTGCAACCGACAGTCTCGCTCTGAGCGTCGATACGCTTAAGACCGGTACGACTGTCACAGGGTTCAAGGTGCGTCTGCAGGTTGCATACAACATCGCGGATACTCTCGGCGCTGGTATTCCTGATACGGCCAGTTTGCAGGTCCGTGTCAACGACGCCAGCAGCAACTCGGACACCTCGCTGGTCAGATTCGTGATCGCCAATATCAACAGGGCACCGATCTGGGATCCGGATACTTCCAGCAAGCCGAGAGACAGTACGCTGACGTATGCTTATGATCCCGCGACGGTTGATGCCGACAGCGTACCAGCGTTCACCCCGTTGGCGGTGACCAACGGTACGGTGGATTCGCTCTGGTTCACGGCGTACGTGTACGATCCCGATCCGTTGATCGGCGACTCGCTCGGACCGGCACTTACTTTCACCACCACCTCGTCTCTGGGCACAGTGTTTAACCAGAACGGTCTGCTGGTGATCAACCTGAGTAGTGATGACACTGTCAGTTTCAATTACCCGATCAGTGTGACCGACAGCGATCCTACCGATCCGAAGACCTCCACGATAACTCTGGTGCTCCGCGTGGCGCCGGCGCCGGACGTTGCCGAAATATATCCGCCCAGCGGTTACCCGGGCCAGGACATCACGATTTTCGGCTCAGGTTTTGGCTTGATGGATGTGTCGAGTTCAACTCCCAGCCGGGTTACTTTCCGTGCGCGCAACAGCAGTGGCACGGCCCAGAACCTTGCGGCAACGATCAATTCCTGGAGCCGTGACCGGATCAACGTAACGATACCGCCGGGCAACCCCGAATCGCCTTTTATCGATTCGATCAGCGCCTACACCCCGGATACTATCGAGATTAGCAGCTCCGTGTTCGCCACACCGACCTACTATCCGTATATTGTTACCGCCGCGGATACGAATACGGTGTTCAACATGGAAATCGGCAACATCACTTCCACCTCGGCGACAATCAAGTGGCGTACCGCTTTCACCGGCGGCGACAGCCTGATAGTGGCCACGTTCGCGGATACCCTGCAGGTAAATACCGCTGGTTCTATCTCTCCGGCTCCGGAGTATAGTGACGAAGCCAGTTCGGGTAATTACTATCCCGTGTTCGTGATCAAGAACGCCAACGGTACGGCTTCGGATAACCGGTCATCGGTGACCACTCACACCGGTACGAGCCAGACCACCGACCAGATTCACGTGGTGCAGGTCAACGATCTCGCTCCGTCGACCACGTATCGCTTCGTGCTGGCGATGGATGGCAGGGTGTTCTTCGGCGACAGCAGCGGCACGATTAACGGCCCCTACAAACCGGCCAAGATCAACCGTGACTACAGCGGGAACACGGCGATCAGTTCGTTCAGGTTCGAGACCGCGCCCGCGCAGAACAGTAACGGTGAGACGTTTACTGTCGGTGGGGACGTGTACACTCCTACCAGCGCCGCATACGGAGCACTGGTTACGATCAGGATAGTGGACAAGGACAACCTGGCCGATACCACTCTGCCGTTGACTGCCACTGTCGGCACCGACAGCTCCTGGGTGATAGATCTGGGCAACGCGGTTACCGACACATCCGGAACGGCTGACAGGCTGTATCAGCATAAGGAAGGTGATATCCTTATCGTTACAATCACCGCCGACAAGAATGACGGTTACACCGTGTTTACCACCACTCGCGCAGCTACGACGCCCCAGTTGATCAACGAGGGTACAGGCGGTACTCTGTTGAGTGCCGTGGTCAACTACGACCTTCGCTTCAAAGTGGGGTTGAACCTGATCGGCATCCCGGTTAAGCTGTTTACCACGGAGCCGCAGACGGCCAAGGCATTGCTGACAGAAATCAGCGCGGGTACCCCGTCGATCACCAGATACGTAACCGCTACCTCCTCGCTGGAAACGATCATCAGGACGATCAGCGCGGGCAGCGATCCGTATATCGGCAACTCCGACTGGAACCTGGTCAATACTGACGGCAACTACTACAGCGCTTACTTCGTGGCTGTCGATCAGCAGGAATATGTAAACCTGAGCGGTAGCATTTATGGCGCGGCGCTCGACCCGATGACGTTCGGTAACGCGGGTCTGTACTGGATCGCCCGTCCCGCCCAGATTTCGAGCCTGTTCTACGCCTGGAGCGCAAGAACGTTGCTGGCCAACGTGCTGAACGCTGAGATCGTCAGTCGCTACGACGAGGAGACCCAGCAGTACACAGACGCGTTCATCAGTCCCGATGACGGCTCGTTCATGGGAGACGACTTCCATATCGACCCCAGCGAGGGTTACGTGCTGCAGGTCTCTGCGGCAACGCAGTGGGATATCAATGCTCCGGCCGCCGTGGTGCTGGCTAATGCCAGTCAGAAGTTCGACAACCAGAGCAGCACTGTCGCACCTTCGCTCACTCTTGATGTGAGCAAGGCGACGCTGTCCGGAAACGTGAGCAACATGCGCCTGAGCGATGTGACAAGCACCGCGGCTAAGGTTAGCTGGATCGGCGGCACCAACGCCACCAAGGTCCGCTACGGCAAGGCCAGTCAGGGGCTGACTCATTACGTTGATTATCGCCCGGGAGAAGATGTCTCAGGTGTCGGCGTACTGACGATCACGGGTCTGAAGCCGGAGACCGAGTACATCTACGAGATAGTCTCCAACGGCGTCACCTATAACGACAACGGCAAGCCGTATACGTTCAGCACCAGCAAGATCGGTATCGGCATGCCTTACACCGTATACGGCCGTCTGGTGGACGAGCGGGGTGAGCCTTTGGTTGGCGCGGTGGTCTATCTCGAGTCCAAGCGGGATAACGCGCTTAGCCGGATTGTCACTTCGGTCACAAATGAGGAAGGCTTCTGGAGCGTCAACCTGGCTAACCTCAAGATAGCCAGCGGCGATGTGTACGAGTGGAATAGAGGCGATGAGCTGCGTATCAGCGCGGTCTACGGCAGCGCCAGCACTTCCTTCCGTACACTGGTGACAGGCCAGAGCCCGCAGAACGTGGTTCGGATTTCCGATACCGACGCCTCCGCGTCTCAGGACAAGGACCAGGTGGCTCGTGTGAACCTGCCCAAGGCTTTCGCCCTGGGGCAGAACTACCCGAACCCGTTCAACCCGTCGACCACGATTTCCTACGACATTCCGAACGACTTGACCAGCTCCGTGCAGGTCCAGTTGAAGATCTACAATGTCCGTGGTCAGGTGGTCAAGACACTGGTTAACGCGACCAAGGATGCCGGCCGCTATGTTGTCCAGTGGGACGGCAGGGACAAGAACGGAGAAAACGTCTCCTCCGGTGTCTATTTCTATCGGATCAAGGCAGGCGACTTCGTGACAACCCGCAAGATGGTGCTGCTCAAGTAAGCGCCTGACTGCAAGCTGCACGATAGCTGAAAGCCGGCCGGGGCATTGCCCCGGCCGGCTTTTTTTATGCCGAGAATATCCCTCGAGCGAGTCCGGGTTTTTCCCCCGCCGTAAGCGGCATTTCCTGCCTCCCCTCCACTTTTATTTCAGCCAATTGATCGCCGATAAAATCAGGAACTGTAACGCCGGATCAGGCGGCTGTTATTGTTTCGGAAAAAATGCCCAATACTCAGTTAAAAATATAATGATTACCGGAAAAAAATGCCTTCTCTGCGCTTTTTTTTCGCTTATTACTTTATCGTGCATTTGTAACGCTATGAAATATAAGGTGTAACCTGTCGGTGGCGATTGCTGGCACACATGTTGCCTTACTGACGCTGCGGAGAACTAACATCCAAAGAGAGTAAAGATTCAAAGAAAATAATAAACTACTGGTTTATATGGAGTGAACCACCATACTCAAGGAGTGAGCCATGCTGCTTCGATTCCGACAGGTGATCGCTTCCGTGATCGCCATTACCGCCATCCTCTGGGCTACTGCCTTGCAGGCCCAGAATACCGCGCCGGTTCCCACCACGTTCTCGATTATTTCCCCGAACGACGGAAACGCGGCCTCGCTGATAAATACAGATTACGGCGGATCGTCCGCCGATTCCAACAAAACCGTTTTCTACGGTGGTGATTTTGCCTATACCGGTGATGACAACGCGCGGGGCTTCAACGGTTACCAGGTAGGCGGAAACATCGAGACAACCCGTAAAGCCCGCGGAAACAAAACCGCCAGCCGCCTGACCCTGGGTGGAACCGAGTCCGGCGCGGATCCGGCGTATCCTACCGCGGGGCGGGCAATTGTTGTCAGTCTGGGGTCATGGACCCCCTCGGGATACAGCTTTGATGCGGACGATCTGGGCGGCAGTACCGCAACATATCCGGATTACCAGGGTGCCAACGGCTTTATCGCTATCAACGAGGGTGATACGCTCGAGATCCAGATAACCGGTTTTATCGATCCCAATAACCAGATGGTCGGTGGAGAGGTTTCGGGGGCGACAGATGGCACGTATCCCGGCTCCAAGTTCAAAAGTCAGGATGGCGATGGAATCCCCGGGAACCTGCGCGATGACGATATCCTGCGCTACGAGATAGTGAACAAGCCCGCCGGCGCCACTTTTACTACCACCGGCCTGTTCCGCTGGGTGCCGAGTTTCGTGCAGGGCGATGGCGGCACCGATGACTCGCAGTACGGCGGTTACTGGTTTGTCGACGCCAACATTTCCAACGGAAACACTGCCAGCGAAACCACGGTCGGCAACGAGGCCAGCGTGGGGCCGGGTTACGGTGAATTGAAGGATAGTCTCTACGTTATCTATTTCAAGGCTATCGACGATTCCAACCAGGGCAACAACGAGGGCATGGACAGCCTGTTCATCCTGGTTAACGATTCGCTGCCCAATCCGCCGCCGGCGTTTACGAAGCGCACGATCCTGATGATCGATTCGTTGGGTCAGCAGACAACCAAAACGTATAAATTCGGTGGAGCCACCGACAGCATTTTCAGCGTTCACGAGGGTGACAGCGTAATCATTACTTATTATGCTTCCGACCAGGACAGTGCACAGGGCGAGGTCAACGATATTATCGCTTTCGGCATGTTCTGGAGCGACAGTCTTAGTGGCGTGGCCAAGGGCGGCACGACTTCGGGCAACCTGGCGGGATTTAACCAGTTTATCGCCAGGAGCGGAACCGTTGATACGCTGGTCGCCGATACGGTGAGCACAACCTCGGGCGGCACTGCCACCAGCTACCGGATCAAGCTCCAGTTGCCTTACAGTCTGGCCACCACCGCCGAGAAAGCGGATACGCTGATCGTGATGGTCAGTGACGGTACTTCGATAGTGGCCGATACCATGGCGTTGAAAGTTCGCAACACCAACCGTTCGCCGATCTGGGATCTCGATACCACCAGTGTGCCCAGCGACAGCGCCCTGGCCTACAGTTTCACGCCGGAAACGGTCGATCCGGACAGCGTCCAGCCGGTAGATGCGATTACGGTGAACAATAACCAGACCGACAGCACTTATTTTACGTCCTACGTTTACGATCCGGATTTCCTGGTCGCTGATTCCGTGGGCTATCCCCTGGTCTTTTCCGCCAGCGGAAATCATCCCGGTACCCTGAACTCCACCACCGGCCTGAACGTGTGGCTGCCCTCGGAGTCGGATACGGTAACTTACAGTTGGACTATTACGGCAACCGATGCCGACACGCTTAATCCTAAAGCGACAGCGAACCCGATCAAGTTCCGGGTTGCCCCCGCGCCCACGATCAGCAGTGTGGAGCCGGCGATCGGTTCGATCAATACTGAGTTCGTGATTACCGGAAGCGGGTTCGGGCTCTACGACCAGGGAGCCGAGGACACCAGCCGCGTTCAATTCTATGCCACCACCAACGGGGTCCGTCAGAATATCGATGCGAATATTATCTCGTGGTCCAAGACCAAGATTGTCGCCTCGGTGCCGGCCAATGTACCGGCTTCCACGCTGGACAGCACCCGGAGTTATCTGGTGCCCGACACAATCATCGTGCGCAGCGCGATCTACGGCGGTTTCGATACCTATCCGTTCGTGGTCATTGTTGACTCCGCCGGTGTCGAGAGCCTTGAGATCACAAGTCTCACCGCCACCAGCGCGATAATTCGTTACCGCTCCAACTACACCGGAGCCGACAGCGTGGTCGTGGCAGCCCAGAGCGATACGCTCGACATCCATCCCGGCGGCAGCAGTTGGAGCGTCCCCGTGTTTGTCGAGTACAACGGCGGGATGTCCAGCCTGACGAGCACCGTGCAGGTGTTTAAAGACGAGACAGCTGTCGGGGACGGCGTGCACGTGGTCCAACTGGACAACCTTTCTCCCGGAACTCTCTACCGGTTTTTTATCGCTACCGCGAACGGAGTCTATATCGCCGATACGCTCAGTAACCAGAACGGCCCGTACCAACCGGCAAAAATCAACCTGAGCGATGTCAGCAAGAACAGCAATCTGTCGGCATTCCGGATGCGCACTTTGCCCTCGAACGCAGGCAGCGGCGAGTTGTACAGCGTTACCGGTGATGTTTACTACTCGGGCGGCGCAGCCGAGGGCGCAACTGTCACGTTGAAGATGGTCAGTGCCGCCAGCGTGTCGGACACCTCGCTGCCGCTGACGACCACGGTCGGATCCGACAGTTCGTGGGTACTCGGCCTGGCCAATCTGAAGAACGCGGACGGGACCAATTTCTCCCATGCCGAGGGCGATTATATGCTCTTCGAGATCGATGGTGCGGAAATGGGCTTCGAGCAGTACGACACTCTGAGGGCGGCCACGGCGGTCAACCCGATGACGATCCGTGCGCTCAAGCTGCTGCCGTTGGCAGAGTACACGCTGGACCTCAAAACCGGTCTGAACCTGATCGGAATGCCGGTCAAGCTGCTCAAGAACCAGATCAGCACGGCTATCGAGTTGCTGGATAAGATCGAGGGAGGCGCTCCGTCGATTACCCGCTACGTTACCGCCACCGGCAGCCAGGAAACGATTGCCCGTTCAATCGAGGGTAGCTATATCGGCGCCGACGATTTTGCTATCGAAGCCCAGCAAAGCTATTTTGTCAAGGTGAGCAGTCAAACCGACCTCAAGCTGACCGGCCGGGTTTATTCCGATTCCCTGCCTGTGGTCACTTTCGCGGGCGCCGGCCTCTATTTCGTTACCATGCCGGGGATGGATAACAATCTGTTTTACTCCTGGGATGCCAGCCAGATTCTGGCCAATATTCCCGAGGTGAGCGCGATCCACCGTTTCAACTCGCTGACCCAGATGTACGTGGATTATGTGCGCGACGGCAGCGGTGCCCTGGGGACCAATTTCGACCTTGGAGTCGGGGAAGGCTACATTTTCAAGGTGGACTCCGTGAGCAGTTGGAATCCTAACGGCCCCGGCGTACTGCTGGCTTCTGTAGCCAGTGCGACTGTTTCCGGCGCCACACCGGCTTCAATCGTGATTGAACCCACGGCCGGCGGCCAGAGTTCCGCGTTCGCCGCGCTGAGCAATCTCTCCAGCAGCGCGGCCACGCTTACCTGGGCCACTGGCAGCGCCTCGGCCGGCAGGCTGGTTCTCACGGCGCTCTCCGACGGCAGCGTCCGGATATTCAACTCCACAGCTGAAAGTCAGTTGAGTTACGCCCAGGTGACCGGACTCAAGCCGGGCGAACAGTACCGTTGGCGGATCGAGGGAGCGGCTGAAACCCTTGGCGGCACTTTCACCGCTGCCCAGGTGGGGGCCGGGATGAAGCCCTATATCCTCTACGGCCGGCTGGTGGATACATCCGGAGAGCCGCTGACCAGCGTGACCGTTACAGTGCGGGTGGCCGGCGACCAGGGTGAGAGCGGCATCCTCAGCGTGGTTACGGACAAAGACGGTAACTGGATGGTAAACCTGGCCAACCTCAAGGATCTCACCAGCGGTGAGGTCTATCAGTGGAAACAGGGTGACGAGATCAGGATGAGCGCGCTGGGCAACGGCTGGAACAGCAGTTTCAGCTCCAGAATTGGCGCTTCCAGCCCGTTCAACGTGGCCGGCAACCTGATAACCGACGATACGGATACCGATATCAACGGCAGCAGCAACCCGGTGGGCCCCAGCCTCCCGAGGGCGTTCAGTCTGGCCCAGAACTACCCCAACCCGTTCAACCCCTCGACCACGATCAAGTTCAGCGTCCCAGAGGGCGAGAATGCGGTCAAGGCCCGGCTGACGGTGTTCAACCTCCGTGGACAGGAAGTGGCGGTGCTGATCAACCGCTCACTCGAACCGGGTGACTACGCGGTCCAGTGGGACGGCACCGACCGCGCGGGACGCAGAGTGTCGAGCGGGGTTTACTTCTACAGACTGAATACGCCGCGGTTCAATGCAACACGCAAGATGGTCATTCTAAAATGATCTCGGCTGGATAATGGGGGATTAGCCTGAAGTCTTGCGTCGCGCGCAGAGGGCGCCCCGCCAATCGGCGGGGCGCCCTTGCGTTTTTGCGCTTCCATGGCCGGGAGGTAAAATCTGCCGTACACGGGCCGGAAAACCGCCCCCTCGCCCCTGCCGCTGCTTTGGGGAGGAAATACTGCCGTCCGGCTAGGAAAATATGGCCCTGGGCAAAAGTGTAAGAAGTCTTAAAGCCCTTGAGACCAATGGGAGCAAAAGCAGTTGGTTCGTGGTATACATATTGCATAGCAACAGGCAGGATTAAATCATCGAAACCGATAACGCAAAGCGGAGTGCGGGAAATGAATAAAACCATCTTAACGGCGCTGCTCGTTGCCGCCACCTGCATGTTCACAACCCGGTCGAATGCTCAGCAGGAAGCGTTGCAGATGGGCGCAATGCAGGTAGCGGATCTCAGCATGTCCACGGCCACGATCAGTTGGACCACCGATCAGCTTACCACCGGCAATCTGGTTGAGATCACCTCGCCGGATTCCAGCTGGCAGGTGGCTGACAGCTATGCGGGCGAGACCTACGCTCACTTCGTCCAGCTTTCCGGCCTGGAGCCGTCAACCGAATACTCCTTCAAAATCATTTCAGCCGGCGTACAGTTCGATAACGATGGCGGTGGCTATAAATTCAGCACCCTCGGGGTTGCCAAACCGGGCAACACCTTGGCCCTTTTCGGCGCTCTCGAGGACAGTTGGGGCAACCCGCTCGATCGCTGCCTGGTAAAGTACTGGCTTTACAACGTGGAAGAGGGCGCGTCGCAACCAAGAGTGGTGTTGAGCAAACCGGATGGTAAATGGAACGGCAATATCGGCATGATGTACAACAACGCGGGCACGAGTTTGTTCATCAGTAACGGCGAGGACCTGCTGTTTGTCGAGATGACGCCCAATTACTGGACAAGTGTGCTGGACAGTCTTGATAAACCCGTGGCGGCAACGGTTCTCGGTACCCGCTCGATCCGGGTGATCGATCCCAATGCCTCCGAGCCGGGAGACGTGGACGACAGCGGAGCGCTGAATATTTTCGACGTGCTCGAGATCCTGAAAATTATCGGCGGCAAGATAACCCCCGACCCACGTATGGGCGCCGCCGCGGATGTGGACGCCAGCGGCAAGATAGACATTTTTGATCTGCTGGCGCTACTGAAAAAACTTCGTCCGACTGCATTGGCCAGCAGTTGAACCGGTAAATTCCTCCCCGGAAGGGGCTGTATGATGTCCGCTACGACAATCAAGAAAGTTTGCTCGCTGCTTCCCGGTTTGCTCTGGCTGTTAATGAATCTGGCCGGGACCGCCGTGGCTCAGGGAAGTAATGAGCCGCTGACGGTGTCTGATATCAGGATCTGCAACCTGCGCGGCAACAATTTCGCGGTAACCTGGCGCACAAATCAGCCCACCACCGATAACGTGCTTAAGCTTGGCCTGGACCCCGGGGAGATGACACAGATCAAGGAGGACGTCCTGGCGCCGCCAAGCCAGATCCACTATGTCGAGACCGGCCTTCTCGATCTTAACAAAACCTATTATTACGTGGTCAGTTCCGAAGACGTGGACGGTGCCGTCAGTGCCGTCGGTTACGATTCGGTTATCACCAGGCAGCAGATTCTGGTTTCCGGCAAGGGGATTATCCAGGGCAGCGTGATCGACGCCAAGAGCCGCGAGCCGCTGCGCAACGTGATCGTGCGCTCTTTCTACCGCTGGACCCGCCAGGTGACCAGCGGAACCCTTGTGGACAGCACCATGTGGCAGGCGGTGCTGACAAATGCAGATGGCGGGTTCAATATTAACATGAGCAACTACCGCCGCTACAGCGGCGGGGAGTCGCCCTATTATCCGGGCAGCACCTGGCTGTTTCTCGAAATACTCAGCCAGAGCACCGGCAAGGTAAAAACCGACAGCGTCCTGCTCACCTTTGCCGTTAACGATCTCGGTGAGTACCAGATACTGCAACCCTACGAGGTGGTTGACAATCGGATCCAGACCCGCAACGGACGCATCAGGGCCACCGGCCCGGTTATCAGTAACGGCAGAAGCGCCTCGGTGGTAAATGTGACCGTGCTCGACGAGGACAACGATCCGCTGCCCAACGTTACTTTGGAACTGCGGGTGAGTAACGAACGCGGAGTGACGATTTTGCAGCCGCAAACTCCCACGGACCGCAACGGCCGCACCTGGGGCCTTGTCTATTCCACCGTGGCGGAAATTAAAACGATCAGGGCTTATAACATAACCAGCCCGGATACGCTGGACCACGTGCCCCTCGACTCGCTGGTCACGGTGCGGTTTGTCTCCGAGATTGTCGCGGACCCGGCCGAGGACACGGTGGCCCCGTTTATCTATTTCACCACCATCTACGACAACACCAAAAACACGGCGGGCCCCTATCAGATCACCGCCCGCGCCGTGGATAATTTCTGGATGAAGCTCGACCTGGTCTACGGCGTCAACGGCGGCGTGTTCGCCGATACCGTGCAAATGCTCAACCCGGATTCCGCCCAGCTCTACACCGGCGGTATCCCCGGCCAGTCGTTCAACACACTGGTGAGCTACCTGGTGCTGGCCGCCTACTCGTCCGGCCACAGGGCCTCGAAGCCCGACAGTATCCACCTGGGCGGACCGTCGATAGGCCCCTATATATTCGAGGTGCTGGAGAACCCTGAAGACCTGATACCAAAAATGGGAATCACGCTGACAACCGACGCCACCACCACCACCAACGGCGTTTTGCCTGTGCGGATAAACACTTGGATTCTCAGCAACGAAGCAATCAATTCGGTTGTGGTCAAGTATCGAAACGCGGCGGTTACAACCACGTATTCCAGCCTGAAGATGGACAGCTTCGGCGCGCACTACTGGGCTGAGATACCCGCCCACGGCGTGGGCAGCAGGATCGAATATTTTATCCAGGTCACCGACGTGAAGGGCAATGTGGAGCGCGACCGCCGGCGCGCGCCTAATTTCGGCTCCTCCTACTCTTACGAAGTGGTCAGCCCCGGCGCGCTGGGAAGCGTCTCGTTCGTCGATACCACGGCTCAACTCGGCAACCCGGCCGCCAACCCCAGCCGCGCCAGCGTCGTGGCGGATTTTGACGAGGACGGGTACCTGGACGTGGTGGTGGCCAACTACGGCGACATCAACAAGGCCTATTATTATAATCAGGTGCTGGGTTTCGAGGATGTCACCTCCACGGTGCTCAGTGGGCAGGGGCGTGACAACACCACCCACGTGGCCGTGGCCGATGTGAATGCCGACGACTACCTGGACTTGATTTTCGCCAACGATGGCGACCAGAACCGGCTGCTTATCAACAACGCCCGCGGCCGGTTCAATGACATGACTTTCGAGTTTTTTGCAGGGACGGAAAGAACCTATCTGCCCGCTGACGATTGGGGCACTACCTGTATTGTCACGGCGGATTTCGACGGTGACGGGGACATGGACCTCTACGTGGCCAACGGTAAAATCGGCGGAGAGGCCAACCGTCTGCTGTTCAACAACGGACAGGGCGTCTTTTTTGACTCCAGCGATATCAAGCTGGTCAACGAGCCTCAGCTCCAGAGCGTCTGGGCGATAGCCGCGGATGTGGACAACGACGAAGATCCGGACGTGGTGGTAATCAATCGCGCCGGCGAGCACTACTGGATGCGCAATCGCGGCAGGGGCGTGATGGAATATCGCGCTCTCTCGGCCGGAAGCAGCCCCAACGCGCGCGCCGGGGACATGGCCGATGTGGACGGGGACAACGACCTGGACCTGGTGGTTGGCCAGAGTGATTTTACCCAGAACGAGCTCTATCTCAATAACGGCAGCGGCATTTTTACCCGCGACGCGGGCGGGCGGCTGCCGGCCGAAAGCGACGAGACCTACGGGGTCAAATTGTTCGATGCCAACACCGACGGTTACATGGATCTGCTGTACCTCAACCGGGGACAGAACAACCGTTTGCTGATCAATGACCGCGGCTTTTTCCGGGAGCCGGCTGCCGGGCTGATGCCCGCCTGGAGCAGCAACTCCCGTCACGCCTCGGTGGCCGATTTCAACAACGACAACAGGGTTGACATTTTTATTGCCGAGGAGCAGCGCAAGAACACCATGCTCTTCAGCCGCAACTATGATCCCAACGCCGCGGATCTGCCCTCGCAGTTCAACCTGCTGGCTCCCGCGGATAAAGATACCGTGAACACGACCAGTTTAACGTTCGCCTGGAATGCCAGCGTCTCTCAGGACTCCAGCGAGACACTCAAGTACGATTTCCTGCTTTCGCTCGACAGCCTGTTCAGCACAAGCAGCCTGGTGGCCTCCAAGGACAACCTGGCAGACACTACTCTCACTGTCGGGCCGCTGAACGATAATACCCGTTACTGGTGGAAGGTGTTCGTGCGCGGCAACAGTGGCTACCCTGTCAGCAGCGTGCAGACCAACAGTTTCGTGCTGTTGTCCACCTACCAGGGGCAGGGGCCGGAATTTTTCGTGCTGATCAACCGCAATCCGGTGTTCTCCGGCCACGTCACAGCCTACATCATCGCCAGCGAGCCGCTGCTGACCAACCCGACAGTTGCTTTCAACAACGAGCAGGTGGCGGCGGTAAGCGTGAGCGGCGGCACTATTTTCAGGGCGCATTATCTCACGCGCTCGTCGTTTCTGCTCACGGTTTCCGGTCTCAACCTCTCTGGAGTGCTCGGCGAATATAGTAAAACCTATTCCTCCACCCTGGCCTCGGCAATTCTCGCCTCGCGCGCCGTTACCCCGGACCGCCGGGCCTGGATCGAGCTGCCCGCCTCCAGTGACAGGCTCAGGCTGCTGGCCAGCACCAACAAACTCCTGCCCGAGGGTAAGCTCAAGGAGGCGATCAGCGCCCTGGATGGCGCGATCGACTGTGACCTGCGCAGCATGGCCGGGGTGGAAAGCTTCACGTTCACGGCCATGGAAGGCGGGGTGGGCAGGGGAGCGAGAATCTTCATCGACGGGGCCGGCACAGCGGACCCGGCCACGATGGCTATCTGCCGGCTGAAACAGCGGGGCTGGCAGGCGCTGCCCACCGTTTTCGATCCGGAAACCGGCCTGTTCAGTGCATCGGTGGAGCAGGAAGGCACTTTCGCCCTGCTCTCTTTCGGACCCGGCAGCTCGCAACTGCCCCGGGTGGGAAAATTCAGCTTGGGCCAGAACAGCCCCAACCCGTTTAATCCCAGCACGTTCATCACGTTCGCCGTACCGGGCGATGAGCCGGTGGAGGGGTTCTCGCTAAAGGTGTTCAATATCAGGGGCCAGGTGGTCGGCACTCTGCTGCGCGGCGCCGTGCAGCCCGGAAAGCACACCGTGCAGTGGGCCGGCAAGGCCGATAACGGCCGCGACCTGCCCAGCGGCGTGTATTTCTACCGTATGAGCGCGCCGGGCATTTCGATAACCAGGAAAATGGTTCTGTTGAGATAACCGATAACCGGCGGGAGAGCTGGTGGCATGAAAAACCTGTTGACATTACTGGCCGCATCGGTGCTGGTTCTCGGCGCCTGCAGCACACCCTCGGCTCCGGAGTACGATCCGCGGCCGGCCTATGACAGTGATCTGAGCAGCGGCTGGGACAAGTTCTCCGCGGCCAGCTACGGCCTGGCCGCGATCGAGTTCCGCAACGCGCTGGAGCTTGACAGCCGCCGCCAGTGGCCCGATGCCTATATCGGGCTGGCCTGGAGCCTGGCTATGCAGGACTCGGTTGACCGGGCGATCGGCCATTTCACCACGGCGCTGACTAAGGGGCCGGAAAGCGCGGCTGACAGCGCGGATATCTACGCCGGGCTGGGCCTGAGCTATCGCGAGGTAAGCCCGCCTAATTTTCCCCAGGTCAGAACAAACGCTCAGAGCGCGCTGGCAATCGATTCGCTCTACGTTTTCCGGCATAGAAGTTCGATCAACTACGAGGATCTCTACGCAGTGCTGGCTGAGGCGTTTTTCAATATCGGTGAATACGACTCGGCCGCCGTGCTGGTCGATCCGGCCGGCACGCTCGATCCGGTATCCGACAACTACCTCACCGACTTGCTGACTAAAATCAATGTCAAGCTGATGCTCAGCAGGTAAGGGGGATGATCAAGTGCTTGCCAAGCTGACTTCTTTAGCCGCCATCTGTTGCATCCTGCTCTCTCCTGTTTACGCCCGGGCGCAACTCCAGCTCCAGGGACAGACCGTGGAAAATCTTTACCTGGCCGCCGAACATGTGTCGCGGGGGCTGCAATACGCAAAAATGAACCTCTGGGACGAGGCCGAGCAGGCGTACTGGGATGCCGTGGCCCTGGATTACGACAACAGCATGGCCCGCAAGGGCCTGGGCGACGTCTACCGCGAAAAGTTGCAGTATGACCAGGCTATCGAGAACTATCAGATTGTGCTCAACAACCAGCCGAACAATGTCGACGTCCAGTACCTGATCAGCCTGTCGTACTACGACAACCACGATTATGCACAAGCGCGGGTGGCGGCGGAAAAGGCGCTGCAGATGAATCCCAATCTGGCCAAGGCCGAGAACCTGGTGCGCCTGAGCGAAGCCAAGCAGCAGCAGCAGCAGCAGGAGTTGCTGAAGCTTCGCCAGATGGAGGCTACGGTTATCGAGAAGTTCCGCCAGGAGCAGGAGGTCAAGGAGAGCGCGTTTATCGGCAAGTTGATTCCCGGCTGGAGGATGATCCAGACCGCCGAGACCAAGCAGATGTGGACCGGCTACGCTATCCTGGGCGCAACCGCCGGGCTGATGTTAGGCGGCTACATGCTGCGCGGTAAGGGCAAGACTGCCTACAACGAGGCCTCGCTGGCCCTGAACAGGGAAGTGTATACCGACCGGGTTGACCTGGGCCAGTCCCGCTACAAGGTGGGGGGCTATATGTTCAACGCCGCGCTGGGTATATTCGCCCTGAACCTGGTGGACTCGTTCCTGCTGGGTGGGAAGATTTTCGGCGGCAAGACCAGGATCAAGCCCAGTCTGCCGGAGCGCGACCGCATTTCCCGCTACTGATCCTGCCCGGCAAAGAGTTGGCAATGCAAACGGAAGGGCCTTCCCGCGAAGGCCCTTTGTTGTTATTTATATCCCGGCTCCGGTTGCCCTCCCGGCGGCCGGCTTTTTTGTCCCTGTTCATTGTCCGGAGTGTTGATGGCGTTCTCGCGCGATACCGAAAAGATACGGGCTGAACTGCTGGCCTCCGAGAGCGGCACCCTGGAAAAAACCGGAGATTGTCCGTTGGAGGTGGGCCTGCTGGGGCTCTCGCCATACGAGCTGATTACCGGCAGCCTGGGCTACCAGAACGCATACCGGCTGTTCAACCTTCAGGACGGCTCCCGTTGCGAGCGCCTGTTCGAGCTGGGTGATAGCTGGATTTCCCTGGAGAGCGGCCGTGCCGCCCGGGCGTTCGGCGTGCTGGCGGCGTCGGTTTCCTACGAGCAGGAGTTGATCTGGCTGGTGCGGGCGCTGCATAAGTTCGGCGTGCCTCTTCGAGCCGATGAGCGCGGGGAACACGACCCGGTCGTATTCTGCGGCGGGCCGGTAATCACGGCCAACCCGGAGCCGGCCGCGCCGTTTATCGACGTCTGCGCGATTGGCGACGGCGAGTACCTGGTACCCGGTTTTGCCCAGTGCTGGCACGCCACTCTGGGCGGCGGCGGCTCCCGCCGGGATTTTTTGGAGCGGCTGGCCGGCCGGCCTGGTTTCTACGTTCCCTCGCTTTACGGCGGAGCGCCTGCAGAGCCGCCGGTTCCGCTGACGGATGTCGCTCCGGAGCGTGTTCCGCGCGCCGTGGTCCCGCTGGCAGGCGAGCCGGTACGCAGCACGATTATCAGCAGCCTGGCGCATTTTCGCTCGATGTTCATGGTGGAAATCGCCCGTGGCTGCCGGGGGCGTTGCAAGTTCTGCATGGTCAGCCAGGTCAACGGCCCGTTCCGCGCGGCCGGACTGGACAGGCTGGTCGAGGTGATCGGCAAGGCACCGTCCTCGGCGCGCAGTGTGGGGCTGGTGGGGGCCAACCTTTGTGACCACCCCCGTCTGGGAGAGATTCTGGAGGCGATCGCGGCCAGGGGATGCCGCGTCGGGGTGAGCAGCCTTCGCATCGGTACTCTCGACAGCGCTCTGTTGCGCCGGCTCAGGTCCTGCGGGGTACACAGTATTACGCTGGCTCCTGAATCGGCCAGCCCCCGGCTGCTCAGGGCGATCGGCAAGTTCTACGATCCGGCCCGGTTGATGGAACTGGTGCGTCGCTGCGGGGAGGAGGGTTTTACGGGGATGAAACTCTACTACCTGATCGGTCTGCCGGGCGAGACCGACCAGGACCGCGCCATGATGGCCGGGCAGTTTCGCGAACTGGCCGCGGTCGCGGGCGGCAGGATCAAGCTCAGTCTTAGCGTCAACCCGTTCGTGCCCAAGCCGCAGACCGCCTGGCAGGACTGCTCGATGATGAAAACGGCGGAGGTAAAAAAAGTGTTCAGGGAGCTGAAAAAGACCGTGGCCGCAATCTCGCGGGAGATTGATTTGAGCTGGCAGTCGCCGGCTCAGGCCACGGCTCAGGCGGTGCTTTCGCTGGGAGGCCGGGAACTGGCCGGGGCTATCGAGACCTCGGCCCTGGAGGGTGTGCGCCTGCTGGACTGCCTGGCTGGCCAGCAGGCCGGGCTGGACAGTTTACTCTACCAACGGGAAAGGCTCACATCCGCGCACCCGTGGCGGGTCCTCGAATGTGAGCCTTCGCTTGTGCAATCGCCGGGCAGTGGATAGTCAGGCCACGCTGGCCTTGGTCACCCTGCCGCTTTTAATGCAACGCGTGCAGACATATTTGCGCGTATTGGTACCGTTCTCGTTGACGCGGATTTTCTGCAGGTTCGGCATGAAACGGCGTTTGGTCTTATTGTGGGCGTGCGACACGTTATTCCCGCTCACGGGCTTCTTACCGCACACACTGCATACTTTGGACATTGTTCCTCCGCTGAATTTTCAATTTAGAATGGCGGAATATAAATGATTAAGACCTGCTGGGCAACAGTTTTGTGCTCTGCGGAGCGGGTGGGGGCGCAACTGCCTAATTTTTAATTGACTTGCCCTGTTAAGAAATATAGATTTGGCAGCTAAGATTGTTCTCAGTTGATCTTTGCAATCCCTCGGTTACAATCAGCCATCCGAATGCTTCGAGGTGGACCTTGGAATTAATGCAGAAAGTTAAAACACGCAAGGCGGAAATCGCTATTATCGGCATGGGCTATGTCGGTTTCCCCCTGGCGGTGGAGTTCGCGTCGGCCGGATTCAGCGTGACCGGGATCGACCTGAACGAGAGTAAGGTCAAGGTTATCAACCACGGCGGCAGCCACATCCCCGATATCGATCCGGCCCTTGTCAGCCCGCTGGTCAAAAAGGGGTTGCTCAAAGCCACCACTGATTTCGAAGTGCTCTCCGACGCCGACATGATGTCGATCTGCGTGCCCACGCCGCTGAACAAGACCAAGAACCCGGATGTCAGTTTTATCTTGGCCGCCTCCGGGGAAATCCGCAAACGGCTGCGCAGGGGACAGTTGATCGTCCTGGAGAGCACCACCTATCCCGGCACCACCGAGGAGTTGATCCGGCCGATGCTGGAGGAGACCGGCCTGAAAGTGGGTAAGGACTTTTTTCTGGCGTTCAGCCCCGAACGGGTCGATCCCGGCAACAAAGTCTACCAGATCAGGAATACGCCGAAAGTGATCGGCGCCTGTACGCCGGAGTGCCTCAGGTACGCCGAGGCATACTATAGCTCGATTGTCGAGCAGGTGGTTGGCGTCAGCAGCACGGACGCGGCCGAGATGGTCAAGCTGCTGGAAAACACGTTCCGCGCGGTCAATATCGGCCTGGTAAACGAAGTGGCGCTGATGTGCGACGTGCTGGGGATCGATGTCTGGGAAGTGTTAGGGGCCGCCGCAACCAAGCCGTTCGGCTACATGCCGTTCCTGCCGGGACCCGGCCTGGGCGGCCACTGCATCCCGATCGACCCGCACTACCTGAGCTGGAAGCTGAAGAGTCTCAACTACTACGCCCGCTTTATCGAGCTGGCCGGAGAAATCAACTCCAGTATGCCCGCCTACGTGGTGCGCAAGGTGACCGATGCGCTCAACGAGGCGGAGCGCAGCGTGAAGGGCAGCAAGATCCTGCTGCTGGGCGTGGCTTACAAGAAGGATATCGACGATGTGCGCGAGTCCCCGGCGCTGGACGTGGCCAAGCTGCTGCACGTCAAGGGCGCGGCTGTCAGCTACCACGACCCGTTCGTCCAGGAGTTCAAGCTCAATGGAGAACTGCTCAGCAGCCGGGAACTCACCGCCGAACTGGTGGCCGGGACAGACTGCACGGTGATCACCACCGACCACAGTGATTTCGACTACGGGATGATTCTGGCCAACAGCCGGATGATTGTCGATACGCGTAATGCCTTCGGGACGCGGGGAATCAGCGACGGGAAGATAGTCAAACTTTAAGGGTGCGGGAGGAGAATTGGGCCGCGAATTAGTCTCCAAGTTAATCTATGCCAGTCCGGAAGCGCAGTTTATCCTGATCGTACTGGGCGTGCTCTCGGTGCTGAGCTGGATGGTGATGGGCCGCCGCGTGTTCGACCTTCGCCGGGCGGAAAAAGAAGTGGACGGCTTCCTGGGCCGCTTCCGCGCCGCCCGCGACCTGGACCAGATCCACGCCGCGGGCAAGGACCTGGTCCACTCGCCGATAAGTGCCCTGGTCGGTGTGGCGGTGCAGGAAGTGCGTCAGTTGCGCAGAATTCTGGGCAAGAACGAAGAGAAGCGTGGAATGTTCGACTCCACGGTGATGATGCGTGACTCGCTGCTGATGGCGATGGAGCGCACCGTGGCCGAGCAGGGCGCAAGCCTGCGCAGCTACCTGACCTTTCTGGCGATCGTGACCTCGATCAGCCCGTTCCTGGGCCTGCTGGGTACCGTGTGGGGGATCATGGAGGCGTTTCTGGACATCGCCGCCAAGGGCAGCGCCAATATCACGGTGGTGGCGCCGGGGATCGCCGATGCGCTGATCACCACGGTGGTGGGCCTGGCGGTGGCCATTCCGGCGGTTATCGGCTACAACGTCCTGTCCAGCAAAGCCAGCCGGATCATGGACAAGTGCAACAATTTCTCCCTGGAACTGGCGGGGATTATCTACAAGAGCAGCCTGAATATCTGAACGGGACCGCTCCTTTAAAAGCGTGTTGAAAAATAGCGAGAAAAGCCATGGACAGAAGAGATTTTTTGAAACTCGGGGGCATGACCGCCGGGATCGCCCCTTTGCTCACCACCGGTTGCGGTGGTCGCGGCGGCCGCACCGGGCGACCGAATATTCTGTTTATTTGTGTTGACCAGCATAATGCCCGCAAGGCTGGGTTTGCCGGCCACAGCCTTGTTCAGACACCAAACCTGGACAAGCTGGCCGCGCGCGGTACCGTTTTTTCCAACTGTTACAGCAACAGCCCGGTCTGCGTGCCCGCCAGAGCCGCCATGTTTACCGGTCTTTATCCGCACGAGGTGGGTGCTTACGACAATGCCTCGCCCTTTGACGGCCGCGTGCCCACCTGGGCCGCGAGACTCAGAGATGATGCGGGCTACCGGAGTCTGGCCACCGGGAAGCTGGACTTTCTTTATAACCGCGATTACGGATTCGAGGAGCGAAGAACCGAGCACGGCCACGACACCAGCCCGGATATTACGGCCTATTTCCGGGATCCAATCGTGCCCAGGCTCGGCTCCAGAGCCCTGATCAATGGTTACATCGATGAACAGCCCCATGGAGACCAGCGCCTTGCCGAGGAAGCGGTCAGCTTTTTAAGTGAAGAGGCCGCCGGTCTGGATCGCCCCTGGCTTTTTTACCTGGGGCTCAACAGCCCGCATCCGGAATGGAGAATTCCCCGGAAGTATTTTGAGATGTATCCGCTGGAAAACCTGGATATGCCGGTCGTGCCCGGGGGCTGGCCGCCGGACCTTCATCCGGTCCTCGCCATGACAAACCATTACAACCGCTTCGATGAAGCTCCTTTTCCCGAAGAAGATATCAGAAGAGCCCGGGCCGCCTACTACGGTATGATCACCATGCTGGATCAATGGCTGGGAACAGTTCTGAACGCTCTGGATAAAAGCGGACAGGCGGAGAACACTGTCGTGGTCTTTACTTCGGATCACGGCGAAATGCTGGGCGAACACGGGATGTGGCTTAAGGGTGATCCCTATGATGGCGCGGCCCAGGTGCCGCTGATCATTGCCGGCCCGGGAATCGGCAAAGGGAAGGTGGATGCTCCGGTGTCTCATGTTGACCTGGCGGCCACCATTCTGGAACTCGGCGGGCTGAAGCCGTTCCCCGGAATCCGTGGCAGGTCCGTGCTTCCGCTGGTCAGGGGAGATGAGAATCCCGAAGACAGAGTGGTCTACTGCGAGTTGAACAACGAGGGAACCTGCACCGGGACGTTCTGGGTCCGCAAGGGCCCCTGGAAATTTATCCATTTCGTGGGCCGCGCCCCACTGCTTTTCAATCTGGATGATGATCCGGGCGAGTTTGTCAATCTCGCCGGGCGGGAAAAATACCGCGGACCGCAGAAGATGCTCGAAAGCCTTCTGCGCGACAGCGTGGACCCGGAAAAAGTTTCGGCCCAGGCTTTCGCCGACCAGCGGCGCAGGCTTAACGAGGCCCTGGCCCGGCTGGACGATCCCGCGGTTTATCGTGGTTTTGAAAGACGGCTGGGGGCGGATTTTGCAGAGCGCCTCAAGGAAAAAAAGGAAATATAATATTGCAATGAGCGGATTCACTTCGCTAAGGTAACCACTACAGATTGTGGTTAGGCGGTTTGTGCCCGGTATTTTTTTACCGCCCTCTTAAACGATAAAGACCATGCCCAGATTCAAAAAAGAATACGAAAATCACCTGATGAGCGAGATCAATGTCACCAGCCTGGTGGATGTGACGCTCACCCTGCTGATCATCTTCATGATCTCCACCCCCCTGTTCCAGGGCGGAATCGAGGTGGTGCTGCCCAAGACCCATACGGCCCAGAGTTTTACGTTCACGGGCCTGGTGGTCACGATCAGCAAGGACAAGGGGATTTTCCTGGACGAGGAGGCCGTGTCCGAGGCCGAGCTGGCCGACAGGCTGAGCGAGTATTACAACAACCTCAAGTCCAAGTCGGTCTACCTGCGCGCGGACGAGGATATCGCCTACCGCAAGGTGATCATGGTAATGGGCGAGATCCGCAAGGCCGGGTTCGAGTCGATGGGGCTGGTTGCCGAGCCCTCGGCCGCCGGACTGGTGCGCGAAAGGCCCTAGGGGCTTTTGGGCTAACCGGCTCTCGCCTGGCGGCAGGGGCGGGCCTTGTAGTTCGCCCGCCTGATTTATTTGTTTGCTACCTGAGCCGCTTGATTGCGGAGTAAGCTTATTCAAGCAGCGGTGCGGCCGATGCGTAAAGCGTTTATCATCTCGATAGTCACCCACGTGGGCCTGCTGCTGCTGCTTTACTATTTCGGTTGGGAGCGCTCCGCCACAATCAGTGTGCCGCAGGTTTACCAGGTGCGGATTCTGAGTATGCCGGAAGTCCAGGCGGCGCCGGTGGAGGAAGTGGCGCCGGAGGTGGACGTGGAGACTATCCCGCCGCCGCCGGAAGAGAAGAAGAGGCTCAAGCCCAAGCAGAAAAAAGCCAAGCCTCAGAAAAAGCGGCAGCAGACGGATAAGCGGCTGATCCAGCAGCAGCAATCCGATCAGGCTCTGAGCGGGATGCGCAGTGACGAGCAGTTCGAGTTTCCCTGGTATTTGCGGCTGATGATTAACAGGATCAGCCGGAACTGGCGCAATCCCTATGCCGGCCAGGCGGAAGTGGTGCTGTGCACGATTTACTTCCGCATCCAGCGCGATGGCCGGATCGATGACGCCAGGGTGGAGAAGTCCAGCGGCGAGGCCTCGTTCGACCGCGCCGCCCTGAGGGCCGTGATCAATTCCAGTCCGCTGACTCAACTCCCGCCCGACTACGGGGAATCGCGATTGACAGTCCACTTGGATTTCGAATATCGGAAACAATGACCACAACGACCAGGCTGTTTAACAGGGTTATTGCTATCCTGCTTGCATGTGCGGCGCTGCCGCTGACGATTTCCGCCCAGGCCCCGCCGTCCTCCGGCGTCCTGCCCGAGGGCGAAATCCACACCCGGATCACCACCAGCCGGATTCATCGCTACAAAGTGGCCGTGGCCTCCATGCCGGCGGTCAGCCCCTCGCTCACCGACAGTGCGGAGGTCTTGCGCCGGATTCGCGATATCGTGATCGCCGACCTGGATTTCAGCCTTCGTTTCGAGCTGATGAACCGCCGGTTCGACGAGCTGACTGTCGCCGCGCTGGAGAGTGCGAAGGGTTCGGTGGATTTCCGCGGCTGGAAGGCCACCGGCGCCGAATACCTGGTGGCGGGCTCGTTTTTTGAGTTGGGCGGCAAGCCGGTGGCCGAGATCAGGGTTTACGATCTGGGGCTCGAGGACCTGGTTTCCCTCAAGAACTATACGGTCAGTTTCGACCAGTGGCGGCTGGTGGGTCATCGGATCAGCGACGATGTGGTGCTCAATGTCACAGGCGAGCGCGGGGTGGCCACCACCCGGATCGCTTTCGTGCGCGACCACCCGGAGAATGTCACCGAGGTCTATACTTCCGATTACGACGGGTATGGCGTGGCGCGGATCACCAACGAGAACACGATTGTCAAGCTGCCGTCGTGGAGCCCCGATGGGGCGCGGCTGGCCTACACGGCGTTTAAGAACATAGTTACCGACCCCGACCTTTACGCGGTGGATCTGGCCACGCGCAAGGTTTCCCTGCTGCATGCGGCGCTGGGGGTGGACATGGTGGCCCACTGGTGTGACCGCAACGGGTTCCTGGCCTTTTCCAGCGGAGTCAGCGGCAACCAGGAAATTTATTTCCTGCGTCCCGGAGAAACGCGTCCCAACAGGCTCACGTTCAGTTATGCCGATGATTTCGATCCCACCTGGAGCCCCAACGGTGAGGAGCTGGCGTTTACCAGCACGCGGGCGGGAAATCCGCATATCTTTCTGATGGGGGCCGACGGGCTCAACGTGCGGCGGCTCACTTTTGAGAGCCGCAACACCACTCCGCGCTGGCGGCCGCTGCCCTACGGAGACAAGATACTTGTCACCAGCGAGATCGGTGGTATCTTTCAGATAGCCATTATCGACACGAACGGCGATAACTTCATTCAGCTCACGACCCGGGGAGAGAACCGCGACGCCACCTGGAGCCCGGACGGTTTGCATATCGTCTTTGCCAGCGACCGTCGCGGGGGCAGGGGCCGGTTCGAGGTTTATACGATGGACTGGGACGGCAACTCCCAGCGGCCGTTGAATTCCTCCTGGGCTCCGGGCAAGGAACCCAGTTGGTCGCCGTATCTGGACCGTTAGTTCGTCAGACGCTCAAAGGCTTGAAAGGAGGCGAAACCAGGAGATTTTAGTATTTCCGGCGAGGGTCTGATAAAATCCCTTTTTTATCTTGACATTGATCAATAATGCTGTATAATCATACGTACTGGTGAAGGCCATTTCGGCGTTTCTGGCCAATCACTTAGAAACTCTGAATTCCTGTCTGTTGACAATTTTGCTCTTAGTTTTTCAGTGATAACCTCAGATCCGGGGGTGTTTCTGTGAAGAAGAAGTATCTGGTTCTTCCATTGTCGGCTATTCTTCTTTCGATGACGATCGGGTGCCATAAAAAAGAGGCTCCGCCCCCACCGCCGCCTCCGCCTCCGGTTGTAGAGAAGAAGCCCGAGGTTAAGGTGGACAGCGCCGCGATCAAGGCTCGTATGCGCGCCGAAGCTCTGGCCAGAGCCAAGAGCGAGATCAATCGGAGCACGATCTATTTCGATTATGACAAGAGTGAGATCAGGGACGAGTACCGTTCCTCCCTCTATACCGTTGTCGAGAAGATGAAGGAGTTTTCCGAAATCAGGCTTCAGATCAGCGGTCATTGCGATGAGCGTGGAACCGCCGCTTACAACCTGGCCCTCGGTGAGCGCAGGGCCAACGCGGCCAAGAAGTTCCTGATCGATGCCGGTATCAGCGGCAGTAGAATCGACACAAAGAGCTGGGGCGAGGAAAAGCCAGCCGCAGAGGGCCATAATGAAGCAGCCTGGGCCAAGAACAGGCGCGACGAATTCATGGTCAGCAACTAAAGCTTAGCCTCACATGATTTTAAGGATACATCGGCCAAGGCGGCCGTCCCGCTCAATGGGGCGGCCGCCGAAGCTTATCCCCAAGTCGGCCGCGGCGTCCAGCTTCTTACATGTCGCCGGTCATACCGATTCAGCCCCATCCCTCAGGGCGCCTGCTAGCCGGCGCCCGAATTGCTTTGAAAGGGCTGGAGACTCATGAAACCAATGACTACCGTAGCGGACGAGACACTCATGGGACTCAGTGCGTTTAACGCACGCAGGTTGGTGGTTCTGGCTCTTTTGCCGGTGGTTGTCATGGTGGCGGGTTGCGGGGGAGTAGCTAAGGAGCAGGTGCAGTTGCTGCGCTCGGAAGTGTTCGGCATCAAGCAGGATCAGCGGCAGATACAACACCAGCTTACTGTCCTGGATAGCTTGATCAGGCAGCGGGTAGAGGGCATGGACCGTTTCAACGCCGATTTCGGAGCCGATGTGCGCCAGCTTACCGACCGGCTGGCGGTCATCGAGCAACGATTAGGTGATACGGAAAGTCGGATCGGCCGGTTAGCGGGCAGGAGTGTTGCTCCGGGCGGCGGCGCGGGGCGGCAGCAGCCGGGCCGGGAAGAAGCCCCTCAGGGACCCGGCAGGCGGGAATTGTACGATTTGGCCTACAAGGATTATACTTCGTCCAATTTTCAGCTTGCGGTGGAAGGGTTTTCCGATTTTGTTCAGAGTTACCCTGATACCCCGCTGGCGCCGCAGGCTTACCTGTACATGGGCAACAGCTATCAGGCGTTGAACAAGTTTGAGCAGGCGATATCCAGTTACAAGTCGATAGTGGAAAAGTACCCCGACTCGGAACTTCACCCGGACGCCCTGTTCAAAATCGGTGACAGCCTGATCAAGCTCGGCGATACCTCGAGGGGTGAAACATACTTCCAACACGTGATTCAGAAGTTCCCCGACTCCAAAGCGGCCGAACTGGCCGGTGCCAGACTGAACCAGTAGTGAAACGATGAAATGTCCCTTTTGCAATTTTCAGGACAGCCGGGTGGTGGACTCGCGCTCGGTAAAGGACGGATCGTTGATCCGTCGCCGGAGGGAGTGCGAGGACTGTAAACGGCGTTTCACCACCTATGAATATATCGAAAAAATCCCGCTGATGGTGATTAAGAACGACGGGCGGCGGGAACCGTACAACCGGGAAAAGCTCAAGATGGGTTTGATTACGGCCTGCAAGAAGCGCCCGGTCAGAATGGATGAGATCGATAGCCTGATTCTCTCCGTAGAGAAAGAAATCGACAAGCTCAACAGCAGTGAAGTGCCCAGTAACAAGCTTGGCGAGATCATGGTTCGCTTCCTGAAGGATATCGACCCGGTGGCCTATGTCAGGTTCGCGTCGGTCTATTACAGGTTCGAGGCGGTCAGCGAGTTTGAGCAGAAGATCAAGGAACTCGATCGCGTCCCCGGCAACGGTTGAGATCAATAGTTGACGGTGTCGTAAAAAGTCCGATTATTCAGAATGGCAAAGTAAAAAGCTTCATATACGAGGCGCGCAAATTTCGAGAAATGAGGCGTACTGACGGTACGCTGCAGTGACGAGATAATCTTACGCAACGAAGTAGATGAACTTTTTACGAAGCCATCAATAGTTAACTGGAAGAATTGTAAACAGATGCTCAAGCAAGCCACTTTCCCCGGCGGAGTACATCCGCCTGATTCCAAAGAAGCCACCAGAGACAAAAAGATCGAGAGGCTGGCGCTGCCGGCCCGGGTGATTCTGCCGCTGCAACAGCATATCGGCGCGCCGGTTAAGTGCGTGGTAGCTAAGGGCGACGAGGTTAAGGTGGGCGATGTTC
This sequence comes from Gemmatimonadales bacterium, assembly GCA_024278175.1. Lineage (GTDB taxonomy): Bacteria > Gemmatimonadota > Glassbacteria > GWA2-58-10 > GWA2-58-10 > JAJRTS01. The sequence continues at coordinate 40,225 of JAJRTS010000101.1, read as the reverse complement.
TCGCCAGCGCCGGCGGTTTTATCAGCGTACCGCTTCACGCCACTCTCAGCGGCAAGGTAAAAGCCGTGGGCAGCTACATGCACCCGGCCGGGGTGGCGACCGAAGCGGTGGTGATCGAGGGCGACGGCGAGGATGCGTGGGCCGCTGGAGCCGCCGCCGAGCGCGACTGGCGACAGATCGACATTGACCAGCTCAGGAAGATGATCCAGGACGCCGGGATTGTGGGGCTGGGCGGCGCGGCGTTTCCCACCCATGTCAAACTCTCTCCGCCAGCGGACAAGAAGATCGACACACTGCTGATTAACGGCGCCGAGTGCGAGCCTTTCCTCAACGCCGACTACCGTCAGATGCTGGAGCGGACAGAGGACCTGATCGAGGGGATCAAACTCGTTGTCAGGATTCTGGGCTGCGAAAGAACACTGGTGGCCGTGGAGGACAATAAGCCCGAGGCGCTGGCCGCCCTGGATTCCCTGCTGGCCGGTGAGCACGGTATCGAGGCCGCGCCGCTTAAGACCAAGTACCCGCAGGGTGGCGAGAAGCAACTTGTCGAAGCACTCACGGGCCGTCAGGTGCCCAGCGGCGGGCTGCCGATGGATGTCGGCTGCGTGATCCAGAATGTCAGCACTGTTTTATCCATCTATGACGCGGTGACAAAGGGCCGTCCGCTGATCGACAAGGTGGTCACGATCACCGGGGCGGTCAGAAATCCCGGTAACTACCTGGTGCGTGTGGGGACTTCGGTCCTGGATGTGCTGACCCAGGTTGAGGGTGAAATCCCGGAGAACCTGGGCAAGGTGATCATGGGCGGGCCGATGATGGGTCTGGCGCTGCCGGGCCTGGACGTGCCGGTGCTCAAGGGCACCAACGGCCTGGTCCTGATCGAGCGCCCCGTGCCCACGGCTGTTCACGACACGTGTATCCGTTGCGGCGGCTGCGTGGACTCCTGTCCGGTGCGGCTCGTGCCCTGTGAACTGGCGCTCTATGCCGAGCACGAGCGTTGGGACAAGTGCCGCGAGTACCACGTCAAGGATTGTATCGAGTGCGGTTCCTGCAGCTATACCTGCCCGGCCGGCCGGAACCTGGTACAGTTGATCCGCTACGGCAAGTACAGTGTTATCAACGAAGACAGACAGAAAAAGGACAAAAAGTAACCACGATGGCCGATATCAAGCTAAAGGTATCAAGCTCGCCCCACATTTACACCACCGAATCGGTGCCCCGGATCATGATCGCGGTCGCCCTTTCGCTGGTACCCGCCACGATCGGCGCGGTCTACTTTTTCGGCCTTCGTGCCGCCATGCTGATCGTGCTCGCGGTGGCCAGCGCGGTGGGTACCGAGGCGCTTTGCCAGAAAATCCGCGGTGTTCCGGTCAGGATCAGTGATTTCTCCGCGGTTGTCACCGGTGTGTTGCTGGCGTTCAACCTGCCGGCCAACGCCCCGTGGTGGATGGCTGTTCTGGGCGGCGCGTTCGCTATCGCCGTGGTCAAGGAGCTGTTCGGCGGCCTGGGCTTCAATATCTGGAACCCCGCCCTGGCCGCGCGGGCGTTCCTGCTGGCGAGCTGGCCCACCAGCATGATTTCAAGCGGAGATTTTCCCGCGCCGCGCGCCGGTACGCTCAGCGGCCTGAACCTGGAGTCGATCAGTCAGGCCACTCCGCTGCAGTTTGTTAAGAATGTTATCGCCCCCCTGCTCCAAAACCCGTCCGAGGCGGCCCCGGCGCAACTGGAAGCCACCCGCACGGCGCTGGAGCGGATGCAGGGTCTCGACTATACTCTCAGCCTGTTCTGGGGAAAAGTGGGCGGCGTGATCGGCGAGACCAGCGTGGCGCTGCTGCTGATCGGCGCTCTCTACCTGCTGGTCAAGGGTTATATCGACTGGCGCGTGCCGGCCGGTTATGTTGGCACGGTGGCGCTGCTGGCCTGGGTGTTCGCCGGCCCCGAGGGCTATTTCACCGGCAACGTGATGCTTCACGTGTGCAGCGGCGGCCTGATCCTGGGCGCGTTTTTTATGGCCACCGACATGGTCACCTCGCCTGTGACCCGCAAGGGCAAATGGATTTTCGCGGTGGGCTGTGGCGTACTGACCCTGCTGATCAGGGTCAAGGGCGGTTATCCGGAAGGGGTAAGCTACGCTATTTTGCTGATGAATACCGTCACGCCGCTGATCGATTCTTATACGAAGCCGAAGATTTACGGAGGTAGTTGAGGTTGCGGGATATTATTGAACTGGTGGGCGCGCTGGTGCTGATCACGGTAATCGCGGCCGTCGTGTTGAGCAATGTCTACCTGCTGACCCGTGATAAAATCGCGGAGGTGGAGCATCAGCGGGAGCTCAATGCGATGAAAACGGCCCTGCCGGCGGCAACCGTTTTCGAGCAGGACACCACGGGCGACGGGTTTGTCTATTACCGCGGGTTCGCGGGCGAAGAGAAATCGGGCGAGCCGGTGGGCTATGTGGCCCTGGCGCTGGGCAAGGGCTATTCCAGTACTATCCGTACGATGGTGGGTGTGGACCCCGCGCTGGCGATCACCGGGATCAAAGTTGCCAGCCAGCAGGAGACTCCCGGGCTGGGCACCAGGATTGAGCAGGTACGCCGGGGCGAGGAAGAACCCTGGTTTCAGAGCCAGTTCAGGGGCAAGACCGAGAAAACGGTGAAGCTCCTTCGAGGCGGTGGCCCGGACGGTATCGAGGCCATTACCGGCGCTACTATCAGTTCCCGCGCGGTAACGAAAAGCGTGCGGGAAACGGTGCAGCGTCTGGATCAAGTGATCGATTAGCAACGATTTTTTATGGAGGGTAGGGCTGTGTCAGCCTGGAAAGTTTTTGCAAGAGGTCTGTGGGACGAGGTGCCGCTGTTCCGGCTGGTGCTGGGGCTGTGTCCCGCGCTGGCGGTTACCACCTCGCTGGTCAACGGGATGGGGATGGGGCTGGCCACCACGTTCGTGCTGCTGGGTTCGAACCTGGTAGTGTCAATTTTTCGCAAGGTCATTCCCGGCAAGATCCGCATCCCGGCGTTTATCGTGATAATCGCCAGTTTCGTCACCGTGGTTGACCTGCTGATGCACGGTTACACGCCCGATTTGCACAAGGCCCTGGGGATTTTTATCCCGCTGATCGTGGTCAATTGCATCATCCTGGGCCGCAGCGAGGCGTTCGCCAGCAAAAACGGCGTCGGCTATTCCCTGCTCGATGCGGCGGGGATGGGGCTGGGGTTCACGATGGCGCTGATGATTCTTGGCGGCGTGCGCGAGATACTGGGTAGCGGTTCGCTGGCCGGTCTGCCGGTGACGCCGGAGAGTTTCCGGCCGGTGTTGCTGTTCATCCTGCCCCCGGGTGGTTTTATCGCCTACGGGCTGCTGCTGGCCGCTTTCAACAAGTTAGAGCGCAACAGGAGTGCTGATTAATGTTCGACTCTCTGTTCACGATTGCAATCGCAGCGGTGTTCATCAATAACTTCGTGCTCTCCCGTTTTCTGGGTCTGTGCCCGTTCATGGGGGTCAGCCGCAATATCAGCAGCGCGATCGGGATGGGCATGGCGGTTATCTTCGTGATGACTATCGCCAGCCTGGTCACGTGGCCGTTGTACCACCTGGTGCTGCACACCTACGACATCACCTATCTGCGCACGATCGTGTTCATCCTCGTGATCGCCAGCCTGGTGCAGTTTGTCGAGATGGCGCTGGAAAAAACCGCACCGGCGCTCTATCAGGCACTTGGTATTTTCCTGCCGCTGATCACAACCAACTGCGCTATCCTTGGCGTGGCAATGCTCAATATCGACGACGAGTTGTCGCTGATCGAGTCGTTGACGCAGGGTTTTGCGGCCGGCGTGGGTTTTACCCTGGCGCTGGTGCTGATGGCCGGTATCCGCGAGCGCCTGGAGCTGGCCCGTGTGCCGAAGATATTCGAGGGCGTGCCGATCGCGCTGATTTGCGCCGGGCTGATGTCGATCGCTTTCCTGGGTTTCGCCGGTTTCGCGGTGGAATAACTCCGAATCCGGCGGCTGCGGTCAATCTCCCGTGGAACTATTACCCCGCTTGTAATGTACTAACATCAGTCCGTAGACGGTTGGCGAGGGATTAAATCCTTTGTTTGTCCGGCCCCCACGTATTATATTTCATACCTGTTATTTTTTTCGTTTTAGTGCGCTTTCCTCCCGCCGCGTACTGCCGGGAGGTTTTTTACTTGCGCCGTTTAAGCGGCGCTGCTAACGGGGTAAGCTTGAATTCGGTTTCTGTTAAATCCATACTGTTACTCTCTCTGATTACACTTGCTGCACTGATTGTTTCGTGCAGCGAGGAAACCGTCAGCGGCGGTGGCTCGCTGTTAATCCCCGGCGGTTTGCTGGGAACGCTGCCCCAACAGTTGACTTTCGCCCAGCCTGCCGAGGCTGTCTCGGTCGGGTCCGGGGCGGTCAGCCGCGGTACGCAGGAGAGAATCTACATCGGCAACCGCGACAAGTTTCACATGCGCGGCATGTTCAGTTTTCTGCTCACCTCGCTGCCCTCCGACGCCACGGTGATATCGGCCACCATGCGGCTTTTTATCGTCAGCTACGAGAACTACAGTCCCGGTGTGCCGCTGCAAGTGGGAGTGTACCTGCTGGACCAGGATTTTGTCGAGGAAGAGGTAAGCTGGGAGATGGCTTCCGACGCTCAGCCGTGGCAAAGTGCGGGTGGTGACTACTCCGGCGACGGGTTGCTGGGTAGTTTCGAGTTCAGCGGCGAGCAGTTCGGCGGTGGAACTATCGACACGATGGTTGTGTTGCTCGATACGCTGGTGATCAACCGGTTGATTCGCGCCGGAGATGAGAGTGCTCCGCTGGTCCTGGTGCCTGGCGATCACGACGCCTGGTTCAGTTGCGTGGCCCGCGAATTGTCTCCGCAAGCGGCGGTGGCCAGCCAGATCGACCTGACCTACCGGGTAGAGGGCAGCACCACCAACTCCGCGTTAGAGCGCCGCGCCAAGGGCGATGCCACGGTTACGGAGTTTACCGGCACGTTGGATCCGGCCATGTTGACGGTGGGCGACACGCCCGCCCGCCAGACTTTTTTTCAGTATGATCTGAGCCTGTTGCCCTCCCAGGCGACAATCAACAGGGCGTTGCTGCATGTATCGGTGTTTGACGCGGCCTATGTGGACACGTGTTACGTTGTCGTGTTTACCTCCGGGGGCAAGGAGTATGTGGATTACGAGTCGACCAGCCTCAGTGTAAGCCAGGGCGTCGGTCTGGATTCGGACAGCCTGGCCCTGGATGTTACCCTGAGCCTGCAAAGAGTACTGGCGATTGACAGCGCCGGTGCGGGATATTCTATCGGACTGGGAAGTAATACGGGGGTCAACGTGGGTGGCTACGTCCAGTTTTATCCCCCCGATTGGCCCGAACAGAGCCGCCGCCCGGTACTTGAACTGATTTACACCGATGCCCCGGAAGACGCGAAGCCATGAGGCGCAATAGTACAGATATCTTCCTGCGAGCAGTTGTTGCGCTGGTTCTGGCGACGACACTGATCTCCCCGGTTTCGCTGCTGGCGGATTCCCGTTTCGCGGCTCCCCATCTGGGGCTGCCGGTGGGGTCGGTGGACGCGAGAAGCAGGGGCATGGGCGGTGTCGGCACGGCGCTGGGCGGCGAGAGCTTTTCGTTCACCAACCCGGCCCGGACGATCAATTTCTGGCGCAGCGGCTTTACCGCCAGCGCGTCCCAGGACTTTACCACTCTGGACGACGGTGCCGGCAGCTACAACCTTCGCTCCTCAAGTTTTCTGGGCCTGCGGGGCATATTCCCGTCCTACTACGGTTTCGTTGTCGGGTTCGGTGTCCGTCAGTGGCGCGATATGAGCTGGGAGTATACGGACACTGTTGACGTTTCGTTTCTTGAGTCCCCGGTGGCCAGGGACCTGAAGTCCAAGGGCGGCCTGTACCTGAGCAGGTTGAGCGTGGCCCGCAACCTGGGCGATCATCTGGCCCTGGGCCTGGGGATCGACTGGATGTTCGGCAAGGCTGAGCGTACTCGTACCATGCAGTTCGCTCCCGGCGGCGATTTCGTCAACAGCCGGGATGCTTTCAACGATAGATACTCTTTTGTCCGGCCAACCCTGGGCCTGTTCGCTTCGTTTGGTGGAACGAATTTGGGTTTTTCCTGGTCGGCCTCCACCAGCGGGAACCAGGACCGCGAGTTGATATACAGGGAAAATAACCGGTTCAGCGGGGTATCCGTGGAGCAATCACGTAAGCTGGAATATCCCACCAACTGGCGGATGGGCGTTTCGCATCGGATCGGTTCCGTGCTGATGGTGGCGTCGGATCTTGAGTATGAGGGTTGGAGCAAGTCCAATCTGAAGCTTACCGACCCGGTTACGTCCGGCGATCAGTGGACCTGGAGCGTGGGCGCCGAGCTTCTGCCGCGTCGCGGCGAGGGCGAGCCCTGGTATCGCGCGTTCCCGCTGCGGGCCGGCTACAGCAGGACCACTTACGGCTACGAGCTCGATGGCGCTCGTGCCGGTGAGCGGGTGTTCAGCCTGGGGGCCGGCAACTATTTCGGGCGCAACAAGGGCCTGCTCAACATGACCCTGGAGCTGGTCGACCGCAAGATCGACAACCCGGCGTATCCCACGGAGAAAGTTTTGCGGGTGATGGTTTCCCTTTCGATCTTCGAAAAGTGGACCAGGATCCCGCGCCGGAGCCGCCGGGAAGACTGAAAATCAAATAAAAATCTATTGACAAAAGATTTACAGCTTGTTAATTTAACAAATCTATTTCCTGATAATAACGGGCGGCGCGCGGCATTACGATCCTGCCGCACGCCTTTTTCAACTGTGTTCCTTTTTCACGGCGGCATTTTAGTACCCCGGGTAGGGATTTATGCAGACATTTTCGGTAACACCCAAGGATATTGAGAAGAAGTGGTATATTGTGGACGCCACCGGCAAGGTGCTGGGCCGGTTGGCCAGCGAAATCAGCCAGGTGCTCAGGGGCAAGCATAAGACGTATTTCGCCCCGCATCTCGATACCGGTGATTTTGTGATCGTGGTCAATGCCGAGAAGGTTCGGCTTACCGGCCGGAAGGTGGAGCAGAAGCTCTACTTCCGTCATAGCGGCTACCCCGGCGGGGCCAAGACTGTCCGTCTGGACAAGCTGTTGCAGACTCATCCCGAGCGTGTGATCATGCGTGCCGTAAAAGGTATGCTGCCGCACAACCGTCTGGGCCGCAGTCAGCTTACAAAGCTTAAGGTGTACGCGGGCGCGGACCATCCGCATCAGGCCCAGCAGCCTGAGAAGTTGGAAATCAAGAGCGGTTCCTGACCGGCAGGCCGCGGGTCGGGCCGGCAATGACGGTTCGTGTTCGCAAAAAGTAAACTATGGAGGTTGGTAATTTGGAAAAGGACAGCAAAACGGTCTTGACTGTAGGACGGCGCAAGACCAGCGTTGCCAGGGTTTTCGTCAGCCCGGGCAAGGGTGAATGGGAGATCAACGGCCGCACATTGACCGGCTATTTCGTCCGGCCTACCCATGTCCAGTTGGTCGAACAACCGCTGGCCGCCACCGAAACGCTGGGCCAGTACAAGGTGCGGGTCAATGTAAAGGGCGGCGGAGTCAGTGGTCAGGCCGGCGCTATCCGTCTCGGCCTCGCTCGTGCGCTGGTTGAGTTGGATGAGTCTTTTCGCTCTCCCTTGCGCAAGGAGGGTCTGCTGACCCGCGATCCGAGAATGGTCGAGCGCAAGAAATACGGCCAGCCCAAGGCCCGCAAACGCTTCCAGTTCTCCAAGCGTTAATTCTTTATCACTTATCCCGTTTTTTCCAAGGGGCCGCGCCGGAAGCGGTCCCTGCATCCGTACTGGCAGTTATTTTTCTATTGGGAGATGATCCCCCGAAGGAGAGTTGATGGCATTCCCGACTATCCAGGATTTATTGGAGTCAGGCGTTCATTTCGGTCACCAGACCCGTCGCTGGAACCCGAAGATGAAAAAGTTCATCTTCGCCGAACGTAACGGTATTCATATTATCGACCTGAAAAAAACGCTCAACCATCTCAAAGTGGCCGCCGACAAGGTTCGTGATATCGCCGCCGAGGGCGGTAATATTCTGTTCGTCGGTACCAAAAAACAGCTTAAGGACATCATCCGCGACGAGGCCGAGCGCTGTAGCATGTACTATGTCAACGATCGCTGGCTGGGCGGAATGATGACCAATTTCCAGACTATCAAAAAGAACATCCGCCGTCTGCGCGAACTGGAGCGGATGCGCGACGAGGGCGAGTTTGAAGTGCGCTCAAAGAAGGAAGGCCTGTCGCTGGTGCGTGAGCTGGACAAGCTGAAGAAGACCCTGGAGGGGATCAAGATGCTGGGAGATATCCCCAGCGCGATGTTCGTGGTTGACGCTCAGAAAGAAAAAATCGCGGTGGCGGAGGCCAACAAGCTCGGTATCCCGCTGATCGCTCTGATAGATACAAACGCCGATCCGGAAAAAATATCCTTCCCGGTGGCTGGTAACGACGACGCCATCCGCTCGGTGAAAGTCGTCACGGAAGCTATCGCCGATGCGGTGATTGACGGTAAGGCCGAGTACGACCAGAAAACCGCAAGCCGTGAGGCCGAGAAGAAACAGCAGCAGGAGCAGCAGCACCAAGGGGCTCAGGGTGGGGGGGATTCCCGCGCTGGAGAACAGGGCCGCAGGCAGCGCCCCAGGCGCAGGACAAGAAAGAAACGCACGGTGGCCGAGGGCGGCGTTCCGCAGCACGGAGCGCAAGCCACACACCCGGGGCCCAAAGTGGATAATGTTAAGAGCGCATCGGCCAGCAAAGAGTCCTCTGCAAAGGCTTCCGAGAAAAAAGCTTCTGCCAGGGCGCCGGCCAGGAAAGGTACTGACAGCGCAAAGGCCGCGCCAGCGGCGGAGAAGCCGAAAGCAGCGGCGGTAAAGAAATCGGCCGAGAAAAAACCGGCTGCCAGGAGCGGTCCTGCCGCTGAAAAAGGAAATGCCGGCGCTTCCAAGGCTGCCGGGAAGAAAGAAGCAAAGGCTAAAAAACCTGTAGAGAAAAAGAGCAGCGCCGGCAGTAGCGCCCCTTCCGCTCCCGTGGCTAAGGCGGCGGGTAAGGAAAAGGAAGGGAAGAAAGACTGAAATATTGTCTTTGGCGGATGCTCGGGCGTTGGCGATATTTCCATATTATTGAAAATGCAAGCTATGGTGAGGTGTAACAATGGCAATCACGGCAGCCGCCGTACAGGCTCTTCGCAAGGCCTCCGGGGCGGGGATGATGGATTGTAAGCGCGCGCTGGAAGAGGCTGGCGGAGATCAGGAAAAGGCTACGGACATCCTGCGCAAGAAGGGAACGATGAAGGCGGCCAAGCGCCAGGACCGGGAAGCCCGCGAGGGTATCATTTATTCATACATCCATATGGGCGGCAAGATCGGTGTCCTGCTGGAAGTTAACTGCGAGACCGATTTCGTGGCCCGTACCGATGATTTCCAGGCATTGGCCAAGGATGTAGCGATGCATATCGCCGCTTCCAATCCCGACGCTCTCAGCCGGGAGGAAATTGACACGGCGTTAGTGGAGAAAGAAAAGTCTATCTACAGGGAACAGGCAATTGCCAGCGGCAAGCCGGAGAAAGTTATCGAGAGAATTGTCGAAGGCCGGCTGGACAAGTTTTTTCAGGAAGTCTGCCTCCTGGAGCAGCCTTTCGTCAAGGACCCCGACAGGACGATCGGCACATTGGTAAAGGAACTGGCAGGTAAGCTGGGCGAAAACGTCCAGGTCAGGCGCTTTGCCCGTTTCCAACTCGGCCAGTGAGCTGCGAGAGTCCTAATCTGACTGACCCGCGCCAGGCACTGAAACTGGCGTGGGCCGGCACCATTCTTCCATCCCCAGAACGCTGATGGCCGAACTAAAGTACAGCAGAGTGTTGCTGAAACTGAGCGGGGAGGCCCTCTCCTCGGAAAATCAGAAATTGGCCCCCGGCCGTCTCGAAACTCTGATTACGGATATAGAAGACATTCAAGCCCAGGGGGTAGAACTGGGCCTGGTTATCGGCGGCGGTAATATAATCCGCGGGACGATGGCTTCCGAGCACGGCATCGAGCGGGTTTCCGGCGACTACATGGGTATGTTGGCCACGGTAATCAACGCTCTGGCGGTGCAGAACATGCTCGAATCCAGGGGCGTGGCCACGCGGGTGATGACGGCGATCAGGATGGAGCAGCTTGCCGAGCCATACATCCGCCGGCGGGCGATCAGGCATCTGGAGAAAAAGAGGGTAGTGATATTCGCCGGGGGAACCGGTAATCCCTATTTTTCCACGGATACGGCGGCGGTCCTGCGCGCTATTGAAACGGAAAGCCAGGTAATCCTCAAAGGGACCAAAGTCGATGGAATCTACACCGCTGATCCGGTGAAGGATAAAACCGCGGAGTTCATTCCCCGCCTGACATACCTGGAAGTTCTCCAGAAGGAAATCAGGGTGATGGATACAACGGCTATCTCATTGTGTATGGACAATCACCTCCCGATCCAGGTATTCAATATGAGCAGGCAGGGGGCGCTGGCAAGGATAGTGGCCGGCGAACATATCGGCACAATCGTGGAGGACGAAAAATGATCGACAAAGTGCTCAATGAAACAGAGGGAAAAATGGAAGCCGCGGTGGAAGGAATTCGCCACGAGTTCCAGGCAATCCGTACCGGCAAAGCCTCTCCCGGCCTGCTGGAGCACATTCAGGTTGATGCATATGGTTCCATGATGCCGCTCAACCAGCTCGGCACTGTCAGCGCGCCGGAGCCGCGCCTGCTGATGGTTCAACCATGGGACAAGACGCAGATTGGTGCGATCATGAAAGCCATCCAGAGCTCGGACCTGGGCCTGACGCCCTCCAACGATGGGAGCGTGATCCGGATCCCGATCCCCCAGCTCAACGAGGAGCGCCGCAGGGAACTGGTGCGGCTGGCTCATAAAATCGCCGAACAGGGCCGGGTGAGTGTGCGCCATGCCCGCAAGGAAGCCAACGACGAGCTTAAGAAAGCAGAGAAGGACAGTGTGGTAAGCGAGGATCAGATGCACACCGGTCTGGAAAAAGTGCAGGAACTCACGGCCGATTTTACCAAAAAGCTGGACGAGTTGCTTGCGCACAAGGAAGAAGAGATTATGGAAGTCTGAGTTTTGCGCCAGGCTCTGGCTAAAGGTATGACTATAAAGACATTGAAAAATCCCCGCTCGGTTTTCCCGGCGGGGATTTTTGTTGCCCTTCCGAGGCTTTCGGGCCTGCCTTTGTTGCTAATAATATGAATTTGTGATAACTTATATTGTCTGTTACGGATTATTCAACGATAGTGGAGAAATGAGCGAGCAGCAGTTGAAAGAGCAGATAATCTCCGGCGGAAATATTCCCCGTCACGTGGCTATTATTATGGACGGCAATGGACGCTGGGCGCAGGAACGCGGCAAACCGCGCGTGTTCGGCCATCAGCACGGAATGCATGCCGTGCGCGCCGTGGTGGAAGGCTGCCGGGATGTGGGCTGCGAGGCATTGACCCTTTACGCGTTCAGCGAGGAAAACTGGAAGCGCCCGGCGGCCGAGATCAAGGTGCTGATGCGCCTGCTGCGCCACTATATCGAGCGTGAGCGAAACAACCTTAGAGAAAACGATATCCGTCTGCAGTGTCTGGGACGCATGGAAAAAGTGGCTCCGGCGGCCAGGGAAGCGATGGAGGAGGCGATGGAATATACCTCTTCATGCTCTTCGATGGTGCTCAACCTGGCTATCAGTTACGGCAGCCGCGCGGAGATTGTTGACGCGGTGCGCGCGCTGGGCCGCGAAATTGCGACCGGGAAGCTCGATCCCGGCGATATTGGCGAGGAACAAATCGCGGAAAAGCTCTATACGGATGGCCTTCCCGATCCCGACTTGCTGATTCGTACAAGCGGGGAAATGAGGATCAGTAATTTCCTGCTCTGGCAGATAGCATACACGGAATTTTATATTACGTCCGTGCTCTGGCCGGATTTCCGTAAAGCCGATTTATACGAGGCCATTCTCGACTTTCAAAAGCGGGAGCGGCGGTTCGGCATGGTCAAGAGTTCGGTATGAGGCGGTGGGTATCGTGCTGCGGTGGAAGCTGGCTAACAAGACACTATTGCGGGAGGGAAAGTAGTTGAACCTCCTGCAACGTATTGTTGTCGGTGTGGTTGGCGCACCGGCGATCTATCTGCTTATCCGGCTAGGCTCCTGGCCGTTGCTGCTGATGGTGGCTGCCCAGACGCTGCTGTGCAGCCGTGAATTCTATAATCTGGCGAGAATAAAGTACCACGGCGCTTTTGCGCGCAGCGGGATGGCGCTGGCTTTTTTGCTGCCCGTGGCGGCGTATGCCGGTGCCGAGCTGAACCATAACTGGATCTTCCCGCTGGCGTTGCTTATCGCGCCTGCCGTGGCCGCCGTGGCCGCAATGTTCTCGGGGGTTGAAACTGACGGTTTTATTTCCCGCATCTCGGTAACGGGGTTCGGGATTGTTTATTTCGGCGGGCTGTTCGCGCTGCAGGTCCCGTTGCGTCATGGCGGCAACGGAGCACACTGGCTGCTGCTGGCCTACCTGATGACCTGGGTGGTGGATATCGGCGGGTACGTGGCGGGCAGGCTGCTGGGCAGACACAAGCTGTGCCCCGGGCTCAGTCCGGGCAAAACCTGGGAAGGCGCTGTGGGAGGACTGCTGTTCGCCGTTGCGCTCAGTTGGGGCGTGGGCTCGGGTGTGATGGGACTCTTTGGAGCAGAGACCGCCGTGATATACGCTGTCGCTGTCGCCGTGATTGCTCCCGCCGGGGACCTGGTCGAGAGCGTGTTCAAGCGTGACGTGGGAGTGAAGGACTCCTCGAATATCCTGCCGGGCCACGGCGGCCTGCTCGACAGGTTCGACAGTTTTCTGTTTGTTGTGCCCCTGACGCTGATTATTAAACTACTGGTCGGTTGATAACACAGATGGCAAAGACTCTTGCGATATTAGGCGCCACCGGCTCTATCGGGCGCAACTGCTTGTCGGTCGTGACCGAGCAGGACGGGCACTACGAGGTGCTTGCCCTGGCGGCCAGGCGCAGCGCCGATACGCTGCTCGGTGCCGCCCGCGGGTGCGGCGCCGCCCTGATCTGCCTGGCCGACCCGGAAGCGGCTGCCGGCCTGGACAGCCGCTCGCTCGGAGCTATCGAGTGCAGCGCCGGAAGCAGCGCGCTGGAGGAACTGGCCGCCCATCCCGATGTGGATATCGTGGTTAACGCGATGGTCGGCTCGGCGGGCCTGGGACCCTCGGTGGCGGCGCTCAGGGCGGGCAAGCGCCTGGCCCTGGCTAACAAGGAATCGCTTGTGATGGCCGGGGAGCAGTTGATGCGGCTGGCCGCTGAAACGCCGGGCGCGGAAATAATACCGGTGGACAGCGAGCACAGTGCCCTGTTCCAGTTGATCGAGGGGCACGGGGGGGGCGGTGGGCTGGAGAGGGTTGTTATCACAGCCAGCGGCGGGCCGTTCCGGGGCTTTGACAAAAATCGCCTGGAGCAGGTGCGCTACCGGGACAGCCTCAAGCACCCCACCTGGGCGATGGGGCCCAAGATCACGGTCGATTCGGCGACCCTGGCCAACAAGGGGTTGGAGGTTATCGAGGCGCACTATCTGTTCGCGCTGGGGTATGAACAGATCGACGTGCTGGTACATCCGCAGTCGATCGTGCATGGTATGGCCGTGTTCGGCGACGGGGCGGTGATGGCGCACCTGGGCGTGCCGGACATGCGCATCCCGATTCAATACGCGCTTTCCTACCCGGAACGATTGAGTAATAAAATCGATATCCCGGATTTCGCCGAGCTGGCCAGGCTGGACTTCGAGCGGGTGGACAACGAAAATTTCCCCTGCCTGGATCTGGCCTGCGAAGCTGGCAGAAGCGGGGGAGTCGCCCCGGCGGTATTCAACGCCGCCAACGAAGTGGCAGTGGACCTGTTCAGCCGGGACAGGATCGGCTTTACCGGTATCCCGCGGGTTATCGAACAGGCTCTGGCCGCCGCGCCGCGGATTAAGGGACCCTCGCTGGAGGAGATATTCGAGGCGGACAGTTGGGCGCGCCGCCACGCCTCTATGGGCAAGTGATGATGGCGGCTGGTGGGGGAGCAATTTACTAGAGTTAAGAAAACCTCAAAGAAAGGGAAACAAGCTGACAAGGGCGTTCCAGGCATACTGAAATGGGAGCCGTTCTTAAAGCTGGAGAAGGTTAATAACATTTAATATCTCAATCCGTTAAAATCGGAACGGCCTGTTGTGCTCTGGACGGCGATCAAAGCAAAACTTTTCCATCCGGGCGTGTGAAAGACTCTTTCGCCGCCCTCTTAACTTAAGGCAGGTAATTGCGATGCTTTATACGCTTTTAGTTTCCATATTCGTGCTGGGGGTGCTGATTTTTATCCACGAGCTGGGGCATTTCCTGGCCGCCAAGCTGGTGGACGTACAGGTGCTGCGTTTTTCGATCGGGTTGGGAAAGCCGTTCTGGGCCCGGCGCTGGGGCGAGACAGAGTACGCCCTGTGCTGGATTCCGTTCGGCGGGTATGTGAAAATGGCCGGCGATGACCCGGCCGAGGGGCTCGAGGGTGAAGTGGACGAGGAGGAAATTACCACTGACCCGCAGCGCCATTTCGAAAACAAGAGTGTGCTCCAGCGTTTCGCGGTAATTTTCGCCGGGCCGCTGGCGAATTTCCTGCTGGCCATTGTGCTCTATCAGGGAGTTTTCTTTTTTCAGGGCGCGGACACTATCGGCGGAACGGTGATCGAAACCGTGCAGAACGCCGCTGCGCTGCCCGGCCTGGAGAACGTCAGGGACCGCTCCAGGGTGATCGCGGTCAATGGCGTGGAGGTCCAGAGCTGGGATGACATTGTCTCCAAGGTGCTTGCCGGCAGCGAAAACAACACGGTTCTTCGGCTGGGAAACGAACAGGGCGAGGATGCCTACCGGGTGACCGTTTCTACTCCCGAAGATTCCACCAGGCGGCTGCTGGCCGCCTCGATGGTGCCGTATACGCCCCCCGAGATAGGCGGACTGGTGCCGGGTAAGCCCGCCCGCGAGGCCGGTCTGGAGCGCGGCGACGTTATCGAGCGGATCGACGGCCAACCGGTGGCGAGCTGGCTGGAGATGACGCGGATTATCCACGCCAGCGCCGGTAAAGAGCTGGAAATAGTGGTAAACCGCGGCGGTGAGCGCATCAGCTTCAACATCACGCCCGATAAAGGCACTATTCCGGTGGGCGGAGGTGAGTTGCGCGAGGTCGGACTGATCGGGATCGAGCGGCCGATGAAGCGGATCAAAATGTCGCTGGGCGAATCGCTGGTGGAAGGAGCCCGCCATACGGTGCGGGTCACCGTGATGCTGACCGGCAGTTTTGCTAATCTGGTCGTTGGGCTGGTGAGCCGGGACATTTCGCTCAGCACCGCCAAGGATACGCTGGGCGGCCCGGTGCTGATCGGCCAGATGGCCGGTGAGTGGGCGCGTAGCGGGCGACTGTGGAGCTTTATGGCGATCCTGAGTATCAACCTGGCAATCCTCAACCTGCTGCCGATCCCCGTGCTCGACGGCGGCCACCTGCTGTTCCTGGCTATCGAGGTGGTGCGGTTCGGCAAACCGCTGTCGGTGAACCAGCGGATGAGGATGATCCAGGTGGGGATGCTGCTGGTATTCGCGCTGATGATCCTGGCCACGGCCAATGATATCGCCCGGCTGTTCGGCCTCTGATATTAGGCGTAGCAAGTAAGCAGAAAAAGAAAAGCCTTCCCCGTAGGCGGGGAAGGCTTTTCTTTGATAATCACAACTCTTGCCGGCTGATTGCTAGTTGTAGCTCTCCTGGATCACGAACTGCATCGGATCCAGAGCCTTGTCGCCGATCTCGATCTGGTAGTGCAGGTGCGGGCCGGTGGTCCTGCCGCTCATTCCAATTTTGCCGATCACCTGCCCGCGTTTTATTTTATCTCCCATGGCCACTTCGAATTCACTCATGTGTCCGTACTTGGAGATAATCCCGTCGCGGTGCATGACCCAGACCGTGTTGCCCCAGAATTGCTTCTTGCCGGCGAATACGACCTTGCCGTTAGCCGTGGCCTTGACCGGCGTGCCCAGCTTGTTGACGATATCCAATCCACGGTGGAAATGCCGCTGACCGGTGAACGGGCTGCGCCGCCAGCCGAAACGGCTGGTCGTGTAGCCGGATGTGGGCATGATAGAGGGAGTGTAGTCAAGAATATTTTTCTTGGCCAGCGCCAGCTCGGCCAGTTCGGCCAGGCGGATTTTCAGCCAGTCAACCCGCTGATCGGGAGTTTGGGAGTCGTAGTTTTTGGTGGTGCGACGGATCGTTGAGCTTTCGCTGGCTGATTCGAGGTCATTTTCCAGCACCGGATTGAGTTCCTCACCGCCACCCATCGCACCACTGGCCTGCTGTTCGAGTACACCGCCGAGGAAAAAGGAGATTTTTTCCTCGAAATCTTCCAGAGCCACGAGCTGGCCCTTGATTTTCGTTTCCTCGGCCGCATTTTCCTGCACAGCCACGGAATAAAGGGTCCTGACATCACTGAGCTGGTAAAAATTATATGCCACCGTACCGATAAGAATAACCATGCACAGAACCACCAGGGCGGTAGCCATTTTTGCCGCGCGGATGAGGTCGATACCGATATTGCGTGAGCGGCCGTCAGAATAAAATATCATCAGATACATTTTATTTTTCATCTGACGAATTCTCCACTTCCGTGTTGAAATACAGCAGATTGGCAATTTTCTGCCTGTTGTCCTCGCAAACGGAGAGGTTGTCCTCTATCTGCTTGTGCCGGGTGTCCATCCGGGCCAGCTCCGTTTGAATCTGCTCCCGCTCGGTAGTCAACTGCTTGTTGTACACCACGCACTTTCCGCCCATGTAGACCACCGCGGAAAGCAGCAAAGCCGCAGCCAGCCCCACAACCATCGGACTGATCTTGCGCAGGTTTCCGCTTGTAGTAACCAGGAAATAAGATGTTTTCGCTCTGTAGCTCGATTTACTCATGGGCCCCACTTATGCCAGGTTCCGATTCTAACTTTGCGGCGGATCAGCATGCCGCCTGTGGCTGACTCGATACCAATTTTATATCAAATATCGTGCCAAAACTCGGAACTCATGCTATACATGTAATTATAACGGCCACTTCAAAGATAACTTTAATTGTTTGTGGCAAAATCGAACAATACAGTCAAATAAATGTGCGATAACGCCCGTAATTGCCCGTAAAAAAAAAGGATTTACCGTCTGAACGGTAAATCCCCATATATGGTAGCGGGGGAAGGATTTGAACCTTCGACCTTTGGGTTATGAGCCCAACGAGCTACCAGACTGCTCCACCCCGCGACAATGTCGTTAACAGGAGCATCGTGACAGAACTATACAAAAAACATCGACTTATGTCAAGCTTTTTGCGTAATCCGTGTTTATCAGTTATCCGTTTCCGTGGAGTCCTTGGATAAACTGTCCGCCGACTCCGGCAGTACCCGGTAAACGGATTCGGCGTTACGGGCCATACCGAACCGCTCGCGGGCCACTTTCTCAATAGCTCGCGGGTCTTCTTCCAGGCGTTTTATCTGGTCGGCCAGAAGCTGGTTTTCCACGCGAAGGCTGTCGACCTCGTGGGCCAGGTCCTCTTTCTGACGGTATAGTCCCCAGATCGAGACGACGTTATAGTCGCCGCCGATCAGCACGGCCAGCAGCAGGCAGCCGAACAGGGTCAGGATAAACAGCTTGGGTCGCGATCTCCACACTGTGGCCCCGCGCGCGCTTGAAAAGTAAAAGCCGGCCGGTGAAGTCACTCACCGGCCGGCAAAACAATACAGGCGAAGAATTACTTCATGTTGTAGAACGCGGCCTTGCCCCAGAAAATGGCGGCATCGCCAAGCTCTTCCTCGATACGAAGCAACTGGTTGTACTTGCAGATCCTGTCGGTACGGCTGATCGAGCCGGTCTTGATCTGGCCGGCGTTGACAGCCACGGCCAGGTCGGCGATAGTGGTGTCCTCGGTCTCGCCGCTGCGATGGCTGATTACGTTGGTATAACCGGCCTGTTTGGCCATCTGGATCGCGTCCAGGGTCTCGGTCAGCGTGCCGATCTGGTTCAGCTTGATCAGGATCGAGTTGGCGCAGCCGCTTTTGATCCCGCGCGCCAGGCGCTTGGTGTTGGTCACGAACAGGTCGTCGCCCACAATCTGCACCTTGCCGCCCAGTTCTCTGTTGAGAATCTCCCAGCCTTCCCAGTCCTCCTCGGCCAGTCCGTCCTCAAGCGAGACGATCGGGTATTTGTCTACCCAGTCGGCCAGGAAAGCGACCATTTCCTCGCTGCTTTTTTGGGAGCCGTCACTCTTCTTGAACACATACTTGCCGTCCTCGTAAAACTCGCTGGCAGCGGGGTCCAGGGCTATCTGCACGTCTTCGGGAGCTTTGTAGCCGGCCTTTTCGATAGCTTCGAGGATTACCTCGATGGCCTCGTCGTTGCTCTTAAGATCGGGAGCGAACCCGCCCTCGTCGCCAACGCCGGTGCTGTAGCCCTTGTCGCCGAGCACTTTCTTGAGCGAGTGGAAGACCTCGGAGCCGATGCGCAGAGCGTCGGAGAAACTTTCCGCGCCGGTGGGCATCACCATGAATTCCTGCAGGTCCACGTTATTGGCGGCGTGACTGCCGCCGTTGAGGATGTTCATCATCGGCACCGGCAGCACCCGGGCGTTGACCCCGCCGATATACTGGTAGAGCGGCAGGCCGCAGTAGGCGGCGGCCGCCTTGGCGGTGGCCACACTGACGCCCAGCAGAGCGTTGGCGCCCAGCTTGGCCTTGTTCTCGGTCCCGTCCAGCTCGATCAGCGTAGCGTCGAGCACGGCCTGGTTGGTGGCGTCAAGGCCGATCACCTCGGGGGCGATAATCTCGTTGACATTCTCCACGGCCCGGAGCACACCCTTGCCCAGGAAACGCTCCTTGTCGCCGTCGCGAAGCTCCACGGCCTCGAACTCGCCGGTGGAGGCTCCGCTGGGAACCGCCGCGCGTCCGAACGAATCGTCGTCCAGGATAACTTCCACCTCGATAGTAGGGTTGCCCCGGGAGTCGAGAATCTCCCTGGCCTGTAAATCAGCAATCATCGACATTGATACTCCTCTCTGTACGTTGATACTTCAGATGAAGCGAACATGCACCGGCCCGTCGTCACCGGCTTACATCAAGCGGCTGTCCCGGCGTACACGGTGGCAGGGGGGGCAGGAGTGAGCGGTTTGTTCGTTGTGGCGTCCCGCCTCCCGGCGCACACGGTGGCGAGCTATGTCAATAACGCAGGTTTCGGTATT
This sequence comes from Gemmatimonadales bacterium, assembly GCA_024278175.1. Classification (GTDB taxonomy): domain Bacteria; phylum Gemmatimonadota; class Glassbacteria; order GWA2-58-10; family GWA2-58-10; genus JAJRTS01. Next base: position 20,878 of record JAJRTS010000101.1, on the reverse strand, counting down.
CCCGGCCCTGTCCGGCCCCGATTACCTGAACAGGTAGAGCAGCCGGGGGCTGCTCAGGGCGCTGATCTGTCCGGCCGGGTCGCTGAAATTGCCCGCGGCCTCGGTCAGGATGTCGAAAATCGACTTTTTCGGCTTTTTCGGTTTCGTTATCTCCGGCTCATCGCCCATCCCGCCCATCCCGCCGGCGACCGCCAGCGCGTCGTGGTAGCTGCCGGTGCGGTCGATCAGACCGAGCATCAGCGCCTGGCGGCCGCTGAAAATCCTGCCGTCGGCCAGCGCGCGCACACTGTCCTTGCTCATACCGCGTCCCAGGGCCACCACTTCCACGAACTGCCCGTAAACGTCGTCCACCATCTCCTGGAGCAGGTTGCGCTCACTGTCGGTCATCTGGCGGAACGGTGAACCCATGTCCTTGTGATCGCCGCTCTTGATCGTTTCCATCCCGATCCCCACTTTGCGGAAAACCTCCCGCAGGTCGGGGAACTGGAGGATCACGCCGATAGAGCCGGTGAGCGTGCCGGGCAGGGCCAGCACGCTGTCCGCCGCACAGGCGATATAGTAACCTCCGCTGGCCGCGATCGTACCCATCGAAACCACTACCGGTTTTTCGTACCTGGAGCGAAGTTCGTTCAGCGCCTGGTAGATTTCCTGGCTGGGAGCTACGGCTCCGCCGGGAGACTCCACCCGCACCAGCACGGCTTTCACCCGCTCGTCCTCGGCCATCGTCCTGATCTGGCTCACGATTTCGCGGCTGTCCTCGATCACTCCCCGCACCTCGATAACACCCACCCGCTCGCCGAATCCGCCGGAGAGAGTCGTGCCTTCTTCCGTTCCCAGCCCGACGATCAGCACGGTGATCAAACCCACGGCGCCGATCAGCATGAAAAAGGCGACAGCGATTCCGAGCAGCCACTTCTGGTTTGTCGTCATGGCGCGGCGCTCCTGTTAATAAAGAAAGGGTAGGGAATATCCGTTACGCCGGGGCTGTTTCAGCCTCGGCTCTCTGCTGCTTACGCGCGGCGATACTGTCGACAAAGCGTTGGAACAGGTACCAGCTATCGTGCGGGCCCGCGCTGGCCTCCGGGTGGTACTGCACGCTGAACACCGGGTTTGTGCGGTGCCGGAAGCCCTCGATAGTCATGTCGTTCAGGTTAAGATGGGTCACTTCCAGCTCCGGGCAGTCGTCCACGTGCCAGACGCCGTTCTCGTCCTTGTCGCCGGCCACGCAGAAGCCGTGGTTCTGAGTAGTAACCTCGATCTTGCCCGTGGCCAGGTCCTTGACCGGGTGGTTGGCCCCGCGATGGCCGAACTTGAGCTTGTAGGTCTTGCCCCCGTAAGCCAGGGCCAGCAACTGCTGCCCCAGGCAGATACCGAACACGGGCAGGTCGGTATGATGAGTCAGGATTGCTTGCAGGGTTGCGATGACGTACGGTACGCCCTGGGGGTCGCCGGGGCCGTTGGAGATAAACAGACCGTCGGGGTTGAGGCTCATGATCTGAGCGGCGCTGTAGCTGGCCGGGACCACGATTACCCTGCAGCCGAAAAGGGAGAGCATCCGCGGGATATTGTACTTTATCCCGCAGTCGATCGCCACCACGTACAGGTCGTCGCCACGGCCGTTTTGCTCCCGCCCGGCCGGCATTTGCCCGGGCCTGCCGACAGTATAATCATAATAATCCGCGATGTCTTCAGGCTCGGCGCCCGGAGCGAACAGGTAGCTTTTGACGGTAGACACGTTTTTAACCAGGTCCTGCCCCACGAGCCCCGGATATTTGTAAAGCTTGTTCATCAGGGTTTCGTAATTGAAATCCACCGTGGAGATAATTCCCTTCATCGCGCCCTTTTCCCTGATGTGCAGGGTGAGCGCACGGGTGTCTATCCCCTCGATTCCCACCACCGCCGCCTCGCGAAGGTACTCGTCCAGCCCGGCTGTGGTACGCCAGTTGCTATGGTTTCGGGTACATTCGCGGACCACGAATCCGGCTGTCTGAACACCCCGGCTTTCGATATCGGTGGGGTTAATCCCCGTGTTGCCGATATGGGGATAGGTCATGGTTACCAGCTGGCCGTTATACGACGGGTCGCAGAGGATTTCCTGGTAGCCGGTCATGCTCGTGTTGAACACGACTTCGCCCAGGGTTTCGCCCTCCGCGCCGAACGACGTCCCCTGGAAGGTGCGTCCGTCTTCGATGACGAGAACGGCTTTTTTGTTCTGCTTTCTCGCTCTGGGCATGGTTATCCGGGTAAAGATTGAATGAAAGAACGATGCATGCACTTTTGAAGCTTCAACCCTTCGATGCTGACCGCTTACGGAAGCTGGTCCGGTATGGCGGTGGGAATATAAGCTTCGGGGCGGAAGAGGTCAATATCTTTCCGGGCCGGGAAACGCGGGGTCTGGAAGCCTTGATGCTTGCGGGGTAAGGGTTTGGCGGCCGGGAGAGCTAAGGGCGGCGTGTCGGCCCGGCGCTGGAAAATGCCGTTTCAGCAGACTTTATTTCAGCCGGGGTTTACCGTTGCCGATAAAATAATGATAATGGGCTTGACAAGCGGGCGCAGCGCGATTATACTGACACTATTATCTCTTTTATCGCTTTCCCAGTTCCGCAGGGAAACTCAGCCCAGGAAGGAAGTTGAAGACGATGGCCGCTTATGCCGAAAACGCTTTCCGCCGTGGCTCCGCAAGGACCGTGGCCGTGGTGCGTTCAGGTATGGTGGCCGACTCTTTGGTAATTCTGGGCAGCTTGATTATCCTTCCCATCGTAGGGATAGGCTTGTTGAGCCTGATTCTGGCTCACTAACAAAACAAGCCCGGTCCCGGCGCTCCAAGAAGATTACAAGCATACGATTTTAATTTTCGCCAAAGGGAACTGGGCCTGAAAGGCTTCAGATACTATTGCGCGAATTTGCGGTTGCGTGGGCGGTGGCCCGCTGCCGGCCGTAAACATTATTATAGCTTAACGTATGATACGGGCTGAACGCGCCGGGACTTGTCCGCCCGTCGCTCAGCCACGCCAAACACAACGGGGGTGTTCATGCCGACAGTCAAGGATCAGAAACCGAAACGGAAGAAAAGGCCGGAGATTAATCCGCTGCTGGACAAGAAAGTGCTGACGGGCTCGGAAGTGATGATCCGCAGCCTGATAGAGGAGGATGTCGATTTCATTTTCGGCTACCCCGGCGGCGTGGTAATCCCCGTGTTCGACAAGATCTATAATGTCTCCCGTCCCAAGCTTGTGCTTTGCCGTCACGAGCAGGGCGCGCAGCACATGGCCGACGGGTATGCACGGGCCAGCGGCAGGCCGGGCGTCTGCCTGGTCACCTCCGGGCCCGCGGCCACCAATCTGGTCACCGGTATCGCCACCTCGTACATGGACTCGATCCCCGTGGTGCATTTCACCGGCCAGGTGGCGACCACCGCTATCGGCAACGATGCGTTCCAGGAAGTGGACATTATCGGTATCACCCGGCCGATCACCAAGCACAGCTACCTGGTGCGCAATGTCGAGGACCTGGCGGCCACGATCAAGGAGGCGTTCTATATCGCCACAACCGGCCGCCCCGGCCCGGTGCTGATAGATATGCCCAAGGACGTGCTGCTTTCCGAGTGCGAATTCGAATACCCGGAGGAAGCCGATATGCCGGGCTACAAGCCTACGCGCCATGGCCATGTGCAGCAGATCAAGAAGGCCGCGGAAGCGATGGCCGGGGCCCGGCGGCCGGTGTTCTACGTGGGTGGCGGCGCGGTGCTCAGCGACTGTTCGCAGGAACTGACCAAAATCGCCCGCAAGGCGAAAATCCCGGTGACCACCACCCTGTTGGGGCTGGGCGCGTTTCCCGAGAACGATCCGCTGAGCCTGGGTATGCTGGGCATGCACGGCACCTGGTACTCCAACATGGCCGTTAACGAGGCCGACCTGGTGATCGCCGTGGGCAGCCGCTACGACGACCGTGTGACCGGCAAGGTCGATGCGTTCGCCGCCAAGGCCGGGCATATCCACATCGATGTCGACCCGGCCTCGATCAGCAAGAATATCAAGGTCGACTACCCGATAGTGGGCGACTGCAGGAGCGTGCTGCAGAAAATGCTGCCGATGGTCAAAAAGTCCGATACGGCCGAGTGGCTGAAGCTGATCGGGCACTGGAAGGAGAGTCACCCGCTCAAATACGATGACGACGGCACGGTGATCAAGCCCCAGTACGTGATCGAGAAAATCCACGAGGTCTGCGGTGACGATACGGTGGTGGTTTCCGATGTCGGCCAGCACCAGATGTGGACGGCGCTGCACTACAATTTCGTCAAACCGCGCACGCATATCACTTCCGGCGGTCTGGGCACGATGGGGTTCGGTTTTCCGGCCGCTATCGGCGCGGCCCTCTCCGGGCCCAAGGGCAAGGTTGTCGCCATTGTGGGCGATGGCGGGTTCCAGATGACCTGCCAGGAAGTGGCCACCGCGGTCAGCCAGCGTCTGGAGGTTATCGTCTGTATCCTGAACAACGGCTTCCTGGGCATGGTCCGCCAGTGGCAGGAGTTGTTTTTTGGCAAGCGTTACAGCCATACCTGCCTGGAATACACCAACCCCGATTTCGTCAAGCTGGTGGAAGCTTACGGGGCCAAGGGTTTGCGGGTTACCAAGCGGGAAGACGTGGTGCCCACTCTCAGGGAAGCTGCCGGGACCAGAAACATGCCGGTTTTTATCGACTTCCGCACGTATCGTCACGAGAACGTGTTCCCGATGATTCCGCCGGGCAAGATGGCGACCGATATTATCGAGTAGCGATTCCAGCCCGCTCCGTGACGGCGGGCGCCCCTCGCGCGTACGCCCGCTCCGGCGGGGCGGGGATGAATAAATTTACACTTGGTTGGCTTTTCCAATCAGGCAGTTAAGGAGAGCGCAATGCGACACACTATATCGCTGCTGGTGGAGAACAAGTTCGGCGTGCTGGCCAGGATCTCCAACCTCTTCAGCGGCAAAGGCTACAACCTGGACAGCATCTGTGTGGGCGAGACCGAGACCCCAGAGCTGAGCCGGATGACGATCATGACCTCCGGCGACGACATGGTGATCGAGCAGATCATCAAGCAACTCAACCGGCTGATCAACGTGATCAAGGTTACCGACCTCACGTTCGATGAGCATGTCAACCGCGAGCTGGCGCTGATCAAGCTCAGTTGCACGGCGTCGATGCGCAACTCGATCATCCAGATAGTCGAGATTTTCCAGGCCAAGATTGTCGACATCTCGCCCCGGACACTGACGATCGAGGTCACCGGAGGGCACAAGAAAGTCGAGGCCTGTATCAACATGCTCCAGCCCTTCGGGATCAGGGAGATCGCCCGCACGGGCACCACCGCCCTTAAGCGCGAGTACAGCGGCAGCAGCCCGGACTGGTCCGCCGCCAGGGCGTCGGCGTGAGCGTGGCGGCAGCGTATTGGCAGGCAGGCCGCCGGCTTTTATCTTAAGCTGTGATTCACCGCCCGGTACGGATTATCGCCGGGGCCGGGCGGCGGCGAAAAAATAGCAGCGGTTTATAACCTCATATTCTCAAACCAAATGTACCAGTGGAGGTGACGGATGAAGATTTACTACGATAAAGACGCCAAGCCCGCAGTGCTCAAGAAACGCAAGATCGCGATTATCGGCTACGGCAGCCAGGGGCACGCCCAGGCCCAGAACCTTCGCGACAGCGGATTCGACGTGATTGTCAGCGAGCTCGCCGGTACCTCGAATTTCAAGCAGGCGGTGGCCGACGGGTTCAAGCCGGTAACCGCCGCCGAGGCCGCCGAGGCCGCCGAGGTGATCCAGATCCTGCTGCCCGACCAGATTCAGGCGCAGATCTACAAATCAGATATCGCCCGGCATATGACAAAGGGCAAGGCGCTGATCTTCAGCCACGGCTTCAACATCCATTTCGGCCAGATCGTACCCCCGGCAGACGTGGACGTGTTCATGGTCGCGCCCAAGGGACCGGGACATCTGGTGCGCCGCGTGTTCGCCGAGGGCGGCGGTGTGCCCGCTCTGTTCGCGATCCATCAGGACGCCACCGGGGAGGCCCGTGAGCTGGCCCTGGCATACGCCAGCGGAATCGGCGGCGGGCGCAGCGGAGTGCTGGAGACCACGTTCGAAGAGGAAACCGAAACCGATCTGTTCGGTGAGCAGGTTGTGCTCTGCGGCGGACTGACCGAGCTGATCCGCGCCGGGTTCGACACCCTGGTCGAGGCCGGCTACCAGCCGGAGATCGCCTATTTCGAGTGCCTGCACGAGGTCAAGCTGATTGTCGATCTGATCTACGAGGGCGGGATCGCCAACATGCGCGATTCGATCTCGGATACCGCCGAGTACGGCGACCTGGTTGTCGGCCGCAGGATTATCAACCAGGACGTGCGCGATGAGATGAAGAAAGTACTCTACGAAATCCAGAGTGGCCAGTTCGCCCGCCAGTGGTTGCAGGAATGCCAGGTCAACCGGCCGGTTTACAGCGCCCTCAAGCGCAGGGACGCCGGGCATCTGGTGGAAAAGGTGGGCGCCAAGCTGCGTAAAATGATGAGTTGGATGAAAAAATAGGAGTTTTCCATGTCAGTAATCGAGGTTTATGATACCACCCTGCGCGATGGGACCCAGGCCGAGGATATCGCCTTTACGCTCGAAGACAAGATGCGGATCGCATACCGGCTCGATGAACTCGGGTTCCATTATATCGAGGGCGGCTACCCGGGGTCCAATCCCAAGGACGCCCTGTTTTTCGAGGAAGTAAAGAAGGAGCCGCTCAAAAACGCCCGGCCATGCGCTTTCGGCATGACACGCCGGGTGGGTGGACAGGTGGAAGGCGACGCGATTATCAACAGCCTGCTCGGCGCGGAAACCGAAGTGGTCACCGTGGTGGGCAAAAGCTGGGACCTGCACGTGCGCGACGCTCTTCGCACCGAGCTGGACGAGAACCTGCGGGCTATCTCCGAGTCCCTCAAGTTCCTCCGCAAGCACGACCGGTTCGTGATCTACGACGCCGAGCATCTGTTCGACGGCTACCGGGCCAATCCGGAGTATACGCTCAGCACGCTCAAGGCCGCTGTCGACGCCGGGGCGCAACGCCTGGTGCTCTGTGATACCAACGGCGGCTGCCTGCCCTCGTTTGTCGCTAAGGTTGTCGCGGAGGTGGTAGCTGCTGTTGATGTTCCCGTGGGCATCCATACTCACAACGACAGCGAACTGGCGGTGGCCAACACTCTGGCCGCTGTGGAGGCCGGAGCCACACATGTCCAGGGCACGATCAACGGCTACGGCGAGCGCTGCGGCAACGCCAACCTGATCTCGATTATCCCGAATCTGATGCTCAAGATGGGCCACGAGGCCATCCCGCACAAAAACCTGAAGAAGCTGCGCGAGCTCTCGCGTTTTGTCAACGAGCTGGCCAACATGTCCGACAGCAAGCGCCAGGCGTTTGTCGGCGAGAGCGCGTTCGCCCATAAGGGAGGCATGCACGTTTCGGCCGTGGTGCGCAATCCGGAAACCTACGAGCATATCGATCCGGAACTGGTGGGCAACCATCGCCGGGTGCTTGTCAGCGATTTGTCCGGCCGCAGCAACGTGCTCTACAAGGCCCAGGAACTGGGGATCGATATCGACAGCAAGGACCCGCTGGTGCTGGAAATCCTCCAGAATCTGAAAAACTTGGAGCACGAGGGATTCCAGTACGAGGGCGCCGAGGCCAGTTTTGAGCTGCTGATCAAACGCGCCCAGGGAGTGCTGCCGCAGTTTTTCGAGGTGATGAGCTTCCGTGTGATCGACGAGAAACGCGTGGTCACAGGTGTGCCCAGTTCCGAAGCGACTATTGTCGTCAAGGTGGACGGCCAGACGGAACACACCGCCGCCCACGGCAACGGCCCGGTTAACGCTATCGACCACGCCCTGCGCAAGGCGCTCGAGAAGTTTTACTCCGAGCTCTCCGAGGTGCAGTTGCTCGACTACAAGGTGCGGGTGCTGCCGATGGGCAGCGGGACGGCGTCGATGGTGCGCGTGCTGATCGAGTCCGGCGACGGTGAAAACAAGTGGGGCACTGTCGGCGTCTCGTACAATATTGTGGAGGCCAGTTGGCAGGCGCTCACCGACAGTGTAAATTACAAGCTGCTCAAATCCCGCGGCCCGGCCCTGGGCTAAACGGCTCCGGCGGCTGAAAGCATAAGCTCGTCCTGCGCCGGACAAACGTCCGGCGCAGGACCAGGCTTTCCTCGTGACCGTTTTTTACACGTTTTGAACGGACCAATGCTATATGGAACCCAAGGTTTATATCGATGGCCGGCTGTACCCGAAGAGCGAGGCAAAAATCAGCGTGTTTGACCACGGCCTGCTCTACGGTGATGGTATTTTCGAGGGGTTAAGAGTCTACTCCGGGCGGATTTTTCGCTATAAAGAACACATGGACCGCCTGTTCGAAAGCGCGCGGATAATCCGGCTTAAGTTGCCGCTGGAGCGCGCTGAACTCGAGCGGGCCGTGGAGGACACCGTGCGCTCTAACGGCGTGCGCGACGCCTATATCCGGCTGGTGGTCACCCGCGGCAGCGGCGACCTGGGCATCGACCCGCGCAAGTGCGGGCAAAGCACGTTGATCATCATCGTCGATAAGATCACGGTTTACGACGAGGAACTCTACGCTCAGGGTATCCCAATCATCACCTCCTCCACCCGCCGGATCCGGCCGGATATGCTGGACCAGCGAGCCAAGAGCCTGAATTACCTCAATAGTATCATGGCCAAAATGGAGGCCAATATCGCCGGGGTGGGCGAGGCCCTGATGCTCGATTGCAACGGCAACGTGGCTGAGTGCAGCGTGGACAATATTTTTATCGTCAAGGCTGGCAAGCTGCTCACTCCGGGCCTGGAATTTCCGATCCTGGCGGGTGTTACCCGTGCGGTGGTGCTGGAACTTGCGCAAAAACTGGAGATCCCGGCGGTGGAGTGTACGCTCACGCTCCACGATGTGTACTGTGCCGATGAGTGTTTCCTCACCGGTACCGGCGCCGAGTTGATGCCGGTGATCAGTGTTGACAGCCGGACGATTGGTGACGGCAGGCCGGGGCCGCTTACGGCCGGGTTGCTCAGGGAGTTTCGCGCCCTGCATAGCGCCGAGGGAATTGACCTGTTTGGCTGAGCCTGGTTGACGGGCAGGAATTTAACGATGATTCCGGCCACTGCGGGGCGGGCCTGATGGTCCGCCCCGCTCCGGTTTTAGCTGGATTGTTTTGAGACACGGCGTAATATTTAATCCGGCGTTAACTTTTCTTTGCGGCTTTGAGTACTATATTTTATCTTATCTTCTTCTGTTTCGTTCCCATCTTTCCAAGCCCTGACAGAGCTCCGATAATGGATAAAATACAGCAGGTTATCAAAGACGAAGAAAAATATATTCTCGGCACCTATGTTCGTCCCCCGATTGTGCTGGACCACGGCAGGGGTTGCTATCTCTACGACACCGGGGGCAAGCGCTATCTGGACATGGTCAGCGGGATCGCGGTCAACGCGCTGGGCTACGGCGACAAGAACCTTATCCGCGCTATCGCCCGGCAGAGCGAAAAACTGATCCACTGCTCAAACCTCTATTATACCGCGCCGCACGTGGAACTGGCCAAACAGCTTGTCACCAGCTCGTTCGCGGACAAGGTCTTTTTCTGCAACAGCGGGGCCGAGGCTGTGGAGGGGGCGATGAAAATCGCCCGGCGCTGGGCGCAGAAGAACACCGGCGGAGAACGCGCCGGGTTTGTCGCGTTTACCGGCTCGTTCCACGGGCGTACGTTCGGAGCCCTGGCGCTTACCGACCGCAAGAAATACCGGATGCCTTTTGAGCCGCTGGTGCCGGGAGCGCGGTTCGCCCGTTTCGGCGATGCCGGAGACGCGGAGGCTAAGATAGGGGTCGACACCTGCGCGGTGATTGTCGAACCGGTGCAGGGCGAGGGCGGAGTGAACCAGGCGGACACACAGTTCCTTCATGACCTGGCCGACGTCTGCCGCCGCCGCGACGTGCTGCTCATCTTCGACGAGGTCCAGTGCGGGCTGGGGCGCACGGGCAAGCTGTTCGCCTACGAACATTCCGGTGTCAAACCGGACCTGCTGACCCTGGCAAAACCGCTGGCCGGCGGCCTGCCGATGGGCGCGGTGCTGGTCAACGAGAAGGCGGCCTCGGCTATCGAGAAAGGCGACCACGCCACCACTTTCGGCGGAGGGCTGGTGGTCAGCGCCGCCGCCATCGAGGTGTTCAGGAAGTTGAAGAAAAAATCGTTCCTTAAAGCGGTACAGGCCAGGGGCGAGTATCTTTTACAGCGTCTGGAGGAACTCGCCGGGCAATTCCCCTCGCTGATCGTTGCCATCCGTGGGCTGGGCTTGCTCGCCGGCGTGGAGCTTACAGTGGATGCCGGCCCGCTGGTCGGGAGCTTTCGCGAGCGCGGCGTGCTGGTTTGCGTGGCCGGGCCCAGGGTGATCCGGGCCGTGCCGCCGCTGGTGATCAGCAACGAGCAGATCGATTTTTTTATCAATGTGTTTACCAAAGTGCTCGGGGAAGCTGAACAGGACGGCGGGCAAGAGACATGAACCTGGAGATAGACTCTAGCGGCTCGGTGGATTCCACGCCCGGTTTCAGCGCCGCCGGTATCGCCTGCGGGATCAAGGCCAGCGGCCTGCCCGACCTGGCGGCGCTGGTGGCGGATGTCCCCTGCGCGGCCGCCGGAGTGTTTACCACCAATCGCCTGCAGGCCGCCCCCGTGCGGTTCTGCAAGGACGTGCTGGCCGGGGAGGCCGCTAACGTGCGCGCCGTGGTGGTCAACAGCGGGAACGCCAACGCCTGCACCGGCGAACAGGGAGAGCGCGATGTACGGTGCACATCGGAGCTGGCGCGGGAAGTGTTCGCTCTCGGGCGGGCCAAAGCGCTGGTGATCTCCACCGGTATAATCGGCGAGCAATTGCCGATGGAAAAACTGGAAAGCGGCCTGAAAGAACTTGGCGGCCTGCTCGGCGACGGCGACGGCGGGAGCGGAAAAAAATTCGCCCGCGCCATCATGACCACCGACACGGTGGAAAAAAACCTTGCGCTTACTTTTGAGTTGGGTGGTGTTACCGTAACGATCGGAGCGGCGGCCAAAGGCTCGGGGATGATTCATCCCAACATGGCCACCATGCTCGCGTTTTTCACCACCGATGCCGCTCTCAGCCCGCTGGCGCTGGCGCTGGCCTTGCGGCGTGTTACCGGGCGCTCGTTCAACATGATCAGTGTCGACGGCGACCAGAGCCCCAACGACAGCGTGTTCCTGCTGGCCAACGGCAAATCCGGCGCGCCGAAAATCGAGAACGAAAGCAGTCCGGGATTCGAGCGGTTTTGCGAAGCTCTGGAGCGGGCTGCAATATTAATGGCAAAAAAAATCGCCGCCGACGGCGAGGGCGCGACCAAGCTGGTGGAGATCGAGGTGAGTGGCGCGGCCAGTGGCAGGGACGCGGCGCGGGTGGCCCGTTCGGTGGCCAACAGCCCGCTGGTCAAAACCGCCGTGTTCGGCAAGGACCCTAACTGGGGCCGCATTGTAAGCGCGGTGGGTTATAGTGGAGTGGATGTCGACCCGGATTCGGTCAATATTTATTTCGGCGACCTGCCGGCGTTTCTGGCCGGGGAGCCCGCCGCTACGTCCGCGGCGGAGCTGGCCGCGCCGCTGGAGGGGGACGAAGTGCTGATCAGGATCGAACTGGGCATGGGCGATGAGCATTGCAGGTTCTGGACCTGCGACATGACCTACGACTATATCAGGATCAACGCGGACTACCACACATAAGGCAGTCCACCAGGCCCGGGCGGCTAATTGGGCCGCGCCGGTTTATCAATGTTTGATGGCTTCGTAAAAAGTCCATCTACTTCGTTGCGTCAGATTATCTCGTCACTGCGGCGTACCGTAAGTACACCTCATTTCTCGAAATCTACGCGCCTCGGATCTGAAGCTTTTTACTTTGCCATCGGCAAATCGGACTTCTTACGACATCGCCAGTGTTATTATCATCAAAGTGTCAGGAGATTACGATGGCCGACCACAAGAAGCTCTTTATTCCCGGTCCCACGGAAGTGGCTCCCGAGGTTCTCGCCGAACTCAGCCGGCCGATGATCGGGCACCGCTTTCCGGAGTGCAGCGCGTTGATCGGCTCGATTATCCCGCTGGTCCAGGAGATGCTCTACACCAAAAACATGATCTTCCTCTCCACCTCCAGCGGCACCGGGCTGATGGAAGCGGCCGTGCGCAACTGCGTGCGCAAAAGCTGTGTCAGTTTTATCAACGGCGCGTTCAGCAAGCGTTTCTGCCAGATCGCCGGGGCCAACGGCAAGCAGGCCGTAGCCGTGGACATTCCCTGGGGCAACGGTTTTAGCGCGGAGATTGTCGACGAGGCCCTGGCCGCCAACAAGGACGTCGATGCGATCACGATGGTTCACAACGAGACCAGCACCGCCGCGATGAGTGATCTCTCCGGTATCTGCGAGATGATGCGTGAGCAGTACCCCGACGTGTCGATTCTGGTAGACAGCGTGAGCGGCATGGCGGGCGTGAAAATCGAGGTCGACAAGCTGGGTGTGGACGTGATCCTGGCCAGCGGGCAGAAGGCCCTGGCTCTACCTCCGGGTTTCGGCGTGGCCGCTATCAGCGAGCGCGCGCTGGAAAAGGCGCGCACGATTGAAAACCGTGGCTTCTATTTTGATTTCCTGGCGGTCGAGAAAACCTACGCCAAGAACCAGACCCATATCACCCCCTCGATTCCGCACCTCTACGCGATGAAGAAACAGATGGAGCTGATTATTGAAGAGGGTCTGGAGAACCGCTGGAACCGTCACAAGCAGATGGCCGGGCGGGTGCGCGCCTGGGCGGAGCAGAATTACAAAATTTTCACCCAGGAAGGCTACCGCTCCGAGACGCTGACCTGTATCGAGAACACCCGCGGCACGGATATCTCCGCGCTGAACAAGGAACTGGCCAAACGCGAGATGGTGATCTCCAACGGCTACGGCGACCTCAAGGACAAAACCTTCCGGATCGCCCACATGGGCCAGCTCACGATGGCGGATATCGACCAGGTGCTGGGTGCGATCGACGAGATCCTGGGCTTCTGAAGCTGATTTGTTTTGCCCGGCCGGATGCGCGGGCGGTACCGTTCTTGCAATAGTGTGCGGCCGGGATTCGCGGTCTTACTTTTAATGATGGTGATGGATGATGAGCAAGATCACGCCGCTGGGTTTTATCGGCGCGGGCAAGATGGGCGCGAGCCTGATCGCCGGCGTACTCAAGGCGGGAATTACCGGCCCGGGGGAACTTCTGATCTGTGAGCCGGACAGCGCCCGTTGCGAACAGTTGTGTGCGAAATTGAGCGTGCGCGCCGCGGATTCGCTCACGCTGGCTCGCCAGTGTGCGGTAATTGTGCTGGCTGTTAAGCCCTGGGCCGTGGCCGATGTGCTCGGTGAGATCGCCGGAGCGCTGACTCCGGGTAAAACTGTCGTATCGATAGCCGCCGGGATTACTCTGGGGGCCATGGAGGAGCAACTGCCTGACGGGGTGGCTGTGATCAGGGCGATGCCCAACATAGCCGCTACAGTGGGCGAATCTGCCACGGCGATCGCGGCCGGCTCCAATGCCGGCAGGGACTCCGTGGCGGCGGCGCGGCGCGTGCTGGAAGCGGCGGGCACGGTGGTCGAGCTGCCCGAGACGCTGATCGATGCGGTAACGGGGCTGGCGGGTAGCGGCCCGGCTTACGTATTCATGTTTGTCGAAGCGCTGATCCAGGCCGGGCTTAAAGTGGGTCTGCCCGCTGATCAGGCCAGAGGGCTGGCCGTGCAGACAGTCAAGGGTGCGGCCGTGATGTTGGAACAGCGGGAGAACGAACATCCCGCCAGGCTTCGCGACGCTGTTACCACGCCGGGCGGCACCACTATCGCCGGACTTCACGAACTGGAGTCCGGGCGTTTGACCGATGTGGTGATCCGGGCGGTGGAGGCGGCCACGCTCCGCTCCAGGGAACTGGGAAACTGACAGATGCGCAGGTTGCGCACGGGAATGAAAATACGAGCGGAACGTGGTTTGTGTCCGTTTGGGGAGGCTGGATGTCGGAACTATTGAAAGTGGGCCTGCTGGGCTACGGGACAATCGGTTCGGGTGTGATCAAAATGCTCACCGCGCCGGAGTTCGGTCTGTCCGGCAGGATAAAACTGGTTAAAGTGGCCGATACGGACCTGGTGAGTGAGCGCGAGGTGAAAGTCGATCCCGCGCTGCTTACCGATGATCCGGATGCGGTGGTCAACGATCCGGATATCGACGTAATAGTCGAGTTGATCGGCGGCGTGGGCGCGGCTAAAAAATATGTTGAAATGGCGCTGGACGCCGGTAAAGACGTGGTGACGGCGAATAAATACATGATCGCCCTTCACGGCGACGCCCTTCACGAGCGGGCCACCCGCGGCGATGCGCGTCTGCTGTTCGAGGCCAGCGTGGCCGGGGGCGTGCCGATTATCCAGGTGATCCGCGAGCAGTTGGCCTGCGACCGGGTGCTCTCGATCAACGCGATCCTGAACGGCACGTGCAACTATATCCTGACCCGGATGGAGCAGGTGCCGGGCATGGACGGTGAACAGGCCGTGGACGAGGCCCGGCGCAAGGGGTTCGCCGAGGCCGATCCCACCCTGGACGTGAGCGGGATGGACACGGCCCAGAAGCTGTGTATCCTGGTCCGCAAGGCGTTTCGCACTCCCGTGCTCCCGGCTCAGATCGATCTGCAGGGGATTACCGGGATCAGTAACGTGGACGTGCAGTCTGCCTTGGAAATGGGCTACCGGATCAAGCTGGTGGCGCACTCGCACCGGGTCAACGGTAAGCTGGAAATCTGGGTCGGACCGGCGCTGATCCCTCAGTCAGGTTCGCTGGCCCAGGTAAACAACGAGTTCAACGCCGTGGCGATCAACAGCGAGGCCCACGGCGAGCAGCTTTTTATCGGCAAGGGCGCGGGTATGATGCCCACTGCCGGCGCGGTGGTGGGTGACCTGTTCACCCTGCTCAACCACGAAAGAGTGCCGAGCCTGCTCTCCCAGCCCCGGCTGGACCTTCCCGTGGTGGACCGCAATGACGTACGCTGCCGCTATTTCGCGCGGTTTACGGTCAAGGATCAACCGGGAGTAATCGCCGCTGTAAGCAGCGAGTTGGCCAGCCGGGGGATCAGTATCGCCTCGGTGGTGCAGCGCGAGAACACTGTTGACCCGGAGCGGGGAGTGCCGCTGGTGGTGATTACCCACGAGACCACGGTGGGAGCGCTGGCCGCGGCCGTGGCCGCTATCGACCACCGCGAAATCATGCTGCAGCCCGCCCACACGATCAGGATCATGGATTCTCTTTGATCTGATTGTAGTATTATAGTAGATTGGCGGTGTTAATTCACAGGGGAAGCGCCGGACGCAGCCATGCTGGATGTCCGGCATTTCCTTAGCGATAAGTTTTTTCAAATACTCATCCCCGATGAGGATAGCCGCCGGTAAAAGCGGGGGAGACCTGATGAAGAACGAGGACCGGTATTTAAAAAACATCGAAAAGTTTATTTGCAGCAGGGAGCCGGAGAGCCGCTCCGGGATCCTGATGAAGGACAGCGCCAGGCGTCTGGGTATTTCACGAAGTGAGTACCTGCAGATCGAGAAACCCTACGCTTTTATTTACCAGCGTCTGCCGGTGGAGATCGGTGGCGAGGTGCTCAATATCTCCAGCGGAATCGTACTGCACAACCGCGCGCGCGGCCCGTTCAAAGGCGGTATCCGGATCGACCCGGACGTCAATATCTGGGAAACCACCGAGCTGGCGCGGCTGATGACGCTCAAGACCTCGTTGGCGGACCTCGAGCTGGGCGGCGGCAAGAGCGGAATCAAGGTCGATTTCCACAAGCTCTACGAGGGCCTCAAGGACAAGCTCAAGGTGGACTTCTACCCGTTCATGGACCGGCTCAAGGACCATATCATGCGCGAGTTTGTAGACCACTTTGTCGAGCGCGGCCTGGTGCGCACCTACGTGCCCGCCCCCGATATGGGCAGCAGCGGCGCGGAGATGATGCTGTTCTACAACAAGACCCACGATCCGGCCGTTGTCACGGCCAAGCCGGAGGGAATCGAGGGCTGGCTGCCCGGCCGCCGCGAGGCCACCGGGTTCGGCACTTCCTACGCCACGCTCAAGTACCTGGAGCAAGTGGGGAAAAATCCCGCGGATGTCACGGTCGCCGTGCAGGGTTTCGGCAACGTGGGCAGCTACGCGGCCCACTACCTTCATCGCGAGGGCTGCCGGGTAGTGGCGGTCACCGATTTCTACGGCGGCGTTTACAACCCCGAGGGGATCGACATCCCGGGGCTGATGGAATACGCCGCGGCGCACCGTACGGTCAAGGGTTTCGACGACAAGCACACGATAGACAACGCAGGTTTGTTTGCCCTGGAGGCCGACGTGCTGATCCCGGCGGCCAGCGGCCACGTGATCGACAAGGGCAATGTCGGTGCTCTGGGTGTGAAGCTGGTGCTGGTCGAGGCGGCCAACATGCCTGTCTCCTGGGAGGCGATGGGTATGCTGCAACAGCGCGGTGTCAACCTTTTGCCGGATAACTACGTCAACGCCGGCGGTGTGATCGCCTCCGATCTGGAGTACAAGCAGGGCGTGGGTGGAGTCAGGTTCAACCGTCAGCAGGTGTTCCAGCGTCTGGAGACGAAGTTCGACACGATGTGGGCCGAGATGAACGAGCGCCGGGAAATAGCCGGCAGCTTCAGCCAGGCCGCCTGCGATGTGGCGATGGAGAGGACCTACAAGGCGATGCGGACCCGCAGCCTGATCTGAAGCGGCAACCCGTATTAGAGCGGAAAATATCAAAAGGCCCATCCGGATTCTTCCGGATGGGCCTTTTTTCTTGATCTGTTGCCCATGCTAGTTTGGTTGGGTAAGACTCGGTCTTGTCAGCAAAAATCCTGCTTGAACTGGTCCAGTGCGGCTTCCATCTGGCTATGATCGAGATAGCCCAGTCCCACCAGTATCTCACCTACCCGCAGTCTCAGCTTGCCCTGCCTGTCCAGCAGCTTTTCCAGATGCTCCCCGTCGAGCAGGTTAAGCCTCCGGGCCACCTCCCCGAACGGCTGTCCCGAGCGGCGCTGCTCCTCAAGGATCGTATAGACCTGGGACACCGTGAGTATTTCGTCCATCGTGGCCATCAGTCCCAGCTTCTGGTTCACTGTTTCCTGGATCGCCAGCGCGTCGTCACGATGGTCAGGTTTGATCAGGCCCTGTTCCACCAGGTAATCGCCGAAACGGACTGTCGCCGACCCATCGCCGCCTACGTGTTCCGCAGCCATCGGGGTCTCCTTTCGCTACTGGTGGATTGTCTCTTGCCGCCGCGCCGGCCGCCTGTGCCGCTGCTATTCGGCGGGCTTTTCTTCCTCTACCGGAGCTTCTTCTTTCTTGGCCTCGGCCGGGGCTTCGGGCTTAGCTTCTTCAGCCGGGGCTTTTTTTACGGGAGCTTCCTCGGCGGGAGCTTCCTTTGCCGGAGCCTCGGGCTTTTCTTCCTCTACCGGAGCTTCTTCTTTCTTTGCCTCGGCAGGAGCTTCGGGCTTAGCTTCTTCAGCCGGGGCTTTTTTTACGGGAGCTTCCTTGGCAGGAGCTTCCTCTACCGGAGCCTCGGGCTTTTCTTCCTCTACCGGAGCTTCTTCTTTCTTGGCCTCGGCAGGAGCTTCGGGCTTAGCTTCTTCAGCCGGGGCTTTTTTTACGGGAGCTTCCTCGGCAGGAGCTTCCTTTGCCGGAGCCTCGGACTTTTCTTCCTCTACCGGAGCTTCTTCTTTCTTGGTCTCTACCGGAGCTTCGGGCTTAGCTTCTTCAGCCGGGGCTTCTTTCTTGGCCGCCTCGGCCTTCTTGGCGTGGTTCTTGGCCTGGGCCGTGGCGTGACGCTCCTCGTCTTTGATCAGCTTGGCCAGCGTGCGCTGGGAGCGCCTGAGCAGCTTGCTGAACTTGCGGCTCTCCACTTCCTGGCCGGCTTTACCGGCCAGCTCGGCCAGCGTCTCTTTGTACTTGGCGATCTTCTGCTTCAGAATTGCTTTATTAGGCAAGACATTCCTCCTGTGGCGCCATTCTACGTTAGTTTTCCAAACGTGTGAAATTTAAGCACATCGGGGTGTTTTTGGCAAGGGTAATCTTAAAAATTAACTTTGCCCGCAAAATAAAAAAAACTTTTCCTACCCTTGACTTTCGCTTTTTGTTCGCCTATAATAAAGCAGACTTTCGCTTTTTATTCGTTTCGGGGCGGTAGTTTTAATCGAAAAGAATTCCTCGCGGCTTGCCGGGGGGTAGTTCATAGCGGGACGCAGTTTTGCCGGCAAGGGCAATCTCCACGAATTCAGCCGGGAGGCCACGATGTACCTCACCAGGCGCCAGAAACAGATTCTCGATTTCATCCGCGAGCACGTGGCGGCCCAGGGTTATGCTCCCACTCTGGAGGAGATCGGCAAAAAATTCGAGCTCAGTTCCCCGGCCACGGTCCACAAGCACCTCTCCAACATCGAGGCCAAGGGCCTGATCCGTCGCGGCTCCAACCGCAGCCGCGCCATCGAGCTGGTGGAGCAGCCACGTGAGCAATCGGTTTCCCTGCCCCGGCCACAACCCCTGGCCGTGGCCGTGCCCCTGCTGGGAAGGATCGCCGCGGGCCACCCGATAGAGGCGCTGGAAACTCCGGAGGAACTGGAGATTCCCGAGAGCATGGTGGGCCGTCGGCCCACGTTCGTGCTCCAGGTGGAGGGGGACTCGATGATCGACGAGCAGATCCGCAGCGGCGACTACGTGATTGTCGAGCAGGTGGACACGGCTCGCGACGGCCAGATCGTGGTGGCCCTGATCGGCGGGGGCGAGGTCACGCTCAAGCGCTTCTACCGCCAGAGCGACGGCAGTGTGCGCCTGCAACCGGCCAATGTCAACATGCAGCCGATAATTGTACGTGGGGGCGAGTTTCGCATCCAGGGCGTGGTGATCGGCGTTCTTCGTAAGTACTGAACGAGGGGCATTGAAAATATTCAACGCCCGTAGTGTTTGAAACGCTTTTATGGGGAGAGAAAAATGAGCAAACTGGTGGCTTATGGAATGATTTGCAAGGGACGGCCCGACCGCTGCAAGCTGGTACTGCTGGACGAGCGTATCTGCACCGACCGCGCCGGGATGGTGGCGGCCATGCGGCGCTGGGGCGGACGGCTGCGGATGGCGATGACTCCGGCTGTGCGTCATTGAGGCAGCCGCCGCAGGTGGGCGCAGCAATGCCCGCTATCGTCCATATTGACATGGATTGTTTTTTCGTGGCGGTCGAGCGCACCCGCGATCCCTCGCTGATGGGCAGGCCGGTGGTGGTCGGCGGCTCCGCCCTGGGTGACCGCGGGGTGGTAAGCTCGGCCTCCTACGAGGCGCGCCGCTACGGGATTCACTCCGCCATGCCGATTGCCGCCGCCCGCAAACTTTGCCCCCGGGCTGTGTTCGTGCCGGGGACCCCGGGCATATACGGTAAGGTCTCGCGTGAAATTTGCAAAATATTTGAATCCTGGGCGCCGGCGGTGGAGATGACCTCGATCGACGAGGCCTACCTGGACCTGAGCGGTTGTGAGCGCTGCTACGGCCCGGCGCTGGGTACGGTGGACCGGATTCTGGCCGAGGTGCGCGAAACGTTCGGACTCGATCTCTCGGCCGGGCTGGCCACAAACCGCCTGGTGGCTAAAGTGGCCTCAAAGTGTGCCAAACCCTCGGGGCTATTGCAGGTGCTCCCCGGACGCGAGCGGCAGTTCATGGCCCGGTTGCCGCTTGGCGACGTGCCGGGGGTTGGCGAGGTACTGGGGCGCCGGTTGCGTGCGATGGGTCTGGTCACGGTGGGAGACCTTCAACAACTGGAAAAGCCCCTGCTGGAGCGGGCGTTCGGGATGGCCGGACACTGGCTTTACAAGATGGCCCGTGGCTGCGGCAGCCGGCGGGTGGAGCCGGAGCGTGCGGCGGTCAAAAGCGTGGGCAACTCTGTCACGTTCAGGCGGAGCACTCTCGACCGCGCGTTTCTGACCGCCGTGCTCTACCGTCTGAGTGAAAAGGTGGGCGCGCGGGTGCGCAAAAAGGGGATGGTGGGTCGCACTGTCACGTTGCGCCTGCGCTACTCGGATTTCAAGACTCTTACCCGCTCGGATTCCTCCTCGCCCGGCACATGCACGGATCAGCAAATTTTCGCGCAGGCGCGGGCGCTGATGGTCCCGCTGCTGGAGCGGAGAGTGAGAGTGCGGCTGCTGGGCGTTACGCTGAGCAGACTTCGTCCGGCCGACAGCCAGTACGGGTTGTTCACCGTGCAGATGCAGAAACGTGAGGAGCGGCTCTACGGCACGGTGGACTCCATCCGCGACAAGTACGGTTTCGATCTCCTGCGCAAGGGGCCGCTCCTCTGCTGGCCCGACAACCTGCGATAACCACCGGGGGAGAAAAGGGCGGGGTGAGTTTATAGCTGTGCCCATGTGTTAAAAGGAGAGAGTAATGGAACGCAAAAAAGCATTAGACGTGGCGATTAGAATTTGTATGCATTTTGCCAAAGGGCTTTCTTACTAGAAGCTGTTTCATAACCTCCTGACGAGGATCATAATACAAGCGAGATGGAAGAAAGCGTTGTAGATATTGGGATCACGGTCCCATCTCACAACCAATCGCCGGTATGCACCGAGCCAGGCAAAAAGACGTTCAATTTTCCAGCGTTTTCGATAGCGGCGTAGTTTTCTGCCGTCCTGTAATTCAGGTCTTTTTCTATTGCGGCGATGAGGACAGATGAGCTCTATCTCCATCTCCGCAAGCCGTTTGCGCAATGCC
>JAJRTS010000100.1 GCA_024278175.1 Gemmatimonadales bacterium | reverse complement strand
TTAGAAGTTATTTGAAAACCTCTTAGTAATTTGCTGAAGGCAATCGAGTTAGTGGAATCGATATCGGTCGATACCCCGTGAAGCTCAGGGCTTGTTTTTTTGTGGTGGGGCGGGGTCAGTCCCGGGCCGCATGTCTGAGCCACAGCAAGGGTAGCGTGTAGTTGTCCCGGATCCCACCGGAGTGCCGGAAGAAACATTGTCCGGCGTGCGATTCGCTTCCAGCGTGCCAAGCACACGGGAGTGGAGTTTTGCCGATGGCACACCGCCCGGATTAAGAAAAACACAAGTTTGTGCAAGTTCGGCCCGGAAAAGGCTTTCGCTCTACTTTTGGCCTCAAAAGTAGAAGTGCTCTCTCGTTCTTTTGCATAACTTGGGTTTTGAAATAACCTCTGATATCTACAAGGGTCTGATGAAGTTCTGTACTTCCTTTTCGCTGAACCGCTTATGACATGCCGCTGAACAAATGCATACTTGATCTGGTGCTGACCTTCTGCATGCTGCCCGCCGTGCTGAGCGCATGTGATGTCCCCGTGTTCCGTTACGCCCTGGAACGCTGGCCGGCCGCCGCCTACCACCTTAGCGCGTTCACCGGCGGCGGTCTCTCCGCCGAAGAGGCCGGGGTGGCCGAAAGTTGCGGGGAGCTCTATGGCGGACAAAACGTGAGAGCGAACTTACGTTTCGAGGTGGACACGGCCGCCGCGGACCGGCACAAACGGCTGGCGCTCACTTACCGGCTGAACCGGGACCGCCGGTTGAGTATCTGGTCGGGACCGCTGACACGAGCGAACGCCCGCCGCGTGGTCGAATCTCCGGCCAGAGACGAGATAGCCCGTGGGCTGCTACGTGGTCAGGCGGCGGTCTGGGTCCTGCTCGAGTGTGGCGACAGGGAGCGTGACCGGGCCGCGGCCGGGCTGCTGGAAAGCGAACTGAAGAAACTGGAAAAAACACTCACCTTGCCCGAAGCCGTAAACGCCGCCGCGCTACGCGAGTTGCCGGAGCTCAGGATCGGCTTTTCGCTGGTGCGCGTCTCCCGCCTTGATCCGGATGAGCAGGTGCTGGTGAAGATATTGACCAACATGGAACCCGACCTCAAAGACTACGCCGATCAGCCGCTGGCGTTCCCTGTTTTCGGGCGCGGCCGGGCGCTGTATGCGCTGGCCGGCGATGGAATCAACAGTCAAAATATCTACGATGCCTGCGCGTTTCTTGTCGGTCCCTGCTCCTGCGAGATCAAGGACCTGACTCCGGGGATGGACCTGCTGATCCGGGCCGACTGGCAAAGCGCACTGAAGCATAGCTGGGTCAACGCGGTCGATCCCCTGCCGCTCTCCGGCCTGGGCGCAATGGCCGGGCAGGATGCCGGGCCAGCGGGCGCCCGGCGTGGCATGTCCGGGCCGCTGCTGACCATGCTGGCGGCGGTGGCAGCCGTGCTGGCCGTGGTTGTAATCGTGAGCATCAGGATTATCAGCTCCGGGAGGGGCAAATGAACCTCTGGCGGCTGGTGACACGCGAAATCAGGTATCAAAAGTTGAACTTCCTGCTGGGGCTGCTCTCGGTGGCCGCCGCCACGGGCGTGCTGGTGGCCGTGCTGACCATGCTGCGCTCCCACGACATGCGCACCAGGGAGATACTGGCGCAAAAACAGGAGCGCACCGAGCAGGAAATGGCTAAAATGAAAGACGACTACCGCATAATAATGAAGAAACTCGGATTCAACCTGCTGATCCTGCCGGCGGCCCAGGACCTCAAACAATACTATGCCAGCGGATATGTTACCGAGGATATGCCGGAGGAGTACGTGAACACCCTGGCCGGTGCCGGCCTGATGACAATCCGTCACCTGCTCCCCAGCGTGGAGCGCAAAATAAGCTGGAGCGAACAGGGCGGTTTGCAAGTGATCCTGGCGGGCACCAGGGGCGAGGTACCGCTCACGGACCGCGCGCCCAAGGAGCCGATGCAGGTGGCGGTGGCCGAGGGCGAGGTGGTGGTGGGCTATGAGTTGGCCCGCAGCCTGAAGTTGCGGGCCGGTGACAGTGTGATGCTGCTGGGCCAACGGTTCACGGTAGCCGGGATACACGGCGAACGCGGTACGCGCGATGATATAACGCTCTGGATCGACCTGGCCACGGCCCAGCGGATGCTCGGCCTCCAGGGACGGCTCAACGCCATCCTGGCGCTCAAATGCCTCTGCGCGGGCAACGAACTCTCCCAGATCCGCCGCAATGTGGCCGCCGTGCTGCCGGGAACCCAGGTGATCGAGGTGGACTCGAAAGTAATCACCAGGGCCGAGGCGCGGGAGCGTGCCGGAGCCGTCGCCAAAACCGCGCTGGAAGCCGAACGGGAGAACCGCGCCGTGATCAGGGCCGAACTGGAAAAGTTCGCCTCCTGGCTCGCGCCGGTGGTGATCCTGGGAGTCACGCTCTGGGTCGGCCTGCTCACCTGGGGCAACGTCCGCCAGCGACGGCGCGAGATAGCCGTGCTGAGGGCCATCGGTATTTCCGCCGGCCAGGTGCTGAAAATATTCCTGTCCAAGGCGCTGATGCTCGGTGCCGGCGGCGCGCTTATCGGCTATTTCGCCGGTCTGGCCGCCGGGACTGCCTCCGGGGAACTATCTGGCGGCCCGGCAGGCGCGCTCACGCTGTTCAGCCTCACGATGTTGCTTAGCGTGTTGCTTGTGGCCACAGTGCTCTGCGTACTGGCAAGCTGGATACCGGCGCTGATGGCCAGTAGTCAGGACCCGGCCGAAGTTCTCAGGGAGGAATAAGATAACCATGCTCCGCATACGCGAGGTCAGCAAGCATTACGAGAAAAACGGCGCTACTGTCAAGGCCCTCGATGGGGTTTCCCTGTCCGTGAAGCCGGGCGAGTTCGTGGTTGTGCGCGGACCCAGCGGCAGCGGTAAAACGACCCTGCTGCTGCTCTGTGGAGCACTCCTGCCTCCCGGCAGTGGAGAAGTGCGTTTCGACGGCGCGGATGTCTATTCCCTGAGTCCAAACCAGCGGGCCGCTCTGCGGGCCGCCAACGTGGGTTTCGTCTTTCAGCAGTTCAACCTGATCCCCTATCTCAGCGTGCTGGATAACGTGCTCGCCCCCTCGCTGGCCAAACCCGACCCACGGGCGGCGCAACGGGCCGCGGGGCTGCTGGAAAGGTTCAACCTCAGCGAGCGCGCCAGCCACTTTCCGGCCGAGCTGAGCACCGGAGAACGGCAGCGGGTGGGTCTGGCCCGGGCGCTGCTCAACCGGCCCCGGCTGCTGCTGGCCGACGAGCCCACCGGCAACCTGGACGATGAAAACGCGCAGGTTGTCCTTAGCAGCCTGGCCGGTTTCGCCGCTGATGGCGGAGCTGTGTTGATGGTTACCCATAGCCGCCAAGCGGACACTTACGGGCACGGAACCATCCACCTTATGCGGGGCAAGATCGTAACCGAAACAGCGGAAGAGGGGCATTGAAAAAAAAGCCCTCAACGCCCTTGAATGAAATATTTCGCTTGGGCAAGTTGTCAAGGGCAGGCAAGCCGTTTCTTTTACCGATTCTGCTATTTGTATCTTCCCAGGCGGTTGCGTTGCTCCAGTTAAATTTCGGCAAGATAATCAGAAACGGCCCTTGACAACCCCAATGCCCATACTTTCGTTATTTCTCATTACGTTTGGAAACGGGCTGACGATATGCTGAAAAGACAGCTAATCACCCTGGCTTTTGCCGCGCAACTCCTGCTCCTGCCGGGTACGAACGAACTGCGGGGAGCCGACTGGCCGATGTGGCGCGCGGGAGCGGGCCGGAGAGCGGTCAGCGCCGGAGAGCTGCCCGCCCGGCTTGCTCCGGTCTGGGTTCGCTACTACCCGGAACGCCTGAGCGTGTGGGATGATCCGCTCAACCATGACCTGATGCCCTACGACCGCGTGTTCGAGCCCGTGGTGGGCGGCGGCAGGATGTACGTGGGCTTCAACGACAGTGACAAGCTGATGGCGCTCGACGCCGATACGGGCGAGGAACTGTGGCGCTCCTATGCCGGCGGCCCGGTGCGGCTGCCGCCTCTGTACTGGAACGAAGCGGTCTATTTTGTCAGCGACGACGGTTATATCCGCTGCCTGGACGCCGCCAACGGAAACCTGCGCTGGAAATTCCGCGGAGGACCCTCGGACAGAATGCTGCTCGGCAACCGGCGGCTGATTTCCACCTGGCCGGCCCGTGGCGGCCCGGTAATCGTCGAGGGCGCCGTGTATTTCTCCGCCAGTATCTGGCCGTTCATGGGAACGTTCATCTATGCACTCGACGCCGTCAGCGGACAAACCGTCTGGCAAAGCGACAACACGGGCAGCCAGTTTATGCTCCAGCCCCATAACTCGCCCGCGTTCGCAGGGATAGCGCCCCAGGGGGCGTTCGTGGCCTCGGGCAACTCGTTGCTTGTGCCGGGGGGCCGCAGCGTACCGGGCTGCTATGAGCTCAAGGACGGCAGCCAGCGCTACTATCACCTGGCGGCCAACAACCATAGCGGCGGTTCTTTTGTCTGCGCGGCCGGCGATGTGTTCTTCAACCATCACCGCGACCAGGTCTGCTCGATGTACGACCTGGCTACCGGGGCCCGGCTGGTACACAAAATAGGGATGCACCCGGTCCTGGCAGACAGCCTGTTCTACCTGGGCGGGGAAACCGTGAGCGCTTACGACGCCGCCGGGTTGCAGCACAAGGCCCGCTGGTTCCTGGCCGGGAGTTTTATCGAAAAATGGCTGGCGGGGATCGAGGCCGGAAAAGTCTGGCCCCCCTTCCTGCGGGAAATGCTCCAGAATTACAAAAAACGTAAATCAGCCGCCTGGCGGGAGGCCTTGCTCTGGGAGCTGGAGACCGACGCCACCCGCGACCTGATCCGCTCCGGCGGCAGCCTTTATGCAGCGGGAGCGGACGGGATTACCGCGATCAGCATCGATGGATCGGTGAGCTGGCATCTGCAGGTGGACGGTGGCGTGGAAAGGCTGCTGACCGCCGATGGCAAGCTGTTCGCCGTTACGCTGGACGGCCGGATCATGGCCTTTGGCGCCGGTAGCGGGGGCGGCGTTATCGAGTATCATCAAAGCGCCGAAGACTGGAAAATCGCCGGAACCGCCGGGCGCAAGGCAAAAAAAATATTGAGCACCACCGGTGTGGACGAGGGCTACGCGTTTGTCCGCGCTCCCGCCGGGCTGGAACTGGCCAAGGCTCTGGCCGACAACAGCCGGTTGCAGATCGTGCTACTCGAGAGCGACTCCGCGCGCATTGAAACCGCCCGCCGCCGGTTCGACAAGGCCAATCTTTACGGCAGCCGGGTGGCGGTGGTCGACTGCTCCGCCGCTGATTTCTCCCTGCCGCCCTACGCCGCCTCGCTGATCGTGGCCGACGGGAAAACTCTTGCAACGCAGACCGGTCTGCTCAATTCGCTGCGGCCTTATGGCGGCAAGGCCTGGATCGACACGCCCGCGGCTGACGCAGGCAAGCTGGAGCGCTGGGCCGCCGGGCCGGGTGTAGAGCTGAGCGCCGAGAGCCGTGGCGGCGCACTGATTCTCACCCGCGACGGCTCCCTGCGGGGCGCGGCGTCGTGGACCCACCAGTACGGCAACCCGGCCAACACGATCAAATCCGACGACAGCCTGGTCAGCCTGCCGCTGGGCCTGCTCTGGTTCGGCGGCAGCTCCAACCTGGACGTGCTGCCCCGTCACGGCCACGGCCCGCCGGAGCAGGTGATCGGCGGACGGCTGTTTATCGAGGGGATGAACTGTATCAGCGCCAGGGACGTCTACACCGGCCGGGTGCTCTGGAAAACCGATCTCGACCTCGGCAATTACGGCGTCTATTACGACGACACCTACAAGGATGCGCCCACCAGCACCGAGTACAACCAGGTCCATCTGCCCGGCGCCAATATCAGGGGTGCGAACTACGTGGCCACTCTCGACCGGGTTTACGTGATCGAGGGCGGCCGCTGCCGGGTGCTGGACGCGGTCAGCGGCGAGACGCTGGATAAGTTTGAGCTGCCCGCCGCCGCGGGCGAACAGTCGGACGGACAGTGGAGCTATCTGGCCGTGCTGGATGATTACCTGATCGCAGGTGGCGGGTTCGTACCGATGAACAGTAAAATCCCCGCCGACAGCGAACATCATCGCCAGTTGGCCGAGATGAGCGAAAGAGACCGCACGCGCAGGAAACCGTTCATGGAGTTCGACAAATCGGCCAGCCTCAGGCTGATCGTGATGGACCGCTTCAGCGGCAAGCAGCTCTGGACCCGCCGGGCCGAGCACGGTTTCCTGCATAACGCCATTGTCGCGGGCGGCGGCATGATCTATTGCCTGGACAAACGGCCACCCTACGTGGAGTCCCAGCTCCGCCGCCGGGGAGAAAGCTCCAAGGGGACCAACAGGTTACTGGCCCTGAATATTGCAACCGGTGAATTGGCCTGGGAGCTTCGGGACGGCGTTTTCGGCAGTTGGCTGGGACTGTCAGGGCAGCACGGAGTGCTGCTGCAGAGCACCAGGCCCTCCCGCGACATGGTCCGGGGCGAAACCGGCAAGCGGATGGCGGTCTATAACGCCGCTACCGGCGTCACACTCTGGGACAGGGAAATGGAGTACAGCTCGGTACCGATCCTTCACGGCGAGCGGATAATCACCGCCGGCGCGATGTTCAGCCTGCTGAGCGGAGAAGCGCTGCGCCAGTATCACCCGCTCACCGGAGAGCAGATACCGGTAAGCTGGAAGCGTAACTACGGCTGCAACTACCCGATTGCCAGCGAACACCTGCTCACTTTCCGCTCGGCGGCGGCGGGGTATTACGATCTGGACGCTTACGGCGGCACGGGCAATCTCGGCGGGTTCAAGTCGGGCTGCACCTCGAACCTGGTGGCGGCCGACGGTGTACTGAACGCTCCCGACTACACCCGGACCTGCGCCTGCAGTTACCAGAACCAGACCTCGCTGGCGATGATCAATGACCCGGACGCGGAATACTGGACGTTCAATGATATCCAGTGGGGCGGCGCCCCGATCCGCCGGCTGGGGCTCAATTTCGGCGCGCCGGGAGACCGGATGGACGATGACGGCGTACTCTGGCTGGACTATCCCAGCCGCGGAGGCCCCTCGCCGGAGATACCCGTTACCGTCACCGGGGAAAACATCCGCTGGTTCTGCTCTCACAGCTCCGCGGTAACCGGCGAGGGGCCTCGCTGGGTGGGTGCCTCGGGGATGGTGGGCGCCAGCGAGATCACTGTCCAGTTGAGCAAGGAACCGGCCGGTGAAAGACCCTACCGGCTTAACCTGGTGTTCGCCAGCGGTAAAGACCAGGCGGGCGGCGCCAGCTTCGACATATTCGTGCAGGGCGAGAAACTGCTTGAGAACGTCTCGGTGCCGACGGTGGACAAGGGCAATAAAGCGAGGACCGTGGTTGCCGAAATCGAGCGCGTGATGGCCGACCGCGAGTTGAAGCTCAGGATCGTGCCCAGCCCGGGAAGCGCCGGCCCGGGTGCCGCCCTCTGCGGCCTGAAAATAGCGGCGCTGGATTGATTGATCTTACCGCTTGCCTGCTTCAAAAACATTCCTCAAAACAGCAATTTTCTGCCCAGCGGGGGACTTCCATGTCCCCCACTTTTTTCTCTGACAGTGAAAGAAACATCTTTCATTTCCGGCGGGTTTTTCCTATTAATTGATAACCCGTCAGATACTTCTTGCAGACAAATAATGTTTTTTTGCCAATTTTTTTACCCCGGAGAATTCAATGAAAGCATCGGACCGCAACGTTCCGCTCAACCGCCGCCGTTTTTTAGCCACCACCGCCGGAGTAGCCGGGGCCGCGCTGGCCGCGGCAGGCAGCTCCCCGGCCCGGCCCGCGCCAACCGGCCGGCAGCGCAACGTGCTGCTGATCATCTCCGACGACCACGGGCAGCCCGACTCGGGCTGCTACGGCCATCCCGTGGTCAAAACTCCCAACCTCGACCGGCTGGCGGGCAACGGCGTCCGTTTCACCAAGGCGTTCGCCACCGTGGCCTCGTGCAGCGCCAGCCGCTCGGTGATTTTTACCGGACTCCAGAACCACACCAACGGCCAGTTCGGCCATCAGCACATGCCAGCCGACTTCGATACCCACGACTACGTACGCGGCGTGGCCGCGCTGCTCGGCGAAGCCGGTTGCCACACGGGCCTGGTCGGCAAGTACCACGTGGGCCCCGACGAGGTCTACGGGTTCGAAGAGCTGATTACCGCCGATGTCGGCTACCAGGACGTAAAGGCGCTGGCCGGTAACCGCGACGTCTGGAACATGGCCCGCCAGGCCGGACAGTTTATTAACAGCGACAAACAACGGCCCTTCTTCCTGACCGTCGGTTACTCCGACCCCCACCGCGACTGGGAAGCCAGCAACTCGATAGATTTCCCCCACGTGGAAGAGGTCACCTACAGCCCCGGCGAAGTGGTGGTGCCGCCGTTCCTGCCCGATAGCCCCGAATGCCGCGCCGAGCTGGCCCAGTATTACCAGAGCGTGAGCCGGCTGGACAAAGGCGTGGGCTTCCTGATGGACGAACTGGAAAAAAGCGGCCGCGCGGAGGATACGCTGGTGATCTATATCTCGGACAACGGGATCGCCATGCCGGGGGCCAAGACCACGATCTACGATCCGGGGGTGTTGATGCCGATGATCCTCTCCTGCCCCGAGCTGGGCCTTACGGGCGGCACCACCTGCGATGCGATGGTCAGTTTTACGGACCTCACACCAACGATCCTGGACTGGACCGGCGCACAGGGCCCGGATTACGAGCTTCAAGGCCGCAGCTTCCTGCCGGTGGCCGGGCAAAGCGACCCCGAGGGCTGGGACCAGGTGTTCTGCAGCCACACGTTCCACGAAGTCCAGATGTACTACCCCATGCGCTCGATCCGCACGCGCAAGTACAAGTACATCCTCAACCTGGCCCACAAGCTCGACTACCCGTTCGCCAGCGACCTGTTCGCCTCAAGCACCTGGCAGGCGATCCTGACCCGCCAGGAACCGATGCTGGGCGCACGCACCGTGGACGCCTATATCCATCGCCGGCGCGAGGAACTCTACGACCTGGAGAACGACCCCGACGAGGTGGTCAACCTGGCGGACGACCCGGCTCACCGGGAGGCGCTCGACGACCTTCGCGCCCGGCTGCGGAGCTGGCAGGAGGAAACCAGCGACCCGTGGCTATCGAAATATAAATACGAGTAAGCGGCCCCCAAGACGCATGGCTATAAGCGTGTTGAAAAACGGTTATCATGGAGATTCAGAGTGTTTCTCGAAAGTTTTGCTTTTTGCAAGGGAAAGAAAATCCTGACAATGGTACGGAGAAACTATCGTTATTCGTAGAATATCGTAGGGGTGACACATGTGTCGCCCGTCAACCTGTGCGCCTGCTGTCTCCTGTAGGGGCGAGGTATGCCTCGCCCCTACAGGAGAAGAAACGCCCATTCGAAGGATAATCAAGCGGGCAATTGTTTCGAGAAACACTCTAGCTCTCAAGAGTCGGCAAAAGGGGCGATTCACGCACTCTTAACAGTAAAACACCATGACAACAATTACAGGGCCGTTGAATTTTTTCAACGGCCCTTTTGCCGGCCTGAAATCTTCCCCACCGGCGGCCACCCATTACCCACCGCCACTACAGCCGGGATGGCGGCAGATATCTTAAACGCTGCTCTCTCTTTTTCTTCTCTGTAATATTGACAAATTGGCTTACCAATATTATATATGCGTATATGCGCAGATAACCATATTGGAAGGAGCGACTTTGGAACAGCACAGCAAAACATTCAAATCCCTGGGCGATCCCACCCGCCTGCGCCTGGCCGTGATGCTGGCCTGCGCCGGAGAGCGCTGCGTGTGCCATCTGGCCGCCGCTCTGGATGAGCCGGACTACAAGGCCAGCCGCCATCTGGGCGTAATGCGCTCCTCGGGACTGGTCAAAGTCCGCCGCGAGGGCACCTGGATGCACTACCGGCTCAACGAACAGGACCAGTTGGTCAAGGAGTTGAGCGTGTTGCTGCGCTCGCTGGCCGAAACCGATCCCGTTTACGCCGGGGACCGGCAACGGCTGACGGCTTCCGCCTGCGGCACCATCGCGCAAGGCGAGCAAGAGGCCCCGCTGCCCAGAGTACTCTTTCTCTGCACGGGCAACTCCTGCCGCAGCCAGATGGCCGAGGGCTGGGCGAACAGGCTCCGCTCCCGGGATTTCGAGGCGTATTCGGCCGGCGTGGAACGTCACGGGCTCAATCCGCTGGCCGTGAAAGCAATGGCCGAGGCTGGAGTGGATATCTCATCGCATACCAGCAAAACCGTGGATGAGCTGGATGACGTGCAGTTCGACCTGGTGGTGACAGTCTGCGACAACGCCCGCGAGAGCTGCCCGCTCTTTCCCGGGGCGGTAAAAACGATCCACCAAAGTTTCGAGGACCCGCCGCGGCTGGCGCTGGGTGCGGCCGATGAGCGGGAGGCGCTGGGACACTACCGGGTTGTGCGGGACCAGATCCGGGATTTTGTCGGTAAACTGGAAGTAACGCGAAACCGGGATGATGGCTGATTCAGCTTGAAAACCCTGAACTGAAAAGGAGTTTACGATGGCTAACGACAGCAGCCGTACAACGGAAAACAACGTGAGAGAGACAGTGCGCGAGGCATACGGGCGGATTGCCGAGCAGCAGGAAAGCAGTTGCTGCGGGCCGCTGAACTCCTGTTGCGGGGGTGACGGCAGTGGTGCCGTGGCCAAAAGCGTGGGCTACAGCGACGCCGAGCTGGCAACCCTGCCCGCGGGGGCCGAGATGGGCCTTTCGTGCGGCAACCCCACCGCTCTCGCCGCTCTGAAGCCGGGCGAGGTGGTGCTGGACCTGGGCAGCGGAGGGGGGCTGGACGTGTTCCTGGCGGCGCAGAAAGTGGGGGCGGCTGGCAGGGTGATCGGCGTGGACATGACCCCGGCGATGGTGGAAAAAGCGCGGCGCAACAAGCTGGAGTTCAGCCGCCGCACAGGGCTGGACAACGTGGACTTCCGGCTGGGCGAGATCGAACACGTACCGCTGGAGAGCGGCACGGTGGACGTTGTCCTGTCCAACTGCGTGATCAATCTCAGCCCGGACAAGCAGCAGGTCTGGAACGAGGTGGCCCGTGTGCTTCGCCCCGGCGGCCGGGTGGCTGTCAGCGATGTGGCCCTGCTGCGGCCGCTGCCGGAATCGGTTTTGGAATCCGTGGCCGCGCTGACAGGCTGCGTGGCCGGGGCGGTGCTGGTGGACGAGACCCGCGAGATGCTGGAGCGGGCCGGGTTCACCGGGATCGATCTCAAGGGGGACCCGACGTACGCCGAGAGCGCCACCAAGTTTCAGGACCCGATGTACCGGAAAATAGTCGCAGAACTGCCGGAGGGGCTGAGCCTGGCAGAGCTGATCACCTCGCTGTATATCAACGCGGTAAAATCTGAACAGGAATAGGAAGAAACCAACATGACGGCAAAAACCCGGATCAGCAAAGATCCGCGCGGGATGAGTGTATTCGAGCGCTATCTTTCGCTGTGGGTGGCGGTCTGCATAATTGCAGGCATCGCACTGGGCAAGATCGCGCCGGGGATGGCGGCCTGGCTGGACAGCATGTCACTGGAGGTGAACGGCGCACCCGTGGTCAGTATTCCGATAGCGGTTTGCCTGTTCCTGATGATGTACCCGATCATGGTCAAGATCGATTTTACCGAGGTGGTCAGGGCGGGTCGCAGCACCGGGCCGGTGGGGTTGACGCTGTTGATTAACTGGGCGGTCAAACCGTTTACGATGTACGCCATCAGCGTCTTTTTCCTGGGCAACCTTTTTCTCGGCTTTATCGGCCCGGAGCAGACCGACCTGGTCAAGCTGCCGCTGGGCCTGGACCTTCAGCTCGGCGACACGCTCGGTACGGGACAGGTGGTGCTGCGTGAGGGGGTGCGGATGCTGGAAATCCCCCTGTGGCGGAGCTACCTGGCCGGCTGCATCCTGCTTGGAATAGCTCCCTGCACGGCGATGGTGCTGGTGTGGGGCCACCTGGCGCGCGGCAGCGACGGGCATACGCTGGTGATGGTGGCGGTCAACTCGCTGGTGATGCTGCTGCTCTATGGCCCCCTGGGGGGGTTCCTGCTCGGGGTGGGTCGCCTGCCGGTCCCGTGGCAGGCCTTACTGCTCTCGATAAGCGTCTACGTGGCCCTGCCGCTGGCGACCGGCTATCTCTCCCGCCGCTGGATTATTGCGCTCAAGGGCGAGAGCTGGTTCAGGGAAAAGTTTCTGCATCTGCTCACGCCGGTAACTATCACCGCTCTGCTGGCCACCCTGGTGCTCCTGTTCTCGCTCAAGGGCGAGGTACTAGTGTCCAATCCGCTGACCATCCTCTGGATCGCAGTGCCGCTGTTTGTGCAGACAATTCTCATTTTCGGCGTTACTTACCTGCTGGCCCGCCTGCTGAAGTTCAGCTACCCCGACGCGGCGCCCTCGGCGATGATCGGGGCCTCGAACCATTTCGAGGTGGCGATCGCCACTGCGGCGATGGTATTCGGGCTGTCCTCCGGAGCGGCGCTGGCCACCGTGGTCGGCGTGCTGATCGAGGTGCCGGTGATGCTGATGCTGGTCAGGTTTTGCCTGCTGACCCGCAAGTAGTTTCCCGCTGTGAGCCGGGCCGGGGAAAAAGCTTTGCCCTGCTAGCTTAGCGCTCTAGAGGGGCGTTGAAATAAAGACATTCAGCGCCCCTCTATATTTCTTACAAATAATTCTGAGCGACACCCCGGCCGTACGTTGTTCCGCTCGCCGCTGTTGATAAAAAAGCGCCGGTGTGCTAAGCTGATTTCAACACCCCACGGGCCATATGTCAAACCAACATCCCTCCCGGAGTGTATTCATGTCCAGTAAATTTGTCGTGAGTGTACTCGTTATCATCCTGTTCACCGCAGTTGCGGCAGTTGCGGCCGAAAATCCGTCTGCCGCCCTGGTGGAATTCCCGCCCCAGAGCTGGATGGTTACCGACGATTTCACCGGCGTGGACCTGGAGGTCTCGCTGGACGGGTTCCTGATCGGCAGCCGTGAGCTGAGCCAGCGGGAGTTCGAACAAGTTGCCGGCTACAACCCCTCGCTGCACATCGGCAAAAATTTTCCGGTGGAAAACGTGAGCTGGTGGGAGGCGATCCGTTTCTGCAATCTAAAGAGCGAGCGCGACGGCCTGGTTCCCTGCTATAACCTGTCAACCGGGGAGTGCGACCTTACGGCCGACGGCTGGCGGCTGCCCACCGAGGCCGAGTGGCTGACCGCTTTCGGGCGGGATTCCAGCTACCAGGGCGGCGACATGACAGGACGGGCCAACCTCGGTTCCTCCAACAGCGAGAGCCTGGAGGTGCTGCACCGCGAGATGGCCGAAAAAACCACTGTTCCGGTGGGCGCGTACGAGCCGAACAGGCACGGCCTGTTCAACATGCTGGGCAACGTGCGCGAGTGGTGCACGGACAACAACGACGCGCTCTCCAACAATCCCACGCCGCTGCACAACCCCATCGGGCCCCTGTTCAGCCCTGAGAGGATTGTCCGTGGCGGCAGTTTCTTCAGCCACTCGGGAAGCTGGGCCAGAGGCTACAACGCCGCCATGAGTCCGGAGCGCGCAAGCCGCTACGTCGGCTTGCGCATCTGCCGCGCCAGCGGCCGCAAGTTTACCCACGACTACCGCAACCCGGACTGGTTCGAGCCGTACAACCGCCGCCCGGCGGGCTACGAGAGCGCCACGGGCAAGCTGAGCAGCCTGCTCGAACCCTCCGGCGCAGGCAGGATCACCACTGTCGGCGGCTGGGAAACCCGTCGCGCCCGGGTGCTGGCCAAGTGGGAAAACATCCTGGGCATGCAACACGCCCCCCGGCTTGAAGGCACTCCGCAAGTGCGGCTGATCCGCGAGTACCGGATGGACTCCTACACGGGCAGGCTGATGTACCTCCAGGTGGAACCGGACTACTGGGAGAAAATCTACCTGCTGCTGCCCCGCCGGGCACTGACAAAACCGGCACCGGTGGTGATCGTGCCTTATTATGACGTTGATACTCCCGCGGCCCAGAACATGGGCGGCAAATCATATCTTCCGGCCAGCGTGCGCTCGTTTGCCAATCTGGCTGTACGCAGCGGCTATATCGCGGTGGCCGTGCGCTGGTTCGGCGAGGGCTACACGGTAGGTTACGCCGAGGCCGTGGCCGAGCTCAACCGCCGCCATCGAGGGCTGAGCGGGCTGGGCAAGTGGGTCTCCGACGCCCGCTATCTGCTGGACTGGCTCTACAGTCTGCCCTCGGTCGACCGCGAACATATCGGCATTATCGGCCACTCGCTGGGCGGGAAAATGGCGATGTACGCCGCGGCGTTCGAGCCGCGGATCACCGCCGTGGTGGGCAGCGACCACGGGATCGGGCTGGAGTTCTCCAACTACGAGGACTACTGGTACCTGGACGGCACTATCCGCGAGCGTGACCCGGCAACCGACCATCACGAGCTGCTGGGGCTGATCGCCCCCAGGCCGTTCCTGCTGATTGGCGGGGAGAGTGTGGACAAGGACGAGAGCTGGTATTTCATCAACGAGGCGCGTAAAGTCTATTCCCTGTACGGACAAGCGGACAATATCGGTTTTTTCAACCATCGCACCGGCCATTCTCCCACGCCTGAAGCGGTCACGCTGGCCCTGCGCTGGTTCGAGCGGTTCCTGGGACCGGGAAACTGAGTCGGTATAGAAACGGATTGCAAAATAATGAGAGTATGGGCATTGGGGTTGTCAAGGGCCGCTTCCCGCTGTTGCTGGTCTGAAGCCGGCGGGAGCAATCTAACTGCTTTTAATAAAACCAATAGCAGAACCGGCAAAAAAACTTGCCTTGCCCTTGACAACCAACCAGCTAACATATTTCATTTAAAGGCGTTGAGAGCTTTATTTCAACGCCCCTCCGGAATTCCGGACCACAACCACAGGAGCGTTGCAATGAAAAGACGTGAGATGCTGGCCTCTGCCGCCGCGGTTGCGGCCGCCCCACTGGCCGCCCGCGCACAGGGCAGCGAGAGCAAAGCCGACGACCACCGACAATACCTGGAACTGCGCAAGTACAGCCTGCTTCCCGGCGCCCGGCGAGAGCAGTTCATGAACTTCATCGCCGGGACAGCCATTCCCGCGCTGAACCGGATCGGCGTCCCGACGGTGGGCGCGTTCACGGTTCAGTTCGGACAGAACACACCATCCTCGTCGCTGTACCTGCTGCTGAACTACACGTCGCTAGAAGCTTGGTCCAGCGCCAGATACCGTCTGGCGGCCGACGAGCAGTTCATGGCCGAGGGCGGCCCGGTGCTGGGTGCTCCCCTTTCCGACCCGGCTTATCTGCGGGTGGAAACCACGCTGATGCACGCGTTCAAGGGAATGCCCCGCGTGGAGGTTCCCAGGCAAAAGAAAGACGGTAAAAACAGAATATTCGAGCTGAGGATTTACGAGAGCCACAGCGTGATAGCGGCGATCAAGAAGATCGAGATGTTCAACGAGGGCGGTGAGCTCCAGCTTTTCCGCGACACGGGCCTCAACCCGGTCTTTTTCGGCGAAACCCTGGCCGGGGCGCAGATGCCAAATCTGGCCTACATGCTCTGCCACGACGACATGGCCGCGCGCGAAGTGAGTTGGAAGCGGTTTGTGGAGTCCGACGGCTGGAAGCAGCTCAAGGCCAGAGAGGAGTACAGGGACACGGTGAGTAATATCACGGATATTATCCTGCGGCCCACGAGTTTCTCGCAGTTGTAAAAAGAAGCCCCTGCTCTCCTTTGAGAGCAGGGGCTTTTTGTCTTGCGACTGTAAGCCCGGTTACGAAAACCCCAACAAAGAGCAAGCGGCGGGCGCTGGAGAGGCAACTTTGAGATAAGCAAAGAGGTGCATTTTACAAACTCTCTGCATTTTCTATTGCAGAGAGCTGCCTTTCCCACCAATCAATACCTTCAGACAGAATGTCTCTACAATCCTCACCTGCATAGCGCCCCACTGCTATTTGACAAAATAAGTTTTCATCCAGAGTGAATATTGCACCTTCAGGTATTACACACAAGTCAACAGGTCCTGCCAAAAAACCTACCTCATATTCTTTAAGTAAGTTGTTTCTCTCGTTATCGATAAATTCCCAAAAAATAGCGTTTTTATCCTTTTCTTGCTTCCATTCATGATAAATACAATTAATTATTGCGCTAAGCTCTTGGTCGTTAGCGGCATCAACTTTTTTAAGCACATGCCCAACTGCACGAAGCAATGCAATACCTGCCACCCAGAATAGCCGGAAGCGAATTCCGTCGGTTTCATCTTCAAGCAACGCATGAGCGCTTTTGCAGTCTTCCAGTACTTTGCGCGCTGTAATAGTCATTGCACGTCCTAACACATTTTATAATATCCTGAGCTATTTGTTTTCCGCGGTCTTGAAGCGCAGGGCCACGGCCTCCATGATATACTCCGCCTTGGCGAACTCGCGGCGCCTCTGGCTGACATACTCGTTGGAGCGCGCCGCCGGCGGTTTGACCACGATCGCCTGGGCCCCGATTTTCATCGCCCGCTTGCGGATACTATTGAGCAGCTTGTCCTTGTTCGGTCCCACGGCCCGCAGCGTGCCGATCTCCTCGTAGGGCACGTCGGGGTAGTTGCGAAACATTCTCAGTTCCCTGGTCGGCTCGTAGCTGCGCGCGGCGTCCAGCGGATGAAACGTGGTTTTGGTGCAGGCCGCACCACTGATGAGCAGAACGGCCAGAACCAGACTTGCGATATATTTATCCATGAGCTACCTCCCTGGTGGCTGAATCGAAGCAGGCAGCTGACGCTGCGGACTCCGGCCGGCCTTCTCAGAATAACTCATGAACGGCCCGCTGGCAAGAGCGCGAACCCAGCCGCATGCGGGCCTGCACGCATAAGTTTCCGTAATCCTTGATTTTAGCTCTCACCGCTGATATCCTCACTTTAATACTTGGCATCAATACGATTATATAAAACCGCCTAGAGGCCGGACGATGAACGAGCAGTCCACACAGCGGGAAATAGAGCGGCTGGAAAAGCTGCTGACGGGCAAAGACGCGGAAATCCGCGCCCTGATCGACGCCTGCCGCAAGATCACCTCCAGCCTCAACGTGGAAGAGGTGCTACTGTTCATCCAGCAGTCGGCCCGCGGGCTGATGAACGCCAAGAGCAGCTCGGTGATCCTGCTCGACTCCTCGGGCGAGTACCTTCAGATAGCAAGCAGCACGGGGGCCAAACAGGGCGAGGTCAAGGGCCTGCGCTTCCCGTCGAACAAGGGTATCGCCGGCTGGGTGATCCAGCACCGGCAGCCGGTAATGGTCGACGACGTGGGCTCCGACCCGCGCTTCTACGCCCAGATAGACCAGCAGTCCGGTTTCCGCACGGAGAGAATAATCTGCGCCCCGATGATTTTCCGCGAGCAGATGCTGGGTGTGATCGAGGTGCTCAACTACGAATTCGGCAGCCGGTCGCAGGAAAGCAGCATGGAGCTGCTCAATACGTTCGCCGGCCTGGCGGCGGTGGCGCTGAAAAACGCGATCAGTTTCGACAGCCTTTCCCATAGCTACAAACTGCTTTCCGAGCAGGCGCGCACCGAGGGGAGCTACAGAAGCGGCAACAGGAAAATGAGGAGTGTCTACGAGATGTGCTCCAAAGTGGCCCCGCTGGAGAGCACCGTGTTCCTGCGCGGCGAGAGCGGCACCGGCAAGGAACTGCTGGCCGACCTGATCCACTCTCTGAGCGGCCGCGGAGACAAGCCGTTGGTTAAAGTGAACGTGGCCGCCATGCCGGAAAATCTGGTGGAAAGTGAGCTGTTCGGCCACGAGAAGGGCGCGTTCACCGGCGCGGTGGGCCGTAAGCGCGGCAAGTTCGAGCTGGCCGACAGGGGCACGATCTTCCTGGACGAGATCGGCGAGCTGCGGCCCGACACCCAGGTCAAGCTGCTGCGTTTCCTGCAGGAACACACTTTCGAGCGGCTGGGCGGGAGCGAGACGATCAAGGTGAACGTACGCATTATCGCCGCCACCAACCGCGACATGGAGCAGGCGGTCGGTTCCGGTGCTTTCCGCACCGACCTGTTCTACCGGCTCAACGTTGTGCCGCTCGAGGTCCCGCCCCTTCGCGAGCGCACCGAGGACATCCCGCTGCTGGTGAACTTTTTTATCGACAAGTTCAACACGGAACTCAACCGCAAAGTGGAGGGAATCGGCCCGGACGCGCTGGAGAGGCTGCTGCGCCACTCCTGGCCGGGCAACATCCGCGAGCTGGAGAACATTATCGAGCGGATCATGGTCATGCGCGAACAGGGGATCATCCGCAGCGAGGACGTCCCCGCCGAGATCGGCGCCGGACCGGACCGGCCAGCGCAGCAGATCGGCGCCGGAGGGAAAACCTCACCAGCCGGGCTTCACGATATGGAACAGCGGATGATCCAGGAAGCCCTGGAGGCCAACGCCTTCAACCAGAGCCGCACAGCCAGACGGCTGGGCATCACGCTCAACCAGCTCCGCTACCGGATCAAGCGTTACGGGATCGAGATCAGGAAGAATTGAATTTTTTGCTGCTTACCAAGCGTGTTGAAATATTACGAAAGTATGGGCATCCGGTTGTCAAGGGCCGTTTCCAGCCAGGCCGGCCTAAACAGCGCGAGCGACGCAACTGATCCGTATAGCACAAGTAGCGAAATCGACAAAAGAAACGGCTTGCCTTGCCCTTGACAACTAACAGCGCGAAATTTTCACATCAGGGCGTTGAATGTCTTTATTTCAACGCCCCTTACCTGCTGCTAAATTCCGCAAAACCTGTGCAGGACATGTTCATATTAACAGAAACCTGTGAATATTAACTGCCAATTTTCACAATTTTTTTTGCCGTCCTCCAGTCTCGTTTGCGCTAATACCTTATGATTTATACTCCTTACGAGCCACTTGCGTAACGCCCCGCGCTTTGGCACGGAGGTTGCTTTTGTTACCGGTGCGGCTGGCAACATCCCGTTCCTCGTCCGGTTCACGTACCCGGGCACTTCTGACAAGCATGGGTTGTGTACGGAAGCAGGGCAACTTCCCATATGCCGGGCGAGGATCGGGAAACTTTTCAAACCACAAAAAATGCACTCCTCTCCGGCAGGGAGCCGCCGGCCGGGAAAACCGGAAAAGGGCTTGCTTGCCCTTTGCACATAACCTGGCGGGGAACCAGAAGACCGGGGAAGATCATTCCGGTTCGGCGGTTCCCTCCCCGGAGAGGGTTAAACTGATAAAAGTATTATTGATCGCAAATCCTCACAGGTGCGTATTCAGACAAGCTAAGGCAGAAGACAGCGAAGAATTTTGCAGTGGGGGGCGGGAGGATGAGATGTTTGAGGTTGGCCTTTCCTGGCTGCGAAAGATAAGTACGAGATTCACCGGGATCAGGACGCGCACGGCTGGATTCGGATTCCCCGATGCGCCGGGAGCGCGAAAAAGCGGCATTGCAAGCGCTCCCCTGGCCTACCCGCTTAAGTTAAAAAAGACTTATCACGGCAAATGACAGCCCCCCTTGTCGTGATAGAACGAAACCCCGGCCAGGGATTGGCCGGGGTTTTTCAGCGCCTGGCCTGCCGGAGCATCGACCGGTAATCATCCCCCAATCCCCGCAAAAGGTAAACTCCCGCGGTTCTTTCCGCTTAAAGGGCAACCGCGTCCTGCCCGGGCTCATCAGTATTGCCACACTCCACCATGCTGCTTATCATTATACCCTCCACCATGATTAACCCGGATCAGGAAGGCATCCATGAGAAAACCAAACGTTCTGGCCTTATGCATGGCCGCGTTAATATGTTGGTCAGCCGGTTCCCGCGCACAGGAAACAAACTGGCGCGTACTGCCCGCTGAAGTCCCGTTCGCCGACAACGAGATCATGCTGCTCAAACACATGGGCCGGATAGCCCCCCCAATTTCCTGGGATCGCGAGGCAGAGTTCGCCCGCATCGAAAACGAATCGGACTGGCAGAGCTACCGGGCAAAACTGCTGCGAAACTATCGCACGGCGCTGGGTCTGCCGTTCCCGGAGAGGACTCCCCTGAACGCCAGAACCGTCCGCATACTGGACCGGCAAAGTTACCGGATCGAGAACGTGCTGTTCGAATCTCAGCCGGGGATTCCGGTGACCGCCAACCTGTACGTTCCCCAGAACAGCGGCCCCGGTCCGTGGCCGGGAATCCTGGTGTCCTGCGGCCACAGCGAGAACGGCAAGGCCTACGAGAAGTATCACTCGGTGTGCCTGGGCCTGGTGCAGAAGGGCTACGTGGTGCTGATCTACGACCCGTTCGGCCAGGGTGAGCGCTACCAGTACCTTACCGATGACGGACAGAAAATCCTGCCCAGCCCCACCCGCGAGCACAGTATGAGCGCAAACCCGCTGTTCCTGATGGGCAAACACCTGATGGCTCTTCGCCTCTGGGACGGCATCCGGGGGATCGATTACCTCTGCTCACGAAGCGAGGTGGACACCACCCGGATCGGGATCACGGGCAACAGCGGCGGCGGCACTGTGACGCTGCACCTTACGCCGTTGGAAGAGAGAATCAAGGTGGCAGTGCCGGTGGGCACCGTGACAGGGCCGGAGATGGCGCTGGGCTCGGGGGGGATCGGCGACGGGGAGCAGAACCTGCCGCGGCTGGTCCCGTTTAAGATTACCCACGCGGACCTGATGGCCGCGGCCTGGCCCCGACCCTACCGGCTGATCAAGGAGTCGGCCGGGGGAGTCCATCGCTCCAGTCTGCGCTCGTGGGCGCAATCCCGGTGGCTTTATAAAACCCTGGGCGCGCCGGAGAAAATGAGCTGGGTGGAAAGCGAGCAGCCCCACGGCTTTTTCCGCGAGATGCGCGAGCCCACCTACCAGTGGTTCGGCCGCTGGTTTTACGGTCGCGAAAACGACGGGGCCGAGCCGCCCCTGCACGTGGAACCCGAGGACAGCCTGCTGGTTTCCAGCAGCGGGCAGATCCTCAACGAGACCGGCGTTCCGCTCTGGAAATGGGCCGCTCAGCAACTGGACAAAATCCTCCCCACGCGCAAACCGCCCCGGCGTAAAGACAACCTCGTCGCCCTGCGGGACACTCTTCGCGGCCAACTCAAAAATCTGCTGGCCAATCCCTCCCCCGACTCTCCCCCCGTGGCGGTCAGCCTGGGCGAGGTGGAAGGACAATCTCCCGTGGTGGAGAAACTGGCGATCTACTCCGAGGACGACATCTACCTGCCTGCTTTGCTGTTTAAGCCCGAAGGGGATGGAAAGGCCGCCGCGATTGTGCTGGCCGACTCCAGGGGCCGCTCCGCCGCCGATATCGAGCTGGCGCGCTCACTGGCGGCGCAGGGTTACGCCGTGCTGGCGGTGGACTTGCGCGGCTACGGAGAGACAGAAATCACCCGCCGTAGCAACCGCGACCGCGCGGGCGGGTACGAGGCCCAGGTCCTGGGCGTGATGGCCGGGGTGGCCTACGACGGGCTGAAGCTGGGGCGCTCGATTTTCGCCATGCGCGTGTTCGATATCGGCCGCGCCGTGGAGTACCTTCGCACGCGAGAGGATATCGACCCCCGTAATATCGCGGTGGCCGGCCGCAACAGTTGCGGTCTTCACGCACTCTACGCCGCCGCCGTCGACCCGGAGGTCGCCGGTGTGCTGGCCGACTCCAGCCTG
Organism: Gemmatimonadales bacterium; assembly: GCA_024278175.1. GTDB lineage: Bacteria > Gemmatimonadota > Glassbacteria > GWA2-58-10 > GWA2-58-10 > JAJRTS01. Next base: position 62,284 of record JAJRTS010000100.1, on the reverse strand, counting down.
GTGTCGTGGAGCGAGCTGGCGCGGGCCAAGCTCTACAGCTGGCATTTCCAGGATTTCCTGCCGCGCGCGCTCACCAGCCACGACCTGCCGCAACTTGCGGGCATACTGGCTCCCCGGCCGGTGTGGGTCTTCAATGCACTGGATGCGGAAAAGAAACTGGTGGACAGGCGCGAGGTGCGGGAGACTTACCGCTGGAGCATGGACACTTTCGACAGGGCCAGGGCGGGGAAGAAATTTTACACTGGAGTATACAACGACCCCGCCGAGCTGGCCTCGATCATGTCCGGCTGGGCCAAGATGGCATTCAAACGCTGAGCGTCGCGATGGCCGCGGAACAAAATACGCTGGACCTGGTGGGCACGCCCTGCCCGCTGAATTTCGTCCGGATCAAGGCCGCGCTCGACCGCACCGCGCCGGGAGTGCCGCTGGCCGCGCTTGTGGAGGTCGGGCCGGTGGGCCTGGACCTGGCCGAGAGCCTTCGCATGGCCGGCTACGACGTGCTGGCCGTGGAGGAGCACGGCGACTCGCTGCTCCTTACGGCCGGCAGACGCAAGGTAGTCAGCGCCCGGCCGGTACCCCGCCGCAAGGACACGCCCTGCGCCAGAAAAGCCCGCCGGCGCAGGGGGCGCTAAGGCATGGCAGCCCATCCCGGTTTGCTTTCGACAGCCCTGCAATTAAATCCAGGCTTTATTTCGGCAGCAGCTCCCGGTAGCGGAAACAGTCCGTGGTGTGATCCAGCACCATCCCGGTGGCCTGCATGTGGGAGTAGACCACCGTGGGCCCCACGAACTTGAACCCGCGCTGCTTGAGGTCCCTGCTCAGGGCCTCGGCCCCGGGAGTATATACCGGCAGCTCCCGGAGTGTCTTCCAGGCGTTGACAATCGGTTTTCCACCCACGAACCCCCAGATATACTTGTCGAACGAGCCGAACTGTTCGGCTACTTCCAGGAACCGGGCCGCGTTGCTGATCGCCGCGCGGATTTTGAGCTTGTTGCGGATCAGCCCCGGATTGGCCATCAGCTCGTTGTACTTTGCCTGGTCGTAGCGGGCCACTTTACACGGGTCGAAATTATCGAACGCGGCGCGGTAGTTCTTGCGCTTGCGCAGCACCGTGATCCAGCTCAGGCCCGCCTGGGCGCTCTCCAGGGTGAGAAACTCGAAGATGGTGCGGTCGTCGTGGACCGGCACACCCCACTCGGTGTCGTGGTAAGCTTTATATAGAGGGTCGCCGGCCGGAACCCAGGCGCAGGTGGTTTTCATGGGGTGCTCCTGCCTATATTATTAACTCCCGATACTCCATCTTTCTATTTTCTTCCTGGATGCCCAACCATTTCGTTTTTGAATTTATATCTGAAAAATCTATAACTAATGCAACATGTGTGGCCTTAATATTGTTAAATCCTTTCAATTCATAACTGATACTTTTCTTAAATACCACTCTCCAAGTTATTGACCCAAAAAATGTAACATCCAACAAAGTACCAAGCAGTCCTGCATAAATTACTATACGGTGGAATCTATCGACTTTATCACTGTGGTCGGCATCAGAACACCAGTTAATTGTATACTCAGGCAATAATTCACCATATCGTGCATGGCGTCTTAATATATCATCTTCTTCAAACATTAAAGGATCAACATATATTAGAAAACTGTATGCTATTTTGGCAACTAGCGGAGAAATGCTTGGTAAAGTATCACTATCTATTCGGGGATTCTTGACTTGCCTCTTCCTTGTGCGATATCCCAATTTAGCAGAATATAATTCTTCACCAGGTGTTAGCTGTTTGTATGACTCACGCAATACATCTATTTCTTTATTTAGTTCTTCCTCGCTCAACTTCTTGCCAATAGCTTTTCGCAACCATGCAACGCCTATATTTTCCCAATCTTTCTCAGGACACTCAATAAACTTATCCTCTTTTTTCGTAGTTTTAGTTCTTAAATTCCCCTCTCGATAAACCATCTGTATAGCTCTTCCATCATTTGTATCTTCACCTACAAATGGTATTTGCTCGTAGTACTTCTCAGGCTTGCCAATACCAAGTTTTTCCATTGCCTTAATGATTTGCGGATTTTTTGTTGCTAATTGATCTACTTCATCCCCAAAGAATTTCATACAATTGTCGCAAACATCGTATATTCTCCAGCATCCATATATGCTCTTTGGATAAACGTGTTCACCAACTCCTTTTCTGTCTTTCGGCAATTCACAAAAACAAAAAATACATTTCGGATAATAATCAAACATACGTGCTCCTGTATTAGACACTTACTATTATACTTAAACAACGATAGTCTTTACCTATTCCAAATTACCCCCCTCAACTGCAATTGCGCCACACCTTACCCGGCCCGGCACAATAAAAAAACCCTCCAGCCGGTAATGTATCCGGCCCTAGGGGGACAGAGGTTGCAAAATCCGTAGCGGGGGGCGCGTAAAAATCAATCTCCGTTGGGCTTGCTCTCGCGGTTGAGCTTGACCAGGCGGTTGGTCATGGTGCCGCACTTGAAAAACTGGACCATCTTGCCCGAGGGCATCTGGATGGCCACCTGGCTCTGGCCGCGATGTTCGCATTGATACTTCTGCTCGAGGTCGTTGCAATAGACCATCCGCGGCACCTTGCCGCCGCTGAGCGAGGGGTACGGCTTCTGCTTGGCATGGGGGCAGATATCGAGAATATCTTTCAGCTTTTCCTCGTAGTTCTCGATTGTCAGCTCCTGCTGGCCGAACAACTCGGTGATCGCGACCACGGTATCCCAGGCCACGGGCACCTTGCGGTAAAGCTTCACCAGGGCGAGTATTACGCGGTTGGTCCCGTTGCGCTTGGCCATGCCGGTTCCGAGTATGCGGAGTTGTTCCCGCGAGAAATTGTAGCGCAGCTTATGGGGCTGCGGCCCGATCACCTCGTCGACCAGATCGGCCAGGTGCAGCACCACCGCCGGCGAGCGTGGTTTCTCGGTAGCCAGGTCTATCCTGTGGTGCAGTTCAATCGTCCGCGCAATGTCCAACCTGGTCTGGGGCAGCATCGACATCCCGGCATTCTTGAAAGTCTCGACCGAATGTCCTGTGTGCTCATCCACAAAATCCTGAAGCTGGTCGTCATTAAACTCGTCCAGCACCTGCAGGGCCGGATACTGCTCTGAGCGCAGGATACCCATATCATGCATCAGCGAGGCGATTACCAGATTGATCATCGAAACCACGGACATGCGAAGTTTCACTCCCGTGGCGGCCGCCAGCAGTGTAACCCGAAACGTGTGGTCCAGCAGGGCGGTTTTGCTGTCGGCGCCCTCGCGGAAAGCGTTTTTGAACTGATAGACCTCGCGGATTACGTCCGGGTTGGCCAGGACCTTGTCCACAACCCGCGACACTTTTTCCTCCAGTTCACCATCGGAGAGAAAATTCGGCGTATCGCCGCCGGCCTTGACCGCTTCGGCCACCCTGGCAATATCGGCGGACAGCACCTCGTGAAGCTTGGCGAGCGTGCTTTCGTTCTCGATGATGTTGACGAAATCCGGCAGCGGCGTAAGCTGCTTCGAAAAACGCCGGATCGAATCGATGAACTTCTCATTCAGCCCATCAGGGGCTTCTTTAGGCGTAATCAGATAACTGCCGGCCTTGAGCGCGATCGCGCTCTCAAGCTGCATTCCCGGCATGATATCATCAACATAAAGAAGCAAAATTACTCCCTTTGCCACACGGTGACCACCTGAACCGTTTCGCCATGGCCGATCCGGCATGGAAGAGTTGCGGTCTGTTCCAGACAGCCTATTCTGAAGCACGATATGTAAACAATCTCGATCAGTACAATCCTGGCCGAGGACCTGGCTCGTACGGGCAGCGGCCTCAACAACGACACTCTCAAGCTTCAACGGCGCGCAGGTCTTTTGCACGATTCTGAAGCACCGAGGCTTTCGAGCCTGCCGGATACGTTCTTACTATCGACTGGATTTACCGCTCATCCCAGGTTGTCAACAACCGTTTTCCATTCATTTTTTCCCCTCTGACCAATGGTACAGATCATGGGGCCCCCCCTGGTTCCCGGCAGGGATTATCAGGAAAAATGCGCCCGAAAGAAGTTGAGCCGCCTAATGCTTTGTTTACAATAACTTAAGCTGAAGTTCCAATATCGCGGTGAGCAGGAGAAATGTCAACCTAATTTGACACGGTATTCCTTTATTGCGCATATTGTTGTATTCCATCAGTTTCGTCAAATTTAAATTTATATATTGACATTTGATCCCCTGGTCCGGGCGCGACCGGCTCTCTTCACGCTTGAGGCGCTGATTGAGAGCAGGGGGGGAAATGCAGAGCAGGCTGGCCGCCACGGCGGTGGAGGGCTTCGGCAACGAACTGCCGGGCAGATTCATTGAGGATGTGCAGAAATTCGACACCGGTAAAAATATTGCCGCCCGCCAGGGCCGGGCTTGATTCCCCGGCCGCAGTGAGCGCACCGGGAAAGTAAGCGGGTTTTATGCTTTTACATACACGGACGGACTGACGTGCTCGAACTCGCTTACAAGGCCGGTCAGGCTTTCCGCATGGCCGACTATCAGGTATCCGCCTGGTTTGAGAAGTTTGTGCATGTTGGCAAGTACGCGGCTGCGCATGTCATTGTCGAAATAGATCATCACGTTCCGGCAGAAAATGACGTCCAGCGGTCCCTTGAGCGCATAGGGAAACACCGAGAGATTGAGCCTGCCGAACGTGATCAGTTGCTTGAGTGTCTGGCGCACTTCCCACAGCCCCTTGCCGGTTCCTCCGCGCTTGTTGAAATATTTTTTCAGCAGTTGCTGCGGAATTTTTTCCATGTGCCCGTCCTCGTAAACGCCTGCCCTGGCCTCCTCCAGGACCCGGGTAGAGATATCCGTAGCCAGTAACTTTGCATCGGCGCCGTTGTCGAGCACCTCACGCATGATCATCGCGATAGTGTAGGGTTCCTCGCCGCTGGAAGCCGCGGAGCACCAGAGCCGGAAGCGGCTCTGGCCCTGGCCGGACCAGTGCCGGAGTAAATCGGCCAGCACATCGAAATGCCGGGCCTCGCGGAAAAAATGGGTCACGTTGGTAGAGATCACATCGAGCAACTGCACTACCTCCTGGCCGCTTTGATCGGCGACCAGGTGCTCCAGATAACTCTCGAAATCATCCATGCCCAGCTTGCGCATGCGCTTGCCCACCCTGGAGGTGACAAGCGCTTCCTTGTGAACGCCCAGAGATATTCCGCTTTTCTGATAAACCAGCTTACGGAGCTTGTCGAAAATCCGCTTTTCCATGCTGACCATCTCTTTTTCCCTGGGCGGTTGAGACAAAGGCCTTGAATCCGTTTACCTGTAAAATACTCTGCTTACTGAATCGTGACTTCCCTGGTATCCAGCACACGTCCGATATTCAATAGAATAACCACCTTTCCCGCCGCCTTACCGATCCCGGAGATATAGCCGGTATCGATTGCCGAACCCATCTCGGGCGTCTCCTCGATATTCTTTTCGCTGATATCCAGCACCTCGCTGACACTGTCGACCAGGATCCCGATCAGCACATCCCCGTTGCCATCCTCGGCATCGACAACAATGATGCAGGTCTCGCTGGTTTCCTCGGCGATCTCCATGCTGAACTTGGCCCGCAGGTCAATAACCGGAATGACCTTGCCGCGCAGGTTTATCACGCCGCGGACATGCTCCGGCATCCGGGGTACGCGGGTAATCGGCAGCACACCGATAATCTCGCGCACTCTGAGAATTTCCAAGCCGTAGACTTCATTGGCCAGCTTGAAAGTAAGGTACTTTCCGTCCGTGGTTGTTTCGCCCTCTGCAATTTTGGAAACGAGAGCTTCCTGCTGGGCCATTTGCTTGTTCAGTTCTTCTATCTTTTGCTCATCCGACATTATAAAGCCTCCTGTCGAGCAGTTCAGATATCAGCACGATTGGCACCCTTACCATGAGCAGTCCCGCCTTCAAGACCACGCGGGGAACCGATGGCTTTTTCAAATTCCTTGAGTTCCATGCAAAGTTTCATCAGCTCGTTACCCAGGTCCTTTGTATGTCGCTCCCGCTCTTTTTGCCTGTTGATTTTCTGCAGGCACTCTTTCACCTTGTCCAATTCCAGGGGCTTGCGGAAAAATGCATAGGCGCCGGAATTGACCGCGGCAATCGCGATTTCGAGATCCGCGTAACCGGTCATGATAATCACGCGGGCCGCCGGGTCCTGCGAGCGAACCTCCTCGAGAACTTCCAGACCGTTGAGTCCCGGCATTTTAATATCGGTCAGCACGGTATCGTAGCCGCCCAGCTTAAAAGCCCGCACTCCCTCGCGTGGATTGGTAAACACGTCGCTCTCGTAGCCGACCCGACCGAAATATTCCTTAAGGCTGTAAGCCGCAGCCTTGTCATCTTCTATTATCATCAGGTGCATTGGGGGCCCCTTGAGGAAAAATGTGTGCCTTTCTATTGTGTATTCATATTCTGTGCCACCGTGCCGGGAACACAACCATACGGCGTAACTGAACTATTGGCTTACGGTTATGGGCGCAGGAAAATTTCAGTCCGTGCGGACGGGCCGTGCGGATACGCACTCAGTGTTTTAAAAATGCGCAATACTACAAGGGGAAATGAAATTCCTGAACCGCCACAGGCTGTTCCGCACGGGCTAAACCGCGGCGGGAGCGCACCGGCCCGGCTGCTTGCTTTTGGCCGGACTTTATAGCAGATTGTCTGTGACTGATCCGGTTTCATTTATCCTGCCTGATAACGGGTTACACCAGTGGAGGCCTTCCATGCGTGATTCTGTCCGGTCGGTGACGGCGGTGCTCTGGCTGGCTGTTTTTCTGTTTGCGCACCCCGCTCCGGCCCAGGAGGTGGGCGAGCCGTTGCCGGACTGGAGCGCGGGGACACTCGACATTCATCATATCAACACCGGCAGGGGAGAAGCCGCCCTGCTCGTGCTTCCCGACGGCACGACCATGCTTGTCGACGCCGGGGCTACCGCCAGGACAGGTCCGAGAGTGTGCGCGCAGAAACCGGACAGTTCCCGCACTCCCGGGCGCTGGATAGCGGAATATATCAGGCGGGTGCTGAAACAGCGGGACGAGCCGCTGCTCGACTACGCGCTGATAACCCATTTCCACGGCGACCACATGGGCCAGCCGGGGGCGAACTCAGCCGTTTCAGCGGCGGGCGGTTATCTGCTCAGCGGGATTACCGAGGTGGGCGAGAACATAAAAATCAACAAAATTCTCGATCGTGGCTGGCCGGATTACAACTATCCCCTGCCGCTTGATAACGAGATGGTGGCCAACTACAGGAAATTTCTCGACTGGCAGATCAGCCGCAACGCCCTGGTGGCCGAAAGGTTCACCGCCGGGCGGGACGACCAGATCGTGCTCGTCCACGACCGCGGGAGCTACCCGAAGTTCAGTGTGCGCAACATCGCGGTCAACGGCCATGTCTGGACCGGCGAGGGGGCCGGGACAAAAAACCATCTTCCAGCGGCCGGGGATATTCCGGAAGATGCCGACTGGGAGGACCAACTCAACGAAAACATGTTTTCCACGGTGCTGAAATTAAGCTACGGGAAATTCGATTATTATACCGGCGGCGACCTGCCGGGCTACCAGTGGCCGGGAGCGCCGGCGTGGGGAGACCTGGAAACTCCGGTGGCGAAAGCGGTCGGGGCGGTGGATGTTCACGTGCTCGACCATCACGGTTTTGTCGATGCGGCAAACGAATTTTTCCTGCGCACGCTCAGGCCCCGGGTCCATATCATCCAGTCATGGTCGCCCGGCCATCCCGCCCCCGGCGTTTACCGGCGGCTGGTCTCGCGGAAGCTGTATCCGGGGCCGCGGGAGCTGTTTATCACCAACTTCATGGATGCCACGCGGATCGTGATGGGCTACGCCACGGAAAATTTCGCCAGCAGCCAGGGGCACATCGTGGTGCGGGTCGCCCCCGGCGGCGGCAGCTACCGGGTGATCGTGCTCGACGACTCGGACGCCATCTGCCGGGTGAAATCCGTCCACGGACCGTACGAGGCTAGCGGGGAACGGCGGGGGGAAGCGGCGCGGTAAAGCGGTTCACCGCGCGCAAGCTGACACTGCTACGGCGAAGCGACGATCCGATCCACCACGTGAGCGGCGAACGCCAGGGCGGCGGTCATGCCCGGTGAGACGGCGTTGAGGATATGCGTGCTGCCGGCGGGCAGGTACTCGACAACCATGTCATTAACCATCCTGCCGCGGCGGTCGACCATCTGGGCCCGGATTCCCGAGCGGTAGGGTTTAAGCCGGCTCATTTCCACGTCCGGCGCGAGTGTGCGGATCTCGGCCAGGAATGCGCGGTCGGAGAACGATATTTTGCCGTTGTGCCAGACCAGACGCAGAAACTCGCCGCTTAAGACCAGGCGCCAGAAGTTAACACTGGCGATCATGCCGATGCTCTCGCCGGGAACGATCCGCTTGTCGTAGGCCTCGCGGCCGAAAGAGAGCATTGCCGTGGGCCCGGCCAGCACCCGGCCATCAACCGTTCTGGTAAAATGCACGCCGAGAAACGGGTAGCGAAGATCCGGCGCCTGGTAGATCATCGAGTTCACGGGCAGCCCGGTGATTTCCATGTACTCGCCACGGAAGGGGATAATCCGGCAGCCCTTGCCCGCGCCCATCATCGCCGCAATCCTGTCCGAATAGAGACCCGCGCAGTTGATAACGTGGCCCGCCTCGAAATTTTCTGCCTTGCTGATCACAGTTCGTTCGCGGATTGCAGTGACTTCCGCGTTCATCACGAACCGCGCGCCCTTTGCCTGAGCGTCACCGGCCACCGCACGCACGAACGCCTCGCTGTCGACTATCGCGCCGTTGGGGCTGAGCAGGGCGTTATCGCCCACGGCCGAGGGTTCCCGCTCCGAGAGTTCATCGCGGCCGATTATTCTCAGGCCTTCGACCCCGGCCGCCTTGCCCATCTCCAGCAGCGTATTCAGCACGGCCAGTTCACGTTCGTTGCGGCTGACCACGAGCGTGCCGCACTCTTGCATGCGTACGTTGTGTTCTTTGCAGAACTCGCGCGCGAACCGGTTGCCCTCCACGGCCATCCGCGCCTTGAGCGAACCGGGTTTCTGGTTGATCCCGGAGTGGAGCACGCCGCTGTTGCGCCCGGAGGCGTGCAGCCCCAGCCGGGGTTCCTTGTCCAGCACGGCCACGCTGCCCGCGCCGCGTGCGGCCAACTCACGGGCGATGGAGGAGCCGACAATGCCGCCGCCGATGATGAGGTAGTCGTAGTTATTCTCCCCGCCGGCAACCATCTGTCTCTCCCCAATACGGTCAACCAGTTAACAATTGATTACATGAACTGAACAAAATAACTACTTGCGTTTATTTGCGCCAGACGAGTCTGGCAGATATAAACAAAAAGCCCCATCCTTTAGTAAGGACGGGGCTTTAAGTAAAAAGCCGGCAACGACCTACTCTCCCACGCGGTTACCCGCGCAGTACCATCAGCGCAGAAGGGCTTAACTGCCGTGTTCGGAATGGTAACGGGTGTTTCCCCTTCGCTGTAGTCACCGGCAAAGATGAATTGAAAATCGATTGTCTTGTCAAGACACGAGCGCCTAAGTGACAAAGAAGGAATATCAGGTCAAGTCTCACGGCCGATTAGTACTGGTCGGCTAAACATGTCGCCATGCTTACACCTCCAGCCTATCAAACTGGTAGTCTTCCAGAGGCCTTTAGTTCCATCTGCCGAAGCAGTGGAAAGGGAGATCTTATCTTGAGAAGGGCTTCCCACTTAGATGCTTTCAGCGGTTATCCCGACCGAACATAGCTACCCAGCGATGCAACTGGTGTCACAACTGGTACACTAGAGGTTCGTCCATCCCGGTCCTCTCGTACTAGGGACAGCCTCTCTCAAATCTCCTGCGCCCACGGCGGATACAGACCGAACTGTCTCACGACGTTCTAAACCCAGCTCGCGTACCGCTTTAATTGGCGAACAGCCAAACCCTTGGGACCTTCTCCAGCCCCAGGATGCGATGAGCCGACATCGAGGTGCCAAACCTCCCCGTCGATGTGAACTCTCGGGGGAGATAAGCCTGTTATCCCCGGAGTACCTTTTATCCTTTGAGCGACGGCGTTTCCACACACAACCGCCGGATCACTAAGCCCTGCTTTCGCATCTGCTCGACATGTCTGTCTCGCAGTCAAGCTCCCTTATGCCTTTATACTCTTCGCGCGATTACCGACCGCGCTGAGGGAACCTTGGGAAGCCTCCGTTACATTTTTGGAGGCGACCGCCCCAGTCAAACTACCCGCCTGAAACTGTCTCCCGACCGGATAACGGCCGCGGATTAGAGTTCCGATATATTAAGGGTGGTATTTCATTGTTGGCTCCACGAGGGCTAGCGCCCCCGCTTCAAAGCCTCCCACCTATGCTACACGTAACATACCCAAATCCAATATCAGGTTGTAGTAAAGGTTCACGGGGTCTTTTTGTCCTGCCGCGGGTAATCGGTATCTTCACCGATACTGCAATTTCGCCGAGTCTCTGGTTGAGACAGCGCCCAGATCGTTACGCCATTCGTGCAGGTCGGAACTTACCCGACAAGGAATTTCGCTACCTTAGGACCGTTATAGTTACGGCCGCCGTTTACCGGGGCTTCGGTTCAGAGCTTCGCTCATAAATGAGCTAACCCCTCCCCTTAACCTTCCGGCACCGGGCAGGCGTCAGTCCCTATACTTCGTCTTAACGACTTAGCAGAGACCTATGTTTTTAGTAAACAGTCGCCTGGGCCATTTCTCTGCGGCTCCAGCAAGCTCATCAAGTAAATTGAATCACCGGCCGGAGCACCCCTTATCCCGAAGTTACGGGGTCAATTTGCCGAGTTCCTTAACCAGAGTTATCTCGAGCACCTTAGGATACTCACCCCACCTACCTGTGTCGGTTTGCGGTACGGGCGACTACAAAACTCACATAGAGGCTTTTCTTGGCAGTATGATTAGGGCCAGTTGGCTTGCCCGAAGGCTTGTTTCCCCATCGTCTCTCGGAGTTAAGACGGTCCGGATTTGCCTGAACCGTCCTCCTACAGACTTAGACCTGCATACCATAAACAGGCTGGCCTTTCACTTCTGCGTCACCCCATAGTTCAAACGCGTTGTAGCCGGTACAGGAATATTAACCTGTTTTCCATCGCCTACGTCTTTCGACCTCGGCTTAGGGTCCGACTAACCCTGAGCGGATTAACCTTCCTCAGGAAACCTTAGGTTTTCGGTGACCCGGTTTCTCACCGGATTTATCGCTACTCATACCGGCATAGTCGCTTCCATACCGTCCAGCAAGCCTCACGGCCAACCTTCAACCAGTATGGAACGCTCCCCTACCATGTGTGCAAGCACACATCCATAGCTTCGGTACCAAGCTTAGTCCCGGCAATTATCGGCGCAAAATCACTTGACTGGTGAGCTATTACGCACTCTTTAAATGAGTGGCTGCTTCTAAGCCAACATCCCAGTTGTCTGGGCAATTTCACATCCTTTATCACTTAGCTTGGATTTGGGGACCTTAGCTGATGGTCTGGGGTGTTTCCCTCTCGCCTCTGAAGCTTATCCCACAGAGACTGACTCCCGGAGTAAAAGTAAACGGTATTCGGAGTTTGATTGGGTTCGGTAGCCTTGGAAGGCCCCTAGCCCATTCAGTGCTCTACCTCCGTCACTCAATGGTCCGAGGCTATACCTAAATATATTTCGGGGAGAACCAGCTATCTCCTAGTTTGATTGGCCTTTCACCCCTACCCACAGCTCATCCAAGCACTTTTCAACGTACACTGGTTCGGACCTCCATGGCGTGTTACCGCCACTTCATCCTGGCCATGGGTAGATCACTAGGTTTCGGGTCTACTCAATGCTACTATGGTCGCCCTGTTCAGACTCGCTTTCGCTACGGCTCCGTCCCGGAGGGACTTAACCTTGCAACATTGACGTAACTCGCCGGTTCATTATGCAAAAGGCACGCGGTCAGGCAGCTTATCCAGCACGAGGCCAGACAGCCAATCCCTCCCACAGCTTGTAAGCGCATGGTTTCAGGTACTATTTCACTCTCCGCCAGGAGTGCTTTTCACCTTTCCCTCACGGTACTAGTTCACTATCGGTCGTCAGTTAGTATTTAGCCTTAGGAAGTGGTCTTCCCAGATTCCAACGGGATTTCTCGTGTCCCGCCGTACTCGGGCAAATCAATCCAGAGAGCTGTCCGTTTTCACCTACAGGACTGTCACCTTCTGCGGTTTGGCTTTCCAGGCCAATTCGGTTAACAGCAGCTTTTGTAACTCTGGTCCACGGCTGGAGCCGTGAAACATGATTGCCCACAACCCCGGCAGTGCAACGCCTCCAGGCTTACACACTACCGGTTTAGGCTGTTCCCCGTTCGCTCACCACTACTAGGGGAATCGCGGTTGCTTTCTTTTCCTGGGGGTACTAAGATGTTTCAGTTCTCCCCGTTCGCCTCCCGCAAGCTATATATTCACAAGCGGGATGACCACCCGTTACGGTGGCCGGGTTGCCCCATTCGGGAATCTCCGGATCAACGGTTATTTGCACCTCACCGAAGCTTATCGCAGCTTATCACGCCCTTCATCGCCTTCTGACGCCAAGGCATCCACCATGCGCCCTTAGTAACTTGACCTGAAAAACTCGGTCACCTAGGGCTCGTATCTTGACAAGACAATCGATTTTCAAAGAACATTTGCCGAAACTGTGTCGGCACTGCAATCTGTCAGATGGTGGAGATAACCGGGATCGAACCGGTAGCCTCCGGCTTGCAAAGCCGGCGCTCTCCCATTTGAGCTATATCCCCATCTGTCCGTGTAGCCGCTTTTGCCTTTTAAGCGCAAGCGACCGTTTTATCTTCTCGAGCTAACCGCCGCTTACCGCAGCAGATGGCCTTCTTTGGTGGGCCTAGGTAGATTTGAACTACCGACCTCACGCTTATCAGGCGTGCGCTCTAACCAACTGAGCTATAGGCCCGCTCGGCACCCATAAAAATGCACGTCAGAGTTGATTTCAAACCTGACGCGCCTTTTGCATGGTTGCCATAACGTTTGACAGATTTATTAATAATGGTGTAAGGCTGTGCGCTCGTCATAACCGTCCATGGTGAGTACCACTGGTCATGCTTTGCACCGAAAGAGCGGCAGTTTTCCTTCTGCCATTCCTTCTGTGTTGATGCCGTGCAAGACCTTTAGTGGCCTCTCCTTAGAAAGGAGGTGATCCAGCCGCAGGTTCCCCTACGGCTACCTTGTTACGACTTCGCCCCAGTTACCAAGTTTACCTTCGGCACCTCCATCCCTTGCGGGTTAGGACAGCGACTTCGGGTACCCCTGGCTTCCATGGCGTGACGGGCGGTGTGTACAAGGCCCGGGAACGTATTCACCGCGGCGTTGCTGATCCGCGATTACTAGCGATTCCAACTTCATGGAGTCGAGTTGCAGACTCCAATCCGAACTTAGATCAGATTTTTGGGATTAGCTCGACCTCGCGGTTTGGCAACCCTTTGTTCTGACCATTGTAGCACGTGTGTAGCCCCGGATGTAAGGGCCATGATGACTTGACGTCATCCCCACCTTCCTCCAGCTTATCGCCGGCGGTCCCCCTAGAGTCCTCAGCATTACCTGTTAGCAACAAGGGGCAAGGGTTGCGCTCGTTGCGGGACTTAACCCAACATCTCACGACACGAGCTGACGACAGCCATGCAGCACCTGTATATGTGTCCCGAAAGAGGGACCTGTCTCCAGGTCTTGCACAAATATGTCAAATCCGGGTAAGGTTCTTCGCGTTGCTTCGAATTAAACCACATGCTCCACCGCTTGTGCGGGCCCCCGTCAATTCCTTTGAGTTTCAGCCTTGCGGCCGTACTCCCCAGGCGGAATACTTAATGCGTTAGCTCCGGCACTGAGTGCATGGAAACACCCAACACCTAGTATTCATCGTTTACGGCTAGGACTACCAGGGTATCTAATCCTGTTCGCTCCCCTAGCTTTCGCGCCTCAGCGTCAGAATCAGTCCAGAGAGCCGCCTTCGCCACCGGTGTTCTTCCCAATATCTACGCATTCCACCGCTACACTGGGAATTCCACTCTCCTCTACTGATCTCAAGTCTGGCAGTATCGGATGCAGTTCAACCGGTTGAGCCGGTGAATTTCACATCTGACTTACCAAACCGCCTGCGCGCCCTTTACGCCCAGTAATTCCGAACAACGCTTGCTCCCTCCGTATTACCGCGGCTGCTGGCACGGAGTTAGCCGGAGCTTCCTCTGGTGGTACCGTCAGCCAGCCGATATTATCCATCGGCCGGGGTTCTTCCCACCTGACAGAGCTTTACAACCCGAAGGCCGTCATCGCTCACGCGGCGTTGCTGCGTCAGGCTTTCGCCCATTGCGCAATATTCCCTACTGCTGCCTCCCGTAGGAGTCTGGGCCGTATCTCAGTCCCAATGTGGCCGGTCACCCTCTCAGGCCGGCTACCCATCGTTGCCTTGGTGGGCCATTACCTCACCAACAAGCTAATAGGCCGCGAGCTCATCTCGAAGTGATAGCGCTCAGCACGCCATCTTTATTAACCAGGCGATGCCACCCGGTAAACACATCCGGTATTAGCCCCCCGTTAGGAAGGTTATCCCCGGCTTCGAGGCAGATTGCTCACGTGTTACGCACCCGTTCGCCACTGTACTAGCTCCCCGAAGGGAACTTTCTCGTTCGACTTGCATGTATGAAGCACGCCGCCAGCGTTCGTCCTGAGCCAGGATCAAACTCTCCGTTGGAGTTTCAATCAGACTCTATTTCGATCGCTTTCGCGTTCGGATTACATTACTGTGTTAGGTCTCTTGCGAGACCCGGCTATAACGCGGTTTTCGCACAGCACATACACCATTATTTTCAAAGAGCAGACTCGACTTGGGTCGAGGGAGCGACAAGTTAACCTACAACCGGTCAACCTGTCAATGCTTTTCTTCTTTTCTTTTTCAAACCCTCACCAGATCACGCTTCGACGCCTCTTGCCAATTCCTTGCCGCAGCGGGTCCGTCGCGTAAGGGAGCGACAAATTAACCTGAACCGGCCAACCTGTCAATGCTTTTCTTCTGTTTTTCCTAAACCCTCGCCGGAACTCGTTTTCAGCCCCATTCGCGGGGGGAAAGGTAATATACAAAATCCGCTCGGTAATGTCAAGCGTTTCACACCCCTTTTTCTGAAGGAGTCCCAGGATTTTTCCCTTGCTAATTTTCCTGCCCTTTATATACTCTTGTGGTCACCGCTTACGGGAAAACCGTCGGGCGGGCCGCTGAGCGCTCATTAACCCGCAACTGACCGGTTTACATCATGTTACACAGGTGCTACCCGATTGTCGATCTCGATTTCGCCGGCCCGCGGGGGGCTGTCCGGCTGGCCGGGGCGCTGGGCGGGGCCGGCTGCTCGATGATCCAGGTCCGGGCGAAAAACGCCACCGGCGCGCAATATTTTCAGTTCGCCAGCCAGGTGATCGATGCCGCCGGCGCTCACTGCCGGGTGGTGGTCAACGATCGGCTCGATGTGGCCCTGGCCGCGGGCGCGGCCGGTGTGCACCTGGGCGAAAACGATCTTCCCGTGGCCCGGGCCCGCCAGCTCACCGGCGATACATTCATTATCGGGGCCACCGCCCGTGAGCCGGACGCCGCGTTGGCGGCCCAGCGCGCTGGCGCGAATTACCTGGGCGTGGGAGCCGTTTTCCCCACCGCCCACAAACACGACACGCGGCTGATTGGACTCGAGGGACTGAGCTCGGTAACGCACGCGGTAAAAATTCCCGTGTTCGCTATCGCCGGGATCACCGTGGAAAACTGCACGCAGCCGGTGCGCTCAGGCGCTTGGGGGGTGAGCGGGATCGGCGCCGTGGCAGGGGCCGACAATCCGGCCGATGCCTGGCTGGCGATGGAGGAGGCGCTGGAACTGGAACGCGAAGGACAAAAACTATTGTGAAACAATTGACCCTTTGAGAACATTCTATATATTACGCTACGTAAAAATGGCGGAGCCGATCGTTCCGCCCGCTAAGCCAACAATCGGTAGAACTCGAAGAGAGGAGTTTTAATCATGGCGATCACGAAAGTGTGGATTGAAGAAGGGTGCACCCTCTGCGGTCTTTGCGAAGAAGAGTGCCCGGCCGTTTTCGAACTCGATGACGACACGGCGGTGGTTAAGGAGGACGCGGTTCTGGCCGGCAACGAGGAAGACATCGTCAACGCCGCCGAAAGCTGCCCGGTAGAGGTCATCCATTACGAGGAAGACTGAACACGGTCTTGAAAGCATTTTCGACAGCAAAGGGGAGCGCCTGTATCCACGGCGGTCCCCTTTTTGTTTTACCGGACGGCGTGCCGGATGCGAAACTCAAGAACAGCGTGCTTTACAATAAGAGACCTTTGATTTAATCAGAGAATTGAAAGAATGGTGAGGGGGAGAGACAAAACCTTTTAAAAAAAGTTCTTTTCTCTCCCCCTCACTAAATCAAAGGTCTCATATTCATACATTGGCCATAACGCCCGGTTGAATGAATTCAAACGGGCGTAAGTACCAGCTCTCAACTACTCCCCCAGCAGCTCCACGGCCCGCTGCAGGTTCTCCTCGCGCACGGCAAAGCACAGCCGCAGCCAGCTCTCATCGTGGCCGCCGGAGAAAAAACTCGCCGCCGGCACGCTTGCTATCCTGCACTCCTCGAACAGACGCTCCATCGCCGCCAACGAACCGATATCGCCGTACAAATCTCTGTAATCGGCCAGCATGAAATAAGTTCCCTGCTGCGGCAGGGGCCGAAAGCCTTTTGCGCTCAACGCGTCCGCCAACTGCCCGCGCTTGGCGTCGTACATCGGGGCCAGGGCAGTGAAATACCCGTCACCCAACTCGTCCAGCGCCCGGGAGACTCCCTCCTGTAGCGGGTGCGGGGCGCAGATATAGAGCAGGTCGGAGATCAGGGCCATCTTTTCGATCACTTCCGCCGGCCCCGAGGCCCAGCCCAACCGCCAGCCGGTCATCGCCAGCGCTTTGCTGAAACCGGAGATCGTGACCGTGCGCTCGAACATCCCCGGCAGCGAGGCCGGGCTGACATGCTCATGGCCGTCAAACGTGATATACTCGTAGATCTCGTCCGTGATCATCCAGGCGTCATGGGCCACGCACAGCTCGCTGATTTTCTCCAACTCCTCGCGCGAGAAAACCTTGCCGCAGGGGTTCGAGGGCGTATTGAGCACCAGCACCCGCACCCCGTCGGCCAGCATCCGCTCCAGAGCGTCGTAGTCCACTTCCCAACCCGGCTGCCTCAGGCGGCTGAACACCGGCTCGAAACCCAGCACGCGCACCAGATTGACATGGTAGCCGTAGAACGGCTCGAACGTGAGCACCCGCTCGCCCGCTTCCAGCAGGGACATCAGCGCGCAGGTATAGGCCCCGGTGGCTCCGCTGGTCAGGGTGATCTCGGTGGCGGGGTCGGCCTCGATCCCGTTGAATTTCCTGATCCTCGCGGCGATCCCGGCGCGAAGGTCCGGTTTGCCGTTGAGCGGTGCGTACGTATTGCAGTCCTGCTCGATAGCCCGGCAGGCGGCGGCCTTGACCGCAGCGGGCGTGGGCAGCTCGCACAGCCCCTGCGAAAGGTTCACTCCGCCGTTTTCTGTCGCCCGGATCGTCATCGCCCTGATCTCCGACTGCCGCAGCATCCGCGCCCTTGCCGCCAGTTCCCTGCTCATCACCGGTGCTCCTCCACTTTCCGATACGCCTTACTTGATAGATGTTACCACTGAAAAACAAAATGTGAATATAACTAGCTCAGCCCGCTGCTCCAACTCTGCTATTCCGCCATGTTCACAGTCGGCTCTCAGCTGAAAAACAAAAACGGGACGCGCCTGCGGCGCGCCCCGCGTTTGCAGCACTGGGGGGATCCATATGATACCGTAAAACCGCCGTTAGTTGGGACCAATTTTCCCGATGCCGGCAATCGCCGGGATACGGATAATATATCCGCTCTCCTCCGGCCGCGCGGCGCCGCCATCACTCACCTTCACCTCCACCAGCACCATTTCCCACTTAATCCCTCTATCGAACTGACACCCCAGCCTGTCCGTGGCCATCGCCATCATCGTAAGCCTCATTTTTTCCTCCGTGTCGATCGTGCTGTCAATCGTGCTCGATCCTGCTGTCCGGAAGAAAAGCATTATCCGTGCCAGAGAGAGGCCATCCTGGTACAGCCTTGCAAATCAATAAGTTGACTTTTGAGGTACTTCTCAGGGCGCTTTAAGTTTGTTCGAAACTGAACACTTTGGCGGTTTAGCCTTTGCGGTTTCACACACTGTTTCCAAAAGAAAGCGGTGAATCCACCGAGGCCACGCTGCGGCCCGCCTGCGCTCAGGTCCGCCGGCGCTTGACCCGCACTGGCTCGTAGGTGCAGTACGGTTCCTCGGCCAGGTAGTCGCCCAGCTCACCGAACGAGCGCGCGCGGCAGCCCAGGCAAACGTTCTTGTACTCGCAGAGGCCGCACTTGCCTGTCAGGTTGCCCGGATCCCGGAGCTCCCCGAACAGGTCCGACTCGTTCCAGATCTCCTCGAACGCGGTTTCTTTCACGTTGCCCGCGCTCACGGGCAGGTAGCCGCAGGGAAACACCTCGCCCGTGTGGCTGACGAAACAGACCGCCGTGCCCGCCAGGCAGCCACGGGTCATCGTGTGCATGGTGCCGTGGCCGTGCCCCCTGGTCAGCATTTCCTTGCCGCCGCGCTGAAGAATAATCCGGAAATAATGGGGCGCGCAGGTGGCCTTGATCTGAATGTCCGGGTTTTCCAGCGTCTTGTCGTACACCCAGTTGAGCACTTCTTCGTAGCGCTGGGGGCTGAGTTGCTGCTTCTTGCTCAACTCCACGCCGCAGCCCACGGGCACCAGCATGAAAAAGTGCAGCGCGTCGGCGTCCAGCTTCCTGGCCAGGGCCACTATTTCGTCCAACTGATGGTCGTTGTGGCGGGCCACCGTGCAGTTGACCTGCATGCTCATTCCGCGCTCGCGCAGCGCCCTGAACCCCGCCGCCGCCTTGTCGAACGAACCGGGCAGCCCGCGGAACAGGTCATGCACCGCCGCGTCGGAACCGTCGAAACTGATCGAGACCCGCCGCACGCCGGAGGCCACGATCCTGTCGGCCACCTCGCCGTCAATCATCGTCCCGTTGGTGGCCAGCGCCACGGGCAACTCCCTGTCCGAGGCGTAACGGGCCAGCTCCAATATGTCCGGCCGGATCATCGGCTCCCCGCCCGAGAGTACCAGAATCGGCCTGGCGAACTTGACTATGCTGTCGATAAGGCGCAGGGAGGCTTCGGTGTTCATGTCGCCGGGGGCCAGGCCGTCCTGGGCCAGATCCAACCTGCGGCAGTGCCGGCAGGTCAGGTTGCAGCCCGCTGTCGTTTCCCAGAATACAAGCCGAAGAGCGTTGCCCAGCGGCTCCGGGCCACCGCCGCCGCTGGTCGGCATTGAGCCGGGGTGTCCGCCGCCGGGATGTCCGGCCCCGTGGGGGTGAGAGTGCTTATCCATTTATCTCCTCGCTATGAGCTTGGTTTCCCTTCAATATGGAGCTTTAAGTCGTGTCAGCAATATGGGGGCGGGCTACAATTGTGTCAATAAACCGAGGGTCTACGGAGCGCGAAGTTTACCGGCGAAATCCGCCATCGCGCGCGCCCGCGGTGAATCCGGTTCCACGCTGATCCCCCGGGCGATCAGCGTCGCCGCCGAGTCCGGCTGGTCCAGCCGCTCGGCCAGCAGCAGGGCATAGTTGAAACACGCGTCCGGGTAGCGGGGCTGAATTTCCAACGCACGGGCGTATGCTTGCGCCGCCCCGGCTATTTCCCCCTGCGCGGCCAGAGAACCGCCCAGGTTGTTCCAGGCCTCGGCGTAGGTATCATCGAGCGCCAGCGCGGCGCGGTACGCTTTTTCCGACTCCCCGTACTCCGCCAGCGAGAACAGGCAGATCCCCAGATTGTTAAACACCCGCGGCGCGGCCAGCGTGTCTCGCGCCGCGCTGCGGTAAGCAGCCAGCGCCTCGGCGGGCTTCCCCTGCCGCTGACAGGCCACACCCAGGTTGAACCAGGTGCGCCAGGGTGCACCGGGAATTTTTACCGCCTGACGCAAGTATCCCTCGGCCTCCGATGGTCTCCCCGCCGCCAGCAGACAGGAGCCGTAATCGGTCAGCAGTTCCGCGTTGGCGGGCATCGCCTCCAAGGCCCGCGAGTAATACTCCAGGGCCTGCTTCCGCATGCCGCGCGCGTCCTCGATCCGGGCAGTCACAGCCAGCGCCGGGCCGTAGAGCGGGTTTTTTTGCAGTGTACGTTCTAACATCTTCACGGCCCCAGCCGTATCGGCCTGCTCCAGCAGGCTCATCCCCAGGCAGAACCACGTGCGCACGCCCGGCTCGGGGGCTTCGGCGGCCTTGCGGGCGGCGCGTTCGGCCGCCTGCGGATTTCCCAGCAGAAGTTCGGTTTCCGAGAGAAATTCCCAAACCGCGTAATTGGTCGAATCGCCTTCCAGCACTCGCTCGAACTCCCTGGCCGCCAGGTCCAGACGGCCGTCGGACATGTAGCTCA
Source organism: Gemmatimonadales bacterium (assembly GCA_024278175.1). Lineage (GTDB taxonomy): Bacteria > Gemmatimonadota > Glassbacteria > GWA2-58-10 > GWA2-58-10 > JAJRTS01. The sequence goes on along the minus strand of JAJRTS010000100.1, from coordinate 41,675 downwards.
CCCCCAGCATGTAGGCGCTCAGGGTGGGGGCCATCAGCTTGGGGTCCGGCAGGCCGGAGAAATCCCCGGGCGGAGGCGACAGATTGCCCGCCACGTAGCCCAGCGAGCGCAGCCGTTGGCTTTCCTCGCCGAGCGGAGCGCGGGCGGCGACAGCCTGAGCGCGCGGCGTGACAGCGCGGCGAACGTTGGCCAGCACGCGCTCGAATTTTTCATCACGTTCAGGGTCAGCTCCGTACAGGTTTACCAGTTCGGCGGGATCGGCGGCCAGGTCGTATAGCTCCGGCCGCGGGGCGCGAACATACTTCATCCGCCCATCGATAACCCCCTCCAGCGGACTCCAGCCGTGGCTGTAGTAGGGATAGTAACTTTCGAGATACAGGGGCGGGCCGCCGGGTGGTGGCCCCGTTCCATCCCCGGCCAGCAGCACCCGTCCCTGCGACCCATCCGGCGTTACCACCGCGCAGAGCGAGGCCAGCGTGGGGGCGATATCCACCAGGCTGACCTCCCGGTTGCTGACAGTCCCCGCCAGCGCGGGCCGGCCCGGAACGTGGATCACAACCGGCACGCGGACCGTGGAGTTATAGAGGAACAGAGCGTGGGTGTCCTCGCCGTGGTCTCCCAGGCCCTCGCCGTGATCGGCCACCACGGCGATCACCGTGCCGCGCGCCAGGCCCAGCGAATCGAGCGCGGCCACAAGGCGGCCGAACTGGCTGTCGGCATAGGCGATCTCGGCGTCGTAGGGGTCCTCGAACCGGCGGGCGAACCGCTCGGGAGCCTCGAACGGACGATGAGGGTCGTAATAGTGGACGAAGGCGAAAAACGGTTTTTTATCGTGGGCTGTCAGCCATTTCAATGCGGCGTCGGTCACCGCCCCGGCCGTGCGCTCGCGCTGGTTCAGCACTCAGCTGCGGCGTCCCCCCGCAGCCAGGTCGTCGTCGTAATGGTCAAACCCGCGGGCCAGTCCGTAGCGGGAGTCCATCACGAACGAGCCGACAAACGCGGCCGTTTGGTAGCCGGCCTCGCGGAACGACCCGGCCAGGGTGGGCAGATCCCCGCCAAGACTGAAAATCCCGTTGGAGCGCACCCCGTGGCTTGTCGGATAGGCCCCGGTAAAAAGACTGGCGTGGGCGGGCAGGGTGATCGGCGTAGGAGTGTAAGCGCGTTCAAAACGAACAGAGTGCTCGGCAAAAAATCGAGATTGGGGGTGGTGGGCCGTCCGTAGCCGTAGCAGCCCAGCCGGTCGGCGCGGGTGGTGTCGAAACTGACCAGCAGGAGATTGAAGCCAGACGGCCGCGGCCCGAGGCAGGAGAGCCAGAGCAGGCACGCCAACAGGAGTATCCCCGGCACTGCGGTTTTACGCTTGATGGGGGCCATGCTCACTCCCCTCCCGCCCGTGCCAGCATCTTGCGGGCGGACTCCGCCCACGGGGCCGAGGGGGCCAGTTTCAGGGCGCGCCGCAGGTTTTTTGCCGCCTGTGCTTTCCCTGGCTCGTCGTTACTGCTGTTGAGCAATAACCGTCCGAGGTTAAACCACGCCTGGGCATAGTTGCTGTCGTACGCGATAGCCGTTTTGTAACAAATTTTTGCCCGGTCCGTGGGTCCGTGGGCGGCGAGGATATTACCCAGGTTGTTCCAGGCCGGGGCGAACGTGCTGTCAGCATTGAGCGCGGCCCGGTAGGCCCGCTGTGCGCCATCCGGATCGCCGCGGGCGGCGCGCACCACTCCCAGGTTGTTCTGCACTTTCTCATCCCCCGGATATTTTGCGGCCACCAGGGCCAAAGCTTCTTCAGCCTTCCCGTACTCGCCCGTTTGGTAGAGCGCGATCCCTAGGTTGTAGAGTGCCAGCGGATAGTGAGGATCCACCGCCAGGGCCTGCTCGAAACACTCCGCCGCCCCGGCCGGATCGCCACGCCCCAGCAGCAGGCGGCCCAGGTCGTTGAGCACTTCCTTGTCCTGGGGGGCCAGCTTCCGGGCGGTCAGCATGTGAGCTACAGCCTGTTTGTCCTCACCGCTTTCGAGCAGGATATCGGCCAGCAGAGCGTGGGCGCGCGCGTGGCCGGGCTGGACTTCCACAGTGCGCTCAAGCCACGTCCGGGCGGCGGCGAGCGAGTCAAGCCGGTACCAGGCGAGCGCCAGCATAAAATTAGCCGCCCCCCCGGGCTGAAGCTCCACCGCGCGGGTGAACTGAGCGATAGCCCGCCGCACGCTACCCTGCTCCATCAGCACAAAACCCTTGTAGCGAATGGCGTAAAGATTGTCGGGGTCCCCGGCCAGCACGGAGTCGAACGCGGCCAGGGCGGCCTCGTATTCGCCTCCGGCCTCGGCCATCACGCCGTCCATGAAGCGGCCCAGCGAGCGGACCATCAGCTTGGGGTCCGGCAGCGATTCACCGGAAACCGCGGCCTCTGCCCCGGAGAGATAACCCAGCGCCCGCAGCCGCCGGGCGGACTCGCCATCGAGCGTCACCCGGCCGGAGAGCGGCCTGGCCAGGCGGGCAAGCTCGCGTTGCAGGTTGGCCAGCCGCGAGGCCGAGCGCCGGGCCGCTTCCGCGTCATGCTCAACCAAATTCCTGCTTTCGCCCGGGTCGGCGGTAATGTCGTAGAGTTCGGGAAGCGGCGCGGCGATATATTTGAGATTATCGTGGACCATCCCCTCCAGGCGGTGCCAGCCGAACGTCTGCTCGGGCATCAGCGTTTCCAGATAGATCGTGCGGGAGGCTCCCGGCACGGCCCGGCGCGCGCCGGGCAGCAGCGGGAGCAGGCTGCGGCCCTGGATGCCGGCGGGGATACTCAGTCCGGCGCGCTCAAGCACCGTGGGAAACACATCGACCAGGCTGACATTGGCGTCAACCCTGCCGCCGGCGTGCTCGCCGCCGGGGAATTTGACGATCAGCGGTACGCGGACAGTGGAGTTGTAGAGGAAGATTCCGTGGGTCGGCTCACCGTGCTCGCCCAGGGCCTCGCCGTGGTCGCCCGCCACTGCAACCAGCGTGCGCCCGTACTGCCCGCCCTGTCGCAGCGCGCTCAGCAAGCGGCAGAGCTGGCTGTCCATATAGGCGATCTCGCCATCGTACGGACGCCCCGGGCAGAGCGAGTCGAACGGGGCGGGGGGGGCGTAGGGCGAGTGGGGGTCGAAATAATGGACCCAGAGAAAAAACGGTTTACGCCTGTCGCGTCCTTCCAGCCATTGCAGGGCGGCGTTTGTAACCTCTTCGGCGGACCGTTCCACATAGAACGCCGCTTTCTGGCCCGGCGCTTCCTTGAGCCGCTCGTCGTAGTGGGCGAACCCCTGGGCCAGCCCAAACCGCGAGGCGAGCACGTAAGCGGAGATCGCGGCCGCGGTGTTCATCCCGGCCCGGCCGAGCAACTCGGCCAGGGTAACCGCCTCGTCCTCCAGACGGTAGATCCCGTTGTCGCGCACACCGTGCACGGGCGGATAGAGTCCGGTGAGCAGGCTGGCGTGGGCCGGCAGGGTAACAGGCGCGGGAGTGAAAGCGTTCTCGAACAGCACGCCGCTCTCGGCCAGGCTGTCCAGCGTGGGGGTATGGCCAAGCCGGTAGCCGTAACAACCCAGGCGGTCGGCGCGGGTGGTGTCCAGCGTGATCAGCAGCAGGTTGAACTCCGGCGCAGTGGAGCAGGCGGCAAACAGCAGCGCCGCAGGCAGGGCGACAGCTCGTATCAGGGCCAGCTTGCTCATCGAAATCACCAGCGGGTTAAAGGGGCGTTGAAATAAAAGCGTTCAACGCCCTCAAGTGAAATATTTCGTTTGTTTGGGGCGCCCAAGGGCAAGGCAAGCCATTTCTTTTACTGATCCTGTTACTTATCTTTTACCAAGCTGTTGCATCGCTCGCTCCGTTTTGAGCTGGCCTGGCGAGAAACGGCCCTTGACAACATAATACCCATACTTTCGAATATTTCAACACGCTGCCAAGCGGTGGTTACTGGCAGGCGCAGGAAAGGGCCTGCCGGCGGGGAAGTAAGCGGGACAAACGACGCGGCCGTAAAGCTCAGCCAAGCGCGGAGGTCTTTTTCATCATATTGACCGTGCGGAAATAGTTCAACTCCAGCAGCAGCAGGAAAAACTGAGTGAACATGTCGGGGTAGCGCTGAAGGTGGCGCAGCAGGCTCTGCACGGCAATCCTGTAACCGAACACCTTATCGATCACCTCGGCCTGGGTGGTGCTGATCGAGCCGAAGTTGAGGATCGAGGACTCGCCCAGCACGGCCGGGGCGGAGATAATGTTGAGCTCGATCCGCTCTTTCTGCTCGGTGAGCTGATCCTCAACTTCCCTGCTGATCTTGACCATGCCATCCTGCATGAAGATGATATCCGAGTTCGGCTCACCTTCGCGAATCAGGATGCCCCGCAACTCGTGGGGCACGATGCTGAGTTTTGGAATAGCGCGCATTTTCTTCATGAAAAGGTTCAACGCATCGAGCAACTGCGCCGGATACTGCGTCTCCTCGGCGCCCTGCTCCAACCCGTAGCCGGTGAGGATGTGCAGGAAGTTGTCGTTGACCTCCATCAGCTTCTTGAACATGATCCGGTTCAGGCTGATCATCACCTGCCCGCGCACGCCGCGCAGTTCCGGGGCGGGGTCCTTGAGGATATCCACCAGCGCCGAGTAGTTGAACACGATCAGCTTCATCTGCTCCTCGGCATAGACATCGGCCGTACGGCTCCCGATATTGACCGTGTCGTCGAGCGCGTTGAGCACCGTGCTGACCATGCTCATCTCGCCCACCGTGTTGTTTTTGCTCACCATGATCCGCTCCGGCTGGCCGATATCGACCCCGGCCTCGCCCTCGACAATGTAGAACAGGGCCTGGCCCGAGGAGTCCTTGCGGATAAACGGCCGCTCATCCGAGGGCTTCACGTTGCGGATCAGCAGCGTGGCGCTGGGCTTGATATCCGGCACCTGGCCGGAGTAGATAATCCGGGTGACGATCTGAAGCTCTTCGAGTACTTTCTGTGCCCTTGCCTTGTCCATGGTCTTTACCTGAAATCCGCCGGGCGGCTCCGGCGCGGGTGTGTGTCAGGGGCAATCATCGTGAGAAAGATCGCCACAAATCTTACACTCAGGCCCGCTGAATTGCAAGTTAAAACCTGTTTATCGCGCCTCGCCGCCCCGGCGGCTGTCTTGCGCGCGCGGGTGATGCGGGGTATCTTGCCACGGAATGACTACCCCTGAGAAAACACAAATCAGAGGACAAATAAAGATGAAAGCGGCCCAGACAACAGCAACGGAAAAAATCGAGTACCGTGAAATCAGCGACCCCACGCCGGGAGCGGGCCAGGTGCTGATCTCCCCGTCGTACGTGGGCATCTGCGGCAGCGACATCCACGCCTTCCGCGGCGAGTTCGCGGGCCGGGTGATCTATCCGCGCACCCAGGGCCACGAGTTCGCCGGGCGGGTGGCGCAAGTGGGCCCGGAAGTGAGCGGCCTGGCCGTGGGCGAGAGGGTTTGCATCGACCCGATTATCTCCTGCCACGATTGCCCGGCCTGCCGCAAGGGGCAGTACAACGCCTGCCGCAACCTTCGCCTGCGGGGAATCGACCTGGACGGCGGACTGGCGGAGCTGGCCGTGGCCGATGCGGGTCAGTGTTTCAAGCTGCCGGAGAATATCGATGAGTGCGACGGGGCGCTGGTGGAGCTCTACAGTATCGGCATGCACTCCACAACCGTGAGCGCGGTTGAGCCGGGCGACACCGTGGTGGTGCTCGGCGCGGGCCGGGTGGGCATGGCCGTGCTGCAGAATATTCTGCTGACGGCGGCCGGCAAGGTGGCCGTTGTGGACGTGAGCGATTACAAGCTCTCGCTGGCCGAAAAAGTGGGGGCCGATATTACGATCAACTCCACAAAAACCGATGCGGTTGAAACAGTAAAAGAATGGACCGGCGGCGACGGGGCCGACCTGGTGCTGGAGGCGGTGGGCGAGGCCGAGCTGGACGTAATCGGCGAAAAGGCGCCGGTGGCCCAGGCGGTGGAGATGATCCGCAGCGGCGGGCGGATAACGTTGCTGGGCCAGGGGCCGCACTGCTACGGAGCCCACTGGAAAACGCTGGTCTGGAAAGAGGCGACTATCCGTACCAGCCGGGTGAGCAGGGGCGAGTTCCCGCGGGTTATCGCGGCGATGGCGGCCGGGCGGTTCGACACATCCGTAATGCTTTCGGCCGAGTATGAACTGGCTGACACAGCCGAAGCGTTCGAGCTGGTGAACAAGGAGCCGACTGACGTGCTGAAAGTGATGGTGCGGGTGGGGGGGTAGGGAACGGGCGATTTATCTGCTGTCCCAAGGTAATAGCGCGTTTCCCGCCAGGGGAGCAATCCTTGCCGCGGGGGCGGCGCGTGCGTCACCCGGGCCGTTCCTCTTTGCCCGCTGCAAACCCTGATTCTGATCTGTATTTGTTGAATTGATCGCATAACGCCCTTCCCCCTCCCTCTTGCCATTGCTCCCACGGACGTGCAGATTGAATAACTCCATCATCGCAAATCTCAGCTACCGCCTTTCTCCGGAGTGATGCCATGTACCGCTGTTGCCTGCTTTTTTTCGCAGTTGCCCTGCTGCTTACTGTACCCGCCGCTGCACATGCCGCCCGGCCCTGGGCTCCCGTGGGGCCGGACTCGGTGGTGGTGTTCGAGGACGACTTCTCCACCTTCCCGGTGGGCGCGCTGAGCGAGAAATACACCGCGGTCCAGGAATACCACTGGACCCCCAAAAAACCGGAGTGGGGCCCCTGGGCCGAGGCCACCTACTGGGGCTTCTGGCCGATCGATGACGGCCTGGCATGGCATATCAGGGAGACGGCGGGCAAAAAAGTGCTCCGGCAGAAACAGGAGATTATCGAGGAGGACAAGAACGCAATCGTGGTGGCCGGTGACGAGCTCTGGACCGACTACGCCTACGAGGTGGAGTTTGTCCCGCTCTCCAGCGAGCACCCCGTGGGCATAGTCTACCGCGTGCAGAACAGCCGTAACTTTTTCATGCTGGCCCTGGGCGAGGGCCACAAGTGGTTCTGGATCCGCCGCCGGCACGACGCCTGGGTCAAGTCGAAAATGCGCAACGTGCCCTACGAGCCGGGAAAACCCGTTACCTTCCGGGTGGAAGTGCAGGGAGTCAACCACAGCTTCTATATTAACGGAGAGCAAATCGATATCACCCGCCGCGACCATAACCACCCGGCCGGCAAGATCGGCCTGATCGCCAACAGCCCCGTAGAATACCGCCGCGTGCGCGTGATTATGAGCAACAGCGCCTACCAAAAATTCAAGGCCCGCAAGGCCGCCTGGCGCGATGAGCAGCAGCGGGAATCCGCAAAATACCCGCAGCCCAAGCTTTGGAAAAAAATCGACCTGCAAAAGCTGGCTGTCAACGGCAGGCAGATGCGCTGGGGCGACCTGGACGGCGACGGGCGGTTGGAATTCGTGATCGCCCGGCGTCATTTTGATGCACAGGGCCTGCTGCGAAGGAATATCGCCGGACTCACCGCGTTTAACCTCGATGGCGAAATCCTCTGGCAGTGGGGCGAGAACGACACGATCCCCGAGCTGTTCGCCACCGACCTGCCCTACCAGGTTGTGGACCTCGACGGCGACAGCAAGTGCGAAGTGGTGTTCAGCCACGACTTTAAGATAGAAATACTGGACGGGCTTACCGGCGAGCTGAAAAAGAGTGTGCCCACCCCCCTGCACGGCCCCAAGCACCCGGACAGTTTCTACCCGGAGGACAAGTGGGAGCGTATTCCCGCCGGCGCGCTGCATTTTGCCGATCTTACCGGCGCGGGCAGCGTGGGCGATTTCCTGATCAAGGACGACTACAACAACATCTGGGCCTATGACCGCAATTTTGAACAGCTCTGGACCGCCTGCCTCAACGCCGGGCACTACCCCTACGTGGAGGACCTGGACGGCGACGGCCGCGACGAGGTGCTGCAGGGCTACACACTGTTCGACCACGACGGCTCGATTATTTTCGATCTGGGCTTCCAGGACCACTCCGACGCCGGTTTTATCGGCGCCGTGGGCGGCGCGGACTTCCCCGGCCTTCACGCCTATTTCTGCGCCGGTGAGGAAGGCGTGATCGTATCGGATTTGAGCGGCAAGGTACGTTACAATGAGATTCTCGGCCACGCCCAGCGCGCCGCGATCGGCGATTTCCGCCCGGAGCTGCCGGGCTGCGAGTTCGCCACTGTCACTTACTGGGGCGAGCACAACATTATCACGATCCACGCCGCCGACGGCCGCAAGCTGGACGAGTACCAGCCCCACTATATCGGCTCCACGCTCTGCGCCGTGGACTGGGTGGGCGATGGGACCGCGCTGCTGCTGATCTCCGGCAACGAGCGGCTCGGCGGGATGATCGACGGGTACGGACGCCAGGTGGTAAGGTTCAGCGAACCCGGCCACCCGGAGCTATGCTGCGATGCGATCGACCTTACCGGCGACAGCCGCGACGAGATTCTGCTCTGGGATCGCGACCAGCTCTGGATCTACACCCAGGACGGCAGCGTGCCGCCGCCGGAGCAGATCGTACCGCTGAAGAAAATGCCGCTGCACAGCCGCAGCAACTACCAGATGTACGTGGCCGTGCCGGTCTCTGGTTGACCAAAATGCCGCTGTAAGGAGATTACGAAAGATTTTACCTCATATACCGGAGCCGTCCCATGAAACGCCTGACCACGCTCTTGCTTCTCACTCTGGCCGCCGCTCTTTTCTCCTGCGGCGCACCCACGCCGGAATCTTCACCGCCAAAGCCAGCCGACGAACTCCAACTTACAAAAAAACTCGCCCTGCGGGGCCTGGCCTGGGTGGACACAAGTCTGCGGAGAACTCTTGAAATAACCGGCGAAAAATTCCCGATCTCCACCGAGGACGGAGTCTGGGAACTGGGCCACGACGGCTGGACCGGGGGATACTACGCTGGAATGTTATGGATGATGTATCAACATACAGGTAAAAAATTCTGGCGGGAGAAGGCTGAGAAATACACCTGGCTGCTGGAGCGTCACAAGGACGACGCCGACAACAGCGACATCTGCATCCTGAGCTGGCCCTCGTTCGATCTGGGCTACACGCTTACGGGTGATGAGGCCCTGCGGCAGGTGGGCCTTACCGCCGCCCGCACGATGATGCGGCGTTACATTCCCTCCGGCGGCTACTTCCAGAACTGGGGCCGTCTGGGCGACCGGGAGCAACTGGGGTTCGTCATTATCGACTGCCTGATCAACCTGGACCACATGTTCTGGGCCGCAGAGCAGACCGGCGACAGTTCTTTCGCCCAGGCCGCCAGCTCGCATGCCCATCGCTCCCGCGCGGCCCACGTGCGCGATGACTTCTCCAGCTATCAGGTGGTAGAGTTAAATCCGCAAACCGGTGAGATGATCCGCGGGTTCGGCAAGCAGGGCCTGGGCGATGAAACCACCTGGAGCCGCGGCCAGGCCTGGGGAATCTACGGGTTCACCCGCGCATACCGCAACACCGGCGACCCCGCGTTTCTGGAAACGGCGAAAAAAATGTCCGACTGGTTCTTAGAGCACCTGCCGGGAGACCAGGTTCCCTACTGGGACTTTGACCTTCCCCCCGGCGAAGACCACCCCCGCGACAGCAGCGCCGGTTCGATGGCCGCCGCCGGGATGCTGGAGCTTGCCGGGTTACTCGACGACCCGGCAGAGGCAAAGCACTACCGTGAGGCTGCCGGGAAAATCCTGGCCTCGCTGACGGTCAATTATCTCACCCGGGGCCTTCCCGGCGCTCCACAGGGCGTGCTGACCGGCGGCACCTACTTTTTCGCTGTCGGCGGCAGTATCGACCAGGCCAATATCTGGGGAGATTTCTACTATCTGGAGGCCCTGCTGCGCTGGCTGGAACCCGGTTTCTGGCTGGAGGGAAGGAGTTAGCCCGATGAGCGATCTTCTGTTCTGGCTTTACCTGACCAACGCGGCAATCCTGATCTGCCACGAGATCGACTCGGCCTACTGGCGGGAGTGGGAGCTGATCAACCTCCCCCGCGGAGCGGTCTTTTTACGAAGCCATCAGAACTGGAAGTAGATAAACTCGTTGGAACTGAATTCGCCGAACACCAGGATGATCAGAATCAGCAGGTAGCTCACCACGTATTTTCGCCAGAGCGGGACTTCCCGCGTCAGGGAAATCTTCTCCCGCTTGTCCCGCTTTCGCTCGAACAGATGCACAAGCTCCATCGCCACAATCGAGAGCACGGCCACGGTAAGCTCGTAGCGGCCCATGCCGAGGATGAACGCCGCTTTGCCCTGGGTGGTGATCGCGGTCCAGAACTCTCCCGCTCCCTCGAAGCGGCAAATCCGGCCGATGATATCCAGGGCTTCGGAAATTGTCTGCGCCCTGAAAAATATCCAGGAGAGCAGCACCAGGTGGAACGTGATCAGTATCCGCAGCGTTTTATGCACGCCGGGCAGCCTGGCCAGTCCCACGGCGCGGCAGAGTGTTTCCCTCAGCTTGCCGGTCAACTCGCCGACCAGCATGTAAAGCCCGTGCAGCATCCCCCAGACCACGAAAGTCCAGTTGGCCCCGTGCCAGAGCCCGCTGACCAGAAACACGATCATCACATTGGCGTACCAGCGGCTTCTGGCCACGCGGTTGCCGCCCAGCGGGATATAGAGGTAATCGCGGAACCAGGTGGAGAGCGAAATGTGCCAGCGCGACCAGAACTCGTGGATTGATTTGGAGTGATAGGGCCTGTCGAAATTTTTCATCAGGTCGATCCCCATGATCCGGGCCGTGCCGATGGCGATATCCGAGTAGCCAGAGAAATCGCAGTAGATCTGAAAGGCGAAAAAGTAGGTGGCCAGCAGCAGCGCCGGTGAGGATTGCGAGGATGGATCGGAGTAAACGTGGTTCACCAGCAGGGCCAGCCGGTCGGCGATAACCACTTTCTTGAAGAACCCCCAGATCACCTGCCTCAACCCCTCCAGCGTGCGGCCGTGGTCGTAGTCGTAGTCACGCCCGATCTGGGGCAGCAGCCTGTCGGCCCGCTCAATCGGGCCGGCCACGAGCTGGGGGAAAAAGGCCACGTAGAGGGCGAAACGGGACAGGTTGCGCTCGGGGACTATCTTGCCCCGGTAAACCTCGATTGAGTAGCTCAGGGTCTGGAACGTGTAGAACGAGATGCCAACCGGCAGCAACACCTTGAGCGAGGGGAAATGGTAGAAAATATTAAAAACGCCCAGCACCTGCTCCGCCGAGCCGATAAAGAAGTTGAAATATTTGAATGAAAACAGCAGACCCAGGTTGGCGGCCAGGCTGACAATCAGGAACTTTCTCCTGCCCTGCCTGCCGGTCTCCTGCTCCATCGCCAGCGCGCAGAAATAATCGATCAGGGTCGAGGCCAGGATCAACAGGATGTAGCTGGCCCGCCAGCACATATAGAAATAATAGCTGGCCAGCAGCAGAAAATAGACCCGCCACCGGTAGGGCATGTTGAAATAGAGGACGACCACGATGGGGAAAAAGATTAGAAACTGGAGGGAGTTGAAAAGCAATTTCGTGCCTTTTTGCAAAATTGTTGCTAATTTAAGGCTGGATTCCAAGCGAAGATATGTGTTGGCAAATCCTCAGTCAAGAAGCTCGTGGGGCAGCGCTCACGGACAGGCAATTCCTGTTCGCCGCTAAGCTGTTTCGAGATTTAAAGCAGTTACTGACCGGCCGTTGATAGTTGGGAACAGTAAAATAACCCTGGAGCCGGGAGTCAGGATTCCTTAAATGACCAGACGATTCTTTAAAAAAACGCTGTTTACGCTACTGGCCTTGGCAGCCGTGATTTTCGCCGGCGAAATCGCCTGCCGGGTCAAATATTTCCGGCTGCACGGCAAGGATGTTTTTTACATGGTCACTCCGCTGCTGAAAGTCAGCCAGACCCACAAGAACGAGCATGGGCTGTTCCTGCCCGACAGCGTGGCGGACAAGTACGGCGTGGCTGTCCGCGATTACCCCGCCTGGGCCAACACCGGGTACGACAGGCCCTGCCTTGACAAAATGGCATATTCCGCCTGCCTGGACGACTATCTGCCCGTAAGCTATAACTCCTTCTGCTGGCGCGCACCGGAGATAGCGGTGGAAAAACCCGCGGGCACGGTCAGGATCATGGTGGCCGGGGGCTCGACCATGGAAAACGTGTACCTTCCCGACGACGACCTGGCAACCACCCACCTGAATGCTTTACTCAATGACGACAAAGGTCTCGATAAAAGATTCGAGGTGATCAATACCGGACATACCGCCTACGACTGCGCCCGGATCAACCAGCTGCTCAATACCAAGATGCTGATTTTCAATCCGGACATCCTGCTCTATGTCGAGGCGTTCAACGAGCAGGTGGAGGCGCTGGCGTTTTTCCAGGTGGAGCAACTGATGCTGGCGCTGGCAGATAAGCCGCTGATCGGCTGGCTGCAAAAACGTTTATACCTGAGGTCGATGCTCTACACCTACCTGATCGAAAAATATTACTACAGCCGGCGCGAGAACCAGATCGCCTATTACCAAGAAGAGCCGAGCACCGAATGCTTCATCAAGACTATCGGGGACTGCCGGGCGGCGGGAGTCGAGTTCATCTACGTTACCCAGCCGGTCAACCTGCCGCTGCTGGCCGAAGACAGCGCCGACCTGAACGACGAAGCTACTCTGCGCCGCCTGGCCGATCAGTACTACGCCCGCGCGAAAGAGTCGCCCGGCGACAGGGCGCTGATCGCGATGGTGCGGGGAATCAACCAGCGGCTGATCAACCGCGTCCAGAGTGATATTTGCCGGCGGATGGGCGTGCCCGTGATCGAGCTGCTCGCGGAGTTCGACCAGCACAGGGCCGCCGGAGAGAACCTGTTCACCGACATAATTCATCGCACCTGCGAGGGCGAAAAACTGCTGGCCGGGGGGATATACGAAGGCCTTAAGCGCCTCTGGGCCGGATCGGACCCCGCCATGCTTTAGCCTGAGGATTAGCCACTGTCCTTACCTCTTTGACAAGGGGAGACGAGAAGAAATTTCTTACAATATAATCAAACGGGGAATTTTTCAGCTACCTCGCAGCTCTGCTGCGCCGGTAGTTCAATTTCAGTATACTCAAGGAGCTGCCATGACCGGTTTCATGCTTCACGCGGGCAAACCCCTGCTGATAGCCGCCCTGGGGGCCGCCGCCATGCTGGCCGCCTGCTCGGGCGGCGGTGGGGTAAAAAGCAACGGAAAAAAATCCGGCGCCGCTTTCTCCGTCCCGATCGAATATCACAAGCTGGCCAACGGCCTCAAAGTGGTGCTCAGCCAGGACCGCACCGTACCCATCGTAACCGTGGCGGTCTACTACAACATCGGCTTCCGGATCGAGCCGCGAGAGCGCACCGGGTTCGCCCACCTGTTCGAGCACATGATGTTCCAGGGGTCGCGGAACCTGGGCAAGATGGAGTTCATCCGGCTGATCCAGACCAACGGCGGCACGCTCAACGGCTCCACCCGGTTCGATTTCACCAACTACTTCGAGATTGTCCCCAGCCACAAGCTGGAGACTATCCTCTGGGCCGAGGCCGACCGCATGAGCGGCCTGGCGATCACCAGGGACAACCTGAGCAACCAGCAGGCGGTGGTGATCAACGAGGTCAAGGTCAACGTGCTCAACACGCCCTACGGCGGATTCCCCTGGCTCGACATGCCCCAGTATGCGTTCAAGAACTGGTACAACAGCCACAACTTCTACGGTGAGCTGGGCGACATCGAGGCCGCCAATCTCGATGACGTCCGGAGCTTTTTCGACACGTTCTACTCGCCCAACAACGCCGCGCTGGTGATCGCCGGCGATATCGTGCCTGCCGAGGCCCTGGCGCTGGCAGAGAAGTATTTCGGCCCGATCCCCTCGGCCGAGCTGCCCGCCCGGCCCGATCTGAGCGAGCCGCCCCAGAGCGAAGAACAGCGCTTCAGCCGTATCGACACGCTGGCCAGCCGCCCGGCCCTGGCGTTCTCCTACCGGGTGCCCGAGCGCCTGAGCCCGCAGTGGTACGCGTTCGGCCTGCTGGACCAGATATTGGTCCAGGGCGAGGACAGCTACCTGCACAACGCGCTGGTCAAGCGCACCGGGCTGACCGGTTCGGTGAGCGGCGGGATCAACAACGGGCTGGGCAACAAGTATAACTATAACGGCCCGATGCTCTGGACAGTCTCCCTGTTCCACGACAACGAAACCGCGGCGGATTCGATCCTGGCCGCGGTGGACACCGAAATAGCCAGGGTGCGCGACTCGCTGGTAAGCGACGAGGAACTGGGCCGGGCGCTGATCAAAATCCGCTCGGAACTCTACGACTACCTGGAATACTACAACGGGATGGGTAAGGCTGACCTGCTGGCCTGTTTCGCCCTGTTCGACGACGATCCGGGGATGATCAACCGGATCGAGGAAGGTTTTTTGCAGGTTACACCCGAACTATTGCAACAGACCGCGCTAAAATACCTTGACAGCTCCCGGCGCACCGTGCTGGAACTTCAACCCGGCCGGCAATCCGCAAGCCAATAACCGGAAAAGGGGAACTACTTCAAATGTACAAGCTCATCATACTCGCTGTTACCGCCCTGTGCGCGATGGCGGTCTATGCGCTCCCCGGGGAAACACCCCCAGCGGGGGGCCAGCCGAAAAAATTCGAACTGCCGCCCCGGCGCACGTTCACGCTCGATAACGGCCTCGCTGTTACGCTGGTGCCGTTCGGCGGTACGCCCAAGGTGGCTGTGGAGCTGGTAATCGCCGCCGGGAACATCGACGAAAGCGCCAGCCAGGTCTGGCTGGCGGACCTGACCGGGATGATGCTCGAAGAGGGCGCCGCCGGCATGAGCAGCGAGCAGATAGCGCGGAAGCTGGCGGGCATGGGCGGCCAGTTGGATGTGGGCGTGGGACCGGACCAGACCACGCTCAGCGCCGATGTGCTCGCCGAGTTCGGACCGGAAGCGGTAGCGATTCTCTCCGAGGTGGTGCGCGCTCCCATGCTGCCCGGGAGCGAAATCGAGCGGCTCAAGAACGACCTGATCCGTCGGGCCAGTATCCAGAGCAGCCGCGCCCAGACCCAGGCCCTGGAAAAATTCCGCGAGGTACTCTACGGCGACCACCCCTACGGCCGCGTGTTCCCCGCGGAGGGTATTTTGCAGGCGTTCACTCTGCGGGATGTAAAAGACTTTTACGATAATAACTTCGGCGCGGCCCGCGCCCGGCTCTACGTAGCGGGAGTATTCGATCAGGAGGCGATGGAGGCCTCTATCCGCCAGTCGTTCTCCGGCTGGGCCGACGGCCCGGCCCCATCGGCCAACCTCCCCGCGCCCGAATCCAGGCGCGAGGTGTACCTGGTCAGCCGCCCCGGCGCCATCCAGTCGTCGATCTACATGGGCCTGCCCACTATCGGCCCCACCAATCCGGACTGGCTGGCGCTGAACGTGACCAATTTCCTGCTGGGCGGGATGTTCGCCTCGCGGATCACCGCCAACATCCGCGAGGACAAGGGCTACACCTACAGCCCGCGCAGCAGCATATCGGTACGGCGCGGCGACGCCTACTGGGCGCAGCGAGCCGATGTGACCACCGAGTTCACCGGCGCGGCGCTCAAGGAAATCTTTTTCGAGATCGACCGCCTGCAAGGCGAGCCGCCCCCTGCCGGGGAACTCCAGGGCGTGCAGAACTATGCGGCCGGACGGTTCGTGCTGCAGAATTCCTCGCGCGCCGGGATTATCGGTATGCTGGCCTATCTTGATTTGCACGGCCTGCCCATAAGCTACCTGGAGAACTATACGGAAAACGTGATGAAGATCACCCCGGAGCAGGTACAGGCGGCTGCAAAAAACTACATCCGCGACCAGCAGATGACGATTGTGGTGGTGGGCGACAGCGCCAGTATCGCCGGAGAGCTGGGAGCGTTCGGGCCGGTTATGCAGTAGTTTTTTTACAGTTTTGCTCGTACGCACGGCCCCGGAAGCGTGTCCCTGCGGCAAGCTGTCATTTGTAGTTTATGGCTGGAACAGGAGACAATACGGGTGCCCACACACTTGTGGGGCCTTGCGCGGGGATGACGCATACCTCGCCCCCGCGCTTATAATTCCAGCGGCAAAAATGACTCTTTCAACACGCTTGTCAGATTCTTCCGATGCTCAAGAGAATGTCTACTCCTGATTCATTCTACCTGCGGGGTATCGTCATGCAGATTCTCAGGATACCATGTTGTTTATTTCTCCTGGCAGCCGGTCTGATTGTCCTCTCAGTCCCGGCCAGGGCGCGGGGAGCGCAGGACGGGACAGTCAACATCAGCGTTAAACTCGATTCCACTCTGCAGCTGATGCGGGGCGGGATCGGCGCCTCTTGGCACGCCATCGAGGACTCTCTCCCGGTAGTGGGCGAAGAGAGTCACGGCGGGAGCGCATGGGGCGGGAATCCACCGCCCGGTAACGAACAAGCCTGGCAGGAAATCTACCGTCACGCCGGCTGGCTGGGGCTCGATTTCTGCCGGGTGGAGCTTGAACAACGCATGTATCAGCCGGAAAAAGACCGGTTCGATTGGGACAACCGCGAGATGCGCATCCTGTACCGCATCCTCGATTGGTGCCAGGCGCAAGGGGTTGATGTTTTTCTCCAGCAGATGTGGAGTAACGTGGACTGGAACTCTTACCCCGAGTTCCGCGGCGATCCGGTAAAGCGGCTGCACAGCGCCCCGCTTTCGCTGGGTGAGTTTGCCGGCGGATTTGCCGAGTTGGTGGAACATCTGGTCCGCAAGAAAGGTTATAGTTGTATCAAGTGGTTATCGATCACCAACGAGCCCGGACATTCCTGGTCCTGGTGGCAGCGGCCGCCGACTTCGCCGGACCCGGTGACCCCGGCACTGAAAGCGGTTCGCGAGGAACTCGACCGCCGTGGTATCGCCACGCCCCTGGCGGCTCCGGACTGGACGGATTCGCCTCCGCTCGAGCCGGCGAAGATAGATTTCGACCCCTTTATCGGGGCCTACGATATCCATTCCTACTACTCCAGATATGATTGGACGGAGAAAGATGACCTGCCCGTTGATCTCCCTCTTTCCCTGGTGGTAAAACGCCTGGGCGATTGGGCGGACTGGGCGCACGAGCGGGGCAAACCGTTTTTTCTTACCGAGCTGGGCAGCATGGTGTTCGGCTGGCAGGGCAGGCACAACGGGCCGAACACTTTCGAGGCGGCGCTCAAGGATGCGGAGCTGGTGGTGCGGGGGCTGAACGCGCGGGTCGATGGGTTCAACAAGTGGAGTTTCAACAACCGGGGCGACCTTGACGGCCAATGGCAGATGCTCGATACCTGGGACCCCGAACGCGGCGAGCTCCTGGAAAAATTCACACCCAAACCCAACAGCTATTTTGTCTACGGTCTCGTGTCCCGTTTCAGCGCGAAACATTCCCGGACCCTGGCAACCTCCGTGACCGGGGGAGAACTGGACAGCACATCCCGCGTATTCGCCGCCTCGCTGAGAAGCCCCGGGGGGGAGCTTACCCTGCTGGTGGTCAACGATGCGAAATCAGGATGGCAGGCTGAATATTCGCTCAGTGGCTTGAAAACAAAAAGATCGCTGTACAAATACCAGGTCGCTTTTACCCAGCGGGACAATGCGAAACTGAGGATAGACCCTGTCGGGGAATATCTCCTGGGGCCCGGGCAGAGGGTTTTTTCGGACAAGCTGCCCGCATTCAGCATGACGGTGTATACGACTTATCACCTCTCGCACGCGGACAGCGGTATCATCGCCGAATAAAGCCGCCAGAGTACGGGGGGGGGGAATTGCCGACAGGACAGAGATTAGCGCTAAACCGTGCAGGGGCGACGCATGCGTCGCCCTTTTTTGTCACTCTAAGATCAACCGTATCCTATCCGACCAACAATATTCAATTCCATTTCTGCTTTTGTTTCGGCAAAAGCAGCAAAACCATTTGGGGCCGCGAACTCGCATTAACTCATTCTCAGTTGTTGGCTCGGGAGTGCAATCGGCAAAAACCGCTCCGCCGTGCGTGGCACGCCACAGGCGAATCGCACGCCGGGCAATGATTCTTCTGCCAACTCTGGTGGGATCCGGCTCAATTACACGCTGCCCGCCCACTGGCTCAAACATGCGCGGCCCCGGAAAAACCCTGGTCCCGGAGTGACCCGAATATATCAACCCGATAACGAGCCCGACCGTCGCGAACCTTGTGTTCGCCCGCCTGCTTGCTACGAAACAGAAAAGTGGCGACGCGTGCGTCGCCCTTGCATTTTTCCCCATTGAATTTCGTACCGCTCCCTACCCCACCACCGCGCCCATCGCGGCATCCAGCAGGTCGATATTCTCGGCGATCATCCCCGGCTTGTCCCCCGTATAGACTCCCACGCAGACCGGATCGTTTGGGCGCAGCTTACCGGCCACGAAGCGAAAAGCCTCGGCAGGGTCGTTGCGCCCGGCGGCCAGCACCTTGTAGTGGATCGCCGGGGCGGGCAGGCCCTGGATCAGCTCTGTCATCCGCGCCCGGTCCGCCTGGTCGTAAACCTCTTCCTGCCCGGCCACATGCTGGGGGTCATCATCGCGCGGGATCGGGTTGTAGTAGGAGCACATGTAGTAGTCCAGCTCCAGGTTATCCACGGCCCACTCGAACACCTCGGGCCGGTGGGCGGCGATAGCGGCCAGCATCCCCTTCTCCCTGATCAGCGCCACCAGCGGCTTGAACTCATCGAGGCGGCCGCTTAGGTACAGGTTGTCGGCCACTCCGCCGTGAAGGTGGCAGGCGGGGGCGCCCATACTCGCCGCCCGTTCGATACACATCTCCTGCGGCCCCACCTCCGGGCAGGTCTGGGCGAACCACATCAGCTCCCCGCCCTCCTGCTCGAACTCCATCAGCATCCGCATCACAAAGTTATCCGTGCGGGCGATTATGGTATTGATCCCCTGCCGCTGCGCCTCGTGCATGGTGTCCAACACTCTTCTTGACGTGTAGAACCTTATCATTTCGCGGTCCCTGTCCAAACCCTGATGGCTGAAACCGCTGAACTGGTTGGTGCCCAGAATCATCCGGCTCACCTGCTTGCCGCCGATATTCACGTAGTCCATTGCCTGCCTCCTGCTCGATTCATCCTGTTAATTCTTTTTTTATTCTCTAATTCCTGATTTCTGATCAATTTTGATCCGAAAGGTTTGCAAGTAAATCCCCCCTGCCTCCTTTGCTAAAGGGGGGGAATGCGCCTCCCCCTTGAAAAAGAGGGATCGAGGGGGATTTCTCCTTTCCGGCCCTGCCAAAGCTTACGCCGTAACCGGCACACTGTCAATCAGCCGGCTTACTCGTACGCATCGTAGAGGACCACATCGTCCACCATCAGAGTGAATTCTACGCCGCTGGCTTCCGGCCAGGCCAGGTAAAAAATATCGTCCACCAGGCTGCCCGCCTCGAACGGCGTCTGGTTCCCATCGTTCTTGATCCCGTCGCGCGTGAAATCTATCGTCCCGGTCAGCCACCGGTGCTGGGGTTGCTGTTCCAGACCCACGTGACGGTTGTCACTGGCGGTCAGATCGAAAATCATCGGCTGGAGCCGCCGCACGTTGTCCAGCCAGTAGTTGTAGCGCATACGGGTGTGGCTGCCCACCTGCTGCTGCGGGTCGATAATCAGCCTGATCCGTTTGACTCCCTTGCCGGCCGTGTCCAGACCCTCGGCCGCGCCCCAGTCGCGCGGGAGCGAGGGATGTTTGCGGTTAACCCGGAAATCCGTGTGAGTCCAGGGGTGATAGTACTCCACCGGATCGAAACTCCACACGGCGATCACTCTTCGCGGGAATTTTTCCAGTTCGCCGTCACGCACTTCCCCGGCGAAACAGATCAGATCGTCCATCAGAAAATCACCCGGCCCGTGCAGCACCAGCATCGCCTCGCTCACCCGTTCGCCCGGCTCCAACGGCCCACCGCCGTTGTCATCGCCCACCGCGCCAAAATCCACCGTGGCCTCCGCCCAGCGGCCACGCACAAGGCCGGTCACACTCAGCCGATGCCAGGCCTGACGGCTCTGGTTAAAGAGGCGTATTTCAAGCCGGCCCTCACCGCTCAGATAATAGCGGAAGTAAAGTTTGCTGCCGGCCTCGGCACGGGGGTAGCTGGTGAAAATCACGTTCAGCGCACTCACCCCCGGCGCTGTTTCCCGCGCGGCCGCGGCGAACCGGTTGGCCGGGTATGCGGGGATATTATCCCGCTCCGTTCGCGCCCCCCAGACAACATCCTTACGCAGCAGCTCGAAATCGCACGCGGCCCAGATACGCTGCGGGAAAGCCTCCGGCCGCGGCCCGGCCTCCCGGGCAGGCGGCATGTTCCGGGGCCCGGACAAGCCGCATGAGCCTGCCGAGAGCACGATAGCGACCACGATAAAAAATCTCACAGGTATTTTTCCTTGTACCACGCCATGTATTTCTTCAAGTCCGCCAGGTAGTCCTCCAGACCCAGCATTTGCTCATCGCAGATCATGAACGACAGGTCCGGGCGACGGTTGGCGAAATTGCGCTGCTGATCGCGTCCGTGGACATACTTTTTATCCGGCGTGGACATCCCGCGCGGCAGTTGTGATTTCTCCCAGGTGGTGACGATCTCCTTGAACACCCGGCTCCGCTCGGCCAGATTTTCTTCAACAATTTCCGCCGCCCTGCCCAGTGCGGCGTAGGCCCCCTGCGGATTATCGAAATGCGCCCGGTGGGCCGCGGTGATCGAGTTTTCCAGCCTGCCGAGAGCCAGATAGGTGTTGGCCGTGTGCTCGAACAGTTCCGCCATGCGGCCGAACAGCTCGAAATCGTAGGCGTTTCCCGCACCCAGGGCCAGGTTTGTCCGGCAGATTTCCCGGGCTCGCTGCATTTTCGGGATAATCTTGCGGCTGGCCGCCAGACGGTCCGCGTACTCGGTGTTACAGTAGGGGTCGTACTCGATATCGTCGCGGGGAAGGTCGGGCAGGTGCGTTTTACCGATTTCACCCCAGTGCCAGACCTTGCGCTCGAACGAGTTCATGTAGAAGTAGCTGGCGCGGTTGAGCAACTCGTAGAGTTCGCGTACGTCCCGGCTGCGGGGGCCGTAGTAGTTGACGAAAAACTTGTCCGTAAACTCCGCCAGGCTTGGATTGGCCCCGCTCCAGGAGTATTCGGCGGCGATAATGTAGCGCAGCATCCAGCCCTGGTTATGCACGCCGGAGCAGTTCCAGGACGTGGAGATCATCCCCTCGAATTTCCCGGAGAGCGCCGCGGGGGCGAGCCGTCTGTACGACCTCTGAAGATGAGAGCCGTACTGGTTGTATTCTGTCTCGCGATAGAAATAAGGCAGGAACAGGTGCTCGATCCCCGGGTTCGGGTCGTAGATAAACAGTGGATAGCCTTTTGCCAGCGCTTCCTTGTCCCGCTGCTCATCGTATCCGCCCCAGGTCATCAATCCCGCAACGGGTTCCGTCTTTTCCCCTGGCTGATAGCCCCCGGCCCATGAGATGGGCTTACGGCCCAGTTTTTTAACATAGGCGGCGATCCGGTTGACATAAATCTGCGTAAGCCCGTAGCGGCCGATCTCTTCCATTTTAGCTTTGCAGCCGCACTCCACACCCTTGCCCAGCACATAGGTCTCATCACAACCGATATGGAAATACTCCGATCCGGGCGTGGCCTCGATCGCCTCTTTGATCAGATCGAACTCCAGCTCGTAGGTGCCTTCGCGCAGGGGGCAAAAACCCCAGTTGTTGGACGGCACCTCGCGAAGGGACTTGTTCTCGGGATGCTTGAGGATAAAACTGACATGGCCCAGGCCCTGCACCAGCGGGACGATCTGGATATGGTATTTTTGCGCGTAGCGGGTAAGCTCCTGCATCTCCTGTTTGGTAAACGCTCCGGGCGCGCCGACCTCCGGGTGGCTTTCGTAGGCGAACTTGTCTTCCCACTCCCAGATAAGCATGTTGATTTTATAGCGGGCCAGGGTGCGGATAAAATTACGGACGTAGTCCGCTTTTTCCTGGAAATGCTTGGTGTCGTAATGTACCGCCCTGAGTTTGATATTCGGCCAATCGGTTATTTTGACTCCGCGCACCACCAGGCCCCCGCGGTGGGGCTGGACAAGCTGTACCAGGGTCTGCACACCGTAAAACAGGCCCTGTGGCGTGGCGGCCCGGATAACCACGCTGTCCGCGAAAGTCTCCAGCACGTAGCCCTGCTCGCCAACCCCGGCAGGTACGCCGGAGGATGTAAGGCGCACCGTCGGCGCACCGCTGATAGTTGCGGTTTCCACGCCGAATTCATCCCCGAGAATACGCGAGAGCTCGTCGGCTGCAAATTTTACCCGGCTGCCGGCGTTGTCATCCACGGCCACGGAAATCTGTTTTCCGAACATGAAATCAGCCCCGCCGGTTTCGACTTGCTGCGGGTATGGGATCAGCGGGATTCCGCTCTGCCAGAGTTCGGTGGATGAGGCGCGGGAGGGAACTGACATCGCGGTGAGCAAGAGTAGTATGATTACGAAACAGTAAAAATTTCTGGCCATGACGGGTGTCCTCCTGTAAAAAGTTCATTGCATTTCGAGCACGACCTCCAGCTTGCGGTCACACTCGAGAGGGCCGGACTTCCAGCTATCACCCTGGTAGTGGACCTCGATACTATGGGTTCCCGCAGTCAGCGAGGTAAACGCGAATCTGCCGGTATGGTCGGTCTGGGCGGGCAACCAGCCGTCGGCAAGCACCAGCGCGCCGGCAACCACCCCGCCCCGGCCATCGCTGACCCGCCCGGCGATCACGCCCGCGGGCGCGCTCGGAGCGCCGAAATAACGCACCAGCGCCTCAAAAACGGCCAGCGCCTCGGTGCGCTGCCCCGCGGGGGTTGCCAGCAGCCGCTCCGCCGAGGGATCGGCCACGGACGCCGCCCGGACCCAGACCGCGGGCGAGGACACCTGCTGGATAATCCGCTCGTAGCCCTGGGTGGCCCCTCGCCAGGGACGTCCGGCGAAACCCTTGAGCGAAGAGGCGATTTCCCCGGCCAGTCTTTTGCCGTTCGTGCTGCCGGGATAATGGTGGACAACTGTCGGGGGCACGGTCTGCTTGCCGGGCTTGCCCCCGTGGTTGATCGAGATCAGGATCTCGCCGCCCTGGCTTTCCGCTCTCCAGGCCCGCTCCCAGGCTCCGGGCGAGTCCTCGCCCCCGCGGGTGAGCACGGGGGCGGCCCCGGCGCGGCGAAGGTAATCGGCCAGCAGTTCGGCCACCGCCAGGTTGACGTCGGCCTCACGGGTGCCGTCGGGCCCGGTGACGCCCGGATCGGCGAGCCCACCGGCGGGGTCGAGCACGATTTTGCGACCATGAAGGATCCCGCCGAGCACCGGCTCCATCGAAACTTGAACCAAACTGGTCCGACCGGGGGTGATCATAACAGTTTCGCTACGAGGTGCGTAGCCGTCGCGGCCCAGCGCAAGCTCCAGCTCACCGGCGTCCAGGCCCTCAATGCTCAGGTAGCCATCCGCCGAGGTGGTGTACACGCCGGCCCGTGGCAGGCGCAAACTCACACCACCAAGGGCTTCGCCGCTGGAACCGCCGGTCACCCGCAGCACCAGCACCGTCCGCCGGGATTCCCCCAGCGGAACAGTCAGTTTTTCACTCAGGTCTCCGCAGGAGACTTCCACCGAAAAATCGTTGTTGGCCGCCGGGGTGACAACAAGCGACGCCTGCCCGCCGCGCACCGGAACCGCGCGGGTGGGTACGTTGGGGTCGGAGAAAACGAACAGGACTTCCGTGCCCTCTGCCACGGGCCGGCCCCAGAGGTCACCCACCACGGCAGTGATCCGTAGCGGCGTGAGACCATCGAGCGGGGCGCTGCTGAGACTCGAAGTCAGCCTGATCCAGCCCGGCGGAACCGAGACGTGGAACTCGAGCTCCGCCCCACTGGCGGCGTTGCCGCGCACGTTACGCGCACGCACAACCGCCCGGTGCCTGCCGTTGGAAAGTGGCCGTGTGGGCCGAAAACGAACAGCGCCGGTGCGGATGTCGTAGTCGGACGGCACCACGTTGCCATCAAGCTCCACCTCCACGCGCTGCGGGTCGATACCGGCGCCAGTGGGCTGGTCGTAAACACGGGCCACCAGTTGCGGCCAGGGGTCCTGCACGGGGCTGGTACCCTCGAGCATCAGGCTGTCCACCACGGGCACACCGCCGGAGAGGTAATCGACAATCCCCAGCAGGTAGGCGTAGGCCTCGAGCTGGCGCGCAGCCTGGCCGGAGAGTTTTTTCTCCACGCCGGGATGGCTGAGGTAGCTGGCCTCGCCAAGCACCGCCGGGTGAGTGTTGTTGCGCAGGACGTAGTAGTTGCCCGGACGGATGTAGGAACGCGGCAGGCCCACGCTCCGGGTCATCTGACGGTTGATGTAGCGCGCCAGGTCCAGCGAGGGTCCCAGGTCGCCCATCTTGTAGTAGGTCTCGCTCTGGTTGAACCTGGAGTCGGGAACGCCGAGATTATTATGGTGGATCGAGATGAATATCGCGCTTGATTCGATACTGTCGGCCACGGCCACGCGCGCGGCAAGGTCGGTGTGAAGGTTGCCGCCGGTCTCCGGCAGCAGGTCCACGTCCCCGGTGCGGGTCATGATCACCCTGGCCCCGTAGCCCTCCAGCAGCCGCTGAAGGATCCGGGCCACGGCCAGGTTGACCTCTTTTTCGCTCAAACCGCCACGTCCGACAGCGCCGCTGTACCTGCCGCCGTGGCCGGGATCGAGCACGATCACCGCGCCCTCAAGCACGGAGAAATCCACTCCATCGTAGCTCAGCCCACGGCCCTCGTAGCCCGCCGGATCGCCCCTGCGCAGAAGGGCGCAACCGGTTGAAAACAGAACAGCGGCCATGCATGTCAGTAAGACTGGTTTGAGGAAGATGTATATTCTCAATCTAAAGCTCCGTCAAGCTGTGGATACCAATATTTTCCGTTAGGGCAGACTCTTAAGTTAAATCAGCCGGTATGGGGTTGCAAGAGATGGATTGAGCTAAGCTTTCGATAGTCGTATATTTGAGCAGAATTTTTACATCACTCCGTACTTAAGGAGGCAGGTTTGAGCGCCGGGATTGGCAACGAACAAGGAACATGGCCGGTGCGCCACCGCTGGGGCTTGCTGATATCCGGCCTGGCGCTGGTGCTGCGGGTGTGGTTCGTGCTGGCGATGCGCGCTCATCCGCTGTTCGAGCCCTTGCTGCCCGGCTACGACATGACAGTGTTCCACCAGTGGGCGGTGCGGATATCCGAGGGCGCGCTTTCCGACGGCCGGGCGTTTTACCAGGCCCCGCTGTATCCCTACCTGCTGGGCGCGTTGTACGCGCTTACCGGCCCGAGTGTACTGACCGCCAAGCTGTTTCAGGCCTTTCTGGGCTCGATAACCGTCCTGCTGGTCTACCTGCTGGGGTGCCGGCTTTTTGGCCGGCGGGCCGGCATCCTGGCCGCCGCGTTGACGGCAATCACACCCATCTTCCCATTCTACGAAATTTTCCTGCTGCGCGCCACGCTGGTGACAGTGCTGAACCTGCTGTTTCTGCTGGCGCTGTTTCACTTCGACCAGGCGCGGCCGCTGCGGAGCTCGGCCGTGGCCGGGGCGATATTGGGAGTCGGGGCGCTTGCGCGGGCCAACCTGCTGGTGCTCTGGCCGGTGGCTGCGGCGTGGGTCTGGCTGGGGGCGCGGGGCCGCGGGCAGGCGATGAGGCCGGTGGCCGCGCTGACCCTGGCGCTGGCCGTCGTGATTTTCCCGGTGACGTTGCACAACCGGCTCGCGGGCGGGCAATGGGCGCTGATCAGCACCAACTTCAGCGAGAACTGGAAAATCGGCAACAGTTACGATTCAACCGGGGGGTTTGGTTACCCGCAAAAAGGGCTTGTGCCGGTGCTCTCGGCTGATTTTATTAAATTACAGGTTAAGAAGGCAAAAAAACTGGTGGCGGACTACGAGCAACCGAACAACGTCAATTTCTATCAGCTTCAGCCCGCTAACCCGTGGCTGGCCGGCGGCATTGTGTTCTGCTGGGGATTTTTTATGGTTTTCGCTCTGGCGGGGATGATCCTGACCCGTGAACGTCGGCGGCAACTTTTTCCGCTGTACTGCTATCTTCTGCTCTACGGCGGCACGCTGGTGCTGTTCTTTGTCACCAGCCGCTTCCGGGTGCCGCTGTGGCCGATGCTGATTCTGTTCACCGCGGCTGGCCTGGACCGGGCGGCGGAGCTCTGGCGGCACGGAAAACGGCTGGAACCGGTGCTGGTCCCGGCTCTGGCCGCAGTCCTGGCGGCGGCGATGATCATTACCAACCCCCGCACTGTCCAGCCCCATTACTGGGACAACCTGGCCCTGGTCCACGAGCGGCGGGGGCAGTGGGAGCAGGCGGTGGACGTGATGCAACGCAAGCTGCGAGCGCATAGCGCCGACCGGGCGGCGCTGTGGAAGCTGGCATACTACCTGCAACAGCAGGGGCAGTTGGAGCGGGCCTCGTCCATGCTGGAGCGCTTGCTGAAGCTGACCGGACCCCATCCGGAAGTACTCAAGGAAGCCGGGCTGCTGGATATTCGCCTGGGACGGAACGCGCGGGGAGTGGAGCGATTGCGCAAATACTTCGCGGCCAGTCCCGCCGCCCCGGACAGCGCCCGGATAGCGGATTTGATCACAAAATATGACACAGTAAAAAAATAGGGGGCGCGTTTCCTTGCGCACTATTTTAGTGATTATCGCGTTGCTGGTTGCCGTAGGCACCACGCTACCCGCAGCCACGGCCCAACGGCCGAACATCATCCTGCTGACCGTAGACAGTTTCCGCCCTGACAGGCTGGGCTGCTACGGCTGTGCCCGGGCGGTTACGCCCAATATCGACACGCTGGCCACGCGCGGGATAACATTCACCAACACGTTCAGCACGGCAAGCTGGACCAACGCCTCGCTGGTCAGTCTGCTCACCGGGCTGTATCCATCGGTTCACGGCGTGCAGCGGCGGGGCCAGAGCGTACCGCCGGGGCTGGTTACGCCCACCGGGCAACTGCGCGAGGCCGGCTGGCTGATGCCCCAGGTGAACTACATGTTCCCGATGCCCAACTATATGAACCTGGGGTTTACGCCAAATAAGCACCTCAACCTTCCGGAGTTTCTGGCCGAGTACGCGGACACCACGTTTTTCGCCTGGTATCATTTCCACGGGCCGCACCTGCCCTACGACCCGCCGGAAAAATGGCTGCGAAGGTTCCTGCCCGGCGGGGTGGATACCTCGGCGGTAGGCGGAATCGCCAGTAATATCGTGATGCCCCGCGGGGCAACAGAGTTCAGCAGCAAGCAGCAACGGATAATCAGCGCGCTCTACGACGCCGAGGTGGCCGCCCAGGACGAGGAACTCGGAGAGGTGCTCGCGGTGATCGACAGCCTGGGCCTGTTCGAAAATTCGATCGTGATTCTCACCGCCGACCACGGCGAGGAGCTGTTCGAACACGGCTGGGTGGGCCATGCCTCGACCAGTCTGGACGGGACGCTGTTCGATGAGCTGGTGCGGATTCCGCTGATTATCAGCTTGCCCGACGGCCGGGGCGCGGGCCGCAGGATCGAGAGCCTGGTGCAGACAGTGGATGTTATCCCGACCGTGTTCGAGTACCTGGGGATCGAGCCGGAAACGCCCGTGCAGGGCCAACTGCTGCCCGGAGTAGTTGACGGCGCTGATGTCCCCCCGCGCGAACACCTCTTTTTCGAGACCAGCACCTGCGGCTACCAGTGCCCGGACAGTGTGGAGCTGACCTGGCTGCGTGGCGTGAGAACGCAAAACTGGAAGCTTGTCCAGCGCCGCGAGCCGGGAGCGCAACCGGGCTACCAACTTTACGACTTGCGCGCCGACCCGGCCGAGACTGTTGACGTGGCAGGCTCCAACCCACAAGAGCTCGCCCGGCTCAAGGGAGTGCTGGCCGGGCGCATATTCGCTGGCCAGGCGGCGCGGCGGCAGGTGGAAAGCCAGTTGGCCGAGACAACCGGCGAGACCACGGCGGTGGCGTTCAGCGAACCGGTACGGATTATCTTTCCCGCGCCGGACGATACGCTGGCTCACGCGGACCACGACGGCTCGATCCCCGTACGCTGGAGCGGACCAGCGGAGGCTGCTTACCGGATCGAGTACGAGGTGGGCGAGGGCAAGTATCATCTTACAGGCTCGTTTATCGTACAGGGCAACCGGCAGACCTACGGGCCGTTCACGCGCGTGTTCTGGCGGGCGTTCCCCCAGTACAACCCGTGGCGCTTCCGGGTTGTGCCGGCCGGCAAGCCCTCGCTGGCAAGCGGCTGGCAAACTTTTTCGTTCAAATAAGCCGTGACGGGCCGTTCTTTCATTCAGTGAGTGAATGATATATATTCCGGCCATTGACAAGCACTTAGAGCGGATTGTTGGGCCAGGTTGACAATTGCGGCGGAAAGGATCGTCTGTTGAGCCACAAACTGAAAATAGCGGCTGTCGTGGGCGCCCGTCCCAATTTCATGAAAATCGCGCCGCTGGCCAGGGAACTCGCCAAACAGCCTGAGCGGTTCGAGTTCGTGCTGGTCCATACCGGCCAGCACTACGACAAAGTGATGAACGACGTGTTTTTCAGCGAGCTGGGCATCCCCACTCCCGACATTCACCTGGGGGTAGGCTCCGGCAGCCAGGCGCAGCAGACCGCGCGGATTATGCTCGAATTCGAAAAAGCGCTGGCTGAGATCACGCCCCATGTGGTGGTGGTGCTCGGCGATGTCAACTCCACAATCGCGGCGGCGCTGGTGGCTGCCAAGCTGGACATCGCGGTGGCCCACGTGGAAGCCGGCCTTCGCAGCCGCGACCGCCGCATGCCCGAGGAGATCAACCGGGTCGTTACCGATGCGCTCTCCGACATCCTTTACACTCCCAGCCGTCTGGCCGACAGCAACCTGCTGAACGAGGGCGTGGCCCCGCAGAAAATCAGCCTGGTGGGCAATATCATGATCGACTCGCTGATCGGGTTCCTGGAGCAGGCCGGAGAGCGCAGGATTGTGGCGGAACTGGGGTTGACGCCGCAGGGCTATGGGCTGGTCACTCTGCACCGGCCGTCCAATGTGGACAACCGGGAAGTTCTCTGCGGGATTGTCGAGGCGCTGCTGGAGATCAGCCGCCGGCTGCCGCTGGTGTTCCCGGTCCATCCGCGCACGGCCGGAATGCTGACCAAATTCGCCCTGGAAACCAAACTTGAGCAAGCTGAAAATATCCGCATGATCGAGCCGGTGGGCTATCTGGACATCCTCTGCCTGATGAAATCCGCCCGGCTGGCGATTTCCGACTCCGGCGTCATCCAGGAGGAAACCACCTTCCTCGGCATTCCCTGTATCACTATCCGCGAGAACACCGAACGGCCCGAGACTATCCTGGAGGGTACAAATACCCTGGCCGGCCACGACCGCGAGCTGATCGTGCGGCTTGCCCGTGATGCCATTGACGGCCACGGCAAGAGCAGGGGCGACCTGGAGTTCTGGGACGGACGGGTGGCCGAGCGGATTGTCGAGGACCTCGAAAAACGCCGCGAGTGGCTGATGAGCTCGCCCGATAAGCGGGTGGACCGGGCCGCGATCCAGGTGGACGCAAACATCACTCAGGGCGGGACAGATCGATGAGCGATGACACGGTAAAATATTTCGCCCATGAGAGCGCCTGTATCGACAAGGGTGCGCAGATCGGCGAGGGCAGCAAAATCTGGCACTTCTGCCACGTGATGAGCGGGGCGCGTCTGGGCCGTGGTTGCAGCCTGGGCCAGAACGTGGTGGTCCATTCCACCGTGGTCGTGGGCGATGGAGTCAAGATCCAGAACAACGTCTCGCTTTACGATGGGGTGATTCTCGAGGACGATGTTTTCTGCGGCCCGTCG
This sequence comes from Gemmatimonadales bacterium, assembly GCA_024278175.1. Classification (GTDB taxonomy): domain Bacteria; phylum Gemmatimonadota; class Glassbacteria; order GWA2-58-10; family GWA2-58-10; genus JAJRTS01. The sequence continues at coordinate 11,799 of JAJRTS010000100.1, read as the reverse complement.
ATGGTGTTCACCAACGTGATCAACCCCCGCAGCCACACCCCCAGGCGGGACCAGTACCAGCGCACCCTGGTCAAAAGGGGCGCGTCGCTCGGGGCCAACTGTACGATCCTCTGCGGCAACACCATCGGTGCTCACGCTTTTGTCGGCGCGGCCGCGCTGGTCACCCGTGATGTGCCCGACCACGCGCTGGTGTTCGGCGTTCCGGCCAGGCTGGAAGGCTGGGTCTGCACCTGCGGAGTGCGTCTTGAGCTGGGAACGGACCCGGAGGGTGAGCAACAGGCCGCCTGCGAAGACTGTGGGCGGCGCTTTACCCGCAAGGGCCATCTCGTAAGTGAAAGCGGAAAGACGTAGAAGCTGTTTCACAACCTCAGGACAGGACAACCCCCGCCTGCTTTCAGCAGGCACCCCCTTTGCTAAGGGGGAGTTTAAGCACCGGTTTTCCCGCCGCTGCAGGTGATTCGAGAGTTTTTTTACCGGCCGGGGGCTTTGCAACAAAGCCTGCAAAAGAACAAAAGCCCGGCACGATAAAAATCCCCCTTAGCAGGGGGAAACAGGGGGTTGTGTTTTAAGGGACTACCCGGCAACAGGCGAAAGTCAAAATAAAACTCCAGTCATGAAACAGCTTCTGGTGAGCCGCGGTCAGGTGGGTAAAATATTCTTTTCATCATTTTGGGAAAGGATTTTTTGCCAATTGAGTTTGTGACTGTTTTGATGCCATGCTGTTATTAAGCAGCCCCTAACTACCTGATACACATGGGACGCCCCGATGGTCCGTATCCTGTACCTGATCAGCCTGGAAAACATCCTGGACAACCCGATTTTCAACAACCAGGTACGCTCCATGCAGGCGGCAATCCAGCGCGATAACCCCGGCGAGTTCAGGGTAACTGTCCTCTGCCTGCTGCCCTGGCTGGAAATCACCCGCCGGGGGATTTACTCCAACTTCCGCAGGCACGCCCGGGCGCTCCGGGACTTGAAAGCCGAACTGGCGCGCGAGGGACTGGAACTGGTTGTGGCCCCCGCGCTGGTGCCCTCGGCTGCGTTCAACCGGATCGGATTTTTTTGGCTGGGCTGGTTCGTGGCTACTTCATTGCCTGTTCTTTGGTGGGTCGCGGCGCGGCGGAAAGTGGATATTATCCATTGCCGCTACTACTACAGCGCATCGCTGGCCCGCCGGCTGAAAAAACTGCTGCCCGGCGGAGTAAAAATAATATTCGACGTCCGCTCGCTGCTGCCAGAGCAAGGCGTGGTCAACGGCCTCTGGAGTGCCGATAGCGCCCGCTTTCGCTTCTGGAAACGGACCGAGCGCAAACTACTGGCCACAAGTGATCTTACCGTGGCGGTATCGCAGGCGATGGCCGACAGTCTGAAGAACGAGGAAAAAACCGCGCGGCTGGAGATAATCCCCAATTTCGCCGACTTGAAAGCGTTCCGGCCGAGTCCGGAGCTCAGAAACGAGATGCGCCGCGAACTGGGGATCGAAAAACGCGAGGTGCTGGTGTTCGCCGGTACCCTGGGCGGACGTTACCCGGCCGACAGGGTGGCCGGGGCGGTGGAGCGGTTCTTCGGGGCGATGGGCCCGGACAGCTTTTTCCTGCTGCTCTCGCCCTCGGATGACAAGCGCTGCGCCCCGCTGTTTGAACGTTTGGAGAAGCTTGGCCGCAACGATAAAAAATCCTGGCTGAAGCTCAACGCGGCTCCGGCGGATGTACCGCGCTATCTGGCCACCGCCGATTGGTCGCTGCTTGTGCTGGCCGACTTTATTCCCTCGCCCGGAGCCGCCCCGCGCGATGAATATGTGTTCCCGATCAAGTTCGCCGAGTACCTGGCGATGGGCCTGCCGCTGCTGACCCGCCCGGAAAACCGCTCGATTGCCGGGCTGGTGCGCAGCTACGAGGTAGGTGCGGTGCTGGAGCCCGGCAGCGATGGAACCGAATTGGGCGAGATCCTGCGTGCCAATCACGCCCGCTGGCGGGAAAATTGTATTCGCGCCGCCAGGGAGGATTTCGCTATGGAGCGCTACGCGCGGCGCTACGGGGAAATCTACCGGGAGCTGGCCGGGGGCGGATAGGTATTTTTGCAGCAGGGTATTTTTATCCGGTTGATTGTGAAGGCTGTGAGCTGCGCCAACTTATCATGGATTGCATTGTGCTCTTTACCTTGATAAAAAAACTCCGGAGCGCCCCATGTGCGGCATCGCCGGCATAGCCGACAGCGGCGGAGCGCCGATACAATTGGACCTGCTGGCGGCGATGGCCCAGGCGATGGCTCATCGCGGCCCGGACGACCAGGATTTTTACCGTAACCCCGCCGCACAAGGCGCGGCAGGCAGCGGCTGTTCGGCGGCGCTGGCGTTCAGAAGGCTGAGCATTATCGACCTCTCCGGCGGGCGGCAGCCGCTGCACAACGAAGACGGTACGGTCCAGCTCGTGTTCAACGGCGAGATATACAACTACGTTCAGCTCACCGAACAACTTCGGGCCGCCGGACACACTTTTGCCACCCGCTCGGACGCGGAGACGGTGATCCACCTCTACGAGAGCCACGGGATCGAGGGAGCCTGCCGCGCCTTGCGCGGCATGTTCGCGTTCGCCCTCTGGGACCAGAACAGGGGCGAGTTGCACCTGGCCCGCGACAGGGCGGGCCAGAAACCGCTGGTCTATCACTGCGCCGATGGCCGGATTTCATTCTCCAGCGAACTGGCCTCCCTGCTGGCCGACCGGCGAATCGAGCGCCGGATCGACTGGAGTGCGGTGTATCACTACCTCACGTTCATGTGCGTACCCTCGCCGCTGACCGCGTTCGAGGGCGTACGCAAGCTGGAGCCCGCCCACTGGCTCAGCTGGCGCGACGGCGAGATAACAACGGGGCGCTACTGGGAGCTGCCCTGCGGCCCCAAGCTCAAAATCAGCCGCCAGGAGGCCTGCGAGGCTGTCCGCGAAAAACTGCTGGAGGCCACGCGGCTGCGGCTGATGAGCGAGGTGCCCCTGGGCGCGTTCCTCAGCGGTGGGATCGACTCCAGCGCGGTGGTGGCCGCCATGAGCCGCGCCGGCGGCGGACGGGTGCGTACGTTCAGTATCGGGTTCGAGGAAAAAAAATTCAACGAGTTGCCGTTCGCGCGGATGGTGGCCCAGGCCTACGGCACCGAGCACGAGGAGTTCATGGTCCGGCCCAACGCCCTGGAAGTCCTGCCGAAGCTGGTGCGCCATTACGGGGAGCCCTACGCGGACAGCTCGGCGATTCCGACCTACTACCTCTCGCAAATGACCCGCCGTCATGTGACAGTGGCGCTCAACGGCGATGGCGGCGACGAATCTTTCACGGGCTACCGCAGGCATTACGCCATGCGCATGGCCGATTTTTTTTTACCGCTTCCCGGCTCCGGTGCGCAAAACAGGCTGTTCGTTGCTTGCTCTGGCCAGCCCCCACGCCTACGAGCGCACCGGTCTGGCTGCGGGGCTGCGACGGTTTTCCGAGGCCGCCGACCTTCCCCGCCCCGAGCGCTACGCGCGCTGGATGGGCTTTTTCGGCGAGGACGACAAGCGGGGCCTGCTGAGCGCCAACGTACTGGAGCGGGTGGGCACGCTCAATTCGGTGGACCTGCTGCGCCCGTTGTTCGAGCAGACGCGGGAGCTTGACGGAGCCGACGCGGCCGCGTTTGTGGACGCTATGTTCTACCTGCCCAACGATCTGCTGGTCAAGGTGGATATCGCCACGATGGCCAACAGCCTGGAGGGCCGCAGCCCCCTGCTGGATCACGAACTGATGGAACTGGCGGCCACCCTGCCGGCGGGCTATAAACTGCGCGGCCGCGAGCTTAAAGCGATCCTCAAGCAAGCGGTGGCCCCCTGGCTGCCCCCCCAGGTGCTCTCCAAGCCCAAGTGGGGTTTCGCCGTGCCGATCGGGAGCTGGTTCTGCGGCGAGATGCGTGAGTATGTGGCCGACCATCTGCTGGGCAACTCTTTTGCCAATCGTGGTTTTTTCCAGCCCGATAAAGTGCAAACTCTGCTGGAGCAGCACTGGGAGGGACGACGCGACTGGAGCCATCACCTGTGGATCCTGCTGATGTTCGAGTTGTGGCAAAGAGAATTTTTTTAACCGGTAGAGCCGATGGAAGCCAGCGTATTATATATTACCTATGACGGGCTGCTCGATCCCCTGGGCCGCAGCCAGGTGCTGCCCTATATCCGTGAGCTTGGCCGCCGGGGCGCCCGGATGCGGGTAATCAGTTTCGAGAAACCGGAACCGGCAGGCTCGCAGGCAACCCGGCGAATCAGGGACGAGCTTGAGGCCGCCGGAGTAGAGTGGCACGCTCTGCGCTACCACAGCCGCCCCACGGTCCCGGCCACGCTCTGGGATATCCTGCGGGGAATTGGGCTTGCCAAAAAGCTCGCCCGGCGCGAACGGATAGATATCGTCCACGCCCGCAGCTATATTGCCGGGATGATCGCGCTGGCGGTTAAACGCATAGCAGGGGCAAGCTTCCTGTTCGACATGCGCGGCTTCTGGCCCGATGAGCGGGTGGAGGGCGGAAGCTGGAGCAAAAACGGCGCGCTATACAAAACATTCAAACGCATTGAGCGAAAACTGCTGGCCGGGGCCGACGGGATAGTTTCGCTGACACAACGGGGAGCGGATATTCTGGTGCGGGATCTTTTGCCGGGTGTGCGCGGGGACATTCCACCGCTGGAGGTTATCCCCACCTGTGCAGACCTGGAACTGTTCCGTCCGGCACAGGGCAGGCATCACGCCGGCGAGGGAGGCGTTAAGCTCCTTTACCTGGGCAGTCTGGGCAGTTGGTATCTGCTGGAGCCGATGCTGGCCTTTTTTGCCGTGCTGCGGGGGCAAGCCCCCGGCAGCACACTGCGGATTCTTACGGGCTCCGATCCCCGGATGGTGGACCGGGCAGCCTCAGCAGCCGGACTGGACGCGGATGCGCTCTCGGCCGTCAGCACGGGCAAGGTCCCCCACGAGCAGGTGCCGGATGAGTTGGCCGGGGCCGACTGTTCGCTCTTTTTTATCCGGCCCACTTTCAGCAAGCAGGCCTCCTGCGCCACCAAGTTCGCCGAGAGCCTGGCCTGTGGGGTGCCCGTGGTGATCAACTCCGGGGTGGGCGACCACGACAGCCACGTGCGCGGCCGCGGGATCGGCGTGGTGCTGGACAAGCTGGACGGGCAGTCGTACGCGGCAGCGGCCACGGAGCTACTTGCACTGCTCTCCGACAGTGCAATCGCCGGTCGTTGCCGGGCCGCCGCCGAACAGGGTTTTTCCCTGGCCGGAGCAGTGGGAAAATACAGTGCGCTTTACAGCAGGTTGTCCGCGGGGGAGCGGCGATGAAAAGTATCCTGTTTATCGTTCCCTACCCGCCGGAGGGAGCCAGCAATCGTTTCCGCGTGCTCCAGTTTCTGCCCGCCCTGCATGAACAGGGAGTCCGTACGCGGGTCAGGCCGTTCTACAGCCGCGCTTTATGGAGTGTCCTGTATCGCGATGGGCATCTGCCGCGCAAATTCGTGCTCGGGGCCGCCTGCGCGGCCAACCGCCTGCTTGATTTGTGGCGCGCATTGTTCTACGATATGGTATTCATCCACCGCGAGAGTTTCCCGGTGGGACCGGCCTGGTTCGAAAGGGCTCTTCGCCTGCTGGGCAAACACTACGTTTATGACTTTGACGACGCCGTGTTCCTGCCCAACGCGGCCTGGCCGAACCGGCTGCTTGCACGGCTTAAATGCCCGGGCAAGACCGCGACGGTTGTGCGTCTGAGCAGCCTGACAATCGCCGGCAACGGCTACCTGGCCCGCTACGCCGGCTCAGCCGGAGCGCGCAGGGTGGAAATTCTGCCCACGGTGGTCGATACCGACCTGTTTCGCCCGGCCCAGAGGAGAAACGCAAGCGGACCCCTGGTTGTCGGCTGGATCGGCAGCCCGACAACTATCGCATTTCTGACGCCGTTTCTGGAACTCTGGCCCCGGATCAGACAACAGGTCCCCGCAGCCGTGCTGAGAATCGTAGGCGGACGGCTGAGTCAGCCGCTGCCCGAGGGCGTGCAGTGCGTGGCCTGGCGCCTGGAGGACGAGATAGCGGAACTGCAAAAATTCGACATCGGGATCATGCCGATGCCGGACAATCCCTGGACGCGCGGCAAATGCGCTTTCAAGGCAATAGAGTACATGGCCGCAGGCGTGCCCGCTGTTTGCAGTCCGGTGGGCATGAACAGCGAACTGATCGATCACGGCCGCAACGGCTATCTTCCCCGCGACAACGATCAGTGGGTTGAAAATATTGTAGCGCTGGCCGGTGATCTCAGGTTGCGTCGCAAGGTTGGCGCGGCGGGACGGGATGAAATCGAACAAGCTTACAGCTTGAAAGCCGCCGGGCCCCGATTTTTGCGAATGCTCGGCGAGGCCATTTCCGATTAAAACAATAGACGGCGGGTTGCGCCGTGCCTTAAGTAAACCCAGCAGGAGAGCCGCATCGTGAAACTGATCGACGACAAGGGCCGGCTGTTCGGACGCATCAACCTGCTCGACCTGGCGGTAATTATCGGCTTACTGGCCGCACTCTTCGTGGGAGTGTCCGCCTGGATGGCGCTGCGGCAGCAGCCAATGGCATTATTGGAACTGAAACCAGCGCGGGTAACTACCGGCAAACCGGTCAAGATTACGGTTAAACTGCGCAACGAGCGCTACCTTGCAAGTGCCAGGCTGCACCTTATTTCCGACCAGCCGGGCGCAAAGACCATCACCCTCAATGGCAAGGTTAATCCTGCAGTCCGGGATCAGGCAGCATTTACAGTCCCCGCTGACCTGTCGGCCGGCAGCTACAGCATGGAACTGGAGGCGCAGGTGATGGATGTGTTTCATCGCAGTTCCCTGCAGACGGTTATAAACAATAAGATAAAGCTGGTTGTCGCCGAGGAAGCCGTCGAGGAAGCCGAGGAAATGGTAATAGAAGAAAAACCGGTATTTGACTCAAAGTGTTTATGGAAACTTGAGCTGAAAACTGTGCTGCTTTCCGGCGGGGAAGGTCCTCCCGGGCTGGAGGCGGGGGATCAGCTGGAAAGCCGCGACGGGATGAGCCTGACGCTGGCGGAGTTCGAGCCGGATGTCCCGGCCGGGATTATGGACAAGCTGCCCGAGGCTCAAAGAGAAAAAGTGTTCGCCTTTGCCACTCTGGAAGTCAGCGCCTCTTTCGAGCAACTGGAATACCTGTTGACCGGCCTGGGGTCTCCCATCTCGTTGTCCTGCCGGGATACCTTGCTGAAGGCGGTTGCGCTCGGCGATATTTTTACCGAACTGGACATGCTGTTCTATCTTGACGCTGACGGGCAAAACAAGCTGCTGGGAAAAGATGCGGCTCTGGCTTCCAAGGACGAACAGACAACCGCAACCGTGGTGGAAAATTTCGGCCAGGTGGACAACCCATGGCTCCCCGCAGCCGCGGTTCCCCCAAGCCGGGACGGCTCTCCGGCTTTCTCGGTAGCGCGAGTGCGTTTCGTCAGCCGCCTGAAAGACGGCGAGCTTTATTTTGGAACGACCCGCCTGGAACCCGATCGCCTGCTCACCTTTCGGCCGGGAGGTTCCAGGATAACGGGTGGGATCCTCGGTACCACCCAGCCTGACATGAAAGCGACAGTGCGGGTGGTGCTCGATAACGTGCCGGCCCACCTGGTTCCGCTGCTCACCAGCGGCGTGGCAGTCACAAACGCCAAGGGCAATCTTATTACCGGCAGAGTTAAACGCGTTCTCGATAACGCCCCGCTGGTCAGTCAGAGCGAACTCGAGAGCAACTTCCGCCGCCTGCTGCTGGAACTGGAGCTGGAATGCACCTCGGAGCGCGGCGTGCTGTATTTCCTGGGCCAGCGGATCGATTATGGCAGCAACCTCAACTTGACCCTGCTGGGCCACCCGTTTACCGCGACAACATCCTACCGCGACCGCCTGCCTACCCAGCCTGACCTGAGTGCTACAGTTCGTGTGATACTCGATAACGTGCCCATCCAACTGGTTCCGCTGCTTACCAGCGGCGTGGTGGTTAGCAATTCCCAAGGCAATCTTATTGCCGGCAGAGTTAAGCGTGTTCTCGATAACGCCCCGCTGGAAATCCTGACCACCACGCCGGGGGGCGGTCAGAGCGAACCCGGGAGCAATTTTCGCCGCCTGCTGCTGGAACTGGAAGTAGAATGCACCTCGAAGCATGGCGTGCTGTATTTCCTGGGCCAGCGGATCGATTATGGCCGCAACCTCAAACTAACCCTGCTGGGCCACCCGTTTACCGCGACAACATACTACGGCGAAACTCTGCCGCCCCTCGGCACCGCCCAACTTAATCTGAATGCGACAGTTAGTGTGATGCTCGATAACGTACCCATCCAACTGGTTCCGCTGCTCACCAGTGGGGTCAAAGTTACAAATTCCCAAGGCAACGTTGTTGCCGGCAGGGTCAAACGCGTTCTCGATATCGCCCCGTTGGAAATCCAGACCACCACGCCGGAGATCGCTCGGAGCGGAGTCAGGAACGATTTCCGCCGCCTGCTGCTGGAACTGGAACTGGAATGCACCTCGAACCAGGGCGTGCTATCCTTCCTGGGCCAGCAAATCAATTATGGCCGCAACCTCAACCTGGCTCTGCTGGGCCACCCGTTTACCGTGATGACTTATCACGGCGACACTCTGCCTCCCCCGGGAAAACTGGTCTGGGAGAAAATTCAGCTGCGGTTCACTAACGTTCCACCGGAGATTGCCCCCTGGATCAAGGCGGGGGAACAGGAGTATCTGCCCGGCCAGCCCACGACCTGGACAATCGAAAGTGTGATCTCCAATGAGCCGGCGAAAGTGCTGTACCCCGGCGCCGATGGGCGCCAGGCGCATCTGGCTGACCATCCAACGCTCAGGGATATCCGCTGCCTGGTCAGCCTGCGGGTGACAAAAATCGGTGACGACTTGTTCTACAACGGCAACCCGCTTAAAATCGGGTCCCGTATTACTTTCAACGCCCGGCGCTGGAGTTTCTCCGCGTCCCTGACGGAGTTCTGAGGCATGGCGTGAATACGCTTTCGTCAAAAAACATCTTTGCCGGTTCGCTCGCCTACGGTTGGTGGACAACTGTATTCGAACACAGCATGTTACGCCTGATCCTGGTTCGTTGCGGCGCGACAGTCTCCGGTGTCGTAAACGGCAGCCACACTCTGAATTTCGTGCGCACCCGTATCTGGCCCGTCTTGCTCGTGGGGGATTATCTCGACCGCCCGTTACGGATAGATTCCGCCACACTGGAGGGCTCGGTTATCTGGCCCAGGCTGCGTAATGTTCTGGCGCGCTCGGCCGCCGGGCTGCGATCAGTGCCGGGATTGCTTTCTCTGCCGGAGAGCGGGTTGCTGGGGAAATTTCACGAAATCGGCCGTGCCGACGCGGCGGACGCAAAACGGCGGGCGATGGCCTTTGCCATCCTGTTCACCGCTGTATATTACGCTTTCAGGATACTGGTGCAGATCTGGATTCCCGCCGCGCAATACCGTGCGGGCTGGACGGCCGGACCGGTGCTGGCGCTGATCCTGGCCACATCGCTTACACTTATCTCGAAACGATGAGAGTCTGATGCTCACAGGCCGGGACATTATCTGTTTTTCCTCGATCGACTGGGACTTCAACTGGCAGGGACACCAGGAGATAATGCAGCGCCTGGCCGCCGCCGGCAACCGTGTCCTGTACGTGGAAAACACCGGAGTGCGCTCCCCCCGGCCCTCGGACTTTCGGCGCCTGCGCAACAGGCTCTCCAACTGGTGGCGCAGCTATCGCGGTTTCCGCAGGCAGGCGGAAAACCTCTATATCTTCAGCCCCTTGATTCTGCCGTTTCCGCACAGCCGCCCGGCACGCTGGATCAACCGTCACCTGATGGGCGGAGTGCTCAATTCCTGGTTCCGCTCGCAAAGATTCAGCGACCCGCTGATCTGGACATTCCTGCCCAGCCGGCTGACTCTGGATGTTATCGAGCTGATCCCCCATAAGCTGCTGATTTACTACTGTATCGACAGCTTCCGCCACTCCAGCCCGGCCGCCGGCAGGATCGAGGCCAGCGAGCGGGCAATGATCCGCCGGGCCGACCTGGTGCTGGTAACCAGCGACGGGCTGGCCGATCATTGCCGCGCCCATAACGAGGCTGTCCACAAGTTCCCGTTCACGGTGGACTACGGCGCTTTCGAGACCGTGCGCGAAGACCCCGCGGCCACCGTTCCAGCCGACCTGGCGTCGCTGCCGGGGCCTAAAGCCGGCTATATCGGCGGCCTTCACCGCTGGCTTGATAGCGGGTTGATTGCGGAGCTGGCGGGTAAACTTCCCGCTGTGCAGTTCGTACTGATCGGACCGGAACAGGAACCAATGGACGCCCTCCGCAAGCTGCCGAATGTCCATCTGCTCGGGGCCAGGGCTCACGGGGAGCTGCCACGCTACCTCAAGGGCTTCGATATCGGGCTGATTCCGTACCTGGTGACCGACTATACCCAATGCGTGCATCCCACCAAACTCAACGAGTATCTGGCGATGGGCCTGCCGGTCCTCAGCACTCCAATCCGCGAGATGCAATCATTCGCGGAGAGACACCCCGGCCTGGTGGATGTGGGCCACAGCGCCGACGAGCTGGCCGTGCTGCTGGAGCGCAGGCTGAAGACCCTGCATGGCGACAGTGAAGGCGAACTGCGCCGCCAGCGGATCGAACTGGCGGAAAAAACGGGCTGGGACATGCACCTGGAAGAAATGTGCGAGCTTATCGAGCGGCGAATAGACGAGGTCCGGCCCGGCGACGAGGCGAGTTGGCTGGAACGGCTGAGCGCTGTCAGCCACGGCGGGCGGAGGCGACCGCTAGCGGCGCTGGCCGCTGTAGCCGTGCTCTGGTTGCTGCTGTTTGCCGCGCCATCGGCGCAGTGGCTGGGCGCACCGCTGGTAGTGGAGACTCCGCCCGCGGCCAGCGATGTTATCCTGGTGTTCGGCGGTGGAGTGGGCGAAACCGGCCGGCCCGGCAGCAGCACGTTCGAGCGTTCCGGCTGGGCCGCCGAGCTTTACAACCGGGGCGTGGCCGGAAAGGTTGTCTTTTCCAGCGGTTTCATGCAGCTCTCCCGCCGCGATGCCGAAGACATGCTAAGGGTCGCCTCCGCCGACGGGGTCCCGGCCCGGGACATGATCCTGGAAAAACAGGCGGCCAACAATTATGAAAACGTCCGCAACTGCCTGGAGATAATGCAGCAGCGCGGTTTCAGCTCCGCAGTGGTTGTCACCGGCCGCTACAACACGCTGCGCACCAGGCTACTGTTCGAGACCCAACTGAACGCTAGCGGGTTGCCCGGCGCCACAATCGATTCGATCCGGCTGGTCCCCCCGCCGGAAAGCATCTTCTTCCACCGCGACAGTGACCGGCTGGCGCAACTGGGAGCTGTGTTGCACGAATACGCCGCGATCCTGGATTACTGGTGGAAAGACTGGATTTAAGAGGGCGCTGAAAGAACACGTTCAACGCCCTCGAATGAAATATTTTGCCTGGTCGGTTGCCAAGGGCAAGACAAGACGTTCCTTTTTATATCGCTTTTATTTGTGTTAAACCAAGTAGTTACATTGTTCACGACGACTTTCGGACAGGATAACGGGGAACGGCCCTTGACAACCGTTATGCCCGTTCTCCGTATTTTTCAACACGCTTTCAGGATTTTTCGCAACTTTTTTTATTAAGCGGACATTTTCCCCGCTCTCCCCGGGATGGAAAGGCTGAAACGTTGGCCAAAACCGCGACTGAACGCAAGTACAAGATCCTGAG
>JAJRTS010000099.1 GCA_024278175.1 Gemmatimonadales bacterium | reverse complement strand
GCAGGTGATAGACAACGCCCGGGCGCTGGCGGGCAAGCTCTCCGCCGCCGGGTTCGATCTGGTGACCGGCGGCACGGACAGCCATATCGTGCTGGTGGACCTCACCGAGCGCGACACAACCGGCAAGCAGGCCGAGCAGGCGCTCGAGACCTGCGGGATCACGGTCAACAAGAACACGGTGCCGTTTGAGACGCGCAGCCCGTTTGTCACCAGCGGGATCAGGATCGGCACGGCGGCGCTGACCACCCGCGGGATGGGCGAGGCGGAGCTGGAAGCTATCGGAGCGATGATCGACCGGGTATTGAGCAATCTGGACGATGAAGCCACATATAAGTCGGTACGCGATGAAGTCGGCGAAATGTGCACCAAATTCCCGCTCTACGAGGGTCTGGTCGGCGACTGAGCGTGAGCGTGGAACCGATGGAACAAAAAATGGAATTTTCCTCGCTGCTGGCGGTGCGCCAGACTTTCCCAAAGCACCCGGCTATTGAAGACCATGCCGGCCAGTTGCGCCGTAAGCTGGCCGGGTCCGGGATGCTCGAGAGCGTGGGCGAGGGGCAGCGCGTGGCCCTGGCTGTCGGCAGCCGCGGGGTAACCGGGCTGACGGCGATGGTGCGGGCGCTGGCCGCTGCTGTTAAGGAGCGCGGAGCGCAGCCCTTTATCCTGCCCGCGATGGGTTCCCATGGCGGAGCCACCGCCCAGGGCCAGAGCGGCATTCTGGACGCGCTGGGCGTGAACGAAAGGTCGTGCGGCGCGCCGGTGGTCAGCTCGATGGAGACCGTGGACTACGGTCCCGGCTCCGGCGGGGGCGCGCACGTGGTTGTCAGCCGCGACGCCGTGGAAGCGGACGCGGTGATCGTGCTTAACCGGGTCAAGAGTCACACGGCATTCAAGGGCAGCGTGGAGTCCGGCCTGCTCAAGATGGTGGTGGTGGGCCTGGGTAAGGAAAACGGGGCGCGGGCCTACCATCTGTATTCCCTGCGCAGTGAATTCCCCCGCTACATGATCGAACTGGCCAGGGGAATCATGGCCCACGTCAACGTACTGGGCGGGGTGGGGGTGGTGGAGGACGCCGCCGGCCGTACTGTGCGGCTCGAGGCGATTTGCTCCGGGCAGTTCGAGAGCCGGGAAGCGGAGTTGCTCAGGTTCTACAAGCAGATCGCCACCAGGTTGCCGTTCGAGGAGGCCGATGTGCTGATAGTCGAGCGGATGGGTAAGGATATTTCCGGCGCGGGGCTGGATACCAACGTGATCGGCCGCAGCCGTCACCCTGTGCGCCCGGAGCCCGCAAGTCCCAGGATCAGGAGAATCTGGGTCCGCGCGCTTACTGCCCAGAGCCACGGCAACGCCAAGGGCGTGGGCCTGGCCGATTTTATCAGTCCGCAACTGGCCGCGGCGGTGGACCTGGACTCGACGGTTAAAAACGCGGTTGCCGCGCTGGTGCCCGAGCACGCGTTCCTGCCCCCCTCGCTTCACCCCGAGCGCAGGATCCTGACAGAGTGCCTGCGTTCCGCGGGCGTAGTCGACCCCCTGCGGGCAAAAATCGCCTGGATAGTCGATACGCTGGACGTGGGCAGGCTGCTGGTCAGTCCGCTGCTGGCGGGAGAGTTGGCGGATAACACGACAGTTACCGGCCGGGAGAGCGGTACGGCGTTCATGTTCGGCAGTGATGGAACGCTACAGGACTTTGAAGCTCACTGGATAAAAGCGGTTGAAGATTGACGGTTTGTCTGAAGCTGGATTGCCCGCAAGCTTTTTTGGTGGGATAAAATCAGGCTGCCTGTTTCTTTGGCGGGGCTTTGGCGTCCTGCTCATCCCCCTCCCCGGCGTCAGCAGACTTGGCTTTTTTCTTCTTCGGCGGTGCTTCGAACAGGAACAGGGCCCAGATCGAGGCGTACGCCACCGCAATCACCAGGCAAAAAATCATAAATCCCCTGGTATCGGAAATCAACGTTAACAGGCTAACCAGTGTTTCGTTCATCGAGCCCCGGGCCGCTGACAGTCAAGTTTTGCTAGGTTATCCACTGCTGTACAATATAAATATACAAAATCGCCCGGTGTCGGCGCAAGTCGCCCCGGCGGGGGATAAGGGTAGTATATTAATATCGGCTGCAAAGGGAGAAATGTTTAGCCCGGATTGCATCGATGCAACGCTCAAGCTGTTACCTTCGGTAGAGATGGGGGAAAAACCTTGCATCGCCGGGCCGGTGTTATTAAATTGCCCCAGCCTCGTGACGGAAGAATAAATAAGCCCCCTTCGTCTAGTGGCCTAGGACGCGTGGTTCTCAGCCATGTAACAGGGGTTCGATTCCCCTAGGGGGTACCAATATAGAAAGCCCGCTCTTTTGCAGAGCGGGCTTTTTTTTGGAGCTTACTATCTTAGCTATTATGTCTTATATGTCTTAAAAGGATTATAAAGGATAAAAGTGGATAATGGGATTTAAGGCCTAATAATTAGCCCCCCCAAAAAACCTTTCCTGATCTCAAGTACAGAATCCATTAATTTCAACCTTATCTTTGCTTGATTTTCACTTATTTTCCCTTGGACGTACAGATCAAAAACTTCTCTTACTTCTTGAGGCATACTAGTTGGCTGAATCAAACCTAATGGACGATCAGCGGACCATTTTTTAAGAGTTTCAATAATACTCTCAATAAGAGTAAATCCTTTTTTTTGAAAATCACGGCCAGCCGATTCAAACGATTCTTCGGGTTTTAATTGCTTATGACAATATGTACTAAGTTTGTGCCAGTTTCTGATTAAATATTTAACATCCAGAATTATTACTTTTGGTTTTCCTGGATATTTTGATAGTATAATATTTGTAAAGTCTGCTCTTTTTCTATAATTGGGTTCTGCTATTTTCATCAGCTCCATCATTCCATTCTTGCTTTCGCACTTCTTCTCTTCTGCCTCATTTAGTTTGCCGTCCTTCATAATCAAAATATTTTCTATCAATATTCTCTCAATGGCGCATCGCAACTCAAAACTGGCATACACGAGCACATTGTCCAAGTGTCTCTTATCGTCAAATTCAAGCCACTTGATGACTTGCTGCAAATGCCATTGTGCCGTTACTTTTCTTTTCTGGGTAAGAAATAGTGTATCCATTCCTATTTCCTCATATTTTGTAGAAAAAATATAATGGCTATTGTAGCTTATTCCTCCATCCCCCTGGCCGCCTTGAGCGCCGCCATCGGCAGGCACGGCTCGCAGCCGCGGCAGTCGGTCTCCACCTGTTTGAGCACTGAGCGGGCGGCCTCTAAAGCCCGCCCAAGCTCTCCGCCGGGCAAGCTCCCGGCCCCGGCCAGATCGTCTTCCAGCATCAGTACCACGGCGTGCATGCAGCCGCAACCGTGGCATTTCTCCGCCTCTACAGCATCGAGCAGGCGCAGAGCCGCTTCTCGCTCACGCTCCATCGGTTTGCGCCTCCCGCTGAAGGTCTTGCTCAACCCGGGCCAACTCTTCCGGCCCCAGGCAGATTTCGCTGAATATCGACTCCACTTTGCGCTGGTCCAGGCGCAAAAAATCCTCCCGGCGCGGCAGGATCAGCATCCCGGCCATGTCCGCGCTGCCGGGGCTGACCACGTACCTCTCATCGCCCCGGGCGTAAAAACAGCGTGGCCTGTGCTTTTTCCTGGGATGAACCGCCACCAGCGGCGGGCGGCCCTCGCATCCGGCGGTCACGGCGAGATTCAGCCCCGGCTCCGGATCGGTCTTTTCTGTTTTAAACCTTTCGAGCGTCCGCATGGTATGCGCGAACAACTCAGTCGCCCTCGCGCTGTCGGTGGCGTCCAGAAACATCCTGCGGGGCAGACGGCTGTCCACCACGATTTCCCTGCCGCCCATCTGCGGTAACTGTTCTTCTATCGGCAGCCAGCCGGGCGGAGCGGCCTGCAGGTGAAGGTGTTCCGGGATCGAGGCCCCGGAGCGGGGGCCGTTATAGAGGGTGATAAACCCGGTCAGGCGGGTGAACTCGATCATCGCCGGCAGGATTTTTGCCACGGATTGGGGTGTGTGCGCTCCATGGACCAGGACGAAATGCTGTTTGAACAGCGGCAGCGGGTTGCAGACCACCAGCCAGTTGTCCAGAAACGGCAGCGCTTTTTGTTGGTGCGGCATATTGGGCGGGCAGAGTGGGCACGGACGCCGGGCTATTTCCCCGGCGTCCGTGGGGGCGGTCACGTTCGTTATCCGCGCCGGGTTGTGCTGAAGGTGGAGCGCCCGGCCGTCGAGCCCCAGCGTGCGGCCCGCCGCGCTTTCCAGCTTTTGCGAGGCCACGGCCAGCTCCGGCCAGCTCCGCATCTGCTGCTCGTAAAGCGCCAGCAGGGCCCGCTTGAAACCCCTTTGGGCGCCCTCCCGTTCGATTATCCCGATACCTTCGGTGAATAACCTGTCCTCCCACTGCCGCTGCCGGTTCATAGCGTCCTTTCACCCATCCACAACTTATCGGCGCAGGGACACGGCAGCCCGTGTCCCTGCACGGGAATAACCGCTGCTTATCTGGATGCCTGCTCGATCATGTTCCCCAGCTCGATTACGGCCTTGTCCCAGTTCTCGGGGTTGTAGTCCCAGATTTCCAGCTCGCCGATCGCCTGGTCGCCATAGGGCTGGTTGATTATCCCGTTGACCAGCTTGTCGGCGCGCTCGGTGTTGCCGTCCAGCCTGGCCAGCATGTTCATCATTTCCCATTCCTCAACACCATCGCGCGTGGCCTTAAGCCGCAGCGAGGGGCAGACCCGGTTTACCATCGGCACTATGCCGGGGGCGTAGATTAACTGGGCATTGCCGTTATAGCGGCGGTAGCTGAGCGGGCCGGTGCCGTGGTCGCGAAAATAGTCCTTCCAGGTTTCCGAGTTGTACCAGGCGCTCTTCCAGCCGCTGCCGATACCCCAACTGCACCAGGTGAGCGTACCGTATTTCCAGGCGGCCCAACTGGGGGCGCGCTCGTTGAGCAGCGGCAGGTCCATGAACGTGCTGCTGCCGCACCAGCTGTTTTTCGGCAACTCGTAGAGCTGGGGACCGTAGAACCAGTCGGTAACGCCCATCTCGCGGTACTTTTTGATCAGATCCATGTTGTAGCCGATAGTGTGGCAGCACCAGTAGTCGATGGCGTCGTGGATAATCTCCATCGCCTCTTCGCTGTAATTACCGTCCACGCGGAACTTGCTCTCCGGAAAATACTGGTGGAACACCTTGCCCCAGTAGTCCATCCTGTCCCAGGCCTCGGGGAAGTAGGACTCGTCCAGGCCGTTGAGGTAGACTATCAGTCTGGTTTTTTCCGGACTGGCCAGGGCCAGGATATGCTGGCGCACCTGTTTGATCGCTTCCACGTAAACGGCCAGGTTGGCGGGCTTGCGCTCCACGTCGGGCTTGCCGATATCCGGCCAGCCGGTGGAGCCGTGTTTGCCGAAGACGTCGAACGGCAGCACGTACTGCTCTAGCGGCTGACCGTAACCGGGACCGCGATAGCCGTACTTTTCGGTGAACGCCTCGCCGCTGAAATACTTTTTCAGCCGTTTGTCGTGGTCCTCCCAGCCGATTACCACCTCGCCGCCGCTTTTGACCTCGACAGTGGGGGTGTAGGTCGGGTCGGCGGGCACCATGCGATGGCGCTTGAACAACTGGTAGACTTCCAGTTCCAGTTGTTCGTCCATGCCTTGCAGGAAGCCCTCTTGCTGAAGGTTGGCGGCCAGATTGTTCTGCTCGGGCAGGGTGAAGTCCCAGACCTCTAGCCGTACCGGAATTGTCCTGGAGTGATCGCCTACCCGGACAGTCACCTCGCTGTTATAACTCCCCGCCGCCGCCTCGGGTGGAACGTACTGGTCGATCCAGATCAGCATGTAGCGCTGGTTGTCGATCCGGTTCCGGAAATCGGGCAGCTCCAGGGGGTATTGCAGGCGGCTCATCCTGGCCACGTCCATTTGCAGCAAATCCAGCGGGATCAGCGCATCGGGGTACCAGCCGACGCCCAGGTTGCCGCGCTCGTAGCCGGTGGAGTGCTGCTTGACCTCCACCGCCCATTCCAGAAACAGCTCCGGCTCGAAAGAGAGCTTCTTACCGTCCCGGGCGAAAGTCTTTGTCTCGACAATCACGTCGTGCAGCGTACTGTCGGTCAGGTTTTCCACCACAACCTGGAACGAGATGTACTCGCCGCGGGCGGCGCGCAGGGACACCGACGTACCGTCGAAAACCCAGTTTTTCGCCAGCAGATCGCCCAGCGCCGGAGTTTTGTAAACCCCATGCGCATCGTCGATAATCCGGCCGCTGGCGGGGTCCATCCTCACCGATGACGGCAGGGCGGCCACGGCGAAAGGCGCGTTGTCCGGCCGGGCGCAGACCACCGTGATAGCGGCGGCGGGCAGCAGAACGAACAGGACGAGCAGAGCGTAAACGAAAGGGTGTTTTTTCATCAGGCACCTGAAGGTTGGAGTTATGATGACCGGGTTTGAGAACGGGAATCGTCTCAAGATAACTGCTCGGTTGGGCACCCACAAGTTATTGGGCGTCCTCTCGCGGCCAAAGTGTTGACAGGCGGGCGCGAACTGACGAACTTCCTTCATGCGCGGTTGCGGACAATGTACGACAGTGACCCACCACCGGTATGTGACATAAGGGAGGCCAGGTTGAGTCGACAAGCAGCTTTTACACGAATCTTTATTATTGCCGTGCTGGCTGTTTTCCTGACAACAGCATTTGCCGTGGCCCAGCAGAGTCCGGAGCAGTACTTCGGCCATACGGTGGGCGCGGATCGCAAGCTGGTGCGCCACGACAAGATTATCGCCTACCTCAAGCACCTGGCCGAAAAAAGCGACCGCGTACACTACGAACAGATTGGCACAAGTACGCTGGGAGAGCCGCTGGGCCTGGTTGTCATCTCCACGCGGGAGAACATGGCCCAGGTGGTCCGCTACCGCGAGATAACGAGCCGGCTGACCGATCCCCGCACACTCAACACTGTCGAGGCCGGTAAACTGGCCGGGCAGGGCAAGCCGTTCGTGCTCTTTCTCTGCAACCAGCACAGCACCGAGATAGCCAGCAGCAATATGGCCGCCGAGCTTGCCTGGGACCTGGCCACCGGCAAGGACCCGGAGATGGAGCGGGCGCTCCAAGACGTGTTCGTGATGATCGTACCCTCGGCCAACCCCGATGGCCAGCGGATGATAGTGGATTACTACAACAAGTATCTGGGCACTCCCTACGAGGGCGGCCCGCTGCCCTGGCTCTACCATCATTACGCCGGCCACGACAACAACCGCGACTGGTTCGTGCTCAACCTGGCGGAAAACGACGCACTGGTGGAGACGATGTACTGGAACTGGTTTCCCCAGGCGCTGGTGGATGTGCACCAGATGGGCATGACCGGGGCGCGCATGTTCGTGCCTCCGTTTTTCGACCCGCCCAACCCCAATAACCATCGCCTGATCTGGAACCAGATCGAGCTGACCGGCAGCTATCTGAAATACCGTCTGTCCATGGCCGGCAAGAGCGGGGTGATCAACAACGCCTACTTCTCGGGTTGGTATCAGGGCAGTGTCCGCCCCAACGCCACCCAGCACCATATCACCGCTCTGCTCACAGAGAACGCCAGCGTGCGGATCGCCAGCCCGGTCTATGTGGACCCGGCCGAACTGCACGGCAACGACAAGGGTTTGCCCAAGTACGGTGTAAATATGAACTTCACCGACCCCTGGCCCGGCGGCTGGTGGCGGCTGCGCGACATTGTGGAATACCAGTTGGTTGCTCTCAAGGCGCTGGTACGGGTGGTGGCCGACAACCGTGAGCTGTTCCTGAAAAACTTCTACCGGATGGCCGCCGAAACCGTGGCCCTCCCGGAGAACGGCGCTCCCTACGCCTACCTGGTTCCGCCCGGCCAGCACGACCGGGGCAGCACGGCGCGGATGCTGAAAATATTCGAGCGCACCCGCTGTGAGATCCAGCGGGCCACGGAGGCGTTCTCCACCGCCGACGGCCGCTGCTGGCCCGAGGGCACACTGGTGCTCAAGGTCGGCCAGCCCTACGGGCGCTTCGTCAAGGACCTGCTGGAGCTCAAACCTTACCCGGACCTTCGCAGGTGGCCCGGCGGCCCGCCGATGCCGCCCTATGACAACGCGGCCTGGACTGTCTCGCTGATGATGGGCATCCAGGTCCACGAAATCGCCGAGCCGTTCGAGGCCGAGCTGGAGCTGTTGCCCGGCGCACCGGAGCCGCCGGCCTCGGCGGAGAAATCCCTCAGCCTGCTCGATACCCGCGACAACAACAGTTTCCACGCGGTCAACCTGCTGCTGAAGCGCAAGGTGCGCGTGGAGAGGCTGCTGCGCCCGTTCGAGCTGAAGGGGGAAAGTTACCCGGCCGGCTGTTTCGTGGTCAAGGCGCGGATCGATGTCCTTACCGATGTGGCCAACAGGGCCAGGGTGAGCTTTGTTCCGCTTGACGAGATTCCTGACGTGCCAGGGCGCACGCTCGACGGCGGCAAGATCGGCGTGTACCGCGGTTGGGTGCCCTCGGCCGATGAGGGCTGGACCCGCCTCGTGCTCGACGAGTTCGAGTTCGATTATGAGCGCCTGACCAACGAGCGGGTGCGCGACGGCAAGCTGATCAAGGATTTTGCCGTGATCGTTTTGCCCAGCCTGGGTACCGGCAGTATGGTCGACGGGCGCAAGGGCAAGGACGTGCCTCCCCGGTACCGTGGCGGGATCGGCACGGAGGGTGTCGAGCAACTCAAGACGTTCGTGGAGCAGGGGGGCACGCTGGTGGCCCTGCGCTCGGCCTGCCGGTTGGTGATCGACAATTTTGATGTGCCGGTTTTCGAAAAGCTTGCAGGCGTATCGGACAAGGAATTTTTCTGCCCAGGCTCGCTGCTCAAGCTCGAGGTAGACAACAAGCAGCCCGTCGGTTTCGGTATGCCCGCCCGGGCCGCCGCGTTCGTTTCCGGCGTGGTGGTGCTGGGCACCCGCTTGCCGTCCGCCGGAGGTCCCGGCCGCCGGGTGGTGGCGCGCTATGGCTCGGAAAAAATCCTGCTCTCGGGCTGGATCGTGGGCGGTGACCTGATCGAGGGCAAGCCGGCGGTTGTGGAAGTGAACATGGGCAAGGGTAATATCGTCCTCTGTGGCATCGGCGTGCAGAACCGGGCGCAGACCTGGGGAACTTTCAAGTTGCTGTTCAACGGTCTGTTCTCGCGTTGAACATGGCAGGCCACAATATTACTTGATTTACGCGGCTGATTTACTGTAAATAGTACGTGGGGGGTGGTCGGGAGTTGCCGGTCCGCTCCCCCCGCTCTAATGTACCGCTTCCGGGGAATGTAACCATGAATCGCTCGCTGAGCTTGTCTTCGCCCGTCCGGGTGAGCCGGTTTTCGGTCGCTCTGTGTCTTGTGCTCATTCTGCTGCTGTTATCATGCGCGCGCAAGGAGCAGGCGCCCCAAACCCCGGCGGGCTGGGTTACCGGCCTTGAGATCGAGAAGAGAATCCTGCTGGGCGAGGGGATCTCGTTCGGAGCGGCCGGGGCTTACGAGGTACTCTCCGGTACGGTCCATTACGCGGCTGACCCGGCAAGCCCGCTCAACGAGCGCGTGGCCGACCTGGCGCTGGCGGCGGGCGAGGACGGCCTGGTGCGCTACAGCGCGGATATCCTGATCCTCAAGCCGGTGGAGATGGGCAGGGGCAACGGCGCGCTGCTCTACCACGTGGTCAACCGTGGCAATTTCGACACGCGGCTGCTGGAAGCCGGGCCGTGGGCCGAGGTGGCCACCTCGCCCTCGGGCAGCGGCGAGAGCCTGGGCCGCCTGATGAAACAGGGCTGGACAGTGGCGTTCAGCGGCTGGCAGGATGACCTTCTCAGTGACAAACGCCTTCGGCTTTACGCGCCCCTGGCCAGGCGGGACGGCAAGCCGCTCTCCGGCCCCGTGCTGGCCGAGTTCGGCGGCGGGGACGGCACCACCGTGGCTTATCTGGGGGCCGGTGGGCACAGGGCCTATCCGCTCGCTCCCGGAACGGAGGGCGACGCCGTACTGCGCGCACATCAGAGTTACGCCGATCCCGGTACGGTTATCAGCCGGGACCAGTGGAAATTCGCCTCTCTAAGCAGCGCGGGCGCCGAGCGGGCCGACAGCGTGAATGTCTATTATCCACAGGGATTTGCGCCGGGTACTACCTATACGGTCAGCTATACGACTTCGTTCTCGCCCGTGATGGGTCTCGCTTTTCCGGCCGTGCGCGAGCTGGTTGCTTTCCTGAGCTCCGCCGACACGCTCAATCCGCTGCTCGACCAGTCCGGGGCCAGCTCCATCCGTTACCGCCTGGCCTACGGTTCCAGCCAGTGCGGACGGTTCCTGCGTGATTTTATCTTCCAGGGCTTCAACCTCTCGCCAGCGGGCGGCAAGGTGTTCGACGGGGTTTTTGCCAACGTGCCGGGCTGCCGGCGGGGCTTTTTTAACTACCGGTTCGCCCAGCCCTCGCGGGCTGGCGGGTTCTACCCGGATTTCATCTTCCCGTTCACCGACAATCCCCAGACCGATCCGGTTACGGGTTTTACCGGCGGCATCCAGGCCGCTGTGCCAGACAGCCTCCGCCCGAAAATTTTCTACATCCATCATACCGGCGAATACTGGTCCAGCGGGGCCGGGCTGACCCATGCCACGCTGGATGGTACCGCGGACGCGGCGCTGCCGGAAAACGTGCGGATTTACGCTTTCGCGGGCACGGCCCACGGCTCCGCCCGGCTGCAGGGCGGTCGCCCGGAGCCCAGCGCTCGTCTGCTGTTGCCCTACAATCCCAACCAGGCCAATCTGCTGGCAACACCCCTGCTGGAGGCGCTGGGCCGCTGGGTGATGTTCGGTGAGCGTCCGCCCGAGAGCAGCTACCCCAGGGTGGATGCCGGTGAGATGGTGGCGGCCGAGGACTACGCTTACCCTTCCGTGCCAGACGTGGAGGCCCCGGTGCTGCCCGTGCTGCATCCCCGCTTCGACTGGGGGGAGAACTGGCGCGACGGCGTGATGAGCAGGGCGCTGCCAAAGCTGGGAGTGCTGTTCCCGGTGCTGGTGCCCGCCGCCGGTGAGGACGGAAACGAGCTGGGCGGCCTTCGCACCCCCCACGTAAGCGTACCGGTGGCGAGCTATATCGGCTGGAATTACCCGTCGAGCAGCTACGACGGGGCGGCCACCACCACAATCGCCTCGCTCTCCGGCGGCTGGCTGCCGTTCTGCGCCACCCGCGCCGAGCGCCGGAGCAGGGGCGATTCCCGCAAGAGTCTCGACATGCTCTACAGGAGCCGGGGCGACTACCTCGACAAGCTGCGCAAGGCCTGTGACGGGTTGGTTGGCCAGGGCTTGATGTTCGCCGAGGATATTGAAACGGTGCTGGATGAGGGTGGATCGATGTACGATTTCGTGGCGGCCAACGGCGCGTGGCGGCCCGGCGGGGAATGGGGGATGGCGGCTGAATGAGCGAGCAGACAAAGAGGATCAGTATCAGTCACGGCGGCGGTGGCGAGGACATGCGGCGACTGATCGCCGGGGAGATTCAATCACGGTTCGATAACGAGCAGATGCGCGACCTTGGCGACGCGGCCAGGCTGCTATTGCCCGGCGGGGCCGCTGCTGTGGCGTTCACCACCGACAGCTACATAATCGATCCGCCGTTTTTCCCCGGTGCGGATATCGGCTACCTGGCGGTCTGCGGCACGGTCAACGACCTGGCTGTCAGCGGCGCAACGCCTCGCTGGCTCAGTTGCGCCCTGATCCTCGAGGAGGGGCTTCCGCTTGCCGACCTGGGGCGGGTGCTCGATTCGATGGCGCGGGCGGCGGCCGAGGCCGGGGTGGAGATTGTTACCGGAGACACGAAAGTGGTGCCCCGTGGCGGCGCTGATAAAATCTTTATCAATACCGCCGGGGTGGGAGAGCTGGATAACCGTGTGAAGATAGATATCCGCTCGTGCCGTCCCGGCGATGCGCTGCTTGTCAGCGGCCCGGTGGGGAGCCACGGGGCCGCGGTGATGCTGGCCCGTGAGAACTACGGGATCGAATCGGAGCTGGTCAGCGACGTGGCTCCGCTGGTGGGCCAGGCGGCCGCGCTTAAGGCGGCGTGTCCCTCGTTGCGCTTCATGCGCGATCCCACCCGCGGCGGACTGGCCGGTGTGCTCACCGAGATCACCGAGGCCGCGGGCGTGGGGATCGAGCTGGAGGAGAACCTGGTGCCGGTGCTCGATTCGGTAAGGAGCATCTGCGAGCTACTGGGATTCGACCCACTTTACCTGGCCAACGAGGGGATCATGCTGGCCGTTGTCCCGCCCTCCGGCAGCGAGCGGGCGCTGGAAGCCCTGAGCGCCGCCGGCGCCGCGGCCCCCACGCTGATCGGGCGGATTGTGGAAGACGAGCTGCGCATTATCAACGTCCGAACTGAAATTGGAGGGCAGCGGATATTGCCTCCGCCCGGAGGGGAACTGTTGCCCAGAATATGTTAATCCGGTGGTTGAAGCTGGACGAGTATATGGCCTGTCTGCAAACCATTTAGCGGGGGGATGGTTCATGATCAAGCTGAAGAAGATTCTGTTTCCGACAGATTTTGGCGAGTCCGCGCAGGAGGCGTTGCGCTATGCCTCGATGCTGGCGGGAGATTTCAATGCGGAGCTGACGATCATGAACGTGGTCAGCCTGTTCGGTAACGGACTGGCCAGCGCCGAGCAGCATATGAAGGAGATGGAGCAGTACACGGACAAGTTCGCCGACCAGTTGCACGCGGAAGCGGATGAACGTATCGAGCGCACGATCGAAGAGCACGCGGAGAAAGAACTGGTGATGCACAAGCTGATCGTGCGCGGGATCACGCCCGGCGAGAAGATTCTGCAGGTGGCGGCGGAGCGGGACGTGGACCTGGTGGTGATGGGCACCTACGGACGGGGCGGGGTGAGTCACCTGCTGTTCGGCAGCACCGCCGAACTGGTGGTGCGCAATGCCGGCTGCCCGGTGCTGACAGTTCGTCATCACGCGCCGCACGCGTTCGACTTCAAGCGGGTGCGGAAAATTCTGTTCCCCACCGATTTCTCGGATTACTCCAAGCGGGCTTTACCCTACGCGCTGGCCTTTGCCCAGAGCTACGGCGCCCAGCTTCACGTGCTCCACGTTTTCGAGCAGAGAATCCACCCCTCGTTCTATATCGTCGACAAGTCGACCCCGTTCGACATGGACGACGGCCTTCGCGACCGCGCCCTGGACGCGCTGGACGAGTTTGTCTACGACGACCTCAGGCAGCGGATAGATTTCCGCTGCGAGGTGGCCAGCGGCAAGCCGTTCGTGGAGATTATCAACTACGCCCGCGCCAACGAGATCGACCTGATCGTGATCGCCACCCACGGACTGACGGGGCTGGAGTACATGATTATCGGCTCCACCACCGAACGGGTGGTGCGCAGGGCGCCCTGTCCGGTGCTCAGTATCAAGGACCCGGAGCACGAATTTGTTGAACTTTGAGCCGGACAGGGGCGGCGCGGGGAGCTTTGGCTCTCCGCGCTTTTTAGCAGCGTGTTGAAGTATTCGAAAGTATGGGCGCCTGGTTGTCAAGGGCCGTTTCCCGCTATTCAAGCCCAAAACGATGCGTGCGACGCAACTTACTTGGTATAGTACAAGTAGCAAAATTGACAAAAGAAACGGCTTGCCTTG
>JAJRTS010000098.1 GCA_024278175.1 Gemmatimonadales bacterium | reverse complement strand
TAACCTTTTCCCAAAAAGCATCGGACACTTCCCAAGAGTGAATTATTGCCATAGCACCTCCAAGGTATAATTTTCAATACCTGAAGCAATATGACAAAATTATTTCAAAAAGTAAAGCTTATTTACGGATAAGTTCTAAATAATTCCTTTACTGTTTTACTAAGCTCCTGCCATTGTTTTTCGCTTGCCTTCTGCTGAGCGCCCTCAACTGGCTGGACTGATGCGATTATACTCTGCAAGTAATCCAGCATTCTTAAGGAAATCGTACTTTCTGCATCAAGATCGAATTCGCTTTTTTTGTTGAAGTTCTGCATAAAAAATTCCCAGTAGGCTCGTTTTAGGAGTTCACTTGGATTTAGAACTTTTACGAGTGAAGCTACCCTGCTTACCTTTGCATCTATTTCCCGGCAGACCTCTGGAAAGCGTTCGACCAACTTTTCCTGCATCAGTTCAAATTGATCTTTAGTCATATTGCTGCGTTGGATTACGAATTTGCCATAACGCGCGAATTCGAATGGTCCAGCCTGAAAATAATCATCCGGTTCAATATGCTTCTTTTTACGAGATGATTTTCTCTTATTTTTTTTCTTGTTCTTCTTTCCCATTCGTCAATTCCTGGTTAGAAAGAAATGCATCTTTCCTATTGTAAATTGTTGATTCAACCGAATTATAAATATTGGGAATTATCCCTTTGCGGAAGAAGTCTAATCTTCGGGATTGATAGGCTTTTCTACTCGTGGCGGAAATACGGCCAAAAAAAGAAGGAATGGGATGCTAATTGGGCTCATAATAAGAACCGACCAATAGGGCGAAAACCTTGAATCCCGAAGGCGGCGAATTATAGACATGTAAACCATATAGGTTGCAAAAAAGCAATAAACTATGAATCCATAGAAAAAAATACCGCCAGCATTCAATAGATCGACCCAAAGAGACAGAGTATTGAAAAAGAACCATAGCGGCGCAAGGACGAGGAATATAGTCAAAACTAACTGAATTCTTCCCATTTTGCCAGCAGGCCCTAAAAGTTTTTTGATAATCATGGCTTGCCATCTCCTTTGCTTAACATGAAAATGGATACAGGCTTAAGCCGCAATTGCGTTAGACAAAACCGTTTTAAACATATTGCCGTTGCCGTTACGGTTAAATCTGAACGTAAACTCATTTAGATAAAGCGGCAAGTATTTCGCACTCATCTTATGATGGGTTCCAATAAAGGCTCGCTGAGCAATTGTCAAATGTTGTGTATAGAGCAGTGTCTTAAGCTGCGAGCTTGACTTCTTTTCCATCCTTGAATACTACTCCATCATTGACTTTTCCGATCAGCTTGTATCCTCGTAGTTTTCTCCACCTCATCGAAGCTCTTTCAGCGAGCTTGAAGACCATCGCCAAAGTCATCTCCAGCGTCCCTTGCCCTCTGGTTTTCTTCGTTCGCAGGCGCACGGTTGCGAATGTTGACTCGATGACATTTGTGCTGCGGATATGTCGCCAGTGCTCTGCAGGAAAGCTGTAGAAGCTGAACAATGATTCTTCGTCCTTCTGCAGGCAGTAGACAGCTTTGGGATATCTGGCAGAATACCTCTTGATGAACTCTTGATAACTCGCTCTGGCGTTCTTTTCGTTTTCGGCCCTGTAGATGTCGTGGATCAAAGTCTTCGCCTGGGGCTGAACCGACTTGGGCATCTTATCGAGGATGTTGGCTGTTTTGTGCACCCAGCACCGCTGGTGGTCCGCCTCGGGATAGATATCCCTGAGAGCATTCCAGAAACCCAATGCACCATCACCGATACAAAGCTTCGGACAAGGCATACCACGCCCCTTCAACTACCGAAGCAGCTCCTTCCAGGATTCGCTGCTTTCACGGTATCCTCCAGCCACCGCGACGAGTTCCTTTTTGCCGTCCTGGCGAGCACCGATGGCCACCAGCACGCAGAGCCGACCTTCCTCCAAGCGTAAATTGAAGTGTATGCCGTCCACCCACAAATAGCAGTAACGGCAATCACTCAGATCACGCTTTCGCCATTGGATCAGCTGCCCCTGCCAGGCCTTCTTCAGGCGAGTGATTGATGAAGAGGACATGCCATCCGGCTTCTGGCCGAAAAGCTTCTCAAAACAGGGGATGAAGTCGTTGTTTGACAGGCCGCCAAGATAAAACAGGGGCAAGGCATCGTCCAGTTCAAGACTCCGGCGCATGTACTTTGGGATAAGGGCACTGGAAAATCTCTCAATCTCACCCTCTCGGCTACGTGTCCTCGGCACGGTGACTTCAAGTGCCCCAAGGCCGGTCATCATCTTACGGCTATTGTGGTAGCCATTGCGAACCACGTCCTGCTTCCCTTCTCGAGTCTTGAGATGTGAAAAACGTTGAATGTAGCTATCCACCTCTGCTTCCAGGGCAAGCGCAAGCATCCTCTGTGCTCCAATACGTGCAATCTGTTCAAGACCCAGAGCATCTTCGGCTTGATAATCAGTTGTGATATGTGAGCTCTCTCTCTGCATTGATTGTGTCTCCTCTTTCGATTGTAAAATGAAGTTCACAATCTAAGACACGATCTGCTCTCCATACACAACTTTTGAAGTTAACTCCTTTAACAGCCCGGCCCGTGCGTTTACGGGCAACGGCTATCACCTGCTCTTTGCCCTGCCTGCCGTAGATGTCGAGAAGCACGGAGATATCGGCTACCAACTGGATGCATTCTACCAGGCAATGCAGGATAAATTTGCTTCTGACATGGCGAGTTATGGCTTTAAGCTGGATAAGACGACTGACTTATCGAGGGTTGCCAAGGTCTATGGCACTCGGAAGCCGGGTAAGGTGAAGCTTTCGAGGTTTTACGGCACAGAGAGAGTTGAAGATTATTCCCTGCTGGAACACTTGCTGGCTCTGCCTGTTGATGCGTATGAAAGAAACGAGAGGAAGAAAAAAGGTCTGCTTGTCAGTACAGGTGATTCTTTGCCTGTGAAATTCCAGGAGATGCTAGAGGAAAATGCGGAGCTGGCAAACCTCTGGCGCGGCAGTGGCAAAAAGAACGGGGACACCTCGCGCTCGGGCTATGACATGTCGCTGATGCACGCCTGCGTAAAGCACGGGATTACGGACATAAAAGAGCTGGCAACAATCCTGGCCCTGCGGGAAAGCGGCTCTGTCAGAGGAAATGGCAAAGGAGATGATTATATCCGGCAGACGGTGATTAAGGCGCTGGGGAAGTCGCGGTGGTGAAAGCAAATTGTACTCTAGAGTGCTAGTATTTTACTAACCGTTAAATTGAAATCTTGGAAGTGGTTTTTGTTTCCTTCGTGAATATCAATATACTTGACCGATAACGCTTGTGCCATTTCCTTATCAACAAGAGTGTTCCCCACATATATTACGCCTGCTGGATAACATTGCTGTGTGTCGATTGCCTTTTTCAATAAGTCTTTTTTTCCCACTCCTCCTTCATTTTGATTGCGTCCAAAAGCATTTTGAAAAAATTGCATGATTTTCAAATGATGTAATATTTTTTGAATGTGGCTTTCACCTCCCAAAGAAATAACAAAAAGAGAGTATCTTTTAGATAATTTTTTAATCCCAGAACAAAGACCATTCGGAGGTTTGAAATTTTCTAATGAAGCTTGATAGAAGAGTTTTCTTTTTTTTCAGCAATCTCCTTCAGATTCTTTTTATCTATATTTAGCGTCTTAACAGTGTCAAATGTACCCAATCCTTTTATGAGGTTCGTTTTTACAGCTTGATCGTAATAATGTGAATATCTACTTCCGAGGGCCTGTTTCCAGCTTTCTCGCAAGAGGTCATCAACATCCACTAACGTTCCGTGAAAATCAAAAACGCATACTCGCATAGAGTCTGCTCCCCTTCACTCAATCACTATTACCTTCCCAGGTGGGCACCATTTGATGCTCGTCGTTAATTCTGATTGTGCGTGAGCACCGTAATAATGGTAATTTATTCCTCATATATCTCTGCCGTGCTTAGTTGGTGGCCTTCTGCAAGTAGTTTTGCTGCTTTCATCACGAGTTCAGCCCGGCGGTTGAGGAAAGCTTCAAAGTCTTTCTTGAGCTTTTGAGTTTTCTCCTCGTCGGAAAGGTTCTCATATCCACCATTTTTCAGTTCTTCTATTGGGATGAGATGTGATTGTAGCCTTTCTTTTACTATCACTTCTGATGTCCATTCGTATCTGTCTTTCATATATTCCAGGGGGTCTTTGCGGCCTATGGATATGTTGGTTTTATCTGAGATCAGGGCGCAATTCAGGGCCAGGAAGCTGTTGATTTCCGCTTCTTTTAGCAGGGCGTCGGGGTAGACGTGATGGTAGTGGCGTTGTTCGATGTTTCCTGTATTCAGGCGTTGGCCGGTTGAGAAATCGAGTGCGCCGAGACGGCATGCTACTGCCAGAATTGCTCGGCCTCGGATTGTGGCGTTTTTCGACCATACGGCTGTTAGTAGCTCTTCTTTTTCTACTAAAGTGTGGTCTTTGAAAATGGGGATATCATCGGAGTTGTATTTTTCGCCGTCGTCCCGGCTTTCTCCGCGAAGCACTTTGCGCAGTGCTACGAAATCTGCATAGGCGTGTGTGGCTGCGGAGTTTTCGTAGCGGTCTGTAAAGAAGGAATGCCATAGGTATTTTTTTAGTAGTAGTTCGTCTTGTCCGCGTTTGTCGCCTGCTTCTGGTATGTCTGCATAGAGTGCGGCAATCACAGCCAACACAGCGTTTGTGGGCAGGCGTTTCTCGTCATGGATACCTTCATTTTTTAGGAATTCCGCCATCCTGCTCAAGCCGCGCTTCATGATATCCCAATTCTGTACCATGACCCGCTTGTCCATGTCCCAGGCACCGCGTTGATTGGGTAGTGCGTTTTGCAGCAAGGCTGATGTATTCAAGATCATTTCCGATAGTCCGGAATATCTTGCTATGGCTGGGTCTTCCTCGTTCAGCGCGTCTTGCAGGTCATGTAGTGACCGCTCCATTACACTTTCCACTTCGGCTACGATTATGTCATAGGTCGAGAGCGGCTTGCTGTTGGTGTTCATGTTGATGAACACTTGTAGCGCTACGCTCTTGTCTGTCTGGGGTGGCAGGGATAGATACGGCAGGTTGTAGTTGGATATAACCGAGCGCAGGTCCTTTATTTTGTCGCTGATGGTTTTTCTGAATTCCAGGAAACGTTCCAGCTTCTCGATATCGTCTTTAGGACGCTGTGCTTCTGTTGCCTCTTTTATCCAGTCGTCAATCTCGCTCTGGATGTCTTCCGGTTTGAGCAAATTGGTTGGGATGAAACCTCTTGTTAAACATTGTGCCGGGTCATCGCACCAGAGCGGATATTTGACGCCGTTTTTCTTGAGATATCGTCCCCGGAAGAAAACTGTCATATCTTCCCGCTCTTCGTCATATTCGTAGTTATCGAATTGTTTGACGTAAATGAAGTACGTCTCCCATTCGTAATTATTGTGAAATGCACGCCATAGTGCGGTAAGCCGTTGCTGGCCGTCAAGAAGGTACTCGTAAAATCGACTGTCTTGTTCAGGTGCGGTTTCCAGTAACCGGGAAATGAATTTTTCTTTTTCCCCGGCTTCAAGCACGAGAGTTATGCCGAGAGGTAGGTTGCGAATAGCGGTTTCCAACAGGCTGCAGATTCGTTGCCGGTCCCATGCTTCGAACCTCTGAAAACGGGGCAGTTTGATCTGGCCTTGTTTTATCATGCTGTACCAATTATCCAGGTTGCGGTTGCGTGCTTGCATTGTTCTCCTCCAATATTCTCTTGGTTATTTTATTTCTATAGTCTTCACCGGCGGGCACCATTTCATGCCCTGGTAGGCGATTTCTGGTTCCCAGGGGTAGACTTTGTAGCCTGCAAGCAGGTAGTATGTGCCCTTTTTTATGTCTTTGGTTTCTATTTTGAAAGGGCCGATGGTTTTGATTTCATCTTTCTTTATCAGAAAGTCCGGGTCTTCGCCAAGCTCGTGGGAGTCGTAGGCCATTTCATCTTTCGGGCTTATCATGTTGAGGGCGACAATGTGATGCTTTTTGCCTTGTTGGAAACTCTGCACTTTAACGTAGACTTCTATAACCTCTCCCTTCTTGTAGCTGTCCTTCTCGGTTGAAATTTCTACTATTTTTCCCAGTGCGGCTGCTTGCAGGTTTGCCGTTAGCAGGAGGATACTTGCGGCCAGTATGGTTGCAGTGGAGCGTAGTGCTTTGGATTTGTTCATTTAGCTTGCCTCCTGAAGATGGAAAGATTTCATGGTGAAACGTTGGTTACTATCCGCACCAATGCCTCGCCATCGTCCAATACACCCAGTTTGCAGTTGGCTTCTCCTATGTATTGTCCGTCCAGTTCGGCGCGGAAGATGTAATAGTCGTCCTCTGGTCGGCAGGATGGAAAGAGCCAGACAGTGTCTTCGTTTTTGTCTTCTGTTCCGGTTGCTTTGCGGGTTTCGTTATCCATCCATTTGAGTGCTGTGCCTGAGTTGCTGCCGTTTGTGTAGACTTCTATCCTGGTGTTTTTCAGCGGCGTGGCTGCATCACTAAAAAATACTTGTGTCCGCACCATTCGGGACAGTGGAATTGATAGTTGTCCTTTGAAGCTCTGGCTTTCGCTGATTAGTACGTCTTTTATCTCGGAGCCTGCTATCGTGCTGTATAGCAGGCTGATTCGGTATCGTCCTGGGGTGACGTTTTCTATTTTGGTTGTGCCGTCCATGCTGGTTTTAATTCTTTGGTAGAAGCTATATTGGTTTTCTTCCAGTTTTTCCAGTTTGATATAAAAGCCCCAGTAGTCGGCTGCGTTTTCGTCGAGGATTTGCTTGTTCCAGGATTGGATGGCTTTAACGGTTATGGTCCTGCCTTTGGGTGCCATTTTCAGTTTGAGTTCTTCGAGCAGAAAAGACAGCGGCTGCGTGGGGCCGGACTGGGTCTTTAGCAGCAGTTGGGCGGTGGCACCGGCAAATGAGGTGACGTTGTATCTGCGGTTAATATCAGCTTGCATGGTGAATCTGTCCAGCACTGCCGGCTCTTTGCCTTTGGCTATCAGGTAGATAACGCTTTGCTCTGTTTCCTCTGTTGCTTGTCCGGCCTTGATTGACATTAGCAGGATGAGGCTGCCTGCTTTGTTTTGGGGGATTTTTATCGCTCTTTTCAGTTCCAGGTTGCTGCCGGGAGCCAGGTTTAGCAGTATGCCGTCTTCTGTGATTGTAGGTTGCAGCAGCTTGTCTGCTGGGAGTTCTTCGCCCTCGGCTGCGTCTCTTTGGTAGGGCAGCGCTTCGAATTGTGTCCAGTTTAGCAGGTCTTCTTCCCAAAGTATTTCTTCCTGAGTTAGGTCGCTACGCCAGGGGAGAAGGCTGATGAAGTCAGGTAGAAGTCTGGCAGAGATGATAATGAGGGTTATAAGGGCGACCAGCCAGACTATACGTATAGCCCAGTTTGGCTTTTTTGATGTGCCTTCTCCCACTTCTTTAGCTTGTTGCGTTTGTTTTTTCTTTAGCTCTGCAAGATGTTCAAAGGGCGGGAGTTCTTTTATTCCCAACGAATCAAGTTGATTGGTTAGTTGGGATATCTCGTACTTTGCTTTGAATGATGAGTAAAAATCCTCTTCCTCGATGCATTCTACTATTTGTTCCCAGGGATAGAATAAGGATAGCTTGGCTATCTGGGGGAAGTTCCAATCGCTGACTTCCTTTGCAATATGGGCATTGATTGTTTTTATGGCGATGCCGGTCCTTCTTGATAAATCATTGGTCGCAACCGGGTTTTTTTGCCATAGTTTTTTTAGAGAGAATCGAATTCTTTTTGTTTGCTCTTGGGGTGTCATCTGGTTTTCCGGGACATATTTTTTCGTATATAGCTGTTTTTTTAAGAAAAACTGCAATAAATCTATAAATCCAACCTTTTTTCCACCTTTTCTTTGATTAATTCTCCTTTTTCCATGCTTATAATACGTGTGAAAGCCAATCAAGACAAGGCTTTCGCGATGCTTTGCAATCTTCTTTCAGAAAATAAGAGTGCTTTCTCCCAAACGTTTTTTCATTCGAGAAGGGAGGTTTCAGATCAATGGTTAAACAGCTGACAAATATGATCAGTGATGATGGTGTCGAAGTCTTTGAAGATTTTCTTTGGCCTGTTGAGGGTGGCGGTGGTTCTCGCAAACCTCCGTTCAAGGTCGCTGTTGACATGTGTGATCCAGAAGAGCCGGAAGATAAGAAGCTCCGTTGCGGTCAAATCCGGTTGATTGTTTTGCCGTGTTGTTGTTCGTGTCGTGTTGGTGTTTTGCAGTTTTCCAATTCCTTTTTCCGGAGGTGCTTCATGGGTGCTTTTGTTCTGGGTGTCCTGGCCGTATTTGTGATGGCGTTTGGCTTGAGGGTTTTTCGGGATGCGTCTTTTCGGGAAAATTCCTGGAGCAAGGAAGGTGTTTTCAAGGGTGCAAACGGTATAACGGTTTCGCTGAACCTGGGTGTGCGTTGCGACCAGGACGGCAGCGTGGTTGATGGTCCTGTATCGCCGCTTGTGGAGGAGGGCGGAGTTGTCCGGTAGTCCTGTTCCTTTAAGCCTTTTTCTTTCATGGAGGTTGTCATGGGTGAGTTCTTCCTGTTCGTTTTTATGATCCTGCTTGCTCTCGCCGGCATTATCGGCACTACCCAGAAGAACAATGATAATGACGATAGAGTCATCGGTGTCTTCGAGGCGAGGAAGCGGCGGTAGCAGCTTTCCGGGGGCGGGGTCCTTTGGGGCTTCGCTCCCCGGCTAAAAATCAAGATTGCTTTCAAATCGTTATCGGGAGGTCACAATGGAAGGTCTGTTAGGGCTGGTTTTCATCGCCGTTATCATTGGTCTTATCCACCATTCGGTAACGCGGTGTCCTGCGTGCTACGGTTCAGGAATCTGGACTGTTTCCGTCAAAGGTCCGGATGGCAAGACCACGACTCATAAGACGGGTTTACCCTGCCCGCACCGCTGTTTGAATGGTAAAAGAAGGCGCACTTAATTGAGGAGGATTTGTCATATGGCTGATGTTGATTGGAACAAGGAATTGGATGGTGCTGATGGTGTTGTCGCTATTTCTCAAGTTAAAGGAATCGTAAAGGCTCGTCTGGAAGGCGATTACCAGTTGATTTTTGATGAGTTGTTCGATTCTGATCCTGAGACCCCTTATGAGAGTTGATGTCTGCCGTGGGAGTGGGGCTTGAATCTTCGGCCCTGCTCCCCGGATGGGAATTCTTCGAAAAAGGAGTTGTCTGATGGCTGGTCGCCTTGGATTGTTGAAAAGCTATTGCGCTTCAGTACGTGATGAGATTGCCAGCAAGTTGCATGGTACTTATGTGAGCAATAAGACTGTGGTTGGTTCTGAAAATCCTGGTGAGCCTTCGCCTGTTGTTGAGTATCCTCAAAAGTCCTATGAGCCGCCCCTGGATGCCCCAGGTTATGAACAACTGGTTGAACCCGTGGTTGAGGTTGCCTCTGAGCCAATGACGCAGGGTACTTTGGAACAGGATGTTATGGCTGAGGCTGCCATGCGGAATGAGATGATGCTGGAGAGTGCTTTGCAGGGCGGGCCTGTTGGCCTTGAAGAACTTTCGGCTGCCCAGGAGATTGACCTGGCGATTGAGGAGGCTTCTGGCAGGGGTGTTTCGGAGGAGGTGGCTTTTGAGGGTGCGCTGAATGATGTAGGATTTTTCGAAGATGTGGTAGTGGATGCTCCTGGTGGCCTGGAGGAAGTGCTTGGTGATCCGTTTGGCGACCAGGAGGTTGTGGATGGGCTTGAGGCTCTTTTTGAGGAGCAGGTGGCTCAGGAGCAGGTGATGGATGACCAGTTTGGTGGTGGTTTTGACGGCGGTGGGATGTGCTGATTTTTCATTCTCTTTTTGGGAGGTTTTCCATGTCTGTCTTGAGTGTTTCACTTGGTGTGGCAAGTGCAGTAGTGGGCGGCTTCATCGGGATTTTTCGGCTCTCTATTCTGTTGGTTGTTGGTCTGTCGGGCTTCATATCGTTTGCGGCATATGGAGCCTTTCACCCTGTCCTTACCCAGGCTATCGAGTTGTTTGGCGTGGAGTATGGTAATGCAATGGTGGTAAGCCTATGCCTGCTGACCCTGTTGCCTGTGTTCGGCGGGATTTTTCTGGGTGTGCGAGTGATTGGTTTTCTGGGATTGAGGGAGTTGGCGGGAAGTGAGTATGGTTCTCCTCC
Organism: Gemmatimonadales bacterium; assembly: GCA_024278175.1. Classification (GTDB taxonomy): domain Bacteria; phylum Gemmatimonadota; class Glassbacteria; order GWA2-58-10; family GWA2-58-10; genus JAJRTS01. The sequence continues at coordinate 33,094 of JAJRTS010000098.1, read as the reverse complement.
GGGTCCTGGAGATAAGATTTTCGGCAGCGGTTTTGCTCTCTTGGTTTTCATAATAGTTTTCAACCTTTTCTTCAGTTGAGGTCTGCTATGTTTGGAAAAGGCGGCAGTAGTCGGCAGCGGATGGAGGATGTGGCCCGCAAGGTGGTTCAGCGTAGCGCTATGGGGCAGGGTCATGACGTGACGCGCTTTGGCGTGATAATCGATGGCAAGGTTCATATCACCGGGCAGCGGCGTAACGAGGTGGTTAAGGGGCTGACGGTCTCATCCTTGTTCTCAGAAGTCGATAGCTCCGGTAGGGTGTTTGGTAGCGTGAAGGACGTTGTGGTCTGCTCCGGGTGTGGATGCATGCTCAATGGGAGTTCTGCTGTTCTGCATCGGTGTTTCATATGCAAAAGGATAAACTGTCTTTCTCATAGTGTTGTCTGGAAAATGAAGGATGTTTCGTTCTGTAGGAGGAGTTGGGGGTGTTGGTTGGTGGGGAGGTTGTTGCAGGTTGGTTGGGTTGGGATTTCGGTGTTGGGGTTCTGTGTGTCTCAGGTGACGGGCGTGGAGTTTGGCGCTCCCCGCGCCTCGCAGGATGCTCGGCGCGGCCTGGAGGGTGATGAAGACGAGATTGTGATGGTTGATGAAAGGGAGATTGCGAGGCAGTTGGAGAGGATGAGGGAGTTGGAGAGAGGTAGAGATTATTAGTTGATTTAGGTTTTGTCTGTTAAATGTTATTAGAGTGTTGGTATTAGAGGGTTTGGGGTGGATTGATGAATTAGATATTGGTTTAAAGTATTAAAAGAAGCCGGTATCTAAACATAATTCGAGAAAGGATTTTTCCGTGTATTTCCAGAGTGAAAATAACGAGTTGGATCAGCTTGTGGAACTGATAAATCTGGCTGGCCAGGCCGGGCTGGACCGTGAGGATTGGCTGTTGCTGGAGTTGGAGAAGCTGGGAACCAGGTGGGATGAATGGCGCTATCAACATCTTGTGCGGCGTGTGATATCTTCCGAGGGCTTTCCTTCCATGCTCAACCAGGTGTTCAAAAAAACAGTGGCTAAAGATGACCTGGAAGCGTTGCAAGGCACCTACAACATAGGCCGGGTCATGGATTCTGATATCCCGGTGGGGCTGAGTATAACTGCCCTCAACCTGCACACTTTGATTCCGGGCCAGACCGGATTCGGCAAGACAAATTGCCTTAATGCCCTATCCGAGTCAGTCCAGCAGGAAGGAGAAATCCATGAGTGGAAAATTGATCCCAAGACTAAAATGGGGGATTTCCAGTATCAGCTAAAAAAATTCCCTAATTCTGTGCTTGTCACGTTATCCCAGTTGAAGCTCAATCCGTTCGGTCCTATTGTCGGCGTGCCTCGAAGGGCAGTTATGGAGCAAGCGATTGAAGTTATCGCCGATAGCTTTTCGGTTTTCGACGCTTCGCAAGGGGTGATAGCCGAGCATGTGGAAAAGATGTTCGAGAGGGTGGAATTTCCTACTTTCAAGATGCTGTCTGATTCCATTCTTTCGGAGAAGAGAAAATCCTTCTCTCGTCGCCAGACCTATATAGAAACAATCGAAACCCGGCTGAATAGCACCCTGACATCTCTCAGAGAGGTTTTGGATTGCCGGAAGGATTTTTTCAATTTGCTCTTTAACCGGTCGGTGATCTTTGAGGTGGGAGGGATTAGTAGCGTAGCCATAAAATTATTAGTTCCGCTCATAATCATGAAGCTGTCGCTGTTCAAAACCTATAATCCATCTCGCGGTCTGTCGCACCTGCTCTACTTTGACGAAGCTCAGGGGGCGATATTCTCAAAGGCCCTGGAGCTAAGGGGCAGGACTCCTACTGTGGCAATTCTGGCAACTCAAGCCAGGTCCTACGGCCTCGGTCTGGTGGTCCTCTGCCAGAACCCTGTTACCAAGATAATCACCGAGATGCTTTCCAACACCTGCTCCCATATCTGTTTTCATGTCGGTGGACCAGAAGTTGATGGGATGCGCAATTGTATGGGATTGACACAAGAACAGGGAGACAAGCTTCGACACATTCCACCGGGAGAGGCTCTTTTCAAAACTGCCCTTGGGTATACCGAGCCTGTGCACATCCTGGTCAACGAGATAGACAATACGCCGCCATCCAATGAGGAAATGGAAAAGCTGATGCGCCCCATTTGGGAAGAGCTTAACGATAGCGTCATGGTCGTGAAGGAGAAGACAGAGGTGGCTATGGGCAGTAAACCAGAAGCTGCTAAGACAAAGCAAAAAGATGAAAATCAGCTTGACGAAGCATGTGAAATCCTGTTGAAAGATGTGCAGGCCAGACCCTGGGAGCACACCGAGGACCACTATCGCAACTGCTCGCTCTCTCGAAATAGGGCAGTTAAAGCCAAGGCCAGGTTAGTCCGGCTTGGGCTTCTTGATGAGGTGAAAATAAGAACCGGCAAGCGGGGAAAGCCCACCGTTATGCTCAGGCTGACGGAAAAAGCAGTTGTACATCTGGGAATATCTTCAAAACGCGGCAAAGGAAGTCACGCGCACAGATGGTGGCAATACTATGCGCTTCACCTGGCAAAGCAGATTCCGGGAGTGAAAGCAAAAGTAGAGGACATGAGCTGTGATATCTCCATATCAAAAGGCGATGGAAAGGATATCGCTGTGGAGATAACCCTGCACGATTCCAATATCCTCACCAACATCGAGAGGAATTTTGCCAAGGGCTTTGGCGAGGTCTGGCTGGCGGTGAAAACCGATGCCATGCGCAGCAAATGCAATGAGCAGCTTGCTGCCAGGATACTGAAACAGGGCAAGGTAAGAGTATTGCTGCTGGAAGAATTGGCTGTCGAGATAAAGAAATATTTTGCCGAAGAGTGCAATGATTAAGCTGAAAGAAAAAAGAGCATTGTCAGTAGCTGAGGCTGCGAGGTATGCCTGTGTCAGCCGGGGAACAGTGGAGAGCTGGCTTACAAGGAAGCTGCTGCCCGTTGAGGAGCTTCCTGGTCGGGGCAACGGCTCGCACAGGTTCAGGCGTATTCGGCTGGCGGACTTAGAAGCCTTTTTGGACGGTCATTACAACCAGCCTGCTGAGAAAAAGAAAGAGAAGTCTGAAAATAGAAAAATCACTCTTCTACCACGTAGCGGATTACTGCAAAAAGAACTGGAGCTTGAAACATGACCAGGTTTCTTGTAGCTTTCATTTGCAGCATCCATGCGCTGGAGTGGAGGGGCGTATGGATATAAGAATCAAGCCCGTGCAGATCGTTAAACGCGGGAAAAACTATCAGCTCTACTACTACGCACCGGATGGCCGCAGGAGGAGACTGTCTGTAGGGTCAGATTCCCAGTTAGCCCATAGGCTCTCGATTAAGTTTACCGACTGGCTGATTGAGAGCAAAGACCCTGAGCGCGAATTGGAGCGTGCTCACCAGAAAGAGCAGGCACGGCAGGTTTCGCTGGTGGATTTCTTCCCGGAATTCATGGAACGGCACGGTATGAACCAAAGCATCAAGATGCAGGCCCGATACCATGATATGCTCAAAAACATCAGGCGATGCCCTGAGTTGGCTGATGTTCATCTCGGGCGGATTTCAAAGAAACTGGTGCTGGATTACATGCATGCTCGGATGAAGTATGACGGGGTAATGGCCGCTACTGTAAACAGAGAAGCAGCTTTTCTTCGTGGTATGCTTTCACGTTCTGTTGAATGGGACATTTTGCCCTTTAATCCTTTACAGGGATTGAAGCTGCTCAAGGAGGACGGCAAGAGAAGGGTCAATGTGAGTCCCAAGCAGGCAGCAGCTTTGCTGGATGCGTTGCCTCACCCGCTGGACGACATAGCGGAGTTCGCTATCTACACGGGCTTTCGGAAAGAGAACATCTTGGGACTGAAAATCGGGCAAATCCGATTCCACGACCTGAAAGAGACCGGCGTGGTAACGTTGTTGATAAAAGGCGGCAGGGAAGAAATTTTCCCGCTGGGCGCGAAGGCGGTTGAAGTATTAAAGCGAGTGATTGGAGAAAGGCAAACCGGCTACGTGTTTCTCAACCTCGATACCGGTACCCGGTATTATTCGATCAACCGGACGTATAGCAGGGCAGTTGACAAGCTCGGGTTGAGGGTCGGTAATACCCGGTTGCGCTTTCACGACCTGCGCCACGTGTTTGCCACCTGGCTACATCAGGCCGGTGTGAGCCTCGACGTGCTGAGGCCCCTGTTGGGTCACACGGACCGGGATACAACTGACAGGTATGCTTACCTAGACAGAGTTTCGGTTGGAGGCGTGCTGGATGTGATGCCCCGGATCAGAAATAAAAAAAGCCCTGACGAGAACCCCGTCAGGGCTGAATCTCAGGAGTTGCTGACACAAACTGACACAAATCGGGGGTTGACCACCGGCCAACTGTGTCAGCGAAACGCGTAACTCCTTGCTATATATGGTCGGGGCGACTGGATTTGAACCAGCGACCACCGGCCCCCCATGCCGGTGCGCTACCGGACTGCGCCACGCCCCGATATTTTTGCCTAAAGCGGAACGGCCCTTAATCTATCGACTTCGGTATGATTTGACAAGGGTATCGGATAATTACGGCGTCTTGCAACCCGCCACAAAAAATGCCGGTGCAGTGCGATTCAGCCTTTGATCAGCTCCCTGAGCTCCACCAGTTGACGGCGCACGTCGTCCAGCACCCGGCGGTTGCGCTCCTGCTCGGGAAGAGCGTCCACGCCCTTTTTGCGCATCTGCTTGAGTTGCTGAAGTTTACGCTGGGCACCCTCAATCGTGTACATCTCGGTGTAGAGCAGGTGCTTGATCAACTGGCCCACCTGGATGTCGCTCTTGCGGTAAGCCCGGTTGCCTGCGCGGTTTTTCGAGGGACTGAGCACCTTGAACTGGGTTTCCCAGTAGCGCAGCACATGGGCCTTGAGATCGGTGATCTCGCAGACCTCGCTGATCGAGTAATACTCCTTGTCCGGAAAAATGTCGGGCATGGCGACTCCGTTGTGGGTTTTACATCCCTGCGGCTCGGCTGGCTGCGCAGGAGCGCTACTCGTTTTCTTTCTTCAATTCCCGGTTCATCAGTTCGCTGATTGCCAGCTTAACCGACTGGCCCTCGAACAGGATTCTGTGCACCTGCTCGACAATCGGCATCTCCACCTTCATCTTACAGGCAAGCGCGTAAGCCGATTCCGTGGTTCGAATCCCCTCGGCTACCGTGCGCTCGGCTCCGCCGGTAATCTGCGTCAGCGATTCGCCGCGCCCTATCCGCAAACCGATTGTACGGTTACGGCTCAAGTCACCGGTGCAGGTGAGCACCAGATCACCCAGGCCGGCGATACCGGAAAACGTGGCCGCCCTGGCGCCCAGTTCCACCCCCAGGCGTCTGATCTCGGCCAGGCCGCGGGTGATCAACGCTGCGCGGGTGTTGGTGCCAAGTCCGGCGCCCTCGATCATCCCGGTGGCGATTGCGATTACGTTTTTCAGCGACCCGCCCAGCTCAACACCCACAACGTCGTCGTGCTTGTAAACCCTGAAATACGAGGTCGAAAACAACTTCTGTACAAGCCCGGCAGCCTGTTCGTCATGGCTGGCGGCGGTAATTACCGTGGGCAGACGGCCTGCAACCTCGCTGGCGAAACTCGGGCCGGAAAGTGCCACGTAAGCCCCGATCTTCTCCGGAGGCAACACCTCCTCCACCAGTTCGCTGATCCGCTTGAGCGAGCCGCGTTCGATCCCCTTGCTGGCATTGACCAGCACCGCGCCATCAATCATGCTGCTGGCTGCCCGGCTCAGCACCTCGCGCATAACATGGGTCGGGCAGACGGTAACTACCACATCCGCGCCCTGAACGGCCTGCGCAAGCTCGCTGGTAGCCCTGAGGTTCCCGTTAAGCTCCACACCGGGTAAAAACAATTCATTACGTCGCTTGGAGCAAATCTGCTCCACTACTTCCGGCTCCCAGGCCCAGAGCATCACTTGTTCACCCCTGGCCGCCAACAGGTCGGCCAGGGTCGTGCCCCAGCTTCCCGCGCCAATCACCGCTGTCTTCACTTCGAACCACCCCCGCGACTCAGGCGCTTTTCCTCGCCCCTGACCAGCCTGCCGATATTGGCGCGATGAGTGATAAACACACCACCTGCCACGAGCAACCCGAATGTCTGGAGTGTCCCGAACCCGGCCGTGGTGCGATCCACGGTTATAAAAATAGCCAGGGGCAGCGTCAGCGCCGCGGCCAGCGACGCCACCGAGACTATGCGCAGCGCCGCGAACAGCAAGGCCCAGACAAGCATGCAGATCCCGATGGCGGCGGGGCTGATCGCCAGCACCACACCCGCACCGGTAGCCACTCCCTTACCGCCCTTGAACCCGATAAACGGGCTGAACACATGGCCCGCCACCGCGCAAAGCCCCAGTACGCACTGGAACATTATCACGCCGGGGCCACCTGCCAGCGAAGGTAGCCAGAACACCGGGGCGAACCCTTTCAATACGTCCACTGCCAGCACCAGCAGCGCGGGCAACGTGCCCATCACACGCAACACGTTGGTCGCACCAAGGTTGCCGCTGCCGTGCCGGCGAAGGTCGATGCCGCGCAGCACACGCCCGGCCAGATAACTGGTCGGCAGCGCCCCGGCGATAAACGCCACCGCGGCCCCTGCGAAATAAGATACAAACATTTTGGCCCGCTAACGTTTATCTTGAAGATTTTTTCCGTCTGCCCCCGGCGGCCACCCGTCCGCCCGAACGCTTACGCGCGGGGTTCTTCTTGACGAAATGCAGCCAGATCGGCGTGCCGGGGAATGGGAATGCCTCCCGGATACGGTTAAGCAAATAGCGACGGTAATGCTCGGGAACCATGTCCGGGTGATTGACGAACACCTCGATAGTCGGGGGCGCCCCGCCCCGCTGGCGTCCACCGTAGAACTTGAGCCGCCGTTTGCCCACCACCGGGGGCTGGCGACGTTCGGTGGCGCGGATCAGCAAATCGTTCAACTGCTCGCGGGGCACCTGCTTCCCACGCTGCTCGGCAACGCTGACGGCCAGCGATACAAGTTTTCCCACTCGCTGAGCCGTCAGTGCGGAAATGAATATCACCGGCACGTCGGCCAGATGAGGATAATCCAGCTTGATTTCTTTCTCGATAGTGGCGGCGGTGTTGGTCTGCTTACCGCCGACCAGGTCCCACTTGTTCATCGCCAGCACCAGGCTCTTACCGGAGGCCAGCACCATGTCCACAACCCGCAGGTCCTGACGGTGCAGGCCCTGGCCCGCATCGACCATCAGCAGCGCCACATCGCAGCGCTCGATACAGTTGACCGTGCGCAGCATCGTGTAGTAGTCCAGGCCCCTGGCCATCTTCATCTTGCGCCGCAGCCCGGCGGTGTCGATCAGCACCAGTTCGCGGCCCTCGAAATTGATCGTCGTATCGACAGGGTCGCGGGTAGTGCCGGAAATAGCGCTGACCAGCATGCGTTCTTCGCCGGCCAGACGGTTGACCAGGGAGCTTTTGCCCACGTTGGGCCGCCCCACCACAGCCAGGTGGACCGCCTCGCCGGGGGTCAGCTCATCGCTGCCCGGCCCCTCCGGCATCAACTCGACAATCAGGTCCAGCAGATCGCCGCTGGAGCTGCCGCGCAGGGCCGAGACCTCCATTACGTGCTCGAACCCCCACCGCTGAAAATCGGCGGCGGTGGCGCTGTTCTTGAGGTCGGTCTTGTTTACCGCCAGTACAACAGGCTTGCCTGTGCGGCGAAGATACCCGGCCAGTTCCTCGTCGCCGGCCGTAACCCCGTCGTTGGCATCGACCAGAAACAGCAGCAGATCGGCCTGGTCGATCGCGGCATCGACCTGCATCCGTAACTCGGCGCCGAATTCCTCGCCCACCGCGTCCATGATGCCGGCGGTGTCGATCAGCGCGAACAGCCGGCCGTTCCATTCCACCCGGCCGTATATTCTGTCGCGGGTCACGCCCGGGGTGCTGTCCACAATAGCTACCCGCTTGCCGATCAGACGATTGAACATAGTGGATTTACCCACGTTCGGCCGGCCGATAACTGCAACCCTGGGAAGTGATCTCACGACTATTAAGCCCCCTAAAGCCTGACGAGCCAGATATCGCTCTTGTAGTTCTCTGCGATTTCCTGGGCGACTTCGTGCGCATCGCCGCTGTTAGTATAGTGTCCGATCCGCACCCTGTACCAGTGTTCGCCGTCCAGCTCGGCGCTTTCCACCCGTGCGTCGTAGCCCTTGCCGTTGTAAAAATCGGCCAGTTTCCCGGCGTCCTCTTCCGTGGCCCAGGAAGCAACCTGGATCGTGTAATCTCCGGGAACCGACTTGAAAGCTTCTTCCACTGGTTCGGGCTCCGGTTCGGGCTCCGGTTCGGGCTCCGGTTCGGGCTCAGGGGCCGGCTCGGGGGCCGGCGCAGGGGCCGGCTGCTGGACCTGGGCCTGCGGCTCAGGCTGCGGGGCGGGTTCTTTCTTGCCGCCGCAGGCCATCACCAGTACAAACAGAGTAAGACTTACCGCCAGCATTATCCTATTCATCGGGCACTCCATGGTTGAGGGGAGAGCATGGGGTTGAATCCGCCACAGTAAAACTAGTGCTAACCATATCAATCAAGACATACCTACCAGTTGCCGCAGAGCATCCGCCGGGTTCCGGGCGGCGATTACGGCTGCCGGTGCCAATTCCTGTTTTATCTCGGTCAAACTCAAATCGTCGAGAAAAAAACCGTCAACGTTCAGCGCGGAGCCGGGCAGAAGATAGACGTCGGCCCTGGCGTTCCGCCGCGCCGCGCGCAGAAGATCCAGTCCGCTCAGCAGCCCGGCCACGGTGACCGATTCTCCCAGCAGGGTGTTTTCCACCGCCTCCACACGCCAATGGGCCGGATAGCTCTGTTCTATCAGCGGCAGAAAAAGCCGTGTAAAAACAGCGGCGAATTTTGTGCCGGTCAATACTGTTATTTTCAAGTCAGACTCAACAGCGCCGGAGCCGATACGCCGGAGCACGCGCCGCACCTGCTCAAGCGAATCGCGCACCAGTCCCACCCCGTTGCCGATCTGGGGATAGCCCTCGTAGCTCGCCGCCGCGGGCAGCCCTCGGCCGGAGAGCAGGTAGAACTCATCGGCCGCGAACACGAACCGCCCGCCTCTCGTCCGGCGGAACCGCCGCTGCAGGCGGTGCAGCAGACGGAGTGTATCGGCCGCGCCAATGGCGGTTACCGGCTCCAGCTCCGGCAGCCCCCGGCGATGGGCCGTGAGGCCCACCGGCACCACGGCCAGGCTGAGCACGTCCGGCCCCAGCGCTTCCAACTCAATCACCGTGCGCTGGAGCTCCGCACCGTCGTTGACTCCGGGGCAGAGCACAACCTGGGTATGGACTTCCACACCCCGGCCGATCAAATCTTCCAGTAACTCCAGAATATCGGCCCGCCCGCAGCCGCCGAGCAGCCTGTGCCTGAGCGCCGGGTTAGTGGCGTGGACCGAGATGTAGAGTGGGCTCAGGCCAAGCTCCTCGATCCGGTCAAGATCGCGCCGGCGAAGGTTGCTGCCGGTAATATAGTTGCCGTACAGAAAGCTGTGCCTGTAGTCCTCGTCCTTGACGTACAGCGATTTTCGCAGCCCGGCTGGCAACTGCCGCACGAAACAGAACGTGCAATTGCAGCCGCAGCGGGCAATCCGGCCCTGGTCGATCTCGAGGCCCAGGCTCTCTCCGTGCCGCCTGTAAATAACCGGCGCGCGCCCGTCAGTGAGCTCCAGCTCAAGTTCAGCATCGGAACTCAGAAACAGAAAGTCGAGGAAATCCTCGACCCGCTGACCGTTAATCCACTCTATCGTATCCCCTGGCGCCAGGCCCGCAAGCCCGGCCGGAGAATCCGTTTCAACTGTCGCAATCCTGATCATTCGTTGTTTTTACTATACCAGACGGTAAAAAAATCGTCAAGAAAAACCTCCGGGCCACCCGGAAGCGGTTTGCTTTGGTGATATTGATCAACGGGAAGCGGCCAACTGCCGGCCGGCGATCCGGTCAGGGCCGGGGAGGCAGGTCCAGCATCCAGAGGTCGTAGTTGCCGCTGCGGGTCGTGGCGAACACGGCCCCGTTGCCGTCGGGCGAGAAGCGCGGGCTGAGCACTCCCCCCGACTCGCGGGTCAACGGCTGCAACTTACCGCCGGGCAGGCCCAACAGGTACAGTTCGCCGCCACGCACCAGCAGCACCCGCGAACCGTCGGGGCTCAGATCGGCGTCCTCGCAGCCCGGGGGACCGATCTGGACGAACGCGCCGTTTGCGATAGTATAGCGAATCAACACGGGCAGCGAATCGGCGAACGAGGTAAAGAGCAAATCACCGCCGTCCCCGCTCCAGCGCGGAAACATCGGGTAGCGCTCCGGCCCGATCAGCTCCACTGCCAGGGTGTCCTCGATGCCGAACTCCATCACCATCAGGCGCAATTGTCTGTCGCGCTTGGAAATATAGGCGACTTTGCGCTCTGTGGGATGGAAGGCGGGCATCCAGTCGTTCGTGGCGGATTTTGTCAGCCGCAGCGCCTCGCGCGGTTTTTGCTCCAGCTCGACCAGCCACAGGTCGCGGCTGCCGGAGCGCTCGCTCCAGAACACCAGGCTGCCGCCATCCGGGGTCCAGACAGGTGTTCGTCCGCCGTTGAAGGTTATCCGCTCGGAATTCCTGCTCTCCACATCGGCCACCCAGACTTCCGGGTTACCGCTGCGGAAAGAGGTGTAGGCCAGTTGGCGGCCCGAGCGGGAGAACTCACCCTCCCAGTCGGTGCGCGCACTGAGCGTGAACTGCTCGGGACTGGTGATAACGTGGACGACAGTCTCCGCATGGGCCACTGCCGAGTCGCCGCGGAGCGCCTCGACTCTGATGTGGTGACTGGCGTAGCTTAAAGCCTCGGCGGATGTTTCCAGTCCCTGGCCCAGCTCACCATCGACATCCGAACTCCAGCGCAGGCGAATGCCCTGCGTCGGGCCATCCCAGCGCGCCACCATCGGCACACGCGCGCCGGCGTAAACCACCGCCCCGTCTGCCGGTGCGACAATCCGCAGGTTCTGCGCCGCCAGGGTCCCGAAGAAAAAGAACGTCACCAGCAAAGAATTTACCAGGCTGCGTATTCCGCTCGTGCGCAGCTGTCCCCTTGACCCGTTTTTCATCATCTGTTCATTCCCAGCACTTCGTTTGTCAGGCTGAAATAATCCTCCGCCCCGGTGCTGTTGATCGCGTATTCGAAGACTGTCTTGCCATAGCTCGGCGCCTCGCGCAGGCGCGTGTTGACCCGGACCACGGTCTCGAACACCTTGTTGGGAAAATGTTTGAGCAGCACCTTGTAGACTTCCGGGCTGAGGTTGGTGCGCACATCGTACTGAGTGCTGAGAATACCCATCAGCTCCAGGTTGCCCTTGGTGTAGCGGTTGATCTCGCGCATCAGCTCAATGGTGTGGCGCGCACCGTTCATCGCCAGGTAGTCCATGCTTACCGGGATGATTACCCTGTTGGCCAGGGCCAACGCGTTGATATTGACCAGGTTCCGGCTGGGAGCGCAGTCGCAGATCAGGTAATCGATATTGCGCAGGTCGCTCAGGGCGTTGCGCAGGACGAACTCGCGGCCGTCGCGCTCGGCCAGGAACAACTCGGCCTCGTTGAGCTCACGCCCCCCTGAGGGAATCATGTACATGTTATCGCGCACGCGGGTAACCGTGGTCTTGCCGGTCTTGAGCAGATCGGCCAGGTTTTTGCCGCTGTCGGTCGAGAACACGAGGCTCAGGTCGCCGTGGGGATCACAGTCGATCAGCATCACCCGCTTGCCGGCCAGGGCAAGTCCGTGACCCAGATTGATAGCGGTTGTGGTTTTACCCGTACCGCCCTTGGAAGTGATAATCGCGATTTTAACCATTAATGTCTTTGTCGTCGGGTGCTTGTGGGACAGTTATCGCCGGACCCGGGAGGCTCGAGGCTTTCCCGGGCTCAGCCTTTTTTGCTGCCCTTGATGATCCTCAATGCCTCGTTGATCTTGAGGCTGGCCTTGGTCAGATCCATCGTGCCGGACTGGTCGATTCCCTCTTCCGGCCGCTGCAGTACCTTATGCGGTTTCTTACCGGCTTGACGGCGGCGCAGTTTATGGTAACGGGCCTTGTCTAGACCTCCGGCCTCCGAGGAAGCTTCTCCGGACTCGACCAATGTGAGCGACCGGGAGAAGAACGTCCCCTCTCCAGGGCGGGTCACAACGGGCTTGGGTGCGGGCGCGAGATGGGGCTCGCTCAACTCCTTTGCCCGCCGGTACATGGCGCTGGCTTTTTCCAGCATTGATTTTTTGTCGTAGAGAATCCCAAGATTATAATAGACCCTGGAGTTGTCCTGCCGCAGGGCGAGAATCCTTTCGAAACAGCCGATCGCCCTGTCGGTCTTGTCCAGGTTGTTGTACGCTTCACCCAGCAGGAACAGGATACCGGTGTTGTCCGGATCGATCTGCGCGCCTTTTTTCAGCACGTTGATTGCCTCGTTATATACTCCCCGGCGGTAAATTACCTGACCCAGACCCAGATAAGCCTCCGCGTTGTTCTGGTTGACCGAGATCGCCTTGCGGTAGAACCGCTCGGCATCGTAGTAGCGGCCCAGTTGGATGCAGCACTCACCGCTGCCAAGCAGGATTTCCTCGCTTGAGGGGTCGGCGTCGAGGTACTGGCCGAACTTCTGGATTGCCAACTGCCACTTGCCCTGGTTGAACTGGGCAAGTCCCAGGTACTTGAGACTCTCGTTGTGCCGGCGATTGAGCTGCAGCGCCCGCTCGAACTGAACTTCAGCCTGCGCGTAATTGCCCGCTTTGTGCATTTCCAGTCCGGACTGGAAATATCTCTCCAGCGGTCCGCTGGGCTGGTCTTCTCCGCCGCCAAAAGTCATCTTGTTTTATCCGTTGCTTGCTATTTCCGATAACTTCATTTATTTTAGACACTTAGAGAATGTCCGGATGGAAAAATCCCGGGACGCGCTTCGTTTTTGTAAATGTTACACCTTTTCTATTGAATTTCAACTGTTTTGATTGTACTTTAACGGTTTACGCCGGGCGTAGTGTAACCTGCACCCGATAGCGCATATATAAAATTCCGCTGACTGCTCCCGGCGTGTCCGCTGGTCATGGCCGGCGGTTTAATTGTCTGCGACGGCCTTTACCGGCAATCGGCTCGTAAAACAGAGCGCTGCGTCTGAAAGCGTGTTGAAGGATAGTGAAAGTATGGGAATCTGGTTGTCAAGGGCCGTTCCTCGTTATGCCAGCCGAAAGCAAGCGCCGAGCAATGTAACCGCTTGGAACAACACAAATAGCAGAATTACTAACAGGAACGGCTTGCCTTGCCCCTGACCAGGCGAAATATTTCATTTGAGGGCGTTGAAATAAAACTTCAACGCCCCTCTGAATCATCGTTTCACAGGAGAAGAAAGTGAAGAAAGACCTGCATCCCGATTACAAAAAGTGCGTAGTCACCTGCGCCTGCGGAAACAAGTTCGAAACCCGTTCGATCGTGGAAAGCCTGCACCTCGACATCTGCTCCAAATGCCACCCATTCTATACCGGCAAGCAGAAACTGGTCGACACCGCCGGCCGGGTTGAACAGTACCTGCGTAAGTTTAAGAAAACGCAGCAGATGCAAGAGAGTGTGTCGAAGAAGAAGACCACCAGCCAGCCCAAGGCGGACGAACAGCCGACCCAGCCGGCCGCGGAGTAATTCGATACGGCCTATTTAAGGACATTAATGTTCGCCAAGCCGAAACAACTGAAAATGGGCGGCCAGGCGGTGATCGAGGGCGTGATGATGCGGGCCGGGGACAACTGGGCCGTGGCCGTGCGCAGGAGCGATGGTTCGATCGCGCTGAAAAAAGAAACCTGGCGTTCAATCAGCAAGCGCTTCAAGCTGCTGAAACTCCCGGTGCTGCGGGGAGCCCTGTTGCTGATCGAAACCCTGTTCCTGGGTGTCAGGGCGCTGAGTTATTCCGCCGAGGCCGCCGCCGAGCAAGAGGACGGTGAGCGGCGGGAGGACCAGGCCGATGAGAGCGGATTCTGGTGGAAAGTTTCGCTGGCGGCGACAGTGGCGTTCAGCCTGGCGGCCGGACTGGCGCTGTTTTTCTACCTTCCGCTGTGGCTGACCGAGTTGACGGGAATTGAAAACACGTTCTGGTTTAATTTCGTCGACGGTCTGTTGCGCATGGCCGTGTTCATGGCCTACCTGCTGATCATTTCCCGCTGGAAGGATATCCGTCGGGTATTCGAGTACCACGGGGCCGAGCACAAAACGATCGCCGCGTTCGAGAACAAGCAGCCGCTCGACTGGGCGCATATCAAAAACTACACAAGGTTTCATCCCCGCTGCGGCACCAGTTTCATCCTGGTCCTGCTGCTGGTCAGTATTCTGGTCTTCCTCTTTTTCGGCAAGCCCGACGTCTGGAGCGACCGTCTGCTGCGCCTGGCGGTTGTGCCGCTGATCGCCGGTTTCAGCTACGAAGTGATCAAGCTCAGCGACCGTTATCCGAACAACATCCTGAGCCGGATCGCGGTGGCGCCCGGGCTCTGGCTGCAGCGGATCACCACCTACGAGCCCGACGAGGACCAGGTGGAGGTGGCCGTGGCCTCCTTGCGTGCCGCGATGGAGCTCGATCAGGACCTGATCGAAAGCGCGATGGAGCCCGCAGTCGCCGCGGAAAGTTAGCCTCCCCAAGCAACTTACCTGACCCCGATTATTCATAAAATATCGTCTCATTTCGATAGCTTTTGGCATTGAAGCGAGTTAACACGGAATTATTTTGTCCCTGAAGCCGGGTTTTGTTTTTTTGCCGGAGCAAAACAAGCCGGCGATATTTTACTTTGCACACTTCCGGGAATCAGTCTGAAATGAACGACAAAATAGAAAGTATGCTGGCCCGTTACGAGGATATCGAGCGGTCGATGGCCGATCCCGGGGTGCTCTCCGACACCTCCAGGTTGCAGGAACTGGCCCGCGAACACGGCCAGCTCGCCCCGGTGGTGGAAACCTGGCGCAAGCTGGAAAAGCTGCGCACGGAAATCGAGGAGCACAGCCAGATAATCGAGAGCGGCTCCGACCCCGAACTGGCCGAACTGGCCGAAGAGGAACTGGGCCCGTTGCGCGAACAGGAAAAACAGTTGACCGCCCAGCTCGAGCGTCAGCTTGTGCCTCCCGACCCGCTGGACAAAAAGAACATCATCATGGAAATCCGCGCCGGCACGGGCTGAGAGGAAGCGGCTCTTTTTGCCGGGGATTTGTACCGGATGTACAACCATTACCTTGAGAGCAGGGGTTGGAAGCGCGAGCTGATCTCGATCAGCCAGGCAGGGCAGGGGGGGATGAAAGAAGTGGTGTTCAATATCCGCGGCACAGGCGTGTACGGACGGCTCAAGTACGAGAGCGGCGTCCACCGGGTGCAGCGGGTTCCGGCCACCGAGGCATCGGGACGGATCCACACCTCGGCGGCCACCGTGGCCGTGCTGCCCGAGGCCGAGGAAGTGGACGTGGAACTCAGGGCCGAGGACCTCAAGATCGACGTGTTCCGCTCCAGCGGCCCCGGCGGCCAGAGCGTGAATACCACCGACAGCGCGGTGCGGATCACCTACCTGCCGACCAACCTGGTGGTCACCTGCCAGGACGAGAAAAGCCAGCACAAGAACAAGGCCAAGGCGATGAACGTGCTGCGCAGTCGCCTGCTGGACGCTAAAATCCAGGAGATCGAGAGCGAACGCGCCCGCGACCGCCGCCTTCAGGTGGGCACCGGCGACCGCAGCGCCAAAATCCGCACCTACAATTTTCCGCAATCCAGGGTGACCGACCACCGGATCGGCCTGACGCTGCACAAGCTGGAAGCGGTCCTGAACGGTGATCTGGACGAGATTATCGATGCGCTGGCCGAGGCCGGGCACGAGGAAAAGCTGAAAGAAGCCCACCGTCCCGCCGAAGCTTGAGCCACCTGGCGGGGTGTTTTGCAAATAATATACAAAAGGGGACAGCCTGTGCAGGCTGTCCCCTTTTGTACCAGCTATAATTCCAGGCCGGTCAGCGTACCTTGCCCTGGATCACATCGACAATCCGCTGGGCGAATTTGGGTGCGACTTCCTGACAGAACACTTCGTTGGGATGCGAGTTGTTATCGGCCGCCGCGTGTTCGTTTTTCAGGTACAGCCCACCTTCGGTTTCCAGCTCGAAAAGGTCCCAGATGTAAATATTGTCGCCCGGCTGATCCCAGTCGTTTTTCACCCAGGTGAAAAACTCTCTGGCGCGCGCACCGTTCTCCGGGTTGGTCTTTTTCTCCACCTGAGCGGCTCCGGTCCAGACGATGAACTTCACGTCGGGATACTGGTGCAGCTTCTCTTTGAGAGCTGCGTACTGCAGCTTGTAGTTCTCGGCCCGCTTCTCTTCCGAGGCGATATCCGGGTTGCCGGTGTCTTCCAGGATATTGGACACCGGGTAGCAGTGCTTGAAGACGATCACGTTGTAATCTTTGGTGAGTATCTCCAGGGTGGGCTCTTCCATGTAAGGTTCGGGCCCGGCGTTTTTCACCCAGATGTTCCAGTAATCGAAAGGATAGTTCTTCCAGGCGTAGGGATCGCCGCTGGGGAATGTCCGCTCGGTAATCTCGTAGCTGGTGCCATTGCCGGCGTTGAAGTCGGCGAACCACTTGGCCACTCCGCCTTGCCAGACATTGTTGCCGGTGCTGTGGTGCAGAAAAATGATATTGGCGCTGTTGTCCACGGCTGGTTTTTCCGCCGCTGCTTCTTCCGCTTTCTTTGCCGGCTTGGTACAGGCTGAACCGATTAAGATTCCCATGCAAATCAATGTGGCGAACACTGCGAGCAACCCGGTCTTTTTCAAGAGAACCTCCGTGCGGTTAAAACAGTAAGCTGCAAGAATCTCACTGCCGAGAGCGATTCAAGGAACTATGTATTCACGAAAACAGACTGCCGGTTAGTTAGTCCATCAACTTTCTATCCTCAATAATAAGCCGGAATTATGAAACGTTCAGTCCTCTTTGTCAATAGTTGTCCAAAACCGCTTTAACGTTCGGCCGCACCCTGCCATTTCGTATTTTGAACACCAATTTAGTTTAGGTCAGCGTTGAGCCTGTCCT
Source organism: Gemmatimonadales bacterium (assembly GCA_024278175.1). Taxonomy (GTDB): domain Bacteria; phylum Gemmatimonadota; class Glassbacteria; order GWA2-58-10; family GWA2-58-10; genus JAJRTS01. Next base: position 15,978 of record JAJRTS010000098.1, on the reverse strand, counting down.
ACTGCTGAAACACATCCTCAAACTTATGTTTCGCCTGATTGCAGCCGCGGCGGAACGAGCGAAAACCGGAGTCAGGCCCGCTTCAACCTGCCGCGAAGCTCCTGGCGTATCTTGCGGATGAACTGCTCGATATCCTCCTGCAGGAACCTGTCGCGGCAGCGCTCCCATTTCATCCGCACGGGATTGAACTCCGGGTTGCGTGAGTTTGCCAGTGCGTCCAGCCTGCCCCGAAGCCGGGCGCCCCGGGCCAGCTGCTCTTTCAGCAGATAAAAGCGCTTCTGCATGGCGTGGATGAACACCTCTGCCAGGGCCAGGCGCTCTTTTTTCCCCCAGCCGGGCACTTTGACCCTGCCCAGCATGTTGATCAGGTAATCCGAGTACTGAGGGATGAAAATCTCCAGCGGACTGACAACATCGGCGAACGTGCCCGTAAAGTCGGCCAGTACGATACTTGTCGGCGTCATCGGGTCGCCGTCCTTGAACTGCAGCAACTCGTCGCCATCGCCGAAAAACACGACCCCGCTGTCCGACTCGCAACGGCCGATAAAAATATTGAGCGCCGCCTCGTTGCCCATCAGGGCCGCCTGGGCGTTGACAAATCCCTCGTGGCTGTAATAGTTGTACGAGATCTTGTCGGTGGCCAGTCCCTGGATATAGGGCCGGTTGAAATAGATCACCGGCACGGCGCCGATCCCCGGCAGATCTTCATCGCGGCTGAGATACGAGACCACCGGCGTATCGGCCCCCAGCAGGCTCAGTATCTCGCGTCTGTCGAACGTGTACTCCAGGTAGCCGGCGGCCAGTTTCTTGGCGCTTTTCAGCTCGTGGCCCCGGTTCAGGAAATAGAGCACACCGCGGAACACCTTGCGCAGGATCCTGATCTGTTCGTCCGGCTCCCCCCGTTGCCTGAGCACGGCGATAAACACCTCGCGGTAACTTCCCGCCGCCCGCTTGTTGCTCTGGCTGCGCATCAGGCGGCCGAGGTTGAGATACTCCAGGGGGCCGTAGCAGCGAATAAAATCATCGATCAACTGGCTGACCGCGTCCTCGATATGCTCATCCTTGGTTACCACGCCATCGACAATGCTGCATCCCGGCAGCCAGCGGATGTTCATGTTGAACTCTTCGCTGATCCCCAGTATCGACTCTTCGGTGGGCGGGATTTCGCTCAACTCGGCGTACATCTCGTTACGCCAGGCGGGATTGCCGGGATCATCGTAATGAAGTTCCGGCGGCACGGCGGCGCGGAAATTTTCGTTTGCCGCATCAAACAGCCGCCTGGCGTGCGCGCGTTGACGGTCTCCCCATTTACGGCAGCGCTGAAGGTAACCGGCCAGGGCCTCGAACAGCGGGAAATCAAGGATATTTTCGTCGGCGGCGAAAAAGTCCAGCTCGCGTACGTAGTTGCCGTTGCGGCGAATGTAAAGGTCCACCACCTCGCAGACCCGCTCCCTGAACTGCTCCCGGTCACCGATCACGTCCCTGATCCCGGCGAACTTTTGCGGCGTGATCAGCCGGCCCCCGCTCTCGATCTTGTAGTAGTAGCGGTTGGCCGTACCCACCCTGACCATCGAGAGCCTGATCTGCTCGATTATCTCCTCGACGGTAAAATAGCGCGGAGACATTTTCCAGCTTTCGCCCCGCAGCTTGAACGCCTCGCGGACTTTGGGGTCGCGGCGGCCGGTGAAGCGGATCATCTCCGAGGGCACCACCTCGCGCAACAGCTCGGCCGCGCGGAAGCAACGCTCCATATCGTCGGGGATCGAGCGGACCATCACATGCTCGCCGCGCGAGACCAGCGCCACCAGGTCGGCGAATATCTCCTGCTGAGCGCACTCGTCGAGTTCTTTGCCGCTGTGGCGCTGGTATTGCTCGATAAAGTCCATCGCCAGGGTAATATGCAGCCCCCGGCCGATAATCATGCTGCCCAGCGCCGGGAACACATCGCCCATGTGGTATTCGAGCTCCCCACTGCTGTTTCGCTCCAGCGGATGGGGGCCATAGAGGGTAAGCTTACGGTATTGGGTTACTTTCATAGACTCAGGCGGTTTTCCGGCTTTCCCGGCGGTCCGGGAAAGTCCTGTTTATGTTTGCTGGCCGGGCCTCAGGCCCGCTGGAAAATGTAGTGTGAAATATTTTGCCGCTGCTCGTCCGTAACAGCCCGGGCAAGCGCCTGCTGGAAATACTCCATCGCGCCCTGGTAGTCTCCGCCCTCCTCCATCACGATCCCGATATTGACCAGGTTGTCCGCCGCCTGCTCGTCCAGCTTGAGCTTTTCCGCCAGCTCCAGGCTCTTGCGGAAAAACTTCATCGCCTTGTCCGCATTCTCCCTGATCCGCTCAATCTCCCCGGCGCTGGTGAGCACGTTGCACAGCATACTGAAGTCTCCGGCCTGTCCGGCCAGTTTTCCGCACTGGCTGAAATGTCCGAACGCCTCGTCCAGCATGCCGGCCAGATATTCTACCTGGGCCAGCTTGAATATGTTGCGAAGGCGGCAGTCTTTTTTCTCATTTTCCGCCATTTCGGCCTGCTCCAGCATCTCGAGCAGCCTGCCGTAAAGCTCCACGGCCGCGCGGCTTGAGAACTGGCGGGCGCACTGGTCGGCGGCGGACTCCAGGTAGAACACGGCCTTGTCCGCCTTCTCGCCCTTCTCAAAATGATGGGCCAGACGGTAGTGCTCGTCCCGCGGCACTTCGCCATCGCCGTAAATGTCCTCGATACACTCACCCAGCAGGCCGTGAAGGATTTTTTTGTTGTAGTTGAGCAGGGTGTTGTAGCAAACCTCGCTGATCAGCATGTTGGCGAACACGTAAAACCCGTCGCTCTCCCCGCCGCCGGTGGAGATTACCATCCGGGCGGCCGCCAACTGCTCCAGCAGCTCTTCCACCTGAGCGCGCTCTCCGCCGGCGCGCTCGTGAACATCGGCCAGCAGGCTCGTGCCAAACTCCACGCCCAGCACGCTGGCCTCGAGCAGCAGCTTGCGCGCCTGCTCGCCCAGTTTGTCGATCCTGGTCTGGACCATCCCGTGGATCGAGTCCGGCAACTCCACATCTTCCTGCTCCGGGTTGACCACCCAGACCGGGTTGCCCTCCTGTACTTCCTCCTGGATCAGCACCTCGCGATCGATCAGCGAGAACGTGATTTCCTCGAGATAGAACGGGTTGCCGCCGCTTTTTTCGTAGATCAATTTGGCTAGGCGCTCGCCCAGGATCAGGCCACGCAACATCCCCTGCACCATGCCGGCAGACTCCTGGTGTGAGAGGGGATCGATAATAAGCTGGTAGAAATTTTCTCCCTCGACCCAGTTTTCCGACGGCTTAAAGTCGGGACGGTACATGGCGACAAACAGGGTGGGACGCACGGGCTGAAGGTTGCCGAGCAGGTAGTCGATCAGTTCCCGGCTCAGTTCGTCGATCCAGTGCAGGTCATCGAGCACCAGGTACATCACCTCGCCCTCGCCCTCGAGCGCCGAGGCGGCCTCGATGAACAGGCGGAAGGTGGTGAAAATCAGTTCCTTGAGCTCATCGGGTTTTTTCTTTTTTATCGTCTCGGGATCATGGGGAACGCCAAGAAGATACGCCAGGTAGTCCTCGTGCTGTTCCAGGCCGGCCAGGATTTTTTGCCGCTTTTCCTCGTCAAGCAGAGGCAGGCTCCTCAATCGTTCGTAGGCCGCGCTCCATTTGCGGCGGACCGTTTCCACGGAGTCGCCTTCGCTGGCGCCCATCAGGTTCTTGAACACACTGATAAACACCCAGTAAGGCGCATCGGCGTAAGAGATTGTCTTGCCCTTGAGGATCAGCCCGCGGGGGCAGGGGCCGCGGGAGAGGAACTCGTGGGTCATCCTGCTCTTACCCATGCCGCCGTCGGCGCGAAGGCCGGCCACTTTTATCCGCTCAGGACCGTCTTCACAGAAATAATCCTCCATGAAAGCGCCCAGGGCATCCCACTCGCTCTCCCGGCCCACATAGGCTTTGCTCTTGGCCAGCGTGTCGCGCTCCCAGCGCTCCACCCGCTCCTTGAGCACACCGCGGACCCGGTAGACCTGCAGGGGTTTGCTCTTGCCCTTGACCGAGATCGGCTCCAGCTTCTCGTAGTCAAAAATATCTCCGGCCTGCTCGCGGGTGTTTGTGCTGATCATCAGCGTGTTGACCTCGGCGGCGCTCTCCAGGCGGCTGGCCGTGTTGACCGTGTCGCCCATCACCGTGAAGTCCTTCTCGCCCCTGTCGCCCAGCTCGCCGGCCACCACCAGCCCGGAATTAATCCCGATCCGGCAGCCCAGGGTGATCCCCTTGCCCTTCATGATCGCGTTGACATGCTCCATCTTGCCCAGCATACCCAGCGCGGCGCGGATTGCGCGCTCGGCGTCGTCCTCGCTGGCTTTTTGGCGCCGAACAGGGCCATGATGCAATCGCCGATATACTTGTCCACTATCCCGCCGTAGCGCAGTATCTCCGAGGTGAGCACCTTGAACACGTTGTCGATAATCTGGGCGACTTCCTCGGGGTCCAGTTTTTCGCTCATGGCGGTGAAACCCTTGATGTCGAGAAAGAGGACCGTAACGTTGCGGCGCTCACCATTCTTGAGCGTAATCTGCTCGCGTTTGTCCTGCTCGCGGTCGGTGAACAGCTTGTCCATGTCAGTCTGGAGCAGTTGCGACCATTCGTCCTGCGACATGGCTATCTCCTTGGAGAGAATGCGATTCGCTACGGATATAAGCGAGACCGCCACTTCCGGTTAATTCCGTGATCCGCACAAAAATATTTTGCCGTTTCAGTGTTATATTTAAACCTTTTGGGCAATCTTAAACAGAATCAACGGCAGTATCCTATTTTAATTGCCCTGCATTACTCCAGCGCACCCAGCGCCCGCTCCAGCAGCCACGGCGGGGCAACGATAAACCCCTGCTGAAGAATTCCACCGGCCGGGTCGAACCCCAGTTGTCTCCCCCGCAGATCGGTCACCTGGCAGCCCGCCTCGCGGGCCACGGCTACCCCGGCGGCGGTATCCCACAGGCTGGTGGGGCCGAGGCGCGGATAGACGTCCGCGGCCCCCTCGGCCACCAGGCAGATCTTGATCGAGCTGCCGCTGCGAATAGTCTCGGCGGCGCCCAGGCGGGCCAGGTAATCTTCGGTGGAGCTGGAGCTGTGGGAGCGGCTGACCGCGGCCCGGATGCGCCCGCTGGCGGTGGAGCAGCAAATCTTCGTGGCCGCCAGGCCGTCGGCCTGCTTGTACGCGCCCAGTCCCCGGCCGCCGGAATAAGCCGTCGAGCTGCCCGGAGCCACCACCACGCCCATGATCGGAACGCCATCCTCCACCAGCGCGATATTGGCCGTGTACTCATCCAGCCCGGCCAGAAAGTCCCTGGTCCCGTCCAGCGGATCAACCAGCCAGAACTGAGTGTACCGGACGGATTCCACACCCTCCAGGTCGCCTTCCTCGCTGATCACCGGCAACAGCGGATCCAGCCCGGCCAGGCCCTGCATAATAAGCTCGTGGGCGGCGCGATCGGCCAGGGTGACCGGCGAGCCGTCGCCCTTTCTCTCCACGCTCTCGCCGGCGGTGGGCTGATGGCTTGCCGCTGCCGCGCCGGCCTGGCGGGCAATTACCAGCAACTCCGGCAGCAACTCCCGCAGCAGTTCAGCGCTGAAATCTATCCGTTCACTCAAGTTGGAATTCTCCTTCGATCAAATTGCCGTGATTTTATCGAGCTGATTTTCTCAATCGACCGGCGTGGCAGAAATCAGCAGCTTGCCGTCTACGCTGCATTCGAACTCGCGGGAGCCGCCGGCTTGCAGACGGCCCAATTCCTCGCCGGTGGTATAATCGGTTAAAACGTAGCTTTTGCCCTGCTGTAGCCCACGAAGCTCCACCTCGCCGTTGAATCCCTGGGCGAATACCCCGTAATAGAGCGTGTCTCCCTTGGCCACCACGTGGGTCTCCGGCAGGTCCCAGCCAATGTCGTAGAGATTCAGATAGGTGCCTTCGTAGAGTTTGAGCTTGCCGTAAAGATCGAACCAGCGACGCCAGTGGTCGCCGATGGCCACATACTTGAGCCGTTCTTCCTCGTTCGGTTCTTTTGCCAGGGCGGTGAACTTGCTGCCGATCACCCCGCCCAGGGCCAGCGTGCTGGCAAAATCGCTGCCGACTTCCCTGATCTGCACACCCTCGCCCAAGTACGAGCCGGTGGCCAGTTCCACGTGGTCGCCGTAGAGCGCTGCTTTATCGCCCAGCAGCGCCCGGTAGGTTTTGATCCGGGCGCGGACCTGATCGCTGGAAACCGGATCCGCCGAGACCTGCTGGTTGTAGTATTGCATCTTGAACGGATCGTGGGGCAGGCCGCATTCGCAGATCTCCAGCACCACGCCGGGCTTGATCCGTTGGGCCTCCTGCCGGATCATCTTGTACAGTTCGGCCACCGCCCGGCAGGATTCCTCGGGGTGCTTGTGGTTGTGGGCCGGGTTGTAGCACGGCGGGGTCATCCCCAGGCAGCCGCCATCCATCTTGAATCCGTCGAAATCCCAGTCGATCAGGAACCGCCTCACCAGCGCCCTCTGCTGCTCGATCACCTCCGGCAGCGCGGGACAGAGCTGGGAAACATCCCACCAGTCGTTGCGTCTCTCGCGGCCTTGCTCGTCCAGCACAACCCAGTCGGGATGCTCCTTGAACAGCGGGTCGGTGCTCTGCACGTTCATCGGCACCCACCACAGCTTGGCCTTGAACCCGGCCGCGTGGATACTGTCCACCAGCGCGCGCATGTCGGCGTCTCCACGCGGGAATTTTTCCTTGATCAGCGGCCATGCGCCGATACTCTGCTGGTACCCGTCGTCGATAACCACCCAGGGAATCCCCAGCTCTTTAACGGCGGGCAAAGTCTTGTAAATGTCCCGGGGGACGAAATCTCGGCCGAAACCCCAGCCGCACCAGATCGGCTCGAAAGCGTCCGCCGGCACCTGCGGGAACCTGAACGGGCCCCGTTGCAGCAAGCGGCCGTAGGTGCGCACGGGGGCGTAGAAATCACCGCTGAAAGCACCGATCATCACCGGTACGCCGCGGCTGAGCCCGTCCTGGTCGGGGCGGAAGAACTCGGCCGGACGCTCGATGGAGATTCGTACCGCGCCGTCGGCGGCCGTGCGTACCGGCAGGGACAGCACCCGGTGCACGGTGTCGATCTGGGCGATAGCCAGTCCCGCCCTGGCGCTCCAGAGGTAGTTTAGCGGGTAGCCGCCGCCTTCTTCCTGCTCCGGCAGATGCCGGACAGTCCAGTTGGCGGCGGAGTAGTCCTCGGTAACCTTGATCCTGGTGAACCACTTGCCCCAGTTGTAACCAGCCCCCTGGAAGAGGTAAAAATCGAAGGGCGCGGCCTGCGGGTCGGCCAGATCGGCGCGCAGATCCATGCGGTAGAAACTTACGCCGGCAAGAGCGGCCAGCGCCTCGGCGTTCGCTCCCTGAATATCAGTGCGGCAGATCAGCACACCGGGATTTTTATCAACAAGGCGGATTTCCGCCCGCACTTTCAGGTCCGGCAGCGGCCCGCCATCGGCCCTGCGCAGCTCCACCCGCAGGCCCCTGCCCTGCCCGAATTCATCGTCCGCCGGGGCCTGGTAGCTTTCCACCGATGCGGGCAGGAGTTCAACAGTGTCGTCGTCGACCGTTATCAGCGCGAACGCCGGGTTTGCGCCCGTACTGAGTTGCACGGGGCCGTCGCCGCCCTTGAACGTCACTTTCATTCCGCCGGCGTCGGTCAGCTCCATCCTGATCCGCCCATCTTCGAGCACCTTGTCAGCGGCGGAGGGCGCGCAGGCGGAGAATGCCGTCAGCAGTGTAGTTGCGACAACGGCAAGCGGCAAAAAAAACTGCGAAAAAAATCGGCTGAGCATGGCAATACTCCTATCCCGGATTATTCATAAAAAATCTACTGCGACTTTGAATTCCACGGCTGCAACGCTGGTTTCACGATTTTTCTTTTCAACGTACTTCCAGTACGCCTGCAAAGGAAAAATCCCTCCAACTTCGCGTTTCGCTTAGGACTCCTTCGTCTCGCTACGACTTTTTATGAATAATCCTCCTGTGACGGGTTGTGCGTATCTTTCCGGGACTATTTATTTCTGATAAACAGCGGCAAAATTTCCAGCGGAGCCGGATGGGCGCGCAGCAGTTGCGGCCCCCTGTAGCTTTGTCCGCTGTGATAGTCGGTCCATTGTCCGCGCGGCAGGTAGACGTCGCGCTCTGTTGCGCCTTTTTTCAGCACGGGAGCCACCAGCAGGCTGTCACCGAGCATGAACTGGTCGGCGATAGTATAGGTCCGCTCATCGCCGGGAGCGAGAAAAAACAGGGGCCGCACGATCGGCAGCCCGGTTCGCTGTGATTCCAGCGCCAGCTGGTAGAAATAATCACCGTACTGCTCGTGAAGGCGGGCGTATTCGAGGCAGATAGCCGCGGAGGCCTGATCGAGGTCCCACGGGGCGAAGCTGAACTGCATCATCGGCATCAGGCTGCTCGCCTGGCACCAGCGGACAAACAGCTCCGGGTCCATGCCCTGGAAATCCTCGCCGATAAAATCGCTGTCCAGCCCGCCGCCGATAATGTCCGGGCAGAAGTAGGGATAGCCGATCAGGCCCTCACTCATGCCGTGGGGCACCAGCGAGCCCAGGCCCGATTCCACGCTCCAGTCGTTGTTCTTATCGCGAAGGCGCTGGACCAGCCCCTGGCCCTGCATCAGCCAGCTTACCCGGTACTCGTTGATCAGGAAGTGGGTGCCCACGGTTGCAAAAAGATCGGTGTAGCGGTTGGGGCTCACGTTGCCGAATGTGACGAATTCCGGCTTGAAAAACTCGGCGTCGCCAGCGTCGAGCTTGAATCCGTCCACACCGTAACGGCGTTGCAGGCCCTTGAGTTGGTCCACGTACCAGCCGAACGCCTCGGGGTTGGAGAGGTCCACCAGGGCGCTGGTCCCGTTCCACCATTGGATCGTCGCCGGAGTGCGGCCATCGGCCTCGCGCACCAGCCAGCCGCGCTCTTTTAGGTAAGCGAAATTCTCCGCATCGAAATCGACAAAGGGCACGACCCAGAGGACCAGTTTGAAGCCCAGCGCGTGCATGCTGTCCACCATCGCACGCGGTTGCGGGAACTTGAGCGGGTCGAATGAATGGTCGCCGTAATGGGTCTGCCAGCGGTCGTCGATCATGAACACTTCGCAGCCGAACTCGTTGTCGCGCATGGTATTGGCGTATTCGAGCACGCCCTGCTGATTGACATCGACATGGAACTCGATCCAGGTGTTGAAAATCGGCCGGGCAAAATATCCCCGTGGCGGCAGTGTGCGTGGCCGCCCGGCCAGCGCGGTAAAAGTGTCGTGGGCCTGAACGATATTATCGCGGATAATCAGCGTGTACTCAAGGTGGGCGGTTTGCTTGACATTGAAGCGCAGCAGGCCGTCGCCGCCGCGGTTGAGAGCAAACCCCATCGGCTGATAGGTGGGCACGAAAAATCCAGCCCCCGAGGAGGCCAGCCACACGGGCGAGGTCTGGTTGCTGGTTGCCAGAAAGGGATCAAGCTCGATCCGCCCGGTTTCCAGCGGCCAGTTGTGCGTGCTCGTGATATTGCCGCCGTACCAGTGGCCGCCGGCCTCAAGAGACCAGCTTTGCTCGATTTCGTCACAGACAGGCTCGCCGGCAAGCCAGACGCGCAGCAGCGCCCGGTCTGTAAAAGGCGTGATGCTCACGAATGCGCGGGCGCCGTTGCTCTGTGTGGCCAGTTCCAGCAACAGGCCGTCGCCCACGGAGCTCCAGCTCTCGAGTTTTTTATAGTTCACGTTTTTGCCTTCGAGTCTCGCCGAATAAAATTGGCCGGGATCGGTGGCGGCAATTATTTTGCTATCGCGCACCACGCTGATTCGCAGCGGGTTTTTCTCGATCCTCAGGCTCCAGGCTCCGGCGTCCGCCACGACAGCCGCTCCATCGGCTGACTCGGCCACGGAGAAGCTGACCGCGCCTTCGAGCGCGCCAGGTTGCTGGAGCACCAGGCAGAGCAGGATAGCCAGCAGTGAGGGTGCGAGTAAGCGCGAAAGCGACGGCATCATGCTTCTCCGGTATACTTTTTGGAAACAAAAAAATGTGTAACTTATCACCGATTTTTAGCGATAAAAATAAATATCGCACCGGCGGGGGCAGATGGCAAATTATTTCGCGAAAGCGAGGTTTATCCGGCACCTGGACTTTGCTTTTGTCGCTCAAGCTATTATCTATTGTTATAGAGGAAAACCGCCACTACTAGCAAGGGAGTGCGTACGATGATTAAGATAGATCGCAGAACGTTTATCCGCAGTGCTTTGGCCGGGGCCGGGGCGCTGGCTTTGCCCTGGGGCGATAATTCAACCACCGCTCTGCTGGCCTCGCCGACCGGGCAATACAGCGCCGCTGATCGCGTGATGCTGGGTAACTCCGGGATTGTCACCAGCCGGCTGGCCGTGGGCAGCGGGACCCACGGAACCGGTAAAAGCTCCAACCAGACAAAACTGGGACTGGATAAATTCGTCAGCCTGATCCGTCACGGTTACGAGCGTGGGGTGACGTTCTGGGACATGGCGGACCATTACGGTTCCCATTCCCATTATCGCGAGGCGCTCAAGTCCGTGCCCCGTGAGAAGGTGACTATCCTGACCAAGTCCATGACGCGCGACGCCGCCGGGATGAAAGCCGACATCGAGCGTTTTCGCAAGGAGTTGAACACGGACACGCTTGACATCCTGCTGCTGCACTACCTGACGGATCCGCTCTGGATAAGCAAAATGCAAGCCACGATGGACGTTATCTCCCAGGCCCGCGAGCAGGGCCACATTCGTACGTTCGGCGTAAGCTGCCACGACCTGGGTGCGCTCAAAGCCGCCGTGGCCAGCGACTGGGTGGAGGTGATCCTGGCCCGGATCAACCACGCGGGGGCGGAGATGGATGGAGTGCCCGCGGAGGTGGCCCCGGTGCTGAAAGAGGCGCACGAGAAGGGCAAGGGTGTAATCGGCATGAAACTGGCCGGGGCAGGCCGGATCAGGGACCAGTTGAGGGAATCGCTGGACTACGTGCTCGGTCTGGGCAGCGTGGACGCGTTCACGATGGGTTTCGAGTCGCTTGCCGAGATGGACGATTTTATCGGGAAAGTGTCGGCAACCGGCGCTTAAGATGATGGCGGGGCAGGGTTTTGTTTCGGTGTATTTTTTGAGACATTTGATTTAATCAAAGGATTGAAAGAATAGTCACTCCCCCCTCTTTTTCCAAAACTTTTTATCAAGGAGCATATCTGCAACTGGATCATGTAGTTACAATTAACAGGCCTGAATTTTCTTTTGATACATAGAAATGAGTGAGCTGAAAAACTTCCTCATCACAGTTTAGTCGTCCAATTTTTCAAAGGTCTCTTTTTGACAAACATTATAATGTTCGGAGGCAGCCCATGGACCGTAGATCGTTTATCGGCTCGGCGGCGGCGATGGCCGGAGCCGCGCTGACCGGCCGGTCGGGACTGGCCGCGTCAACCGGCAACCCTGCCTCGGGGGCAAGGCAGCCGAACATCTTGTTCATCAACACCGACGATCAGGCGCGCTGGGCGATGGGCGCTTACGGCAACGAGCAGATCCACACGCCGGTGATGGACCGTCTGGCCGCCGAGGGGATGCGCTTCACCCGGGCCTTTACCTGCCCGGTCTGCTCGCCGTCGCGGGCGATGGTGATGACCGGGACCTACAACCACCGCGTGGGAATCCAGGACTGGATCGGGAAGCGCGAGCCGGTGGGGCTGCCGGCCAATGTGCCGACCCTGGCCGAGGAGTTGCGCGCGGCGGGCTACCGCACCGGCCTGGTGGGCAAGTGGCATTTGGGCCATACAAACCATCGCTTCTGGCCCACGAACAGGGGATTTGACTATTTCGCGGGGCGGCTGACCGGCGGCAGCAAGATGTGGGACCCGCCGCTGATGGAAAACGGAGTGACCCGCGATTACAAGGGCGGGCTTACCGACCGGCTGGCCGATTTCGCAATCCGTTTCCTGCGCACTTACCGCACAAAGCCGTTCGCCCTGTTTTTCCATCCCTTCAGGCCCCACTCTCCCTACGTGCCCGTACCCGACCAGGACTGGGAGCCATACAGGGGACGCACCCTGAGAGTGCCGGAAGTCGATGGAGTCGATCCGAAGCGGATCAGGGAGATCACGGAAAAATACTACGCCAGCGTCACCTCGGTGGACCGCAACCTGGGACGGCTGCTGGCTGAATTGAAAAAGCAGGGGGAGTTGGACAACACGCTGATCATTTTTACCGGGGACAACGGCTACAACATCGGCCAGCACGGTCTTTGGCACAAGGGCAACGGCTCTCTGCTGGCAACGGGCAAATGCAGGCCCAACATCTTCGATACCTCCGCCACGGTGCCGCTGGTGGTGCGCTGGCCGGGCAGGGTGCCCGCCGGTGGTGTCTGCGATGAACTGGTCAGCTCGCTGGATTATTTCCCCACGTTGCTGAATGTGGCCGGCGCAAGCCGGCGTCCGGGTCTGCTGCTGGACGGGATGGACATGACTCCGCTGCTGGCCGGGGAGTCCACGCTCTGGCGCGATGAGCTTTTCCTGATCTACAACCAGCACCACTACACGCCCAACGCCCGCATGAGGATGATCCGTACGCGGCGCTGGAAGCTGGTCTATCACCACGAGCCGGGGATGGGCCATGAGTTGTACGATTTTCAGCGGGACCCTGAAGAGGAAAACAACCTGTACGGCCGGAAAGATGTAAAAACCATCCAGGATCAGTTAAGCCGCGGGCTGACCCGGTGGGAAATGCGCACCGGGGCGAGCCGGTCCTGATGGGAAATCGCGGCAGCTTCAGCCGTCGCGTTTAAGGTGGAAATAAGGTGGGTGTGTTTGCAGACGCCGGTCTTCGAGCGGCAGGCCCACCGTGAAATGGTACATGCTCTGCCAGCTCTCGTCCCCGATTCCCAGCAGCTCATGCAGCGGATCGTCGAAATAGCAGCCGATCCCGGTGCCGCGCAAGCCCTGGGCCTCCGCCTCGATATACAAAGCCTGGCCCACCTGGCCGCACTCCTGGAACAGTTGCGGATATACCCACGGCGAGTGCAGCAGGCTGGCGCCAAAGCGGGCGAGCATCGCCACACAGAACGCTCCGGCCCCGGCCAGTTGCTGGTTGCAGCTCAGGGCTGTGGCCTGGGCGCGGTAATCTCCCTCACACAGCAGGTACAGCGGATAAGCACTGTCCGCCTGCTCCCAGCTAAAATCATCGCTGAGGGAGTCCGCCAGCTCCTCGCGGGCATGCTCATCGCGAAGAAACGCGTAGAGCCCCTGTTTCAGCCCCGTCACGTTGTGCACGAACAACACAAGTTGCACCCGCGCCGGTCCCAGCCCCATATCGAACGGGGCCATGTCCGCGCGCGGCAGGGTCCGGTCCAGGATGCAGAGAAACTGGCTGCGCCCGGCGAGGCTCTGCTCACGGCTGTACTCCCAGGCGCTGCGCCGCTTGCGGATGATCGCGGCGGCCTTAAGCGGTGAGATGCTTTTCTCCAGCAGCGGAAGCTTCCCGAACGCGGGCCGTGGCTGCTCAGCGGATGGCCGGGCGGCCATGTCCGCCACCTGGTCTATCACGCTCCACTGGCGATGTTCGCCGCTGAGCTTGTTCGGCGCTCCGGCCAGAGTTATATCTTTCAGTTCAGCGGCCAGGGCCACGGGAACCGTACCCGCCGTTTGCTTCGGACAGGCCTCGGTGGCCACGAAACACAGTAGTTCGGCCCGTTCCTTCTCGTAGCGGGGATACTCCGTGCGGTCCAGCCCCAGAGCGGAAGCCGTCTCGCTTTGACCGGTCGCGGTCAGGCAAACAACTTTCCAGCCCAGCAGAGATGCGGAAAACGACATGCAGGCCAGGGCGTGGCCCGTGTCGAGGTTGCAGTAGCGGTAGGCCCGCTCGCCGTATTTCCACGATTCCCGCCAGAAAATAGTACTCAGTCCGGCCAGAAACCCTGTTGCGCCAAAATGATCCTTGAGCGATTCCTGAACGCCGGACGACAGCGCGGCGCGCCTCTCCAGCGCATGGCCGAACGGATTGTAATGATAGAGACCGTTATCCAGTTCCCCGGTGGCGGGCAGGATCAGGTGGCATTCGGTGGGATGCAGGTTGCCGCTGGAGGGGTTGATCCTCAACGACCAGCGCGCCCCGTCCAGCTCTTTCCACGCCGAAAGCCCCAGTGAAAGCTCCAGGAATTTGGCGAGGCTGACCGTGTCGTAGTCCCTTGCCTTTGCCGCGCGGCCAAAAAGCGCCGGGTGAGGTTCGGCGGGATCGGGTGTGCCCAGCGGCAGCTCGAACAGGGGCGCGCCCTCGTAGAAACGGAACGGCAGCGGCTGGTTGGCCCGGTCCAGATAGCCCGCCGAGGCCGCCAGCCTGCGAAACCCGTGCTTGGTCCGGTTATGGTATGCTGTTATTTTCTTCACTCTCTCGTCACTCAACGCCACTCAGCCTTTCAGCAGCAGGAACAGGCAGAACGCCGTTCCGTATGCGGAAATATAGATCCAACACTTGCAATACCTGTCCAGCAGAGCCATGTCCCCGCCGCCCAGCTGTAGTTCTTTCCGCAGGGATTCCAGGTATTTTTCAGCACGACGGAAAAACCAGGCGGCTCCGCCAAGTGCTATCGACACAACGGCCATCACCGCCGGAAAACGGATTATCAGCAGCCAGTAGATCAGCAGTTCGGCAGCCGCGGCCGTCAGGACCACCCGGCCGAGCGTACCGCCGAGCCTGTCCGCGGGAGGTTTGTCGGGATTGCTGCCATGCCGGTTATCCGGTTTCAGGATCACGGTAAAAAACCTCACATCGGGGCGGCAACGCGCATCAACTGGCCGCAGATCCACGCTCCGTAGGTTCCCAGCGCATAGCCCAGCACGGCTACCAGCACGCCCACCGGGGCCAGCGAGGGATGGAACGCGCTGGCCACCACCGGAGCCGACGCCGCTCCGCCCACGTTGGCCTGGCTGCCGATAGCCAGAAAGAAGACAGGCGCGCGGATCAGCCGGGCCACAACGATCAGCAGCACGGCGTGAAAGGAAATCCAGATCAGGCCGATCAGGTACAGCTCCGGTGAGTCGACAACCGAGCGCAGGTCCATTTTCATCCCGATCGAGGCCACCAGCAGGTAGAGGAACACGGTGCCGATCCGCGAGGCCCCCACGCCCTCCAGGGCGCGCGCGCGGGTGAACGAGAGGATCAGCCCGCCGGTGGTGGCGATAACCACGACCCAGAAAAACGGGCTGGTCAGGCTGAAACGGGCCAGCCCGGGCCAGTTGTGCGCTATCCACGGGGTCAGGGTGTCCGCGCCCAGATGGGCCAGGGCGGTTACGCCGAACCCCACACCCAGCACGGCCATCGTGTCCGCTGTTTTGGGAACGCGGTCGATACCGGCCTTGTAGTCCTCTATCTTGCGGCGCAGGCTGTCGATAGCGCTGCTGTCGGCATTGTTGAGACGGTCGATCCGTTCGCTGTTGCCCGCGGCGATCAGCAACAGCGCCATCCAGAGGTTAGCCACCAGCACGTCCACCGCCACCAGCGCGCCGAATATGCCGTCGCCCACGCCGAACACCTCTTTCATCGCCGCCTGGTTCGCCCCGCCGCCGATCCAGCTTCCGGCGAGCGTTGTCAGCCCGCGCCAGAGAGCATCCGGGCCGGCCCCGCCCACGATAGCTGGGTCGATTGCCGAGACGATCAGCAGCGCCACCGGCCCGCCCAGGATGATCCCCACCGTACCGGTGAAAAACATGATCAACATCTTCGGGCCCAGTCGCAGCACGGCCCCCAGATCGATACTGAGGGTGAGCAGCACCAGGCAGGCGGGCAGCAGGTAGCGCGAGGTGACGAAATAAAGGTTCGAGTGGTCGCCGGAAATCAGCCCCACGCTGGAGAGGATGCCGGGGACAAAATAGATGATCAGGATTGAAGGG
>JAJRTS010000097.1 GCA_024278175.1 Gemmatimonadales bacterium | reverse complement strand
TCTGTAATACCTCGAATCAATTGCATATGGCTCCGCTCAACCGGAGGCCATGAATAGCAGATTGGTTGGACTCAGAGTCCAAAGCTTTTACAAATACTTTCCCCTTGACCACGCACATAGCAGGGGGAAACAGGGGGTTGTGTTTTAAGGGATTACCGGCGCTAGACGAAAGTCAAAATAAAACTCCGGTTATGAAACAGCTTCTATTCAACTCTTTTTTCATATTTCTCAACGAGTTTTCTGAGTTCATGAGTAAAGTCCAGCCAGACTTTTTCCCACTCCCTGGCACTGGATTTTGTGTAGCTATAAAATCCTTTCCTGTTCGAAATGCCTTCCGCTCCGCTTTCAACTTTTTCTTTCATCATTTTCGGCAGGCTCTTTGAATTGGACAACTCAGGAAACAGAGTTTCCATAACCGTGGCATAGACCTGAATCCCGGTTAAATCCATCCAGCGGAAAGGGCCGGCGATAGTTGCCCACCAGCCGATATCGTTGCGAAACGAGCGGTCCACGGTTTCAATATCGGCCACGCCTGTTTCAACCAGGTGGCAGGCTTCCCTCATCATTGCGTACATCAGGCGGTTAGAGACAAAACCCTGGATATCGACATTCAGCACCGATGGCTCCTTGCCACAGAGCACTCCGAGTTGATGGATCAAGTCCACCGCCTGATCGGAAGTCTGTTTTCCCCTGATTATTTCAAGATAACGGGTGATTTCCGCCGGCTCGGACCAGTGCATACCGATGAATCTTTCCGGGTGCTTTCGGCCATGCTGAAGCTGAGAGATTGGAATACTGGACGTGTTGCTGGCGATAACGGTCCTGGCGGGAACCACTAATTCAAGTTCATCGTATATATCCAGTTTCAAAGACAGGGTCTCCACAATTGTTTCGATAATAACAGGACAATCTTTTAAATCTTCAAGACTCCGGACAAATGTAAACCGGCTTTGCCAGTCCGAGACGGCTGAATGCGGAATAACCTCTCTTTGTAAAAGCTGTTTTAATGCTTCATCGATATGGCGCCGGGCTTCTTTTCCCCTGGCCCCATTCCTGCTATATGCCACAACTTGCAGAGAGTTGGCTATCAGGCTGCTCGCAATACCCTGGCCCATCAGGCCCAGACCGATCAGGCCGACTTTCTCAATACTGTCATTTGTGGGATTGTTCATCTGTTGTCGCCTTGGTTTTCCAGAAGTTTGATAACAACCTTTTTAACTCCCGAGATGCGTGTGTCCGCGCAAGCTTTATAGAACTGGGAGGAATCTGTCTCGATGTGCGCGAAGACATTAACCCGGAGCGGGCCTTCCCACATCCGGGGTTGGGAGTCGCGATCGTAGAACCAGCATATTTCAGAAATATCGTCATCCAGCCCGTAATGATCATCACGGTTGAGCCAGACATAGGCCACATCACCCGGAAGCACCGCGCAGGTAGCCTTTTCCCGCTCAACCCTGATGTGGGTGGGAAGTAGCAGGGCCAACTCACTGCCCGAATACCGGGCATGGGTCGCCGTGCCTTCCAGAGGCATATGTTTAAGCAATTCGGCGCACGTGCGGGGCATTTCGTCCTCCAGGAGCCGGGCCCGCACTGAAATATTATCTTCCACAAAGCTGATCTCAATGTATCTTGCCACTAAAGCCTCCTGACGTTGTTTTATTCGAGACATCCCCTGCCTTCAATCGGCCAGATGTCCTCGATAATGTCCCGCCGTACCAGCCACATCCGCTCATAAAGGTTATTCGTGGTACAGCCGTGGGGGGGAATAAGACGAATCCGGTCTCCCGGCGCGGCCGCCAGGCTTTCGATCACGGTATGTTCTTCGGCCACATAGAGCACTTCCGCCTCAGGATGGCCCTCAACCACCGGTGCGGCGTATTCCGCTCCCATCCCTTTCAAGCCGACATCGGCAACTGCTTTTTCTCCCCGGGTCGAGATTACAGTGGCCAGCACATAACGGGCATTCCTGAATTCAGGGCGGACCTTGCTGTACTGGGCGTCCATCAATGCATAACTGCCGCACTGTACTTCATCCACACCCTCGATATTACCCGTGATATCGTAGGTGCCCGTGCCGCCCGAGGAGACAATGGAAACCGTTAAACCTGCGTTTTCAATAGCTTTTCTGGTTTCAATCAAAGGAGCCAGCGCTTCTGCGACCAGCCGGCATCGCTCCTCGTAATTTTCGGTGGTTACGAGGTGCCCCTCGTAACCCTGAAGTCCATCAAAGCGCAATCCCCCGGTGCGGACCACAAGTTCGGCCAACTCCAGCGCGGGACCGCCGGGAAGCACTCCACAGCGGTTCATGCCGATGTCCACCTCCACCAGCACGCCGATGGTTACCCCTTCATCTCTGGCCGCGGTGCCGAGCCGGTCCACTCCCTGCCTGGAATCCACAACCCCCCGTACCCTGGCCTGCTTGTTTAACCGCGCCAGGCGACGGACTTTATTCCGGCCGATCAGTTGATTGGCGAGCAGAACATCCTCGATCCCCCCTGCAACGAGCACTTCCGCCTCTGAAATCTTGGCGCAGGTGATGCCGACGGTGTTGGGACAGGCCAGCTGACGGCGGGCCATGGTTACACACTTGTGTGACTTGAAATGCGGCCTAACCTTGCAGTGCCGACCGGAAAAATATCCGGAAAGCAAAGACAGATTGGCTTCCAAGGCATCGAGGTCCGCCACGATGACAGGCGTATCGAGTTCCTCCACACTTTTACCGATAAACTGCTTTCGAAAACTTTTTTCGCTCATTTGAGGTTCCATCCCACGGGTGCTCCCCGGTCATAACCCAGTACGGTACTTTTTCTTTTGCAATAGGCCAGCAGACCTTCGAATCCAAGCTCGACCCCGGTACCGCTCATCTTGTGCGGCGGGAGCGGGATCTGTGGATAGCCGATGAACATGCAGTTGACCCAGATCAACCCGGTATCGAGCGCATTGACTACCCGCAGGGCGCGTTCTCCATCGCCTGTCCACAGCGAACCGGATAAACCGTAGATCACCATATTGGAAAGTTCCACCGCTTCCGCTTCATCCTTGAAAGTCATAATGCTCAAAACAGGACCGAAAATTTCCTCGACCGCCACTTTCATCCCACGCTTTACGCCGGAGAGTAATGTGGGTTCGAGCCAGAATCCCTTGTCGTGCGGCGCCGGCAGATCAAGCTTTCCCCCCCCGCACAATACCCTGCAACCCTCCCCCGGCGCCTCCGCCAGATACCGCAGGGCGATTTCATACTGAGACCTGGTAATCATCGGTCCGATCAGCGTATCGGGGGCTTCAGGCTTTCCAACGATCACTTTTTTCATCTTCTCCAGCAGGATCGATTCAAACCGCTCCGCCACGGTTTCCTCCACAAGCAGCCGGGAACAAGAGACACACAGTTGCCCTGCATTGACAAACCCGCTGAAAATAGCAGCATCAGCGGCCCGGTCCAGGTCGGCATCGGCGAAAACCAGGATCGCGTTTTTACCTCCCAACTCGAGGTTCACGGTTTTCATCTGCTCCACGGCCTGCTTTTGAATAACCTGGCCGGCCCCGGTGGAGCCGGTGAATGATATTTTTTTCACCCCGGGATGTTCCACCAGTGCGGCTCCGGCGCTGGAGCCGGACCCCAGTACGACATTGACAATCCCCGGCGGAAAACCTGCCTCGCGACAGAGCCTGGCAAAGGCGACACAGGAAAGAGGAGTCTCCACGGATGGCTTGAGAATTATCGCATTGCCCGCGGCCACGGCCGGGGCTACTTTCAGGGCGGCGTTAACCAGTGGGTAGTTCCAGGGCAGGATACCGGCAACCACGCCATAAGGCTCGTACATTGTCAGATGGAATCCTCCTTCCGTGGTGGATTTCACCCTGCCCTCGATCTTGTCCGCGGCGCCGGCGTAAAATCTGATAATTGACGCGGTAAGAGGGATTTCCCCGTCTTTAAGCTGAGTGGCCGGTTTACCGGTATCGAGCAGTTCGAGCCTGATCAGTTCGCCGGCGTTTTCCTCTACCAGATCCGCCAGCTTCAGCAGCAGATTCCCGCGCCCGGCCGCAGCCATGTTCCTCCAGGCCGGGGACTCGAATGCGTTCATACTCGATTCCACGATCCGGCCGATTGAGTAGGAGTTGCAGCAGGCCTCCCGGGCGATCACCGCGCCGGTGGCCGGATTGACCACCTGGTGCAGACCGCCTCCCGCCTCATGTTGCTCCTTCCCATCGAGAACCGGCCCAACGTTCAGGGTGCTCATTGAATCTCCCTTTCAGCAGCTAGAAAAAAAGTGGATCTGGTGCAAACTCGGATTATCAGAGATCCTTCAGCTTCAAAATCCACGAGATAATATCGCTGCGTATCGAGTTGAATCTCTCGGGATTCCATTCTCCGAATTCGTTGATTATCGTTCTTGCTTCGAAGTCGCATTTGCCGCGAAGCTCATCAAGAAACTTCCCGGCCCCCGCGGTCTGTGCCGGGAAGTCAGCGGCCTTTTGTTTAATAAGCCTCTCCAACTGGTACACGTAGCGCACGTCGTCGATTCCCTCCCGGAGAGCTTCCCAGTTGGGGGTAGGCAACGGGCCGCCGGCATGGGGATAGGCAAGATTCCAATCGTTACGGTCGTGGTCCAGGTCCTCGTAAGGATTCCCCCTGGAGTTTTCGGCGGTGTTGAAACCCCAGCTGTTCATTCCATCCAGGTCCTGGCGCCAGGTGTAATAACCGTAAATGTAGCGGCTGTAGCCCGGATTCAGGCTGTGGACCACCGCGTTATTGTACTCCCAGACCTCCCTGTCCGATTTTCTCACCTTTTCGCCCGGGCCCAGCCTCTTGATGTATCTTCCACTGTTGTTCTCGATAGCCAGCAGCTTGCCGCCGATATCGGTGCTGACCTGGGTAACCACACCCGGCACCTGTTTGATCGCCTTGAGAAGCTCCAGGGTTATCCGCTGGCGCGAGGCCACCCGCGGCTCGTCGATCGGCACGAAATAGACCGGCGGCCCGTCGAGCTCCCGGGCAAGTCTCTGCGCCGTCCTGACCAGAAACGCGGCCCGCTTCGGATGAACTGCCGGGTCGTAGGAAAGCACGTTACCGGGATGAAATGATTTCGCCGCCTGGACGTAATGGGCGAAATACCAGAACACCGGATCAGTGAATCCAACCTCTTTAGCCCCCCTGATCATGCCCTTGAAATGTTCCATCCTGGGGGTTCCATCGCGGTTCCACTGGAAATAGTAAGGGCTTGACACATCGACAGTGGTCAGCCCGTGGTTCTTGAAATCCCTGAATACGTTTACCCCATCGCGGTAAATCTTCCGCCGCTGTTCGTCGTTCCAGTCCTTGCTCTCAAGCTCGAAAAACTCGTAGGTCATGAACATGCTGTAGGTGATTCCAGGAACCGGCTCGAGGGCAATGGGCAGAATTTCCACCGAGAAAGGAATGTCCACGGCCTGCTCTTTTTGCGGCTGCAGATGGATGACGCCGGTGTATCGGCCCGGGGCCACGGTGTTACCCACATGGAGCGTTATCCAGAAACGGGTGGTGTAGTCGACAGGGATGAAAGCGTGCTGCGTGCGCTCCAGCATACGGGGAATCAGGCGGTATTGCGTTCCCCTGCCCGTACGCATCTTTACGGTTTTTGCCACATGAACCTGCATGTTGTCCGCACGAATGAGCGCGCCGCCGGTTCCTTTCAAATCGCTGAGCGTGAGGCTGACCTCTCCCAGTTCCCGGACCGGATAGATCGAGAAAGTCAGCGGCTCGAAATCATTCCGGCTCATGCGCAAATGGAGGGAATCAATCTGCTCTCGCTCGGCGGGGATAGTCCAGGGATAGACATAACGCAGGAAATCTCTCCGGAACACGATATAGCCCTGCTTGATCTGCGCGGCCGCAAGCGGGAAAGGGACCTGTTCCGGCTCGATTATTTCCTCGCTGAAACTATCCGGACCGGGGATAGTGAATTTGCTCTGAATATGCTCGCCTTCCTCCCCCCAGACCGGGATACGAAAGACCGTTTCGGCGGATTCCCCGCCCGCGGGGATAACCGTGAGCGTGATCGGAACTCCCGGCTCGACTTCGCTCTCCCGGCTGTTCTTGTCCGAGAATATTCTGAAACCAAATCCCCGGGGGCTTATCCGGCGGGTGATAGAAAAACTCAGGCTGTTCTCACCCGACCGAATCGAAAGTGCCGAGAGAGCTTGCGGACTCTCCACGCGCCAGCTCACAACCTGCGGAGCACTGTTGTTCGCGGCAGGCAGCTCGAACTCGCCGAGCTCGACCCCGTTCAACGACACTTTCGTCCGTCCCGGGAAGCTGTTATCCGAGGTAATCCGCGCCTGGATTTCCAGCGCCTGCAGCTTGCCGATGGATTTCCCGCTGCTGAAACTGTACGTCAGGTCCCCGTAGCCTCTGCATTCGAGGTGGGCATACGGCGTGGTGAAATCCCAGTAGCTGATCGCCCGGTTGAAATAGGGTTTCAGCTCGCTGCGGTCGAAATCGCCGGAATAGCTGTCCTGTACCTCCCCCCCGGGTGAGAGCAGTTTTATCTCCAGGTGATACTTACCGTCCGGGATCTCAAAGGGCAGTCCGAAACCCAGGTTCCCGGCGGCCTCATCGAAGATATAAGCGGTATCCTGAGCCAGCACCCGGTCTTGTTCCCCGTGAGTGAGGATCCCCACCACGGCGCTATTTTTAAGCTCTGCAAGAGGCTGCGAAAGTTTGAAAGCAAAGAACATCTGTTTACGCATTACCAGGCTGTCCAGTACAACCGCCCGGTCGCGGAGCAGATAGGAGACAACCGTTATCCCGGCGCGGACCGGGAGCAAAGCGCCGCTGATCAGCACTGCCGCCAGAGTACCCGCCATCAGCCGGTTAAACCATGAGTGATACCCCTGGGAAAAAACGGAACAGTCTGTTTTGAGTTGTTCCAATATACGAATCGGCACTTTTCGTCTCCTCGATTTTATGGGCTTTTGCTGATGATCAGCCTGCTCCCATCCGTTGCTGTCAGCAGAAACTTTTCAAAAAGGATCCCGCCTGTTTGATCGGCCCGGGCTTTTCTGCGCAGGATTTTTTCCTGTGATCAGTTGCAATCTCGTCAGCGCATCAAAGGCTTTCCGGCTTCCACGAACACCGAACCGGTCAAGCGGCACGGCCTGAGCGCTACTTTTTTGCCGCTCCCTTGAACATTGCGAAGATTTTCAGCGCATTCTTGTTATAGATTTTTTCCAGCACCTCATCGGGCAGATGCAGACCGTAGATCCTCCATCTTCCCTGGTTGAACAGACCCGCCGAGTAGTCGAAATACTCGTCATCGGTCTCCAGAAAGCGGTAGTAAATTTTGTATAGCTCGGCATTCGGCGGGCTGTCCACGCCGAAAAGAACCCGGTCCTGGTAGTCGATCATAAACTTCCGCGCCGTAACGGGCTGCCGTCCCAGTTCCGCAATCCGGGCGTCAATGTCCACGTAGAAATTGGGATAGCTCTCGAGCCACATCGCCACCTGGTGGAGTTCTTCCGGGAGAGTTCCCATGTGGGCGCCGATGAAAACAGTTTTCGGGTGCCTGGCGAACACCCGGTTGCGCTGGGCCAGGACCTCTTCCTTGGAGGGGAACTCATCGCCGTAGAATGCCCAGTCCGGGTGCGCTCCCAGCTCGTCGTAGCGCTCGTTATACTTGTCGACGGGTGTGAAAAAAGCCTTGGGGTCGGAGACGTGGATCATTACCGGAATGCCCAGCTCGCCGCACTTGGCCCAGATCGGATCGAACCTGGGGTCGTCCACCGGCACCACGCGCCCGCTTTTGTCGCGCAGGGTCAATCCCAGGGCCTTGTAGATTTTAAGCCCCCGCGCACCCATCCTCACCGCTTCCTCGAGCTTCTTCGCTTCCTTGTTCCCAAAGTCCGGCTCATCGATCCTGCTGTAATCCGGAACGAAGAAAACGACAATCCGCTCCCCGGCGATACTGTGAGAAACACGGATGTGCTCCTTGAAAAAATCATCTTTCGAGAGCCCGTCCAGGCTGATACATTTCCACACTCCCGCCTTGTCCATCTCCTCCAGGTATCTCCGGGTGCTGTCCAGCGATCCCCACCAGCCCAGGTGGTTGTGAATGTCGATCACCGGGAATTTCGGCTTTAAGACGTCAGTCTGCCTGACCACCAACTGGCTCACAGGCCTCCAGTCCAGCAGTTTCAAATCACCGGTTTGCGCCATGAGTGCCAGGGGCAGCGCAAGCAGGCCCGCCAGCATCAGCCTGAACCTTGTCCTGAAAAAAACCATTCGAATACTCCTGCTGGATGAAGAGATAAGAGTCGGCATTGTCGGTTGTTGCGCTGACAACGGCAAAGCTCCGGGGAATTCTTTCGATTAACGCTCAAGCCGCTCCTTTAAAATCAACGGGTGATAAACATCTTTGTCCTTGGATACGTCAATGCTAAATCCTTTGGTAATATTCTTATATTTTACCGTTACAGCGTATTGTCCACAGAACCCCCTGAATGAGAAAATCCCGTTGGCGGAAGTCTCCCCCTCCGTCGCAGTCTTCCAGTCGTGGTTTATCAACCGGTCCAGGGCCTGATAGGACGCTTTCGGCTCCAGTTGTTCATCGAGCAATCCACCTCTTTGTTTGTTCTCCTTCGCATAGGCGGTTCCATCGGCAAGATTCCACCAGGTGATCCCCGCCATCCGGGGCACGCTGAACCAGAGGCGATACAGGTTGCGAGCGAAATATGCCTGCATCTCTTGCGCCTGCTTCCCCTCTCCGGCAGTGGGGATTGTAATTTCAGTAATGTAAAGAGGCTTGCCGAATCTGCCGTATAACGCGTAGGTGTCCAACAGTTGCCACGGATCATAATCTTTGCCGGGACCTATGTCATCCGGGTTGATACTCCAGGTATGGAACTGGAACCCGATTCCATCGAATCGAATCCCGCGCAGCTTCAGGTTCATAATCTGTAAATAGTACTGGCTGTCTTCCCTGAGGTACTTGTGGGAGATCCTCGTCACCTCGTTTATCATCAGATTATTGTCAGGCTCGAAGCGCCGGTCGGCCTCTTTGAAGGACCAGGCAAGGTAATCTTCCGGCAGGACGCGGTTTACGGGTCTGACTAACGATTCATTGACCACGTCCCATATTTTAATGCGCTTTGCGTACCTCCGGGCAATTTGCGCAAAACGATCGGCCAGCAGCCGGGTCACCTCCTGCCGGTCGTCCGGCAGCCAGTCCGGATACCAGGAATGCCAGGCCAGAGGATGCCCCTTCAGGGTGACGTTATGTTCGGTTGCCCATTCAACGCACAGATCGGGGGGCGGCCGCCGATAGATGACTTCAGAATCCTTGCCGAACCTGACTTTTCCCTGTTCCGGCTCCAGGTCGGACCAGTAAAAAGGCACTGTGGCGAAGTTATTTATTTTCAGGAACGCCGTTTCATATTTCCTGTTTTCTTTTTCGGTGCTGAAACCTTTGAGCATAAAAAGATTGCAGCCGAAGAGAAACTCATGCGTCAGTTGTTTTACCTGTATTTGCGCGCCCGCTAAAGGCTCTCCGTCTTCCGAAACAACCTTGATGACCGCATCCTGCTTACGGAAAGTCTCGATGTCGTCATCGATCTTTTCCATTAAAGCCTGGTCTTCCCAGAGTTTTTTGTATTTTTCCAGCTTCTGGGCATGACCCGGTACCGGAAGACAGCCGATTGCGATCAATAAGATCGACAGCCAGAATGCCGCTGATCGCTCCCGTGTTTTCAATAAGAAGTTTACAAGCATATCGCCATATTTTAACATTTTTCATTCCGCTGCTAAAAGTTCAATTGGAATGGCTGCCGTGACTCCGGCCGAAGACAGGCCTGCATGGACTTGACCGCCCGAGTTGCGCCAGCCGAATCCAAACGCTAAGATTTTTATTCTTAAAGCCTTAACTGGTTTTCAAAACGAAGTTCGGGAAATCTGCAAACACCCATTTGTTCAGACAAAGTGGACCGGCAGAAAATCCTCCAGCGCCTCGAACATCGCCGCGGTGATTTTTCGCGCCTGGTCGATCGATTGGATCAAAGGGCACATCAGCACAGCCTTGAACACCAGTTCCCTGCTCCCGCTCAGGGCGGCCTGAACCGTCAACTCATCTTTCACTATGCTCGCATGGAGAACTCCGGTAAGCTGCGGGGGGATTTCCAGCTCCGCCAGCGGATAAACTTCCGCGCCTAACAGAACCGGCACTTCCACCACCGCATAATCCGGAAGATTCTTTACCAGGCCCTGGTTGGGCAGGCTCAACACGAATTCCCGTCTGTCATCATTAGCAATACTGTGAATAATCTCCAGTACTTCATCCTCCGGCTCCAAGGGCTCCGGTTTAAGCGGCCCATTACCCTGTACCGCCCGGCGTATCTCCTGTAGCTTAATCTCTCTTCTGTGACGGTGCCAGCCGACATCCATCTGCTTCAACCCGTACTGGCCCATCGTAGCTTCATCCCGTAAAAAAAACGGGAAAAATTCGCTTATATGCTCTCCGCCGGGCAGAGGGAAATAATCGTAAATGCAAAGAAGCTCCGCATTTACAGGAAAACGCTTTCGAATCCGGTCGATTTGCCCACGAAGCTGTGAGTATAAATCCTCTCCATCTTTTTTTAGCTCAAGAACCCATAACAGGTGATCTATCCCCGCCATCTTGATTTGCAGCGAGTTATCGCTCTCCTGCTGGAAAATCTCCCGCTCGATTATTCTCCGGTAATACGGCGGACCATCGCAAAATCCGATGGTTCTTATCCTGGATTCAAGTCTGATCGCACGGCACAATACAGCCATCGGATCAGTGATATTTATCAGCCACGCTTGCGGGCAGCTACTCTCCATCTGATGAGCCAGCTCCAAAAAAAGCGGGATATGACGTAAGCCGCGGAACACACCCGACGGGCCTGTCGTATCACCCCAGGAGTGATGATAGCCGAAACTCAGTGGAACCTCGACCTCAATGCCCCTGGCTTGAGAATCGTTGGCCGCCATTGTGCATATCACATAATC
The DNA here is from genome assembly GCA_024278175.1 of Gemmatimonadales bacterium. Taxonomy (GTDB): domain Bacteria; phylum Gemmatimonadota; class Glassbacteria; order GWA2-58-10; family GWA2-58-10; genus JAJRTS01. The sequence goes on along the minus strand of JAJRTS010000097.1, from coordinate 27,056 downwards.
CGCGCCTTCAAGCGCCTGCTCAAGACTGGTAGTGGCTTCCACCTTCAGTGAACTGCCCGAGTCTTTTACAATGTTATTCGCATAACACTCCATCAGGGATAAAACATCCGCATTGATATCCATCATTACCAGAGTACTGTCTTCGAACCGTTGATCCGTAACCAGACTACCCATGATCCCCCTGGTAAAAAGCGTGCTGCCGGCACCTATCAATGCAATCCGCTTAGACATCTGCTCTCCTTTTTACCGGTCCCTGCATCCTGGAATCGAGTTTGCCGTTGATAACAACGAGATTTTCACTAAGCGCCAGGGCTGTCAAGGGCCGTTCCCCGCTGTTGCCGGCTTTCAGCCGGCATGAGCAATCTAACTGCTTGAAATAAAACAAATGGCAAAAACGGCAATAAAACGGCTTGCCTTGCCCCTGGGCGGCTCAACCAAGCGAAATATTTGATTTGAGGGTGCTGAATATTTTACTGAGGGCGCCCCTCCTGCCGGTTCAAATAAAGGCAATCATTATGCCTTCTGCTTTTCCATTGCCTCATTGCCGCCCTAACTGCCTTATTGGCTGAGAGTTATATGTTGATTTCTGAAAACGGGATTTGACAAGCGGAAATGGAAGTGTGATTTATTTTTAACACTTCAGAATTAAGCATTTTCTTGCCCGCAAGATTCAAAAGCGGCTTTCAGCCCGTTTTCACCTGAATAGAAAAAGGAATGCAGATGAATCAGGCCGCAAGACCATGATATGGGATGGGTCGGTGCCGGGAATGGAAGTTGAAAGGAGTGACCGGGAGAGGGAGTATCGAGTATTCCTGACTGTGATTTTTTATTAACGGTGTGATAAAATTATCACGGTCCGGTTGTCGGATTTTCTTTTTTTAGTTCTAAAGTGCTGACCTTGCGGGAAAGCCATTCCCGGGTTCTGCCGAGCTGACGGGCGGTTTTCGAGACATTCCAGCTATTTTGCGTAAGTTTATGAAAAAGAAACTTCCGCTCAAAATTTTCAAAAGCAGACTCGTAATCATCAAAAAACAATTCCGAACGGCCTGCCTGATGGCCGACATCCGTTTCAAGGTAGCTTTTTACCATTGAGGCGGTTACTTCGCCTTCGGCCAGGAAGTAGAGTTTTTCCACAAAATTTCTCAGTTCTCTTACATTCCCCGGCCACTGATAGTTCATTAGCGCCTCTATCGCTTTTCTGGTGAAGGACAACTCTTTTGCCCCATACTTATCTGTCTGTTTGGTGCAAAAGTGCTTTGTCAGGACCGGGATATCCTCGGGGCGCTCCCTTAAAGACGGGATTACTATATTGAAAACCGTGAGTCGATAGAACAGATCTTCTCTGAACTTGCCTTCGCGGATCAACTTTTTGGGGTCTTTGTTGGTGGATGCAACGAAACGGATGTCTATTTTTTTTATTTTATCGCTTCCTACGGGTCTTATCTCCTTTTCTTCGATAACCCTTAGTAATTTTTTCTGGAACGCCAGACTGGTTTCTCCGATTTCATCCAGGCAGAGGGTTCCGCCGTTAACTGTCTCCAGAATACCTAACCGACCCTGGATTGCACCCGAGAAAGCCCCCTTGACGTGGCCAAAGAGTTCAGATTCGAGAATCTGGTCAGAAAGAGATGCGCAATTCACTGCAAGGAAAGGTTTTTCCTTCCTGCTGCTGTTCACGTGGATATACTTGGCTATCAGCTCTTTGCCGGTACCGCTCTCTCCACAAATGAAAACGCAGCCGTCGCTTTTGTTGATCTTGCCCAAATAAGTGAATATCGCCCTCATTTTTTCGCTTCGGCCAATAATCTCGTCTGAGAAGTGTTTTTTAAACAGCAAATAGTTGAGTTTTTCAACCTTCTTTTTCTCCTCCCAGATGTCCAGTTCCATGCTTACCATTTTCGTGGCAATCGGGATGAAAATTCGGGTTAACAAGTCGATGTAGTCTTTATTCAACACTCTCGTCTTGAAATACGCTTTTCGCAACTGTCCGCTGTCAATCCCGAGTGTATTCGTTTTTTCGAGAATCTCCTTGAACCCCCCGTCAGTGGGAGGGTTGAACAGGAATTTGCCCAGACAGAAATACCCGATGAACTCGGAGTCGATAATAACAGGAATAAAAACATCGATCAGCCCGGCATGGCAGGTTTCGATCAGGGGTTTTTTCATTTTGTTCATGATTGTGATCAAGCGATTTTCATCACAGCATTGTTTTAAGCCTTCCGGATCGGTCTGGATAATCTTACAAAAATCGGTTTCCTTACTCTTGGCGTCAGGTGTCCTGAGCATGGCATACTTGTTGTCGGCCGGGATGAAAGTAAAATTAAATTCCGTAATGTAGCGGAACATCTCAATCAATTCCTGGAAAAGCTCCAGATTCCTGGCTTTTTTCAAAGGTTTTCCTTCGATCGTCAGCATGCTTAATCCCAGGTTGATAAAATCAGGGTCTCAGCCAGAGGGGCGTAAAAAAACATTCAGTAACCTACCCAATGGTCGAAGCGAATGACGCTCTGCCCCTTATCATACGCTACGGCGTTCGGTTAACGCAATCCGTGGCGGTTCCGGTATGGACTTTACCTCTTTTAAAACAGTATTCCAAAATCAGCGATTGGTCAACACCTTTTGCACGATCCGAATCGCCAGGCGGATATGGTATCCTTTTTGCTATCTTTGTCTCTGGCGGGGCGACGCACCTGCCCTGTTGTGCAACTGGAAGGCTGCCCTGCCCGTTAACCGTGGTTCCATTACCGGGGTTTGCTCCAGGGATTTACTCTGAACCGGTTTTACACTTATTCATGGCCCGTTCCTGTCCCGTTTTTTCAGCGGAGGTCAACGTGAAATCGTGGTTACTGTTCGTCTCGGTTTTTGTTTTTCAGACTGTTGCCGGAACCGCTCTGGCCAGTGAACACGTCCAGCTTGTAGAGACCAATAAATCCGAATACGCCATTACTGTCGGCGGGACGAGAGGGCCTCTAAATGAAGCGATAATAATCGAGAACGTCGGGGATAAAGACATCATAAACCCCCGAATCAGGATCAACGCGCGCTTCGACTGGTTCGACCTGGAATCGATAACCGCCGAGGCGATCTCCGGGTGCAGCACCGACCAGGAGAAGGCGATGGCGATCTGGAGGTTTGTCACCGAGAATTGTCACTACGGCGGCCCCTACGGTGACGGCAGCCTGCTCAATCCGGTCAGGCTGCTTAATATCACCGGAGCCAATATTTGCGCTAACTGGGCTACGGCGGTAGTCTCTCTGGCCGAGCAGGCCGGTCTTAAGGCCCGGATCTGGGAGATCGGCCATCACACGGTCCCCGAAGTGTATTTCAACGGCCGCTGGCATCTGATTGACTCCCGGATCGGCGGTAATTTCGGTCTCTTACGGGATAATCGTACAATCGCCTCTTTCGCCGATCTCGAGAACGACCCGTTTTATCTGGACCGCTGCCTTCTTCGCAATCCCGACTCGGACTCCCACCAGGTAGCCATGTACTATGTTACCTCACAGGATAATTACATTGAAACATATTACGAAAAAGAGAGAAAGCATCCGCGCGAAATGGCTCTTACTCTTCGCCCCGGGGAAAAGCTTATCCGCTATTTCAGCGAGGGTGACAAGTGGTACGGCTGGGGCGCCGAAGGCTCGGAGCGTCCCCAATGGTATGGGAGGAAGGCGGACTCGTTCGAGCAACCCCAGGCGTTCACCAGTGGACAGATCGTGTTCAAACCCGATCTGAACAGATTCCCGCTTTCCCGCTTCGTCAACTCCTCGTTGAACGCAAAATCCGGCTCCGAGGATGGAATCAGCCCCGCCGTTCACGTTGATGACCCCCGGAGCGAACGTTATTCCATGGCCTCCCGGGCTTATTTCAAAGTCGAATCCCCGTGGCCGATAATTGGGGGAAGGATAGCAGGGAGAGCTTACGCCTATGGCGCCTCCAGTCTGGATACCGCCGCGATTTCGGTCAGGGTGGGTTTCAGAGGCACTCTCTGGAGCATGAAAAATGAGGGGGAAAGAAGTTTCGATGCAACTTTTGACAAAGCACTCGGTTACGGTGAGGGTGGTGTTTACTCATATACCGCCGGGTTCTGGTTCAGTTGTCCTCCCGATTCCATCCCGTATGAGAAAAATTACCAACCGCCGGTTCATGATCGGCCAGTCCAGGCGGGGATCGAGGAGTTTACCCTGACAACCGACATCCAGGTGGCGCCCAAATCCGTACCGGCTCTGTCGCTCGGGCGCAACACAGTGGTCTATACCGATGAAACGCCAGGTGCGCACAGGGTTAAAATCACTCATATCTGGACTGAACGCAGCGACAATCATCCACCGTTGCCGCCGCGAAAGCCAGGATCGCCGGCTGACGGCAAACGGGCCGGCAGTGTCGCACCTGTTCTCAGCTGGCAACCTTCACGCGATACGGACCGTCAGGACACTGTCGCCGAATATCAGATCTTCCTTTCACTGAACCCCAGGTGTATCTGGCCTCTGTCACCTAATTTTGACATTCCGACCGGTTCCGCCGGATCCTCGTTTAAGGTTCCCGAGGGGTGGTTGAATCCCGGGACTGCCTATTACTGGAAAGTACGGGCCAGAGATAACCGCGGCGTGTGGGGCCGGTGGAGTGAGATCTGGAAATTCACAACGCCTTAGAGGGGCGTTGAAATAAAGACATTCAACGCCCTTGAGTGAAAAGTTTTACCCCGTTGCTTGTCAAGGGCAAGGCAAGCCGTTTCGACTCTAACATATTGAAAATTAATAGATAGCAGCTTCGACTCCTGATAATCGTTGTTGACTCATTGTGCTCCAAAACGGCCCTTGACAACCATATTCCCATGTTTTCGGAATATCGCAACACGCTTTTAGAGGGGCGTTGAAAAAATATTTTGCTTACATCTCGGAAGCTCACAAGGAACTGCGTGCGCTCACTGAAACAGAGCCAGAGTACTCAATTGTCAAAACCGGATCGGCTCCCAGGGTGATACCGGTTTAGATTACCGGAGCAAGTGGTGCGTATGCTATCGTGGTTTTATCTTTTCAGTTGTAATCTGATGTGGGCCCTCCAGTTTACCTGTATCAAGCTGGTTCAGGATCAGGTCGGTCCGGTTTTTACGGTCTGGGGACCGATGACCCTGGCTACAATAATGCTTTATCCAATTGTTAAAATGGACAATAAAGCAGGCTATGAAAGCACCGCACGGACCAGGAAAGATATTTTGCTCTTCTTTGTCCTGGCTGGATTTGGTGTGTTCCCGGGACAAATATTAATCACCTGGGGCACAAGGCTTTAACTTGCCAGTAATGCCGCTTTGCTGATGCTGGCCTTGCCGATTTGCACGGCTGTGATGGCTTTCCTGTTCCTGGGCGAGAGGATGACCAGGATCAGGTGGATAAGCTTTGGCCTGGCGATGATCGGGGTAGTCATGTGCTCGGATATCGATTATGGAAACCTGAATTTCGGCACGGGTTTTCTGCTGGGAAATGTTCTCATTCTGGTCGGTCTCAACGGAAGCGCCTTTCTGAATTCTTACAGCAAGAAGGTTCTTCAACGCTATACCCCCGTGGAGCTGCTGTTCTACACCTACCTGGCTATGTTCGTTATCCTCACGCCGCTGCTGGTGATCATGGAAGGTGACGTGTTCAGCCGGATCGCCGTCTTTACGAGGTCAACCTGGCTCGGGCTCTTTATTCTGGCGCTCTTCCACAACTGGCTCTCGATGGTCCTGTTCCTGAAGGCGCTGAAAACACTGGATGCCACCCAGGCAGCTCTGTCCAACTACCTGATAACGTTTTTCGGCCTGCCGATCGCCGCCATCTGGCTCGATGAGCGGCTGAGTCCGGTGGCAATAATCGGCGGGATTCTGGTACTCGGAAGCACGCTGTTGATAACCCTGTTTAAAGAAAACAGGGACTCGGGGTTGAGCGGGTGAACCCCATTACCCCGTAATTCATAAGATAGAGAGTAAAACGATCACTTTTGAATATAAGCTGTTTCATAACTGGTTTTTTTTTGCTTTCGCCTGTTACCGGGTAATTCCTTAAAGCACAACCCCCTGTGTCTCCTTTTTTTAAGGGGGATCGAAACCGCAAAACTCCGTTCCACCGCGGCAAAAACGCCGACCGAAAATTCCCCCTTAGCAAAGGGGGTGCCTGCCTGAGAGCAGGCGGGGGTTGTCCTGCATTTAAGGTTATGAAACAGCTTCTAGTTAACTTGCATTATTCACAAAAATATCGCTGATGATAAAATTTAAGATAACTGACTTCCGGATGCCTGAGCTAAAACAAATGGAGGCCTAGATGATTAGCCGTCTTACCGTGACAATCGTTGTCGTCCCTGTTTTTCTGCTTTGCTCGTCATTGACGGCGCTGACCAACGCGCAGTTTTTCCAGCGTGTGGGCCGGGGAAGTTTCGAAACTTTACCGATCCCCGTTTATCCCATCCCGCTTAAGCAGGAACTGACAGGTATGCGGTTTTCCCTTTTCGATGGAGTACCGATTATCATCGCAGAGCACGCTGCCAGGGGCGAAAAACAGGCGTCCGGTTATCTGGAGCGGGCCCTGGCCAGGGAAGAAATGGTGGCTGCACCGATCAGGCAGGTTCCGGCGGACGCCGCGCTGAAAGGACCGGCTATCATGATCGGCATTGCCGGTGACGGTTCTCCGGCCGCGCGGGAAGCCGAACGCCGGCAATGGACAGACTCGCGGCTATCGCTTAAGGCCGAAGGCTACCGGCTTGAGGTCTCCCCGCAGGGAATACTGTTGCTGGGAGCCGATGCCAGGGGACTGCTCTATGGAGCGGTAACGATTATGCAGCTTATCCGGCATGATACGCCCGGGGATTATCCCTGGGTCCAGGGAGCTTTTATTGTCGATCACCCGGTCAAACCGTTTCGTGGAATCCATGTCTACCTTCCTTCCCGAGAGGATTTTCCGTGGTTCCGTTCATTTGCCGAAAACGTCCTCCTTCGCTTGAAAATGAATACGATAATCTTTGAGGTCTCAGGTGGTATGGAGTATCGCCGCCATCCGGAAATAAATATCGGCTGGGCCGAGTTTTCGGCGGACGGGCTGAGAAACGGCCATCAGACAGGGTCCGACAGGCATCTTCCCCCCCAGTGGCGACTCAGGGAAGCGCGGGAGATGGGAGAATGGATCGGTCTGGATTCCCCCAACTCGGAACCGGGCGGCGGGTTCGGGGTGCCGCAATCCGAGGTGCGCGACCTGGTCGATTTCCTTAAGAGCCTCGGTTTCAATGTTATTCCCGAGGTGCAGTCTCTGACGCATTCCTATTACCTGCTGACCCGTCACCGGGAGCTGGCCGAGGTGCCCGAGACACTCTGGCCGGATTCCTACAACCCGGCCGACCCCCGGGTCTATGATCTTGTGGGAGAGGTTCTCGATGAAGTGATAGACGTTTTTGGGCCTTCCATCGTGTGTATCGGCCACGACGAGTGGCGCAGTGGCGGCATTCACCCGGCGTACAAGGGAGAAGATACCGGAAAATGGTATGCCAAGGATGTCCTCTGGTTCAGGAATTATCTGAACCGACACGGCATTCAGACCATGATCTGGGGCGATATCTTCGAGGGCTTCGGCCCGCCGGATATCGATCCGAAAGAAAACTCGATGTTTCCCTCTTTGAAGGGGGCGGCCGAAGCTGTTCGTGAGGGTGGCGGCCGGGACATATTGGCGATCAACTGGCGTTTCAATCACAAGTTTACAAAACGCGTCAAGGTCAACCCGATCGAGATGACCGCCACCTATGTAGATAAACAGATTCTCGGCAATTTCCGGGCGTTTTCCTATCTGGAAAAGCCCGAGGAATACCGGCAGCTTGCTGCCGATTCATCCGTTATCGGCGGTGCGCCAAGTAACTGGACAATAAATGACGAGGGAGCCACCGTGCGCTCGGGTATGTTGGCAAATTATGTGGCCGCAGGCCAGTTGCTCTGGTCGGCCCATGACCCCTCCCCCCGCTTATGGCGTAAATACATCCAGATGTTTGTGCCGCAGGCAAAATCACGGGTGCAGCAGAGGCTTTACCCCTCCAGGTTGTCGGCACGGGAAGACTTCCAGCCGCTGTCTCTCGAAAGTGCGGCCAATGCTCCCTGGAGCGACAAGTCCGGCGGCTGGGATTTCGCAGGCGTAAAACCCGGCCGCAGGGTCCTCGGCCTGATTCCGTTCGAGTTTTCGGCTGCGTCCCGGGAAGCGGCGATTGTGGCGGTCAACCGGCCGGGAGCCGCAAACCGCAGGCAATATCCCTATCCGGTTAATTCGAACCCGGTCACCGTGGGCAAGAAGGTGGCCAGTCTGGTATTCTGCCTGGCGACCAGCGACCGGGCGCTGGCAGTCAAACCGTGGTTCTCCGCCTTTGTGATGGCGGTAAACGAACCGGTAGGCTATCTGGAAATAGTCTATACCGATAGTTTACGCACCACGGTCCCTTTGCGGTACGGCCTGGAACTGGTTTCCTGGGATGAACCGGACGCCGTTCTTTATTGGTCAGATGTGTTTCCCATGCCAAAACGTCCGGAAACAGGCGTGTCTGTTTTTGAGTGGGTAAACCCGAGGCCATGGAGGGAGGTGGCATATGTAAGGTTAAGTGGCCTTCAGCGCACAGATGGCCCGCGGTTGCCTTTACGCCTCGGCAGCGGAACAGGAAATGGCGGGGATTCCGACGCCGTGCCTCTGCTGCTGGCGGTTACCGCCTGCCTGCACAACGTGCCGCCGCTCGAAGTGCAAAACAACAGCGAAGAAACGGTGGACCCCTGAACCGGGTTGCAAACTATAGCCTGTCGTTTCCCGCTCCGGATCAGGTGCCGGCCAGCCTTTGCCTGACATCGACAAAAGCCTGGACCAGCCTTTCGGTCTGGGATTCGGTGTGAGCCGCCGAGAGCTGGACTCTGATTCTCGCCTTTGCGCGCGGGACAACCGGATAGCTGAAAGCGACAACATAAATCCCTTCTTCGAGCAGGGCTTGTGCAGTCCGCGCGGCCAGCTTTTCATCCCCGTAAATGACCGGGACTATGGGGTGGATCCCGTCCGTGATCCGGAAACCCTCCGCCCGCATCCTGCTGCGAAAAAGCATCGTGTTTTGTTCCAGGCGCTGCAGCAGAGAGTGGGACTCCCCGAGCAGCTCCAGGGCTTTGATGGTGGTTGCGGCGATCATGGGGGCCAGTGTGTTGGAGAACAGGTATGGCCTCGACCTCTGCCGAAGCAGGGCGGCAATTTCATTTCTAGTGCAGGTAAACCCGCCGGAAGCGCCACCGAGTGCTTTACCGAACGTCCCCGTGATAATGTCAACCCGGCCCATCACCCGGTTTACCTCCGGGCTTCCCTTGCCGCTGTTGCCGATCACGCCCAGGCCATGTGAGTCGTCCACCATCACCAAAGCGTCGTAGCGCTCAGCCAGATCGCAGATACCGGCCAGGTTCGCCACTATTCCATCCATGCTGAAAACCCCATCCGTGGCGATTACCTTTGTCCGGGAGCCGGCGGCTTTTTTGAGGCACTCTTCCAGGTGGTTAAGATCATTGTTCCGGTAAATCATGCGCCGGGCTTTGCACAGCCGCACGCCGTCGATGATGGAAGCGTGATTCAGCTCATCGCTGATAATCGTATCCTGATCGTCAAACAAAGCCTCGAACAACCCGCCGTTGGCATCGAAACACGAGCCGTACAACACCGCCTGATCCAGCGCCAGGAAACCGGCCAGCTTTTCTTCCAGAAGCTTGTGGATATCCAGTGTGCCGCAGATAAAGCGCACGCTGGCCATGCCGTAACCATATTGCTCCAGCGCCTTCTTCGCCGTCTGCAAAAGCTGGGGATTGTCGGCAAGCCCCAGGTAATTGTTAGCACAAAAATTAAGCACCTCCGAGCCATCCTGAAGTTTGATTCCGGGATTCTGGGGGGTAACTATCACCCGCTCGGTTTTGAACCTGCCTTCCGCCCTGATTTCTGCGAGTATTTTTATCAAACGACTTTTTTGCCCGTACATGATTATCCCTCTGAAGCTGTCAGTTCCAGCACTACTTTGACCGCTGTGCCGTTTTTCAGCAATTCAAAGCCGCGCTCGTATTGTTCAAAAGGCAAACGGTGGGTGACCAGACGCTCCACTCGCTGCTGCTCGGCAAACAGGAAATTCTGGCTCTGGTACCAGGTATCGAACATCCGCCTGCCATTGATCGCCCTGATCGTTACACCTTTGAAAATTATATCTTTCGCCAGGTCCAGAGTCACTTTATCGGGCGGGATCCCAAGCAGACAAGCACAGCCGCCGTTTCTGAGCAGGCGGAAACCCTGGTTTATCGCATTCGGGTTGCCTGACATCTCAAGCAACACCTGTGGGCCCAGGCCGTCCGTTCTGTCGAGGACTTCCTGCTCAAGACCCTCCGTGCCGGGGTCCAGCAGCACGTCCGCTCCAACCTCGGAGGCCAGCCCGCGCTTGAAAGCATTGGGCTCGATCACCATTATCGTAGCAGCTCCCGCATAATGGGCAATCGCCACGGCAAAAAGCCCGATGGTTCCCGCGCCGGTAATCAGAATCGACTTCCCCGCCACGGGCTCGGCCATCACAGTGTGCATGGCATTGCCCAGCGGATCGAAAACAGCCGCCAGGTGGTCCGGAATAACATCGGGCACAGGCCAGAGATTACCCGCTTCGATACTGATATATTCGGCGAAACAACCATCCCGGTCCACACCGATGATCCGCACGTCGTTACAGATATGAGCCTGCCCGGTACGGCAGAACTCGCAGTGTCCGCAACCGATGTGGCCCTCCGCGCTGACCCGCTGGCCCGGTTTCACATGCCGGACATTTTGACCGATTTCAACAATCTCCCCCACGAATTCATGGCCGATGATCAAAGGCGGCCTGATCCGGTTCTGGCTCCATCGATCCCAATCATAAATGTGTACATCCGTGCCGCAGATCCCCGCCGCACGCACTCGAATCAATACATCTCCGGGACCGATCGCCGGTTTTGGAGCCTCTTTCAGCACAAGGCCCCGCCCTCCGCTCTGCTTGAATATCGCTTTCACGAGTTTTCTCTCTCTTGCTTGAAGCTTGCCTGAGTAATGTGGTTTTTCAGCAACCGGCTGACAGCGCATACATCATTATAATTGAATCCACGGCGGACAAAAGGCGCCTGAGATTCGCGTTTGCCCCTTGACAAAGCCGTTTAATATATTAAACTATTATTTAATATAATAATTTCCTCTGTTTGTCAAATATTATTTCAAGGGGACGATATGAGAAAGAAATCGGACATGCCCAAGCTGGGGGGAAACATTTCCACTATCCGCAAGCACAAGAATATCTCACTGGAGGAGCTTTCAAAGCGAAGCGGAGTTTCCAAGGGAATGCTTTCTCAGATTGAACAGGAAAAAGTGAACCCGACGGTAGCCGTAGTGTGGAAAATCGCCTATGGACTCGATGTGCCGTTTCAGGAGCTGGTTGTTGCTCCGGGGGATGAAACGCTGTTTAATCCATTGCATAAAAACGACTCGGTAATACTTGAGCGGGATGAGGGTCGCTGCGTTTTCCGCATCCTTTCTCCCATGTATCTGGCTGAGAAGCTGGAAATCTACAGTCTCAAGATGGAAAAGGGAGGTGTGTTAGCCAGTGAAGCCCACTATACGGGCTCAGAGGAATTTGTTACGGTACTTGACGGAAAGGTTTCAGTGGAAGTGAAGTCCAATAAGGCCATCCTCGAGGCCGGAGGTTCAATCCATTACCAGGCGGATTTGAAACACACCATTCAGAACCTCGCGGATGGAGAGAGCAACCTTTACATGATAGTCAGATACAAGTGTTAGTATCAGTAACCTCAAAGAGTTTCAATTCAAGCAGCTCGACAAGAAAGTCGACAGGATATTGAAAGAGGCTGGGGACAAAGTGACCTGCTCCCCGGCAACAGGTCCGGGAAGTGAACTACCATCAAGCCTGCCTGGTGGTTTCTGTCCGCCGAACAAGTTCGGCTGTTCGTTTGCATTTTCGGAATTGTCAAAGCTTCCTTGAAGATATCCTATCTCCAGTCGGATTTGACCGCAAACGATTATTGAGGGGCTGGCCGCCCTCCTGATATCCTCCGCTAATTCCGATGCCATTCATCCCACAAGCAAGCTTGTGGGATGAATGGCATCGGCTTTATAAGGGCTAAAAAATGACGTTAATAAGTTATACGTGTGAAAACAGATAACCGTCCAACATGTTCCGACGACTCCTCCCCCACCGCAGCTATCGGCACTCATGCAATCGATGGCTTCCGGCCGGGATCAGATTGCCGCATGACCTCGTTCCCCGGTTCGGACCTTGAATACCTCTTTCACATCGTAGATGAAGACCTTTCCATCTCCGATAATCCCTGTATGCGCGTGATCCATGATCACCTTCACCACGTGCTCCACCAGCTCGTCTTCGACTACGATCTCCAGTTTTACCTTGGGCACGTACTCGATCTTATCCTCGATGATCTTGTGCGAGGCGTCTTCTCCCTTGCTCTTTCCAAAACCCCGGATGTCCGAAACAGTGACTCCGGGCAGGCCCTCAATCCCATGCAGGGCGTCAATCACCTTGCTGAGCATGAAGGGCTTTATGATTGCCTTGATCTCTTTCACGGCATCCTCCTTCAAGTTTGAAACAGTGTAACACCTGTCTCGATTCCGGTGACTACAACTCGATTTCCTCGGCTTTCTGTTCAAACCATCCGTAAAGCGTGGGAAGCACGAAAAGTGTCAAGAGGGTAGAAGTGATCAGTCCGCCGACCACCACCGTGGCCAAAGGACGCTGCACCTCCGAGCCGATACCGCTGGAAAAGAGGAGCGGAATCAGCCCGAGGCTGGCAACCAGCGCGGTCATCATCACCGGCCTCAGCCTGAGTTCGGAGCCATGAACCACCGCTTCCTCCAGGCTCAATCCCTCGGCCCGGAGCTGGTTGATGCAGGACACCATGACCACGCCGTTGAGCACGGCCACACCGAAGAGGGCGATAAAACCCACGGATGCCGGTACGCTCAGATAGAGCCCGGTGCAAAAGAGCGCCACGATGCCCCCGGTCATGGCAAAGGGAACGTTCAGGACGATCAGCAACGCATTGCGGACCGAGTTGAACGCGGAAAAGAGCATGATGAAAATCAGGAACACGGTCAACGGAACGATAACGATCAGCCGTTTCATTGCCCGTTGCTGATTCTCGAACTGCCCGCCCCAGGTAACGAGATAACCCGCCGGCAGGTCTACTTGCTCTTTCACGAGCCGCCGGGCTTCGGCCACAAAACTCCCCATGTCGCGATCCCTGATGTTGCACTGGATAACGACCCTGCGCCGGTTGTTCTCACGGCTGATCTGTTTGGGGCCCACCATCGTTTGGATCTCGGCAAGCTGGCTCAAGGGGATGCGGCTGCCGTTGGGAGCACTTACCAGAATGTTTCCAATGGCTTTCACATCGTTGCGGAAACTCTGCTTGAGGCGGATGAAAATATCGAAACGCCGCTGGCCCTCGAACACCTGGCCCGCGGTGCTGCCGCCGATCGCAGTGCGGATCACGTCCTGAACCTCGGAGACGTTGATCCCGTAGCGGGCGAGCTTGCCCCGGTCGATAGCCACCTGCACCTGGGGTTGCCCCCCCACCTGTTCCACCTGAAGGTCGGCTCCTCCCGCAACTCCTGAAATCACTCGCTGGACCTCGCCGGCCTTCTGGATCAGCACTTCCAGATCATCCCCGAAGATCTTGATCGCAAGCTGGGCTTTCACCCCTGAGATCAACTCATCCACCCGGATGGCGATCGGCTGGGAAACATTGAGCAGGATCCCGGGGAACTGGAGGAGTTTTTCCCTCATTTTTTCAATCAACCCCTCCTTGGTTCGCGCCGTGGTCCATTGCTCGGGGGGAGCCAGCTCGACAAATATCTCCGAGTTGTTGACCGGCTCCGGGTCACCGCCGATCTCAGCCCGGCCCACCTTGGAAAGTACATTTTTCACCTCGGGAAAGCCGAGCAGGATTTTCTCCAGCTTCAGGGTGGTTTCTTTCGCCTGGACCAGGGAGGTACTCGGGGCCATCGTGGCCCTGACCAGCATTGAACCCTCTTCCAGGATCGGGACGAACTCCGTGCCCAGGAAAGGCACCAGGAACAGGCTGATTACCAGGGCGCCCGAGGCAACCGCCACGGTAGTCTTACGCCGGTGGATCGCCCAATGCAACATCGGGATGTAGAAGCGCTTGAGCAGCCTCAGCACCGGACTTTCTTTCTCCGACAGCCGTCCTTTCAAGACGAAAGTGCAGAGCACCGGCACCAGGGTAAGCGAAAAGATAAGCGAGCCCAGCATGGCAAAGCTGATCGTGAACGCCATTGGGGCGAACAGTTTTCCCTCCACTTCCTGAAGCGTGAAAAGCGGCAAAAAAACAATGATGATGATCCCGATGGCGAAAACGATAGGCCGCGCCACCTCCTGGGCCGCACGGCCTACCGCGGGAAGAATGCCGACCCGCTCCCCTTCCCCCTCTGTCAGGTGGCGGAAAATATTCTCCACCATCACAATCGACCCGTCAACCATCATGCCGACCCCGATGGCCAGCCCTCCCAGAGACATCAGGTTAGCCGACATGCCGACATAATCCATCAGAATAAACGACACCAGCGCCGACAGGGGGAGCGTGCTGAGCACCACCAGGGCGCTCCGGACATTCCAGAGGAAGATAAACAGCACGATGACAATCAGCACGGCCCCCTCAAACAGGGCGTCTTTCACCGTACCGACCGCTTTATCCACGAGGTCGGCCTGGTCGTAGTAGGGCACGACCCGCACACCCTCGGGTAGTTGCGCATTGATCTGGGTGATCTTGCGCTTGATGTTATCGATAACCTCGGTGGTGTTCTGGCCGATCAGCTTGAGCACGATTCCGCTGACCACTTCCCCTTCTCCGTTGCGGGTGACTATGCCCCGCCGGATTTCCGGGCCAAGGACCACTTCCGCCACGTTACGCACATAGATCGGGATCCCTCCGTCTCTGGAGGCGATCTTGATGTTGGCGATGTCATCCACCGCGCGAACCCACCCGAGGCCCCGGACCAGATACTCTTCGGCTCCCCGCACCAGAAAACTTCCGCCCGTGTTCCGGTTATTATCCTTCACGGCCTCCACCAATTCATCAAGCGTCAACCCGTACTTCAGCAGCAGATTCGGGTCGATCCGGATCTGGAATTGCTTGACAAGCCCGCCGAAACTGAGGACTTCCGTCACACCCGGAACGGTGCGGAGCTGGTATTTGACAATCCAGTCCTCGATCGTGCGCAACTCCATCAACTCATAGCCCTCGCCTTCCACGAAATACTGGTAGACCTGGCCCAGGCCCGTGGTGATCGGCCCCATTTCCGGGTCGCCCAGCCCCGCGGGGATCTCTTCCCGCGCTGCCTGCAGGCGTTCGAACACGAGCTGGCGGGCAAAATAGATGTCTGTCTTATCATCGAAGTAAACCGAAACCACCGAGAGCCCGAAAGTGGAGAGCGACCGGATGTCCGTGATCCCGGGCAGGCCGTTCATCGAGACCTCGATGGGGTAGGTGATCAGTTTTTCCACCTCTTCGGGGGCCAGGCCCTCGGCCTCGGTGAAAATCTGCACGAGCACGGGCGTTACATCGGGAAACGCATCGATAGGAAGACGCCGCAGCGCCAGGAATCCGCTGCCCGCCACGATCAGAGCGAAAAGCACGACCAGCAGACGCTGGCGCACGACAAAGTCAATGAATTTATCCATAAATCAATTATCCGATATTGGTGTTAACTCCCACAGGAGTGGCTTAGAAAGCTTCCTTTCCAGCCTCAGATTTGATGAAAAAACTTCCCTCAGTAGCAACCCGCTCACCCGGTTTCAGCCCGGAGAACACCGCCACATAATCGTTCTGCCGCTCGCCGATCCGGACCTTGCGCTCTTTGAAGCTCAGGCCGTCCTCGGTAACGTATACGATCCAGTCCTCTCCGCTATTCTGGAGGGCGACCGCGGGCACGGCGGGCTTGCGGACGCGGTCTTCGGAATGGAATGAATGTACACTGACATCGGCGAACATCCCCGAGCGCAGCTTGCGCTCGGGATTGGCCACTTCCACCCGGAGTTTCACCGTGCGGGTCGCCTCATCCAGCAGATCGCTGATATATGTGATCGAACCCTTGAAAACTTCATCGGGGTACGCCGACACGGTCAGTGTGGCCGGGCTCCCTTTGCGGATGAAGCGCAGGTCCTTTTCGTAGATATGCGTCTCCACCCAGACCGTTGAAAGATCAGAGATTTTGTAAAGGATATCGGACGGATCAATTACCTCGCCGTTGGTGGCGTGTTTTTCCACAATGATGCCCGCAAACGGCGCCGGCACCTGCAGCAGGGTGGTGCCTTCGCCTTCGTGAGACGCGCGCATCCGGTCGATCTGCTCCGAGGGTACTCCAAAGATTAAAAGTGTCTCCCTGGTGGTCTCGAACTGGATGCGCGCCTCCTCGTATGCCGTCCTGGCCTCGAGCATCACACGTTCGGAGGTAATCCGCGACTCGAACAGACGTTTCTCCCGCTCGTAGTTTCTTTTCATCAGCTCCATTCGCGCCCAGGCCTTATGGAACTCGGCCTTGGTATGCCCCAGTTCCACACTGTCGATAATTAGCAGGCTCTGGCCGGCCTTAACCTTATCTCCCAGAAACGCGCTGATCTTTACGATCCGGCCCGGAATGCGGGGGCCGACATGGGCCGTGCGATCAGCGTTGAGCACCACTTCCCCGGCGGCCTTGATCTCCTGGAAGAATTCCTTCTCCTCCACCGCAGCGACCTTAATGCCTGCAACCCGGATATGCTCCGGCGTTAACCGGATCAGGGTTTCCCCGCCCTCACCGCTCTTGTCTTGAGCACTTTCTTCCCGGGCTACGCCCTGCTCGGCGGCCGAAAGCATCACAAAGCTTCCCGAGAGTAGAACCACGGCCGCAACCATGGCGCACCATCTGTTGTGTACTGCCACTATTTCCTCCTTAACTGGGTCGCCTCGCCTTGGCAGAGGCTTGAAACCAGCCCTGCGCGGGCTGCAAAATGGCACACTCCCCGACCGCTAATCGGTCAGCGGAGGCGAATTCTCTCCTTCAGATCTCAGCCATCGAACCTCCGGTTCAAACAGCGCTTTCCCCATGTTCACCGGTCGAGATGCGCACGGCGGCACTCACATCGGTCACGTATATTTTGCCATCACCGTGCAGGCCCGTGTGCGCATTTTGCTCAATCACCGAAATGATACGCTCAACGAGCTCATCCAGGCAGACAATCTCGATCTTTACATGCGGGACGTAATCCACCAGGTCCTCAACGATTCGATGCGGAGCATCCTTGGCCCTTTCGCGGCCGAACCCCCTCACATCGACCACGCTCATTCCGGTCAGCTGATGGACCTTGTGCAAGGCCAGAGTCACGTCTACGAGCTTATGGGGTTTGATATACGCTTTTATCTCTTTCATCCGATCATCTCCCGCAAGTATTAAGCGTTGTTCACTTCGCTTTCAACGTCAATAACGAACCACTTGTACAGCGAAGGAATCACCAGCAGAGTGAGAAAAGTCGATGTTATCAGGCTGCCGATTGCCACGGTTGCCGGGGGGAACCCCGAACTTCGCCGCCCGTTGCGCCGGCCAGCTCAGACGCAGGGCCGGGGCCGTGCAGACCGCACGTCCGAGACATTTTCCCCGTAGCAGGCGATGGCCTGGCGGCGGAGCTGGATAAGAAACGCAATACCGCTGATCCGGTCTCTGCCCGCGTATCCGCCGCGCACTCCGGCCTGCAAGTAGCAGCAGCAGCGCGGCAACGGGTAAAATTCATCAGCACACCAGGGATTTTGCCAGAATGTTCGCAGAGAGTAGCTTCAATATCTTCATTGACTGTCAGCCGTCTGCCATTGAGATAGAGCTTGACCGGCCGCCGATGAAAAACAGCGGACAAAATCCATATGGCAGTCTCTCTTGATTAATCGAAGTAATGATCAGGTAAGGGCAGTTCTGGAGATGATCAGATTATCAGAACGGTACTTTTGAGGGATAATTTTACCGGGTTGATGCTATTGGGAAGAATTTTATGAAAACTTACTAAAGTCAAGTCCCCGTTTGAAAGAGGAGCTACGTTAAAACAATCAAGGGATTGGGGTGTAAGGGTAAGATGGTTCGGAGTTATTGTCTTTGGTGTTTCGGATAGCTGCCAATCCTCGACTGACAGTATAATATCAGTGCACATGCGACAGGGATCGGTGAGCACGGAACTCGCCTGCTCATATGATAACAAGAGCTCATCCAAGTTGTCAGAGAATACTCTGTCATAACATATTTTTCCCGAAGTCGCTTCTTCCAACCTCACGTGGCCATCCAGGCCCAGACAGAGAACCAGGCCCCTTGGGCCGATAGCCACGAGCAGGAGATATACCGTAAGGCCGACTAAAGCCAGGAATCTTTTTAAGCTGAGTTCTTTCAATGCAAAAAACCCTTTCGTTGCTTGTTTGTTAGACTAAGCATAAGATTATTAATTCTAAATTGCAAGAAGATTGGGTCGTGAGATTGTTAATTCAAGCAGAGGGCGGCGGCTGTCACTGAGGGACATGGTTAAGCGGGAAACTTTGAGGACGGAGCTGAAAAGAGAAAAATCAGTTGCAATTGCTGAGAGGCACACCTTAATTTTGAACGTCAGCTGTTAGAACATGTTCTGACGACGGATAAGTTCCGTAAGCTATAAGCCAGCAGATAATCGGATATCTTCAAACAAAATCTTAAGCAATAAATCGAATTCCGGGCCATGCTTTTCTTTGAGAAAAAAACCTTTTTGAGTTTTTATGAATAATCAGGGAGAGCTATTTTGAGCTGGTGAAAACCAGCAATTTCGCCTTATTTTTCCACAAGCTTCCAGGAGGCAGGCATTATGAGTATTAACCGCAAACTCTTTGCTGTCTTGATTGGCATCGGAATCGTGATAGTCGTTGGCGTTACTTTCATCGTGAAGCTCACGCTGATCGTGGCAGCCATCACCCTCGCGGTTGTGTTCGTGCTCGCATTCCTGATCTCGTTTATCTTCAAAGAGAAAAGGGAAGATGAGAAAATCCGGGCGGAAGAAGCGCGGCAGCGAGCCAACGCAGAGCTTGTAGCAAAGGCCAGCGAGAAAGTGAATGCCTTGCTGGGCGGCCTTGCGGACCTCTTGCTTAAGATGAAGATTGAAGCGCTTGCAGAGGATGTGATTGCCAAGGCCGGAGAGATCGTTGAAAAACTCACTGCCCTTTTGCCTGAGTTGAACTCGAAGTACGCCGGGATTGATTTCACATTTACAGTGAACCAGATGTCTTCGCAGTACCTCTCCAAGCTCATAAACGGTTATATTGTCCTCACACCCGAAGGTCGTGAGCAGCAAAGGGGAGAGATGCTGGACTCCCTGGACGCCCTGCTCAAAGAAGTGAATCAGATCGCCAGGATCGTTGAAGATCAGAACCTGGACGCGTTTGATACGAGAACCACGTTCATTAAACGCAAGTTCCTGTCCGACTCGGTGGAAGCTTAAGTGCTTCCGAACCTTAAAATGTCTTTTTTCAATTCCACTTACTTTTCCGGAGAAAGATTATGACCGATGAAAAAAACAACGGACAATCACCCGAAGCTCAGATTCCCGAAGTGGGCGGCCCCGGTACCGAGGATGAAAACCAGCTCCTGGTCCCCGTGGCGCCAAAGGGGTTGAAGCCTGAGGATGACGAGGAGCTCAAGGCTGAATCCAAAGAGCTTGTGGAGCAGCTCAAGGAGAACATCAATGACCGCAAGCTGGCCAGGAGCATTACCAGCCTGGGCATGGAAGCGCAACAAATGTCAAGCCAGAATGTAGCGCTGCTGCAAACCAGAATGGGCGACATCCTGGGAAAACTCGAGGGTCAGGAAGGAGACATCCCGAGCAACCTGTTAAAGATGAGAGCGGCGCTCGATGAGATTAACCCCCACGTGATCGGACAGCCCGGGAAGATCGCCAAGCTTTTCGGCAAGATTCCCGGGGTGGGTAAGAGGCTGGCCATGATCTCGCAGAAATACGAAACCGCGAAGGATCAGATTAATTTAATCACCGCCAGCCTGAAAAAGGGCCAGGACAACCTTCTCGAAGACAACATCGAGCTGGAGAAGCTCTACGGTAAGGTTGAGACCCAGCAGTTGGAGGTGAAGAAAAATAAATATCTCGGACAGTTGGTCTGGCGGAAGATCGAGGAGGTGCTCCCCACGGTTGAGGATACGCTGGAAAAACGGAAGCTGCAGACCATCCTCCACCGTGTTGCCACCAGGGTGCAGGACATGGCGATGGCCGAGCAGGTAAACCTGCAGTTCTTCCTCTCCATCGATACCACTATCGAGAACAACGAGAAGCTTGGTGAAGTCGTAACGAGGCAGATAACCATCACGACCAACCTGGTGATGGTGGGCCTGGCGATCCAGGCCGCCCTGGCCAGGCAGAGGAAAACAATCGAGGCCGTCAAAGCTGTCAAAGAGTACTCGGAGAGCCTGATCAAGGCCAATGCCAAGGCGCTCAGAGAGGGCACGGCGGATATCAACCAGCTCCTCAACGAACCGGTGCTTGCGGTGGCGGCGGTCGAGGAAGCCTTTGATGATATCATGGCGGCGATGGAAGAGTCCGCCGCGGTGAAGGAAAAGGGCATCCAGGATGCCAAGGCGGGGATGGCAAAGCTCAGCGGCATGTCCGAGAAGCTGGAGGTCCGGGCCAAGGCCCTGCACGATTCCCTGCAGGAGGAGGAGTAATCCACCCCTGCCCACCGGGCAGGGCAAAACATGGGTTGGCGGAATTTTCCGTAACGGAGCGAAGCCGGGCAAGTTTTTTTATCCGGAGGATTCCCCCCGCAAATAAGTCTTCCCCGTGGCTGATCCGGCAGGGGAAGACTGGCTTTGCATTTACTACGCAGGTTTCGTTGCAGTTGCATTTTTCGAAGGGTAAAACGATTAGAAAAATTTCCGAAAATCGTCTACAAATATGTGGCGGTCCAAACGCAACTATAAACGCATGTTATGTTGTAACCCCTAGTAATAATCAACTGGAGGTACTATGCCGGTACCAATCAGGGTCGATCCATCCATCGAGCCGCGGCTCAGAGCGATCAATGCCATGCCGACACCAATGCCCGAGCGGGAAAGGCATAAGTACGGCGTCAAGGACCTGAGGCCCGGGTCGTACTTTCGGATCAAGGACGGAATCCAGGATAGAACATATCAGGTCCTGGCTTTCTACCGCTACGCCGAAGCAGAGAAAAAAGGCGGAGAATGGCGCGAAAAGAAGAATGCCGACCAGTGGTTTGAGCTCAAGGTCCTCTGCCTGAACAGCGGCCGGGAAATGTTCCTCGAATGGGAAGAGGACGATGGGCTGCAGGTGTTTATCGGAGTCAAAACCCTTAAGATGAAAGCTCTCCAGGTTGTGGGCAAAAGCTCCGCGGGACTCACCGGAGATGACCTGGACCGCTTCGAAGAAGACGACGAAGGGAAGATCGAATACGATGGGGAAATCCTGGAGTACGAGGACGATGGTGACGCCCTGTTTTTCAAGGAGGAAAAGAGCGGCGTTCACTTCTTCTATTATGACTTCGAGAACGAACAGGGCGACCGGGTCCTTGGCGTCGAAGGCTGGGGGGATGAGGAAGACCCGGACTACGAGGTCAGCCTGGGGCAAAAGGTTGACCCCAAAACCATCGAAGTTATCGTGATCGGAGGTGGCAATTGAGCGGATTAATCCACCAGGACCGATCCGCTTACGACCTCATGCTCAATGTCGTCGTAGGCCCTTTGGACCTGGAGCAGTTCGTAATTCTGAGCACGGGAAGAATAGAGGTCTCCGCGGGTGCTTCCGTGGACGCGGCAATAATCGGAGCGAGCCACATTTTCCGTTTCAGGTTTGCCGGCCTGGTTTTCCATGAGGTGTTTGCCTGCTCCGGGGTCAAAACAGAGAGCAGGAAAATAAGCTACGGTCCCTTTGCGGAGGCCGGTGGAGAAGCAGAACTCACCTTCGCCGGGAAAGGCAGATACCGCTTCAATTCGAGGATGCTCAGCTCAAAGGATGGAGCGGGTGAACTCCGGGAGATGGAGCGGCTGGCCGCGAAAAAACCAGTGCCCCGGAATCTCGGCCTGGATTTCCGGTTTCCAGGCGGGAAATCAGCCGTTGCGCCAAGAACCATCGTCATTCTTGGAACCGATGAACGGGAGGAAGTAATATTTGCCAAAACCGCTCACTCGTACCCGAATGAGAATACCGTTGTTTTTACGGAAACAGATTTTCTTTCGTTTGGGCGAATCCGGGAACCCTCTATGAAAAAGGAGAAAGCATTATGCGAAGCATGAAAATGTGGCTGCTCCTTACCATAGCGGCAACTCTTGCTTGCGGCCTGCCCGCCGCGGTTAAAGAACAGGCCGGGAATGCTCCCGGGCAGATCGAACAGGCTCAAACCAGGATTGAGGAAGTACGGGAAAATTTCGAGAAATTCCGGCGGAGCGATGAGTACAGATCGTTTTTCGAGGTTTATGGTGAGCGGGAGGACTGGAGTGCAGATTTTTCCAGGGCACTGGCCAGGATCGATGATGCGAGAAGCATCCTGGAGAAAAAGGTCCAACCGCTTATCGAACAGAACGACAAGAAAACGGTTGATGAGTTGCGGGCGCAGCTAAAGCGCATCACGGACGCCCTTCGTGAAGCCAGAACGCTTTCCGCCAAACCCGGCCAAAGGATGGAGTTCCTCAAAGAAGCCCGGGGAAAAGGACCGGAATGGGTTGAAAAAGCCACGGCAGAAATGGCGGAACTGACCCCGCTTTACCGGGCATTGGCCGCGGTTGTGGACACAGCCCGGACGGATTATCCCAATAAGAAGGATGATCTCACAGGCAGGCTGGGACCGTCGAAGCAGCTCTATGAGCAAGCTGTTCAGGCACTGAAAACCGCGCAGTCGGAGCTCGAATCCGACAAGCCTGACTACGCAAAGCTGGGGGATGGCTGCAAAACCGTGGCGAAAAATCTGGCCGAGCTCAAAAGCCAGGACAAGGCGCTTCGTGCCAGGATTGCCGAGCTCGGCCAGAGTTATTCCAGGCGCCTGACTGATATGCGCGTTGAATATTACGTGCAGGTGGGCAGAACGACCTGGAATAACTACTATGATTTCCCGACAGAACACGATTACACCTACGCCCCGCGCCAGGTAAACGAAGAGGCTTACAATTATTTTGCCGCGCTTGGCGATCAACCCTTTGCCGCATTCACAAAAGGCCGGAGAGGCTGGGGGCGGAGGATCAGCATCAGCCAGCCCATGTGGGACGCACTGGGTATCAACTGGCAGGAAGGCTGGCCGAGGGGCGATGATGATTCCGAATTCCGGGTTTCCGATACACCGGCAAGGTACTACCACCAATACATTGAGACCCGTAATGGCGTAGAGACCAGGGGCGACTGGCGGCAAGTCACCGAGGAAATCTTTGACGCCAATGAAAACAACCTCGGCATGACCATCATCTCCAAACCCTACGGCCAATACGAAGAAAAGGTCAGCAAGGTTGCCTTCCCTCCCGGGATGGACAAGGTCGGCAATCCCCGTTACGGGAGATGGGAAACCGGCCCCGACGGCAGGAGGAGATGGAGCTTTCTTGAAACCTATGCCTTCTACCACCTGATGTTCGGCGGCAGAAGGTATTATTACTATGATAACTGGTCGGGCTGGCGCCGGGACTATTATGGGAAAAGACCCTACTATGGTCCTGCCAGTGACCCAAATCGCTATGGCACATACAGTAAGGCTACCAGGCAAAGGTATGCCGGCAGCACGTTTGCAAAGAGCGGAGGATTCAGGTCACAGGCGCCCTCCACACGAGCAGCCGGGAGAGCCACCCGTGGGCGCGGTCCTGGCGGAAGAGGGAAGTGATTTTCTTGCTCTTTTCCACTCTGTCGGATTCTTCCGGCACTTGATTCGTTTTCTATTTTTCTCACTCTTTTTTCGAAAGAGGGGATTACACAATGGCTTATCTCGAAACTCTGGGCAGCTACATCGTTTACGCCGCGGTTGTTCTCGCCTACATCTGGATTGCCAAGAAATGGCGTGATCTGGCAACCACGAAGTTCGATGATGACAGGGAAATCGAGCAGAACAGCAACATCGCCGTGGGTCTGAGACGCTTCGGGCTGTACCTCGGTTTAGCTATCGGCATGTCCGCGGCTCTCGCCGGAGAAACGTCGGGTTTCGTCAACGACCTGAAAATGCTGGCGATTGATGGTGCATTGGTGCTGGTGATGATGATGATCGCGCGGTTTTTCAATGACACGATTATCCTGCGCGGCATCAGCAATGACGATGAAGCCCTGGCCGGTAATGCGGCAGTCGGCCTGATAGAGGCGGGCTCATATATCGCCACGGGCTTAATCATGTTCGGCGCCTTTACCGGCGGCGGCGGAACTATTCTTCAGGGTTATCTCAGTGCGATGCTCTTCGCTGCGTTGGGTCAGATATCGCTGCTGATCTTCTTCGAAGCCTATGAGTTCAGCACTTCCTTCAATGTGAGAAAACAAGTGAAGATGGCCAACCCCGCGGCCGGTCTGGCCGTTGGATGCATGCTCGTTGCTATGGGTATAATCCTGCGTGCGAGCATTACCGGTGATTTCCAGGGCTGGCTGGTTGATATCAAATCCTTTGCCCTGAGCACCGGCTACGGCATCCTGCTGCTCCTGCTCTTCCGCAAGATCATCGACTGGCTGTTTCTCCCGCACACAACGCTGCAGATTGCAGTTGAGCGGGAGCAGAATGTGGCGGCGGTTGCAGTCACTCAAGCTTGTATCCTGGCTCTGGCGATAATTATTGCCGGCGTGATTTAAGCGGGCGTTGAAAAAAATTGCGTTAAACGCTTTTGGGAGAAGTGGATTATGAAAAGAGCATCACAGGCAGCGGGGAGCCCTGAAAAGGAACTGCCGTGAGAGCCTTTCTCTCCAGGTTCAAGTTCAATGTTCCCACCATGCTGCTTGCCGCATCGATGTTTTTCACGGGAGCGTGCGGGCTGGTGAGTGAGTATATCCTCTGTACTGTCAGCACCTACATCCTGGGCAACAGCATCGAGCAATTCTCGATTATCATTGCAATGATGCTGCTCATGATGGGACTTGCCGGCTATCTGCAGAGATTCATGGGCGATAACAGGCTCATCGAAAAGTTTATCCTCATCGAGATAGTCCTGGCGCTGCTCTGTGGCTTTGCGCCGACCGCAATCTACGCAGCCTTTGGCTTGCTGGAGCACCATTTCAAGGTTGTCCAGTACTTTTTCATAATGTCAATCGGGTTCCTGATCGGCTTTGAGATCCCACTGGTGTTGAGGATCAATGAGAAGTATTCAAAAACCCTGAGCATTAACATTGCCAACATTTACTCCCTGGATTACCTGGGATGTTTCGCCGGTGCGCTGGTCTGGACATACGTTCTGCTCAAGCACTTTCCGCTTACGGAAATCAGCTTCATGATGGCGGGGCTGAATTTTTTTGTTGCCGTGCTGACATTCGGGTATTTCTTGTCAAAGAAGGTTGTCCGGAACAGGATAAGTACTTTGCTGCTCGTTGCCTGTACGGCAGGCACCCTCGTGTTCGGCTACACCCGCAACCGCGGATGGAATCTGGTCCTTGAGCAAAAAATGTACGATGACAGAATCGTTTTTTCAGAAACGACAAGGTACCAGAGAGCTGTCATCACATATAACAGGTCGCTTGATGAATATCGCTTGTACATCAACGGCAATCTCCAGTTCAGCAGCACGGATGAGCAGATCTATCACGAACAGCTCGTGCATCCGGTAATGAATCTCGTGCCGGGCCATCGAAGGGTGTTAATCCTGGGCGGAGGCGATGGCCTTGCCTTGCGGGAAGTTCTCAAGTACAAAGATGTCGAGCACGTCACACTGGTGGACCTTGACCCGGAAATGATCAGGATTTGCTCTACTGACTCTGTTATCAAGAGGCTCAACAACAATGCCTTCGCCGATGCACGGGTTCATGCGAGCGCTTCTCAGGGAGTTGCTTCCGATCACTTGATGCAGGCGGCCCCACGATCCGGCAAAGAACAGCCTCCGTTTTCGCAAGCTTCAGAAAAAACAGACACTGCCGGGGGGAAAAAAGTCAGGCCCATTTACATGGAAACAGGCAAAGTTGACAAGAGCCAGCATCAGGTTGTTGAGCGAGTGGCGTACGTGGAGGTCTTCAATGTCGATGCCGACAGGTTTATCGGCAAGACGACGGATAAGTGGAACGTCGTTATTGTCG
This sequence comes from Gemmatimonadales bacterium, assembly GCA_024278175.1. Taxonomy (GTDB): domain Bacteria; phylum Gemmatimonadota; class Glassbacteria; order GWA2-58-10; family GWA2-58-10; genus JAJRTS01. The sequence continues at coordinate 749 of JAJRTS010000097.1, read as the reverse complement.
ATCTTCCGGACCCCGGCTCGGTAGAACTCGTCAAGCTCTACAGCAAGGAGTTCTATCTCAAGATTAACCGGCTGCTGGCCGAGAGCGGCATGGTTGTTATCCAGGCGACATCACCCTACCATGCCAAAGAGAGCTACCTGTGCATTAACAGGACGCTCAGGGCCGCACGATTCAAGACCCTGCTCTATCATGACAATGTACCGAGCTTCGGCGAGTGGGGATGGATCCTTGCCTGGAAAAACAACATCCCGGAGAGTGTGGTACGGAGCAGGATTGAGGGCATGGAACCATTCAAGGTCCAAACCCGCTACCTGACACCGGATGTTTTCAGGACGGCAACCGTGTTTGGCAAGGGCTGGCTTGACTCCGGGTTCGATGACATCAACACACTCATGCAGCCGAGATTGCTCGACCATTACCTGCATGATGATTGGAAAATAGATTGAGCTGTGAGGATTTCAGCGCGTTGTTTACACTTCAGAGCCACAGAGCAGTGTTCTTTTGGGGCCGGGGGCAAACAAAAAGGGGACGGCGTTTGCCGTCCCCTTTTGCAGCTGATCAATGTTGCAGCTTGTCCTACCTGGTATGCCTGCCGTATTTCTTGAAGAACGTGTACTCGTGTCCGCCGCCGGCCACAATCGTGTGCCATTTGCTGTCGGTGTAGCTCCTGGTGGCGTAGCGCTTGCGCATGAACGCCATCGCATCGCGGGCGGCCCTGAGGCAGCGCTCCCGCACAGCCGAATCGGCGG
>JAJRTS010000096.1 GCA_024278175.1 Gemmatimonadales bacterium | reverse complement strand
GGAGCTGTGTTGCACGAATACGCCGCGATCCTGGATTACTGGTGGAAAGACTGGATTTAAGAGGGCGCTGAAAGAACACGTTCAACGCCCTCGAATGAAATATTTTGCCTGGTCGGTTGCCAAGGGCAAGATAAGACGTTCCTTTTTATATCGCTTTTATTTGTGTTAAACCAAGTAGTTACATTGTTCACGACGACTTTCGGACAGGATAACGGGGAACGGCCCTTGACAACCGTTATGCCCGTTCTCCGTATTTTTCACCACGCTTTCAGGATTTTTCGCAACTTTTTTTATTAAGCGGACATTTTCCCCGCTCTCCCCGGGATGGAAAGGCTGAAACGTTGGCCAAAACCGCGACTGAACGCAAGTACAAGATCCTGAGGATTATCGCCCGGCTCAATATCGGCGGGCCGGCCCTGCACGTGATCATTCTCAACAGCGAGCTGGATTCGTCCACCTACGTCAGCCAGCTTGTCACCGGGCGCGAGTCTCCGGCGGAAGGGAATATGAATGACTTCGCCGAACAGAAAAACGTCCACCCGATCATAATCGACGCTCTGGGCAGGGAGATATTCATCCGCGACGACCTGAGGGCGCTTGTTAACCTGATCCGCATGATCCGTCGCGAAAAACCGGATATAGTCCACACCCACACCGCAAAAGCGGGCTTTGTCGGCCGTCTGGCAGCCAAACTGACCGGCGTGCCCGTGATCATCCACACCTTCCACGGTCATGTATTTCACAGCTATTTCGGCTATTTACGCACCAAATTTTTCTTGTGGCTTGAACGGCTGATGGCTAAATTCACCGATGTCATTATTACCGTGGGCGAACAGCAAAGGCGTGAGATAGTGGGTTACAAGATCGCCGAGGCGGAAAAGGTTATTTCGGTTCCGCTGGGTCTGGACCTGAAGCCGTTCGTTCGCACAAACGCCGACCCCGAGTTGCTCCAGCGGGAGCTTGGCCTGGCGCCTGGTACCCTGCTGGTGGGAATAGTCGCCCGGCTGGTTCCGATCAAGAACCACCTGTGCTTCCTCAAGGCGACGCGCGTTATCGCCGGGAAGATGGATAACGTTTGCTTTCTGATTATCGGCGACGGCGAGTTGCGTGAGCACCTGGAGCAAAAAACCAGGGAGTTCGGCCTGGAATCCAAGGTGATTTTCATGGGGTTCCAGCATAACTTAACCAAAATCTACTCCGGGCTTGATGTCGTAACGTTGAGTTCGTTCAACGAAGGGTTGCCTGTGGCGCTGATCGAGGCAATGGCAGCCGGCAAGCCGGTTGTCAGTACAGATGTGGGCGGAGTGCGGGACCTTATTCTCGATGGCGACAACGGCCTGCTGGTCCCGTCCAACGATCACCGCGCCCTGGCCCTGGCGATCATGTACCTGCTGGCCAAACCCCAGCGGCGGGAGATGATGGGGAAGGCCGGACGGCGAAAAGCTTATCCGATGTTCGATAAAAACAGGCTGCTCGAAGATATCGATCGACTCTACCGCAGCCTGCTGACCAGAGAAAAGGCGGGAAATTATCCTGGCTGAACCTCTTTGTCCGTCACGTTCGCAATCTGCCCCGGCGCAGCGAAAAATCTTTCCATCCGGATGGATTCCGCTCTGCCCGCATGTGGCGGTGTCCGGCCGGCCACCTTTTCCGGGCTCCTTACTATTCACAAGTTTTTGCGATGATCGGAGAGAATTCAGATGAAAGCGCTTGTTACCGGTGGAGCCGGATTTATTGGATCGCACCTGTGCGAAAAATTGCTGGAGCTGGGTCATCAGGTCACGGTGATCGATGACCTTTCCACCGGCCGGATGAGTAACATAGAACAGTTGGTGGACAACCCCGAATTCACTTTCGCCATTGAGAGTATTCTCAACGAGACAGTGATGGACCGGCTGGTCTGCGAGTGCGACATCATTTTCCACCTGGCCGCCTCCGTGGGTGTCGAGTTGATTGTCAACCGGCCTGTGGAGGTGATAGAAACCAACATCCTCGGCTCGGAAATGGTGCTCAAGGTGGCCAACCGCTACAGAAAGAAAACCCTGATCACCTCCACCAGCGAAATCTACGGCAAAAGCGAAAAGGTCCCCTTCAGCGAGGAAGACGACAGCCTGATGGGCCCCACCACCAAAAACCGCTGGTCGTACGCCTGCTCCAAGGCGGTGGACGAGTTCCTGGCGCTGGCTTATCACCAGGAAAAAAATCTGCCGGTAGTGATCGCCAGGCTGTTCAACACAGTGGGTCCCCGGCAGACCGGACGCTACGGAATGGTCATCCCCCGGTTCGTGGCCAAGGCGCTGCTCGGCCAACCGATCCAGGTTTACGGCAACGGCAGGCAGAGCCGCTGTTTCACCTACGTGGCCGACACGGTCGAATACCTGATCCGCCTCAGCAAACTCCCCGAAGCCGAGGGACAGATTTACAACGTGGGCAACAACCAGGAAATCACTATCGCCGACCTGGCCGAAAAGATCAGAACGATGAGCGGCGGCGAATCGGAAATCGTGACGATCCCTTACGACGAAGCCTACGCCAAAGGATTTGAGGACATGTTTCGCCGGATTCCCGACATTTCCAAGGTCCACCGGGCCACGGGCTACAAGCCCTGCCACGACCTTGATGAAATCCTGCGGCGGGTAATCGACTACGTTCGCCAGGCCGGCCCGGAAACCCTGCTGGCCCCTGGCCGGGATTGAGCTGCGAGATGGACGGATCGCCTGTCCGTTTGTGGCACTGTAACCGGGACCCCTTATGATCTTCACCACAGACATAATCACTTCGGCCCTGATCATCCTGGCCGGAGTGAGCGTGTTGTCCTATATTCTCGTGCTCATTTTCAAGCGTCTCGCCCTTGAGGCGGGAGTGGTGGACAATCCCCGCTCCGACCGCTTCCACGGCGAAGCCGTGCCCCTGCTGGGCGGCAACGCTATCTACATGGCGTTCCTGCTGGGGTTGATGATCCGCGGGATGGTGGGCGTGTGGGAAGCCCTGCCGATGTTCACCGGGCTGTTGTTTCAGCTCTACGGGATCGTCCGGCATCCGCGCAGGAGCATTCTCTTTTTCACGATTGCCGCCCTCTGGTGCACGCTGGGCGGGATTATCGCCGCCAACGGTGAGGACAAGGTGCTGGGCCTGCTGATCGGCGGTACTATCCTGCTGCTGGTGGGCAACGCGGACGACGCGCGCGGAGGAGTCAATCCCCGCATCAAACTCGCCGGCCAGCTTATCGCCGCCTTCTTTCTGATCTACTATGGAATCAGCGTGGCCTTTTTCACCGACGTGGGCGTCATGTGGGGCATGCCCTGGCTCAGTTGGCTGGCCTACCCGTTCACCGTGCTCTGGATAATCGGCCTGACCAACGCTTTCAACCTGATCGACAACATGAACGGTCTCTCCTGCGGAGTGGCGGTCACCAGCAGCTTCTTTTTCGGCCTGATCAGTTTCGTCAACGGCCAGATCGACCTGGGATATATTTTCTTCATCCTCGTGGGAGCCGGTGTAGGCTTTCTGCCGCACAACTTCCCGCGCGCCCGCATCTTCATGGGCGACTCGGGAGCGCTCTTTACCGGCTTTGTCATCGCCGGTCTCTCGATTATCGGCAGTTGGGGCACGGCCGCCGGTGTTCCGGGCGGTGGGCTCAAGCTGTCGCTGGCCATCCCGATGCTGGTACTGATCTACCCCATTTTCGACGTGACACTGGTCACGCTTACCCGCATCTTCCGCGGCAGACCCGTGTCACTGGGGGGCAAGGACCACAGCAGCCATCGCCTGGTGCGAATGGGACTCAAGCCTGCCGACGCCGTGCTGCTGATTTACTCCTTCAACAGCTTCGCCGGTTTCTGCGCCCTGTTCCTGACCATGATCGGCTACGAACAGGCGATGCTGATGCTGGCTTTCAACTTCCTGTTTATTATCCTGGTCGGACTGCGGCTGGCAAGAATTGAGATTAACGATTAAATTTGCATGAGAAAGCCTGTTATATGTATATTTAGTGCGCGGTATTTAATCTCATTCTCAATTTACACGTAAAGAAAGGCATAACCGAAAATGCACACCGGAAACGAAACCGACACCGACCGGGACAAACTCTGCTTCCCGTCCAATGAGCAGCTCAGGCTGCTGCTGGAAAACCTGTTCGAGCGCCAGCGGCTGGTGGAGCTCGCTCATCGCTGCACAACACGCGACGAGCAATTCGACCTGCGCCAGGCCCGCACCCACGAGTTGATCGAAATCCTGATCGAAGCCTGGAAGATTGGCCCCCAGCGCGCCTCCGGCAGCATCTGGGGAGCAGTGGACCAGGAGTTGGTCGGCCGGTTGAAAAACTATCTCGGCCTTGGAGATATCAAGCTGCGCGAGCAACTGGAGGCCCTGCAGTCCGAGGGCTCAATCGACCGCAAAACCGCCTGTATCCTGCTCTGGGTACTGCTGCATGAGAAACAGGCCGTCCTGCTGGATGAATTCGAAACCCTGCTCAGCCGCGGTTTCCGTGACTCCGGCAGCAGTCTGCTGGCCCAGCGCCCGCTTTGCATGTCCAAAATTCAGGCCCTGGAAGAGAGGATCGAGGGCATGGGACGTGAGCTGAAGGGTCTGCTGATAGAACAGACCCGGGAGATAGAATCACTACGCAAGCAGCTCGGCCGGATCGAGGGCGGCGTTCAGCCGGGCGAGTCCGGCAGCGAGTCCCTGCGCCGCCACCTGGATGAAATCCCGGAGGAAAATATCCGGGTTGGCGTGTTTATCGACGTACAGAACATGTTCTACGCCGCCAAGAAACTCGACGGGGCGCGGCTGGATTACGAGTCGATCCTCGACCTGATTATCGGCAAGCGCCGCCAGATCATGGCCGTGGCCTACGTTGTCGAATCCCCCGAGATCGACCAGAGCGGCTTTATCAGCCTGCTTAAGAAAAAGGGCTACCAGGTGCGCCGCAAGGAACTCAAGTCGTTCACCGATGGTTCGGCCAAGGGCGACTGGGACATGGGGATCGCAATCGACATTATCGAGTCCGCGCGGGAGCTGGACGTGGTGGCGCTGGTCAGCGGTGATGGCGATTTCGTTTCGCTGGTTCACCTGGTCAAGCGGCTGGGGCCGGTGGTGGAGCTTTACGCGTTCAGCCACAACCTCTCCAGTGAACTGCGGGAAACAGTCGACAAGTTTAACGAGATCGGCAGCGAGATGCTGCTTAAGGAATACGGTAATTACTCCTCCGGCGAGAGCGAAAAACCCCCGGATAACGACCGGCTCAGCCAACAAGAGCATTCAGCATGAAAGCAATCATTGTCGGGGCCGGCGACGTGGGATTCCAGCTCGCCAACCGTCTCTCGCAACAGGGCGAGGAAATAGTTGTTGTCGATACCGACCAGGCCAAGGTGGACCGGGTCGAGGACCATCTGGACGTGCAGGCCCTGCTGGGCAGCGGGGTGGACTATCGCATCCTGGAACACGCCGATGTGGCTCGCGCGGACACGTTGATCGCGGTCAGCGACGACGACGAGGTCAATATTCTGGCCTGCCAGCTCGCCTCGCGCTACCAGGTCCAGACAAAAGTGGCCCGGGTGAGCGCGGACTACTACTACGGGGAGTCTCCGCTGGCGATGGCCGGCTCATTGGGCGTGGACGTACTGGTTAACCCCCAGGAAGCCTGCGCACAGGAAATCCGGCGCCTGCTCAAATTCGCCGCCGCCACCGACGTGGCTGAGTTCGCCGATGGCGAGGTGGTGCTGGTGGGCATGAAAGTCGACGCCGGCTTCCTGTACCGCGACAGGCCGCTGAAAAAAATCGCCGGCGAGTTCGAGAAACGAAAGTTTCTGGTGGCCGCGATCAGCCGTGGGGAGCAGACCATTATCCCCCACGGTGAGGACGTGATCCTCGAGGGCGACCTGCTTTACGTAATCGGCAAAAGTGACGCCACCGATGACATGCTGCGCCTGGCAGGCTATGAGAACCGCAGCCTTCAGCGCGTGATGCTGGCCGGGGGCACCGCCGTGGCGGTCCGGCTGGCCCAGTTGCTCGAAGCCCAGGGCGTGATTCCGATCATTTTCGAGAGCGACCGGGCCCGCTGTACCGTGCTGGCCGAAAAACTCGCCGCCAGCCTGGTGCTCAACGGCGACGCTACCGACCTGGACCTGCTTGAGAGCGAGGGCGTCTACGGAGTGGACGGGTTCGTGGCGCTCACCGAAAACGACGAGAGTAATATCATCAGTTCCCTGGTGGCCAAGAACATGGGCGCCACCAAAACTATCTGCCAGATCAAACGCCTGGAATACCTTAACCTCGCCACCAGAATAGGGGTTGACGCCTCCGTGAGCCCGCACCTCTCGACCGTAAACGCGATCCTGGCCGCCACCCACAGCGAACGCCTGCTGTCCCTGGCCACCCTGCACGGAATGAGCGTGCAGATCATGGAGATATTCATCCGCCAGGGCCTGCCGTTCGTGGGCAAGATGCTGCGGGAACTCAAGTTACCGCCGGATTGTATTCTCGGTGCTGTCGTGCGCGAAGGCCACACGTTCATCCCCCATGGCAACGATCATCTTCTGCCCGGCGACAAGATAATCGTGTTCACCCTCACCCGTCAGGCTAAAAAGGTGAGCAAGTTCTTCCTCTGATCACCCCGGACATCGGTGTTTAATCTCTGTCAACTGTTGGAAGCATGTTGAAAAATAACGAAAGTATGGGCTTGGAGTTGTCAGGGGCCGTTCCTCGTTATGCTTGCCGAAAGCCGACGGGGCAATGTAACTGCCAGGTATAACACAGATAGCAGTATTGGTAACAGGAACGGCTTGTCTTGCCCTTGACAACTTGCCCGAGCGAAATTTTTCATTCGAGGGCGTTGGATGTCTTTATTTCAACGCCCCTCCAGAGCGTGGACCGCCGAAGATGAAAATCAGGCTTGTGTTATATGTGATCGGGTTCCTGCAGGTCTGTATCGGCTTGACGATGGCTCTGCCGGCTTGGTGCGCCTGGTACTACGACGAGAGAGCGCTGGGGGCGATCCTGTGGTCGATGGCGATCTCGGTCGTGGGCGGAGCGGTGATCGCCGCCCTGGCGCGCAGCGATGACGATATCCGGGTGCGCGAGGGTTTCGCCATCGTCACGTTCGGCTGGATCGCCGCGGCTGCGTTCGGCAGCCTGCCGTTTATGCTCTCCGGCTCGATCCCCTCGTTCACCGACGCCTTTTTCGAAACGCTCAGCGGCTTTACCACCACCGGCGCCTCTGTCCTGACCGACATCGAAGGCCAGCCGCTGTCGATTCTGCTCTGGCGAAGCCAGACACAGTGGCTGGGAGGGATGGGCATTATCGTGCTCTCTATCGCCATCCTGCCCTTTCTGGGCGTGGGCGGCATGCAGCTTTTCAAGGCCGAGGTCCCCGGCCCCACCCCCGACCGCCTCAAACCCCGGATCAGCCAGACCGCAACGCTGCTCTGGGCAGTCTACCTGCTGCTGACCACACTGGAAATCCTGCTGCTGCGCCTGGGCGGCATGAGCCTGTTCGACTCGCTCAACCACGCGTTTACCACCATGGCCACCGGCGGTTTCAGCACCAAGAACGTCTCGGTGGGCCACTACCAGAGCGCCTATATCCAATACGTAATCGCCCTGTTCATGTTCCTGGCCGGGGTCAATTTCTCCCTGCACTACCGCTGCCTCACAGGCCGCGGGCCAGCCGCGTATTTCCACGACCGCGAGTGGCGGTTCTATGTCAGTATCCTGGCCGGGGCCACGCTCGTGGTGTTCCTGGTCAACTGGATATACGGCGCGGGAACAAGCGAGCAGAATTTCCGCGACAGTGTGTTCCAAGTGGTCTCGATCACAACCACCACCGGGTACGCAACGGCGGATTTCGACGCCTGGGCGCCGCTGAACAGGATGATGCTGCTGGCGCTGATGTTTGTCGGCGGCTGCGCGGGCAGCACCGGCGGCGGCATGAAAATGATCCGCCTGCTGCTGCTGCTCAAGCACGGCAAAACCGAGCTGAAAAAACTGCTCCACCCCAAGGCGGTGGTGGTGGTAAAGATCAACCGGATCAGGGTGCGGCCCGAGGTAATGCTCAACGTGCTGGGCTTTTTCAGCCTCTATATCGCCCTGTTCCTGTTCTTCTCATTTGTCATGGCCGGCCTGGGCCTCGATGTGATCACCGCCTCGAGCAGTGTGGCCGCAACCTTGGGTAATATCGGACCCGGCCTGGCGGGAGTGGGCCCGATGGAGAATTTCTCCGCCGTGCCCTCCGTTGGCAAGTGGATGCTCTCGCTGTGCATGCTGCTGGGCCGGCTGGAAGTTTTTACCGTGATCGTGCTGTTTATGCCCGAAGTCTGGCGCAAGTTCTGACCTCCCTCCCCGCTGTCGCTCCTCATGTCTTTTCATTTTTCCCGATATTAGTTATCTTATTAGACTCTGCCCGAAACTGGGGCGGTGTAATCTCGTATGCGAGGATTAACGATGCGGCAAATCCGTAACTTTTGCATCATTGCACATATAGACCACGGCAAGAGCACCCTGGCCGACCGTCTGCTGGAGTCCACCAACACCCTGGGCCGGCGTGAGATGCGAGCGCAGGTGCTCGACAGCATGGACCTCGAGCGCGAGCGTGGGATCACGATCAAGGCCCACGCGATCCGGATGGACTACGCCGCCGACGACGGCACGCGCTACCAGTTCAACCTGATCGACACCCCCGGCCACGTGGATTTCAACTACGAGGTCAGCCGCAGCCTGGCCGCCTGCGAGGGGGCGCTGCTGGTGGTGGACGCGGCCCAGGGCGTGCAGGCCCAGACCATGAGCAACCTGCTGCTGGCCATGGACCACGACCTGGCCATCATCCCGGTGCTCAACAAGATCGACCTGCCCGCGGCCAGGGTTGAGGAAGTCTGCGGGGAACTCGAGGAACTGCTGGCCGTGGAGCGCGAGGAAATTCTGGCGGTCAGCGCCAAGCAGGGCCTTGGTATCGACGAGGTGCTAGAGGCGATTGTCCAGCGTGTCCCGCCGCCCTCGGGTAACCCCGACGCACCGCTCAAGGCGCTGATTTTCGACAGCTATTTCGACCAGTACCGCGGGGCGATCCCGCTGGTGCGGGTAATCGACGGCAGTCTGAGCGCCGGCATGACCATGCGCATGTTCGCCACCGATGGGGAGTACGAGGTAGACGAGGTGGGCCTGCAGCGCCTGAAGCAGATGAAAACCGCCAGCCTGGAAGCCGGCGAGGTGGGCTATATCGTGGCCGGGATCAAGCGGCTGGGCCACGCGCGGGTAGGCGACACGGTTACCAGCAGCGACCGGCCGGCCGACTCGCCCCTGCCGGGTTACCGCGAGGTGAAACCGATGGTGTTCGCGGCCCTGTTCCCGGTGGACAACGACGACTACGACAACCTTAAGGAAGCCCTGGAGCGCCTTCAGCTTAACGACGCCTCGCTGACCTACGAGCCGGAAACATCCACGGCCCTGGGGTTCGGTTTCCGCTGCGGGTTCCTGGGGCTGCTGCACATGGAGATTATCCAGGAGCGGCTCCAGCGCGAGTACGATGTGAAAATCCTGGCCACCGTGCCCAACGTGCGCTACCGGGTGCGGATGACCAATGGGGAAACTGTCGAGCTCTCCAATCCCTCGCGCCTGCCCGACCGCGCGGCAATCGAGAGAATCGAGGAACCGTTCGTGAAAGTGCGCGTTTTCGTCCCCGCGCAATACGTGGGCGCGATCATGGAACTCTGCAACGAGCGCCGCGGCGATTACGGCGAGTTGATTTATCTCGACCAGCACAGGGTCGAGCTGGTCTACAGCCTGCCCCTGGCCGAGATTCTGTTTGATTTCTACGACCGGCACAAAACGGTTAGCCGGGGCTACGCCAGTTTCGACTACGACCTCTCCGGCTACCGCCCGGGCGACCTGGTCCGGCTGGACATTCTGGTCAACAGCGACCCGGTGGACGCCCTCAGCGCGATCATCCATCGCGATAAGGCCCGCACCTGGGGCATGCGGCTGATCGAAAAGCTCAAAGAGCTGATCCCGCGCCAGATGTTCGAGGTGGTGCTGCAGGCCGCTATCGGCGGCCGGGTGATCGGCCGCGAGGTAATCCGCCCGCTACGCAAAAACGTGACCGCCAAGTGCTACGGCGGAGATATATCCCGCAAGCGCAAGCTGCTCCAGCGCCAGCGCGAGGGCAAGAAGAAGATGAAGCAGGTGGGCCAGGTTGACATTCCCCAGGAAGCTTTCCTGGCCGTACTGAAAATGGACTGAACTCCGCCGCATCATGGCGGGTATCACTTGAATAGCAGGAAGTAAGAACAATGGCGTTGAAAGCGGACCTTCATCTGCACAGCACCTACTCCGACGGTAAGCTGAGCGTGACCGACCTGGTCCCGCTGGCCGCCCGACGCGGGCTCAGCATACTGGCAATCACCGATCACGACACGGTGGACCATTACCCGGATTCACTGGCCTCGGCGGCCAGCAACGGTATCACGATGATCTGCGGCACCGAGTTCAGCACCCGGCTGGGTGAGCGCGAGTTGCATATTCTGGGCTATGGTCTCGATCCCACCGAACCGCGGCTGATCCGGCATATCGAGAGTGTGCGCCGGCGCCGCAAGGAACGCGCCCATGAAATCCTCAGCCGGCTTAACGAACGCAACGTGCGGATTCCCCACGATGAACTCGAGGAAGTCCCGCACCACAAAACAATCGGGCGGGTGCTGATCGCCGACCTGATCTACAACTACGGCTACGTGCGTTCGCTCGACGAGGCTTTCGACGTCTACCTGGGAGACAACGGCAGCGCTTTCGTACCCTACAGCCCCGCCGATGCGCTGAAAGTGATCCAACTGATCGGTGAGCTGGGAGGAGTCAGCGCGCTGGCCCATCCCTCGCGCGAGGAAGTCGAACAGTGTGTAGACCCGCTCTGCGAGGCCGGCATGCACGGTATCGAACTCTGGAGACCCGGCGTCTACCGCTCCACCGCCAACGCTATCCGTGGCAAAGCGCACCAGCACAAGCTGATTTTTACCGGCGGCAGCGACTGGCATTACGAGGGCGGAAGGCTCAACCTCGGCGATTTCCATATCAGTTCTTCCCGCCTGGCCCCGCTGTTCGAAATGCTGGGGGTCACTCCCGGCATAACGGTAAACTGACCTCTGCCACCCCGCATCCGGCGACCAACGGCGGAAAAATATAATGAAACCTTTCCGTCCTTTCGGTTGTCTTAAATTGGTGTAGCACCAACCGGCAAACACCGGAAAAACGTATCTACCGGAGGTTACATGATTCACCGTACCGTGGGCCCGGTTTTCGCCGCCACCGTGCTGATCCTTGTGCTGCATGGGGTCCTGCCGGCCGCGGAAGCCGATAGCCCGGATAACGCCCAGAGCGCCCCGACGGCGCTGCCGGCCGAAAGTATTCCCTTCTTCCACACCTACAACCTGACCGCCCTGTTCCCGGTGGGAGCGGCCGTTAGCGGCCGCGGCGCCAACGGGGCGCAGGTGCTGACCCTGGACGATTGTATCGACCGGGCGCTGGCGGGCAATCCCGCCCACGCCAAGGCCCGCGAGAACATGCGCGGCCTGGGGCCCGCCATGCTGGCGGCCTGGGGCAACTACATCCCCACCGTGAGATCAAACTACGGGCTGGGCCAGAACAACCGTACTTCAAGTTTTCTGGACCCCAGCGGAGTACTGCGGACTTCGGGCGGTATCAGCAAATCTTCCTTCGGTTCGCTGAGCATGGACCTGAACATCTTCGATTCGGCCCGTCACTACTTCGAGCTCAAAAACGCCCGGTTGCTGCGCCGCGAGCGGGAGAGCCGCCTGTCGGCCAGCGAGCTGAGCCTGGTCGACCAGGTGCGCCGCGCCTATATCGACGCCCTTCGTCAGCAGCAACTGCTCTCCGACGCCGAGAGCCAGGCCGGGAACCGCCGCGAACAGTTGCGCCTGGCCCAGGCCCGCCACTCCGTGGGCTCGGTCACCCGTCTCGATGTGCTCCAGGCCCAGGTGGACCTCAAGGACCAGGAGTTGATTATTCTCCAGCGCCGTAACGACCTGGAGCAGGCCAAAATGCAGCTCAGCCGCCTGATGGGCAGTGCGCTGGACAGTGATTTCGCGGTTGTGGACCAGTTCAGCATCGAGCGGCTGGAACTGAATCTCGATAAGATGATCGAATACGCGGTAGCCAACCACCCCGGGGTCGCCACCCTGGAACATCAGATCAGCCAGCAGCGCAATAACCTCTGGATGGGCCGCCTGTCCTACCTGCCCACGATCAGCACCGGCTTGAGCTACTCGCGCACTGATGACGGGCTGGAACTGTTTCCCAACCGTGACAAGGGCCGCGGCCTGCGGCTGAACGTGAACTGGAACATCTGGGACTCTTTCGGGCGCTATAAACGCAACCGCGATCTTGAAATCCAGCTCAACAACCTGAATTACGACCTTTCGGCCACGAAAATGGACCTTGAGCAAAACGTGCGCGCCTACTGGCTGGACGTGCAGCGGCTCTATGAGCGTTACCTGGCGCTCTCCGAGAGCCGCGACCTTCGCCGGCAATCCCTGGAGCTGGAGCAGGAGCGCTACCGCCTGGGCGCGGCCAGCCTGCTGGATCTTCGCCAGGCCCAGACGGATTATTCCCAGGCCGAAGTCAATTTTATCAACTCCAAGTACGAGTTTCACACATCGCTTTCGAATTTGTCGGGCAGCGTGGGCCGACGGGTGGAGTGGCTGCAGGAGGGATTGCGCTAGCAGCCGTGTTTTAAGCGGATCAGAGTCAAAAAAACCCGGCGTGCCACCGGGTTTTTTTTTGCTCGCAGGAGCCCTTGAATCCGCTGCAACACGTAACTCAGTGATTAGCATACACTTAAGCTGGTAGATGGTGCTCGTTTTTTCTGAGATACCCGTCAAATAAGCACTTGACGGCACTTACGCTACGTTTTATATATAAAACGTGCCCTTTGAGTCGATCAGAGTGCTCCGGGGTCTTTTTCCCCACGATAAGTCATTATTAATTTGTGCCTGTTTTGCCTTCTCGGGCTTGGACGGCAAGCCCAGAGTATATATAGTCGTATGAGTAATGTGGATACCTGAGGAAACTTGCTTCTTGAGTATCCGGATAGTTCATGATGGCTCCCCGCCATTTTAACTCTTAATATTTGGAGGATTCCTCGATGACGAAAGCCGACCTGATTGATGCCGTAGCCGCTGAAGTCGGTATTCCCAAGAAGGCCGCAGCCGAAGCTATCGACAGCGTCTTTGAGAACATCACGAAAACCCTGAAAAAGGGCGACAAGTACACGCATGTCGGTTTCGGCACTTTCGGTGTGTCCAACCGCGCCGCCCGTGAAGGCCGTAACCCGCAGACTGGCGCCACGATTAGGATTCCTGCCCGTAACGTGGTCAAGTTCACGGTCGGCAAGGCCCTCAAGGAGTCCGTCGCCTAAGAGGCCATCAGGCATTGAAAGCTACATCAGAGATGATCATTAAACGGCGTGGACTACCAGTTCACGCCGTTTTTCGTTTCCCTTCCTCCCCGGAGCAAGCCGCCCAACGGCGGCGACAAGGCCCCGGTGGCCGCGCCACGCTGTTGAACTTGTGGCGGACTCGCCGGTCGTGTCTTATTATAGTTCCATTGGAATAAAAAGCTCCTTCCATAGCGCACGGCGCCTTTAAACCTGAACCGGCCCCTGTTATGACCGTCCTTGCCGCCACAGATAACGCAGTCCTGGTTCGGGTGGAAAACCTCTCGGTCACGCTTGCCGGAGCAGTCCGCGCGGTGGATGGTATCGATTTCCAGATCGGACACGGCGAATGCGTGGCCCTGGTGGGTGAATCCGGCTGCGGCAAAACTCTGACCGCGCTGAGCCTGCTGCGCAGCCTGCCTCCCGGCGTGGAGAAGATCGACTGTGCCCGCATGGAATTCGAAGGCCGCCGGATAGACCTGATGGGTCGCTCCGATCTCAGGCGGTTGCGCGGCGGCCAGGCGGCGATGGTGTTCCAGGATCCGACCACCAGTTTCAACCCCCTGTTCAGAATCGGCGACCAGCTTGTGGAGACTATCCGCGCCCATCGCAAATTCTCCCGCGCCGCTGCAACCAAACTGGCCATGCGCTGCCTTGGCGAGGCGGGCCTGGAGGAGGCCGCACGGGTGTTCGGCTCCTATCCCCATCAGCTCAGCGGAGGCCAGCGCCAGCGGGCGTTTATCGCCATGGCCCTCTCCACGGAGCCAAAATTGCTGATCGCCGATGAGCCGACAACGGCCCTGGACGTTACTGTCCAGCGCCAGATCGTGGACCTGCTGGCCCGGCTGGCCCGGCAGCGCGGGCTCTCACTGCTGCTGATCACCCACAACCTGGCCGTGGTGGCGCGCCTGGCCGACCGTGTGCTGATGATGTACGCCGGACAGATCGTGGAGTGCTCCACGGTCGAAGAGTTGTTTTCAGCTCCCGCGCACCCCTATTCCCGCGCCCTGATCGAGTGCCTCCCCAGCCTTGAGCGAGTACACAGCCGGCCCCCGACCATACCCGGCAATGTTCCGCGGCCCGGACACTGGCCGACCGGCTGCCGGTTTATCGACCGTTGCGCCCGGGCTGCCGGGGGTTGCGAGCTGCCCCAGCGGCTGAAGGCCATCGGCCACGGTGGACGGCTCGTGCGTTGCCACCTGGCCGGGGGACTGAAAAACCGGGTGGGAGGTGGCGATGAGAGCGGCGGCTAAACCGCTGGTGGAATGCACGGGCCTGATGAAAACCTACGCCGCCGGAGGCTTCGCTGCCCCCCGGGGGACGCACGTCGCCGCGGTGGGCGGGATAAACCTTGCCGTGGCCCCCGGCGAGACACTGGCCCTGGTGGGTGAGTCCGGCTGCGGTAAGAGCACCACCGGCCGGCTGTTGCTTGGGCTCGAACCGCCGAGCTCCGGCTCGGTGAAGTTCGACTGGGCAGACCTCCAGGCGCTGGGTGAGCGGGGCCTGCGCGCTCTGCGCAAACGGATGCAGATAGTGTTCCAGGACCCCTACGGCTCGCTCAACCCCCGTTTCAGCGTGCGCCGCACCCTGGCCGAACCATTGCGGATTCATCTGAAGCTCTCCGGCTCGGGGCTGGAAAAGAGGATCCGCGAACTGCTGGAGTCGGTGGGACTGGAGAGCGCGCATGCCGGGCGCTATCCTCACGAGTTTTCCGGCGGGCAGCGCCAGCGGATCGCTATCGCGCGCGCGATCAGCGTGGAGCCTGATTTCGTGGTGGCCGACGAGCCGGTGAGCGCGCTCGACATCTCGATCCAGGGCCAGATTCTCCGGCTGCTGATGGAGCTTCGCCGCCGGCTGGCAATGGCGATGCTGTTTATCTCCCACGACCTGGCTGTTGTGCGCCAGGTGAGCGACCGGGTGGCCGTGATGTACCGTGGCCGCCTGGTGGAGCTTGCCGCAACGGAGCGGATATTCGAGCATCCGGCTCACCCTTACACCCGCCTGCTGCTCGAATCGGTCCTTCGCCCCGAACCCTGGCGCGGCGGACCGGACGCATCCGTGAGGGCACAAACAGGTGGCCACGCCGGTTTGTCAATGCCGGCCGGTTGTGCTTTTTCGGCGCGCTGCCCGCTGGCCGGGAGCAATTGCCTTGATGGAAGTCCACCGCTACGGGAGATTTATCCGGGTCATTATTGCGCCTGCCGCGAGGCCGCCGCTACAACTAATAGCATATAGCCCAGGAGGCTTAAAACAGTTTGCTCTTAACGGGCGAAACGTGTATAATAGTTTGTTTTCCGGTGGCAATAATATCTCAGCGGGGCACCTAAAATGTTGCCCAAAAAAAACTTGACTTTCATTAAATGGCGGGGTAACTTGAGATTCCTCTTAGCAAAGTATGTAAACTTATTGGTGCTGTTCTTTCACTATTCATTTACGAGTGGAGGTCTTTGATCTATGATTAATTGGCTCATCTACAACGATTTCAGCCAGTGGTTTTTCAGCACCCCGCTGGGCGAATTGACATGGAACGGCGGCATTTGGATGGTCCCGCTGGCTATCTGCTCTATAATTGGGCTTGCGACCATCATAGTTAAAGCGATAACCCTGACCATGGCTTCGATCAAAACCAAGAAGCTGCTCAGCCAGATTAACAGCTTCATGGAAGAGAAGGACATGCAGG
This sequence comes from Gemmatimonadales bacterium, assembly GCA_024278175.1. Taxonomy (GTDB): domain Bacteria; phylum Gemmatimonadota; class Glassbacteria; order GWA2-58-10; family GWA2-58-10; genus JAJRTS01. Next base: position 21,769 of record JAJRTS010000096.1, on the reverse strand, counting down.
CCGCTGTGGAATTGTGCGAAAACACGACCGGCCCCGTTGCCGCTATTCTGCTTTCCGGTCTGCGTAAGGTCCGCGAGGGCAGTGAGCGCGTGCTCAAGGCTATCGAGAACACCGGCACGATCGAGCTTGCTTTCCTGGAGCGCGGTATCGTGGTGCTTGCCACCCTGAGTAACGTGGCCCCGATGTTCGGTTTCCTGGGTACGGTTACCGGTATGATCAACGCGTTCGCCTCGATTGAGAAACTCGGTGAGGTCAGCCCCCAGGCCGTGGCCGGTGGTATCAAGGAAGCACTGATCACCACAGCCGCCGGTCTGGCAATCGCTATCCCGATCCAGATCGCCCATAACTATTTCGTGACCCGTATCGACAAGATGATCCTCGACATGGAAGAAAGCTCGCAGTTGATCGTCGAAGCCGTTATGGATCTGGAAGATGCTCGGAATAAAACCGCTGCTGACGCCTGATTTCAGTTGTGCACGGTGTTAAAGCAAGCAACTCCGGCCGGATAACTCTGCTAATAATCCGGTCGGGTTATTTCTGACATGTCTCCCGAAAAAACCGGAGAGCGGTTTAGATGCTGATTAAGAGGAAAAACAAGGTAGATGCTGAAATTCCTAACGCATCGATGGCTGATATAGCTTTCCTGCTGCTGGTCTTCTTCCTCACCACCACGGTGTTCAACGAGGAGAAGGGACTCGAACTGCTGTTGCCCGAATCCAAGGCCCAGGAAATACAGGTCAGCCAGAAGAACATGCTGCATATCATCGTCAACCCCGACGGACGAATCACGCTCAAAAAGGGTAAAAACCCTGAAGAGCAGCCGATTCCGGTGGACGGGCTTGCCGAGCGCATGCGTCAGGAAATTGCGCTGAACCCGAAAATCATTGCTGCGGTAAAAACCAACCCCGACGCTACCTACGACCAGATGGTCCAGGTGCTCGACGAGTTGCAGCAAGCCGAGGCCAGCCGAATCAGCCTGCAGATGCTCAAGTAGCGTCCCGGCAATCCCTGCTCGGCATTGACTTGACGTTAGAGATTAGAGCTTCTGTTGAAAGGAGCATATTTTGTCGGTTGAAGCAAAAAAGAAAGGTTCGCTGAAGCGGAAGTCTCGCGTTCAGGAAACTATCCCTACATCTTCAATGGCCGATATCGCCTTCCTGCTGCTGATCTTCTTCATGGTTACCACCGTGTTCCGCAAGGAAAAACCATTGAAGATCGCGTGGCCGGAAGCCGAGGCCCTTAAGAAGACCGAGTTCAAGAACAAAAATATCGTCCACGTCTGGGTCAACCAGGACGACGCTTCCACACCCGGTATCAACGAGGAAGGCTGGGTTTATGTGGACGATGTGGCTTATAACCCGATGGACGGCGGCAAGACCAACGCGTTGGTCGAGAAACTGCGCCAGGAGTATACCGAGCGTAAGGGCAAGTTACTCATCGCCTTCCGCGCCGACAAGAATATCCCGTACAACAAGATCGACCGTGTACTGGAGATACTCAAAGCGGCAAACACGGTGCAGGTAATGTTCTCCACGAACCTCGAAAAAGAAGCCCTCGATCTGTCCCGTTAAGGAGGGATTTTATGACGAAAAACAACCAGCAGACGCCTGATCTGGGTGTCGCAAAATTCGAGGTAACAGCGGCATCGTTGAGCCATAGCGCCAATTTTCTTTTCAAGCAGAAATACGGCAAATACACCGGGATAGCCATCATCATTTCCCTGATCGGCCATATCGCGTTCATCCTGGGGATGCCCGCGATCAATCCCGACATCAGCATGCAGCAGGAAACCAGCATGGAAGCTATCGACCTGCCCCCCGAGGTAGTGATTCCACCGCCACCCAAAACGCTGGCAAAGCCCAGCATCCCTCAGATGGCTGAAGAGGAAATTGACGAGGATATCACTATCGAGGAAACCACGCCGCCGCCGCCCGACCTGATCCCGGAAATGCCCGATGTCGGACAGGAAGATGATGTCGAGAAATTCCTGATGGTGGCCGAAATGATGCCGAAGTTCAAGACCGTGCCGCCTCAGCCCAAGATGCCCGCCTATATTGCCAGGGCCAGGGTCGACGTGACCACGCTGATTGACTTCTACGTGCTCAAAAACGGCAGTGTGGATCAAGACCGTACCTCTATCGCCACCTCCTCGGGTTATCCCGAGTTGGATAAGATCGCGGTGGAGTGGGCCAAAAAAATCAAGTTCCACCCGGCGCTCAACCGTGGCGAACCGGTGCGGGTGCGGGTGCGGGTGCCTGTGCAGTGGAAATCGCGCTAGTACCTGGGCGGCTGATAGCAATTCGCAAGAAAAAGCGCTCCGCAACTGCGGGGCGCTTTTTTTCCCTAACGGGGCGCTTTTCCCCCTCCCGCCCTCCCGTCACCCCCCAAGCGGGATCTGACTTGTCCGCAACCCCTGTTCCTAATATTTATGAAACGGCATCCGGTTGCAGCAGAGTGCCAGGCTTGACACTAAAGCGCGCCGTGCATACAATATTTCTACGCTCTGTTCCAGTTATCCGGCGTTTCTAATTGTTCAGAAAGCTCCGATGATCCCCAGACGCCTGCTGACCACGATCATGCCTGTCCTGCTTGCCTGCTCCACCGCTCTTGCCCAGAGCACCGGCAAGATCGAGGGCGTTGTCACCGACGGGGAGACCGGCGCTCCGATGGCTGGCGCGCAGGTCAGCGTCCAGGGCACCACGCTGGGCAATATCACCAACTCCGAAGGCTATTATTTCATTCTCAACGTTCCGCCCGGCACCCGCTCGGTACGCTTCAACTTCACCGGCTACACCCCGGCGATGGTCGAGGGAGTACAGGTGATGGCCGGTAATACCGCCCGCGTTAACGCCGCCATGCAGATGGCCATTATCCAGCTCGAAATACTGGTGATCGAGGCCGACCCGGAACCGATGGTGCCCCGCGACAACGTCCAGACCAAGCAGCGCCTGCCAAGCGATTTCAGCGGGAACATGCCGGTCAACACGCTGAACGAGGCGCTCTCATACAAAGCCGGAGTGGTGCAGGACGAGGCCGGGCGCTTCAGTATCCGCGGCGGTCGGCTGGGCAAGGAAGCGGTCTATATCGACGGGATCCTGGTGCGGGCCTATTCCGAGCAGTCCTACCTCAGTGACAAGGTGTCTTCCGACAACAGCCCGCTGGTGGTGGGCAAGAACAGTGTCGAGGAAGTCAACGTGATCACCGGCGGGTTCAACGCCGAGTACGGCCAGGCCCAGAGCGGAGTGATCAACATCATCAGCCGCGAGGGCGCGGACAAACTGGGCGGGGCCCTGCAGCTCATCTCCGACGGCGCCATGCCCCGCTCCGGCGACTATGGCTACAACGAGCTTTCCGGTGAGTTGAGCGTGCCGGTGGGCCTGCCCCGCTTCTCCAGCCTGTTTCTCTCCACGGAACTCAGCGGCATGGCCGATAGCGATCCGGGAGCAAGCGACGGCGGCTTCCGCGGGATCGACCAGCGCTTCCTGGGACGGCTCAACGGCTATCTTGACCAGTTGGGCCTCTACGATCAGTCCTCGCTGGCCGCGCGCAAGGTGGGCGTACTCGATGCCAACTCCGCGCAGCCCGGCATCCAGCGGCTGGACCGCTACTCGTTCGCCAATGTCCTCTGGAGCGACGGAAACGGCGACGGTCTGCCGGAGGTGCGCACGCTCACCCCCGGCGATCAGTTTGGCCCGGATGGACGCCAACTCAACAGCAGCGGCGTGTTCAGCCAACCCAACCCGGCCCGCCTACCGGGCAACAGCGGGGATATCTACTCGCTTACCGGCAAGTTTACCTGGTACGCCTCCGACCGGCTCAAACTGCTGGCCAACTACACGACCAGTCGCAACCAGCGGATCTACTACCAGCACGAAAACATTTTCAACGCCCCGGCCAGGCGCAACCCGGCCGAGCGTGTGCGGACCTCCAACACGATTGTGGGGGCGGATATCAACCTGGCCCAAAGCGCACAAAGAAGCAGCAACCTGATCCTCAGGGCCAGTTTTTACAGTAACAACCAGCACGGCGGCGCTCTGGCGGCAAGCAGCTACGAGCGCTCCACAATCGGCGGTTTCGGCTTCGGAGACCTGGTGTTTATCGACGAGAACCGCACCGGGTTGAGCCAGATTTACCGGGCCTCCGAGGGCCTGGAGCCCGACGGCTCCAGCTACCCGGTCTACAACAGCGGTTTCCTCAATCCGTTCGCCAGCACGTTCACTCCCCTGCCCGGCCTTCGCGGCCAGGGCAACCCGGCCAACCCCCTGCTGCTCTTTAACGAGAGCGGCCTGCCGTTGCGCCTGATCAACGACAAGGAAAACCGCCTGACAGTCAAGGGCGACTACGACGGCCAGCTTCACCGCTACGTGCGTTTCAAGACCGGCGTGGAAATGCAGCGCATGGAGATCGACAACAGGCACTTCTTTTACGTGGGCGGACCGCTGCAGGACGCCTGGCGCGTAAAACCGAAACTCTATTCCGCCTACGCGCAGAACCGGCTGGACCTGGGCGACCTGGTGCTCGATACCGGCCTGCGGCTCGATGCGTTCGACCCGGCCGTCAGTTTCCCCTCCGTGCCCGGCGAGGCGCTCCCCGGCGACCCGCGTTATCAGCCGGGGATGAAAAACGAACTCAGCCCGCGCGTGGAGGTCGGCTTCCCGGTAACCGACAGGAGCCAGCTCCGGCTCAGCTACGGTACGTTCACCCAGGTCCCGTCGTTCAGCGACTACTACAGCCTGCTCTCCCGCGACGTCCAGCAGGACCTGGCCAGCGACAATATCAATAACTATTTCGGCAACGGCCGGCTTGATATCCCCCGTACCACCGCGTTCGAGGCTGGGTTGACAACTCTGCTCACCGAGGATATCGTGCTCGACTTCGTCGGCTACAACAAGGATATCACCGGCAATATCGCCTACCGCTGGCTGACTCCCGCCCAGTTGCTCGACCTGGCGGGCGACACCGGCCGCGCCAGTACCCGTTTCGGCAAGAACCTGTTCGTGGCCACCAATGGAGATCACGGCAACGTCAAGGGCTTCGACCTCAGTTTCAGCCGCCGTCACAAGGGCCTCTGGTCGGTAAGCGCCAGCTACTCGCTCACGTTCGCCCGCTCCACCGCCAGCGACCCGCAGGAGTTCGCCCGCGCGTTCGGCCGCCAGATTATCCGCGACCCTGTTACCGGCCGCGACAAAAACCCCGAGCCGCCGAGCCGGAAAACGCCCACGGACACGGACCAGACCCACTCGCTCAACCTCCAGGCCCGGCTGACCCTGCCGGCGGATTTCCTGGCCGGCACCTGGGCCAACAGGTACCTGGCCCGCACCGATGCGTTCCTGACCTGGCAATTCCATTCCGGCAGACCCTACTCGGTGGTAAACCGGCAGGGCAACCTGCTTACCGGCGAGAACAACAACAGCCGCACCGGGAGCGTAAGTTTCGCCAACCTGCGCCTCACCCGTCGCTTCCCGCTGGACGAATACCGCCGCCTGAGCGTGTTCCTGGAGGTGATGAACCTGTTCAACGAGCGCAATATCAGCTCCGGCAGGGTCAACCCCACCACCGGCCAGCCCGGCGTGGACAGATACCTGCTCGGTGAGTTGGAAAATACGCTGACCTCCTTCACCACCCCTCCCGAGCCGGTTACGGTGGCGCGCGAAGCCGGGCGCGCGGAACTCTCCGCCGACCCGGCCGAGCGGATGCTGCTGGCCCGGATCAGGGATATCGATGGAGACGGGCTGGTGGAGTATTCGGAAACGTTCGCTCTACGCACGGCGGCCCTGCTGGCGGCGATGGATAACCCCCGCTCCTGGATGCGCCCCCGCGAGGTCAGGCTGGGAATCAGGCTGGATTTTTGATTTTTTACCATTTTTACAATGGTGTGGGTGGAACAAATTTGCTAATTGATGTCGTAGGGGCGAACCTTGTGTTCGCCCGAAAAAGGTTATCCGAATGGCCGGTTTTCCCAACAGACGCTCCACAAGGTTGCGGGAATACGATTATTCCTCTCCGGGAGCGTATTTTGTAACGTTATCCGTCCAGGGCAACCTTGCGCTGTTTGGCGAGATAAGCGCTGACAGTATGGTTATAATGCCGCAGGGGCAATGATCGAGCGTGAATGGCTGAATTTACCGGAAAGGTTTCCCTTGCTTAAATTGGATGAATTTATGGTGATGCCGGATCATTTTCATGGTATTCTCTGCCTGTTGTCCTCGGAATCACACGTAATGAATGATACAAAACCGGGCGAACACAAGGTTCGCCCCTACGGTACGGCGAGTGGCTCTGTGGGACGAATAACTCAGGCTTTTAAATCACGAACTACCGTGCAGTATGGTAAGGGAGTAAAAAAATTCGGCTGGTTGCAATACAATGAAAAGTTATGGCAGCGCGGATACTACGAGCATGTGCTGCGTAACCATCATGACCTTGAGAGCGCACGGGAATACATCAATTTTAATCCTCGCGCATACAATCATTCCACGAGCAGCGAGTAGAATAAACTTGTTAATTGATCTCGGAGGGGCTTTCCCTTGTGTTCGCCCGGCATTCCAACAAACTGGAGACGATGAAACACCGAACTTACATAACCCTTGCGGCCACGGCCCTGCTCGCCGCCACTCTCGCGGTGGTGCCGCTGGAGGCCGCCGCGCCCGGACGCGCCAAGCTCAAACGTAGCGCCGCTACTCATCTGGCCCGTTTCGAGGCGCGCCAGAGCTCGGGCAACAACATTGCGCTCTACCTCTCCAACACGGGTTTCCTGGCGGTTAACCCCACCAGTCCGTTCGCGCCGGGCGGGTTCTGGCCCTCGGGCAGTACCAACAACTACATCTACCAGAGCGGCCTCAACGTGCTGGGGTTGATCGACGCCGACGCCGACGGGCTCTACGGCGACACGGTGGAAACCAGCGCGGTCTACGACGCCGAATGGCGCGAGGGCCGGGCCTCGGGAACCGGCAGCGATCCCGATGCCACACTCTTTTTCTCCGGCAGCGCCACCGACCTGGATAACTGGCCCGACCGGTTCCGCACGGTGGACGACGACCCGGACAGCCCCACGTTCGGCCTGAACGTGCCGCTGGTTATCGGCGACCAGGACGTGGTGGGCTTTTTCACCGATGTCGGCGGGCCGGTGTTCCAGAGCGCCGGTACCAAACGCCTGGGCGTGGAAGTGGCCTGGCGGGCGGTGTTTATCTCCACCGGGGCCGAGCGGGATATTTTATTTGTTAACTGGAAACTATCCAACGCCAGCGAGTATGTGGACCCCTCCGAGGCTCCCGGCGGCACGCCCTACGACATCCGCGCCGCGCTGGCCGACCTCAAGAGCGATTTCGATATCGGCACACCCACCGACGACGCGTCGGCAATCCTGCCCACCCGGCAACTGGCCCTGGCCTACGACTCCGATTTCTACGAGGAAAGTTTCGGCCGTCAGCCCGCGATCAACGGCGTGGTGATCCTGCAGAGCCCCACCGAGGACGATGGACTCGATAACCCCACGGCTCTTGAGCCAGACGGCAACGGCCTGGTAGACGAAACTTTCGGCGGGATCATGGACGCGGGCCTGACCCATCCCGTAACGGGCGAGCCACTCGTTTTTCCGGAAAGCGTGCGCAACCTGCCGGCCGAGCGTTTCTTTCTCTACACCATGTTCACCTACGGCGACCAGCGGCCCGACCCGTTCAGCGACGCCGAAGCCTACCGCATCCTGAGCGCTCAACCGGGAGCGGCACTGCTGCCCGCGTTCGACCCCTATGCGGACTTTCTGGAGGCGACCATTGTCGAGGACCTGCGGCAGAATATCGTCCTGGGACCGTTCGATCTGCCCGCCGGCGGCGCTGAGCAAAATATCTGGGCGGCCTGCTTTTTCAGCCCGGCCACCAACGACCCCGCGCTCAACGGCCGCCGCGCCGACCTGAGCAAGCTTACTCCCGAGGGCGAATTCAGCCGCGCTATCGCCCTGGGCGAAGTGGCCCGCGCAACGTTCGAGGCCGGGTTCCTGCGGCCCAGACCGCCCGCCGCACCGGACTTCCGGCTGATCCCCGGCGACCGTCAGGTTACGATTACCTGGGACGATTTTCCCGTGCACAACACGCTCGACGACTACGCGGGCACGCTGGCCGCGCGGCAGCTTACGCTCCGGGACAGCCTGCCGCCCTCGTTCCCCTATATCGACAGCTACCGGGCCGAGGATTTCGAGGGCTTCCGGGTCTACCGCTCCTTGAGCGGTGAGCGCGGCGACGCGGCGCTGATCGCCCAGTTCGACCTGGACAACAATATCACCGACTACACTGTCACCCGCACACTCAGCAGCGGCGGGTTTACCGGCACGGGACCGCTGGTGCTTTCTCTGGGCACGGACACCGGCCTCTCGTTCAGTTTCACCGACCGGGGCGAGGATATCGGCGGGCTGATCAACGGGATTCCGCTGTTCTACACGGTGACCAGCTACGATTTCAACCCGTTCAACACCGGCGCGGAGTCAATCGAGTCCAACCTGGGGTTCAAACGTCAGGATGAGCAGGGCCGCTTTGTGCAGCAGGTGGCTCCGCGCTCCGGGACCAGCAGCCGCCGGGCCGGGACATACAGCCACCTGCTCTCCGCCGGCGACGGCACCATGCTTGAGGCGGCCCCGGTCACCCTGACCGCCGACACGCTGGGCAGCAGCTCGGACACCGTGCGCACCGACCCGCTGGACCCCACCAACCGCTCCGTGTACCGCAAGAACCTGGTGCTGGATATCACCTCCCCGGCCAGAGCTCAGGTTGGCGCGCTGGTTGCCGGCGATGTGGAAATCGTTTACGGCGAGCTGCTGCCGGACTCCGGCTGGCTGGAGATCGACAGTGTCGAGGCGGCAGGCCCGGCCACGCGGCTGTTCAACCTCTATTACCACTGGCAGGACTCCCGCGGCTACACCATCTCCGGTTCCCTGCTGAAGAAAAATTTCGCCCGTGAGCGAGCGGAGAAAATTGCGGCGGTAAGTTTCCAGGGCCGCTCGGACAGCGTCGGCGTAACTTACTCCGGCCAGGTGGAGTTGTTTCGCGGCGGCCGGATCGACGCCAAGGTGGCCCCGCTGCGGGTCAACGGAGAGGTCGGAACGCTGCTCAGCCCCGGAATCACCTATCCTCATCCGCAGTACAAGTTTACGGCCGTGCCGGCGGCGGTGGGGTTCGCCGGGATGCCCTTTACTGTGTACCAGCCGATGAATATCGACCAGCTCAACAGCGAGTACGTGGCAGGCGAGGCCGCCCGCACAACCAGCAACATGGCCGCGTTCGCTCCCGGCGATATCGAGATCCGCTGGCGGAGCGGGACCGAGGTGAGCGTGCGCGACCTGACCCACCGGGTGGAGATCCGGTTCAGCCCATTCACGGACGACGGCTGGGGGTTCCTGCCGCTGGATACCCACGACCACGAGGACATGATCTGGCAGAGCCTGCACGTACATCCCAAGTCCGAGCGCAACTACCGTCTTCAGCCCACGGCCGTTTACGCTCCCCACCCGGATAACCCGGACAGCATCAGCATGGCGCTCTACGTGCGGGGCGTGGAGCTGTTCGTAACCGGTATCGTCCGGCGGCCCGCCGCCGGTGACGTCTGGCTGCTGCGCTGCGAGTTCAACGACCCGTCAGGCACGCAGGTAAGCCCCGTGCCGGGACAGCGGATGGTCTACCGGTTCAACAGGGGCACCGACCTGCCGGAAAACGAAAACCTGCGCAAGGTGCGCGTGGTGCCCAACCCATATCTGGTCTCCAGCGCGCTGGACGGCGGCCCCGGTGACAAAACCGTGCTCTTTACCGGCCTGCCCCCCCGGGCCACGATCCGGATCTACACGATCAGCGGGATTCTGGTCAACGTACTCGAACACGGCCCCGGCGTGGCCGAGAGCGGGTTCAGCGCGTTCGACTCCGGCGGGGGCACCCGCAGGTTTAACCTTCGCACCCGCTTCGGCCAGGAGATGGCCAGCGGGACGTACTATTTCCACGTGGAGAGCGCACGCACCGGCGAAAAATACCTGGGCAAGTTTTCGATTATTAATTAAGGGGACCGGCTGAATGACGTTTGAATTCGACGGCGCAAAATACAAAAAAACCTCCGCCCATCAAAAAGAGTGGGGGCAACGCTTAATTGACGAATGCGCCCTGAACGGCAATGAACGCATCCTGGATCTGGGATGTGGCGACGGTGTTCTGACAGCCAGGCTTGCCGGGCTTGTCCCCCGGGGATTTGTGCTTGGGCTGGATGCCTCGCAGAGTATGATAGAAACGGCCGAAAAAATCAAAAAGCCGAATTTGAATTTTGAAATAGCGGATATCAATCTGCTGGATTTTAACGCTGAATTCGATCTGGTTTTTTCCAACGCCGCGTTGCACTGGATAACCGACCATCAATCGTTGCTGTCCAGGGTTTATCGCGCTTTGAAGGAAAACGGAATTGTTCGTTTCAACTTTGCCGGCAAGGGGAACTGCGCGACTTTTTTCAAGATTGTCCGGGAAGTGATGCAGCAGCAGGAATTCATGCCTTATTTCGCAGATTTCCAGTGGCCTTGGTTTATGCCTGAACCCGGGGAATACGAGGCATTGGTTAAGCAGTTCCCTTTTAAGCAGACCCGGGTCTGGAGTGAAAACGCGGAAAGGTATTTCCCGGACGCCGACGCTATAATCGGCTGGCTGGACCAGCCAAGCCTGGTTCCCCTGTTGCATGTTATCGAAACGGAGCACAAAAGCGAATTCCGAAATATGGTGGTCGAACGGATGCTGAAGGAAACCCGCCGGGATGACGGCACATATTTCGAGCTTTTCAGAAGGCTGAACTTATTCGCCCGGAAATAGAGGGCCGTTGGAATTAAAAACATTCAACGTCCCTGAATCAAATTTATTACTTTTTTCGCTGTCAAGAGCGTGTAAATCAGCCTACGGCTGACCCTTGACAGCTAAATTCCCTTATTGCCGTTATTTTTCAACACGTTTAATAGAGATTCCATGACCAGATTACTGAAAATAGCGGCTATTCTGTCGCTGACATGTTCGGCTCTGCAGGCCGCCGGCTCCGGTTCGTTCAATCCCGGCGACGGGATCCCGAAGGGGTTCAGCGAGGCCGGTACGCGCGCCGCGGAGTTCCTGACCATCCCGGTGGGCGGCCGGGGTGTGGCGCTGGGCGGGGCGTACGGGGCGCTGGCGGACGAGATCAGCGCCGTGTGGTGGAACCCCGCCGGGCTGGGGTTTCTGACCGGTCCCCAGGTGTTGCTCACCGTTTCCAACCAGCCGCTGGACGTGAGCTACACCTACGCCGCCGCGGCCGCGCCGCTGGCCGGGGGTAAACTGGTGCTGGGCGGACTGATGGGCGTGTTGACGATGGGTGAGCAGGAGATAACCACTGTCAGCCAGCCGGGAGGCACGGGAGCCACGTTCGGCAGCTACAGCATGCAGGCCGGGGCCTCGCTGGCGTGGAATTTCAGCGACCGCGCCAGCGCCGGGATCAATATAAAGGGGATCCACGAGAATATAGCGGGCAACTCCCAGAGCACAATCGCGTTCGATATCGGCACAAACTACCACACCACGTTGGCCGGGCGCGAGATTCGGCTGGCGTTCCTGATCCGTAATATCGGCGGCAACCTGGCCTACGGCGGCAACGGGCTCAAGATCGGTATTGACCCGGAGGACCTTTATCCCGGCGGCAATATCGCGCGCCAGGACCGCGAGGGCATGCGGCGGGCCACCAGTTTCAAACTGCCCACCAGCTTCCATATCGGAGTGAGCTACGTGCTCCGTCAGGGCCGCTCCCACGCCTGGCTGGCCGCCGTGGAGGTAAACGAGAACAACAACATGCCCGTAAGCTGGAGCGTAGGTACTGAATTGACCCGTAAGATGAGCGATAAAGTTACCACCGCGCTCAGAGGGGGCTGGGAGCTGCGTGGCGACGAGTTGGGGCTCGAGTCCTCGAACCGCCTGCGGGGCCTCTCTGCCGGAGGTGGGATCGGCTACGATTTCCTGCTCTTCCGCGGCCAGATAGACTACGCCTGGCGCCACTGGGGGCGGCTCGGCTCCAGACACATGTTCAGCCTGGGACTGGCCTTCTAAGCCTGCCGTTAAAAGTAATTCCTCAGTATCTGTCCCTATTCCATCCCATGTCTGTTAGTAACCGAGCAATCCGCTTGCCAGTTTTATAATCCGTTACGATTGAGTTAATATCCCCGCTAAACTTTGCCGCTTGAGCGTTGAAAAAATCATATTCGCTTAGGGCGATACAAAAAATCAACTTTAACGATAGTAATGGATCAAGCTGCAGCAGGATCCCGAAAGCGATATTATCATGTCTTTTTATTGACACGGCTTGATGCGTTGCTTATACTTATTGTATAGTTGTATTTATTTATGTTTATGAGCTACAACTGTAATAAATACATAATTTTACCTTCGGTTTTAGTATCACGCACTCTAATCAGGAGGTAATGCTCAATAACTGCTATCCTGCTGTTATCTGTTTCTTGCAATTAATTAGCGGCTTACACATGAAAGAGGGATGAAACAATGAAAAAAATCGCCATGTTTATTTGTTTCATTATAATTCTCTCCGTTACTCTTACCAGTTGTAACGACAAATCGCCGAGTTTATTAACTGAATCTCAGCCAGCCGGTTCAATGCTGGCCTCGTCAGGCACGGTTAAAATCCTGGCCCCCGAACTGACTCGAGAAAACGTCAGGGGTTATTGTCTGGAAAAAAGCAAGGAAGGCTGGGATGGAATCAGCGTAGTTTTTACAGAGGGCCAGATACCTGTTGTCAAGCTCCAGAGAGAAGTGCAATGGGACGGGACCAGCCCTATGAAATCCGGAGTTTTATATCGTTTCAGCAACAAGGCAAAATATCTGGAAGCCGACGCTATCTCGGAGAAACATTACCGTTCCCTGTTAAATCGTGAGCAAAGTACCGCGGGAAAAGTCAAATCCAGGGTTAACGCTCAATTGGCGTCGGGAGGCTGGTGGGCTGAAGCTGGATGGGCGCAGGTCGGTGCAACAAGAATACAAATGTATAGCGAGACAGGCAATCCACCCCTTATCGGTGAAATAATGACGCACAAGCTGCAAAGCCACAAAAGAGAGCCCTGGGATAATTGGGTTGTTTCTCACGAGTACTTTAGTGATTACCAAGCCCATTTTGCATATCAATACCATTTCCATTCTTATGATGCTCCCTGGACTTTATTCGAAGCAGATGGCTCTGTATGGGATGATGCCGTTGAGAAAGAATCGGATCATTCATATGTCTGGTTGCAGCTTCCATAAACTTCGGAAAATGTGACAACCCGGAACCACTCTTGAGTTCCCGTAATCACACTAAAAACCCGGGCACAGATCACGTGTCCGGGTATGTTTTATTTATGAATTCATCCAGAGACGAATAGCTGGATGAGCAAGGTATGAAAGAAAAAATATCACTTCCTGCGCCAGGCGCTGCGCGGAGGACGGACATTCTCCAGCAGCACGAGCTGGCAGCGGCAGGAATTCTCATCGCCGCCCGAGAAGAGGGGGACCAACAGCAGCCGGAAACGATCCAGCCGGGTGGCGAACTGGGGCTCGGCGTGGTGGAGGCTGGCGAAACGTTCGGCCTCCATCATCGCTTCTTTGAAGCTCAACTCCAGGGCGAACGAAGTGGAGGCGTTGTATTTGTCGCAAAGCTTGAAATGGAGGTCTTCCAGTTCCCGCTCCAGGCCGTTCTCGTCCAACGTGCCCTCGGCCCTTTGCACGGCCAGCTCGCGGAAAGCGCAGATCAACTCGACCGCCCTGAAATGCGGCAGAGCGGTATCGCCCATCTTGGGCAGCATCTGGTTTTCCAGCAGCACATGAAACACGCTGTTGCTGAACAACTCGTCGATAGTCTTCTGCAGCATCACATTACGTTCCACTTCATGCTGCCACTTCTCGTCGCTGGTCAGAATCTGGGCCAGGATGACTGTCAGGCTTTCCCTGTCCATCTCACTCTCCTGGCTGGCTTGTTGACCGCTCTGCATACCCGGGCAAGAGAATATCGTCTATTGCACTTCAGAACAATATATTAATTTAGAATATAATCACCGGTTACACGCGTGCAAGCGCTTTTTTCGATTACCATTCAGCTCCTGCCGGCGGCAAAAGCTTGCGCGGCTGATTCTGACTGATTAGTGTAAACGTAACAGTTACTTTGAGTTGAACCGTAACGAGCCGTTGAAAACGATCCTCATAGAGGCGTGTTGAAAAAACACAAGTGTGGGCATTGAAGTTGTCAAGGGCCGTTTCCCGCTATGCCGGCTCAAAACGAAGCGGGTGATGCAACTGCCGGGTATATCGCAAGTAACAGGATCAGCAAAAGAAACGGCTTGCCCTGCCCTTGACAACTTGCCCAGACGAAATCTTCATTCGAGGGCGTTGAACGTTTTATTGAGGGCGCCCCTCTGCGGCGCATACGCAACGTTCTGGATAACAATTATTCCCGGTGGAGTAATGATGACAGTCAGCCGATTCCCAACATCCGCGCTGCTGGCCCTGGTTTGCACGTTGCTGATCAATGCCGCCGCCAGCGCCCAGCAGTTGACCGTGGTGCAGGAAAAAGCACCGATGTTCAAGGACCCGTCGATCTCCTCGCCGATTATCAAGTACCTGGAGAAAAACAGCAAGGTCAACATGCTGGCGGTCGAGGACAGCTTTTACCTTGTCAGCTACGGCGGATACGAGGGCTGGGTGATCCCCTACAGCGTAACAGGCGAGCAGCCGCAAGCGCAGCCGGAATCCCGCAAGCCCGCAGCCGGCACGGCGCTGAAAATCGATTCGGGCCGCTACCTTGTGGTAGCCAACGAATACGCCAATGTGCGTGAGGGACCGGGGCTTGACTACAAGCGGATCGGCAAGGTGTACAAGGGAGACTTGCTGGAGAAGTTCATCAAGCGCGGGGAATGGTACCGGGTCAAACTGCCGGACAACCGGATTGCTTTCATCTACGAGAAACTGGTCGCCGAACCAGCCGCGCAAACTCCGGCTCCGGCCGCGCAACCGCCAACGCCTGCCGCGGGCTCCGGCGGCCTGGAAGAGCGGATCGCCCGGCTGGAACGTGAGGTGGAAAGCCTGCGCAAGACCCTGCGCGAAACCCAGGCGGCCCTGATGGAGATGCAGCGCACGGGCGGCGCGACGGCGACGACGGCGCAGGCGATCGGCAAGCTGCTGGGCGGCGGCAATTCACCGCTGACGGAAAACGCCCCCGCCGTCAATTCCGGCGAAGGCGCTTCGGTGCGGATTATCGCTAACAAGGCAACCCGTGTGTACCACCTGCCCGGCAGCATCTTCTACGATAAGATACCGGAAGAACTCCGTGTAATCTTCCGCAGCGAAGAGCGGGCCCGGCAGGCAGGCTACACTAAATCGATCAATTAGAGTCAGGCGCTTTTGCGCTCGCGGGTCCGGGGCTTGCCACCGCCCCTTTTCAGCTTGCGGCAGGCTTCTTCCTGGGACTCGTAGATGTCGAACCAGCGGTCGAGCTTGGTCTTGGTAAAAATTCGCTGCAACTCCCGGTTAAGACTGGAGAGCGAAAGCTTACCGCCGCCCTTGTAGACACTACGGCTCAGGTTAACCAGCACGCTCAGACCGAACCCGTCGATGTACTCTGTCTCCTTGAGGTCCACCACGATAGCTTTCTGGTTGCGTGCCTCCAGTTCACTGAACAGGTCCTTGAGTGTCTGGGTGTTCTGGAAGTTGATCTGGCCGCTGACCTCGGCTACCGCGATGTCATCGACTTCATGCGTGGTGATGGTCATCAGTCACTCCTCTGACTGTAGCGTTGCTTCGGATTAAATCTTTAGGGTAAAAGTTTCGATATTACTACCAGCGGTTCTACTGATCGGGGGCTAATCAGAGGCAGCGCCGAACGATGTTGCTCCGTAAGCGAAGCCGGCATTTTCCGTCATCGTCTTTCGCCGGCCTGAAAGAGCAAGTTCTGTACCACAACCGATATTTGACACGAAAAAAAACTGGTGAAACTATTAACTACTTGTAATATATTAAATTAAGGCATAGCCTGATTTCAGCACTTGCACCGTGGTGCCGGAGAAATATCCGGCCGCTAGGCAAAGATGCCCTTCAACCTCTGCCGCACAGAGTTCCAAGATGGCGGAAAAAGATACAGAGCCGGGCAACACCGAGCCTGTCGAAAACGATGAGTTCGATACTTCCGGCAGCGATTCCCCCGCCGGGGGCAAATCCGCAGACCGGGACGGCGGATTTAAAAACCTGCTGAGCGGTGGCAAACTGAAATTGCTGCTCGCTTTTGTCGCAGCCGGTATGCTGAGCGCGGTTGCGGTGGGCCTGCTGATGTTCGGTGGCGGCGGCGGGGAAGAACAGCCGCCCGAGGCCGTCGCCACCGCGCAGGTGGGCGAACCCGCCAGGCCGCTGATCTCCACCTCACGGGCCAGGGAAATAGCCATGTTTCGCAGTGAACTACGCAACAAAAACCGCTCCTCCCGCAACATTCACCTGCAGAAGAAAATGGGCGATGCCGAGCTTTACCGGCTCGCCGTGCGGAGTGAACTGGCCCTGCTCGCGAGAATGTTTGATCACTACATGGCTACCACTGTCCGCTTCTACGAGTTGTTCCGCATTATGGCCAACAAGTACGTGGAACAGCCATCCCAGGTGCGCGATTTGTTCGAAAAAGAGCTGCTGCCCGACTATAAGGCCACCGAGCAGCGGCGCAGGATGTTGCGACGACGGGTGGAGCACGATGTGGCCCTTGAGCTCTACAACCGCCTCGATTATATCGCCTACCACGACAGTATCGCGGTCAGCTCCTTCCAGGACTTCCTCGATGAAGGCGGTGCGGACAATTTCGCCAACACCGCCGAACTGGTGAACGAGAGCAAGTTCATGATCAAGGACTTCCGCGAACTGTTGGTAGCCCGTCTGAACGAGTTCGAAATAGATTACGACGTATCCGAAACCATTTGGGACAGGTACTACGGAAAATGGCCCTGGTAACGCTTAAACGAGTGCTGGCCACCACGGCCGTGGCCCTGGCTCTCGCCGCCGCCGTGGCCGGCTGCGGCGGTGAGGACAAGGCCGGCGACGGCGAGAGCACGGAAGAAGAAATCCTGGCCGCGGAAGAGTTGTCGATCTACCTTCAGAGCGCCGACTCGCTGCGCTGGCTCAACTACCTCTCCTTTTCTCCCCAGGACACCGCTCTGGCCTGGGTGATGATGGCCTCGCTGTACCTGTCCAACGAGTACCCGGAGGCCGCTCTGCACTATCTGCGGGAAGCCAGCCGCTACGATCTCGCCCGGCCGGTAATCTACCTGAACATGGGTTACGCCTACAATATGATGGGCGACACGGAGCAGGCCACCGAGGCGTTCAGCATGTTCGTCCAGCGCGACCCCGGCAGCATCCTCTCCCAGGAAATCTTCCGCATCATCGAAAAATACCGCGCCATCAACAACCAGCCGCCCCCGCCGGAGCCCTCTGTTGACAAACCCGGCAGCCGGTAGTAAACTCCACTTCTCGGTTCAAAGGCCTGGCTGTAAAAACGCGAAAAAAATGGTTGCCCTGGGAATTCAGTTCTCAAGAGTTAAGCCCAACCCAGGGGATGATCCATCCGCCCCTGACAGCAAAAAATCGAGAAAATTGATTTCAGGGCCGTTTGATGTTGTTCTCAGGCGCCACTATTAGTGTTACTGATAGCCGAACAATCAACGGAAAAATACGATGAATTCACCTGCCGCCCACAAAGACCGGATATATCTGGACCACAACGCCACCACGCCGGTCGACCCGCGCGTGCTCGATGCGATGCTGCCGTGGCTGCACGGCGGTTTCGGCAACCCGTCGAGTATCCACGCCGAGGGCCGGGCGGCCCGCGCGGCGATCGACAGGGCCAGAGCGCACGTGGCCCGGCTGCTGGGTGCGGACGAAGAGGAAATCTTCTTTACCAGCGGCGGAACCGAAAGCAATAACCTGGCCATCTTCGGCGCGGTGGAAGCCTCGGGCATGGCCGGTGGCGCCCTGATCAGCACTCCCGTGGAACACCATGCGGTGCTGCGGCCCCTGCGGCGCCTTCAGGCCAAGGGGTTCGACCTCCATTTACTCGGCGTGGACAGCGGCGGCAGAGTCGATCCGGACGAACTGGAGCAAATGCTCGCCCTGCATGACGACGTCCTGCTGGTCAGCGTGATCTCGGCCAACAACGAGGTCGGCACCGTGCAGCCGATCGACGAGCTGGCCGCTATCTGCCGCGCCCGTGGTGTCTACATCCATACCGATGCGGTCCAGGCGGCCGGCAAACTGCCGATCAAGCTGGCTGATTCCCCTGTCGACATGCTCAGCATCAGCGCCCACAAGCTCTACGGCCCCAAAGGCGCCGGGGCGCTGTTTATCCGCCGCGGAACCAAAGTATCCCCGCAGTTGCTGGGCGGCTCCCACGAGCGGAAAATGCGCGCCGGCACCGAGAACGTGGCCGGGATCGCCGGAATCGGCGAGGCCTGCCGGTTGGCCGGGGAAGAACTGGAGTCCGGCGATAAGAAACTCTCTGCTCTGCGCGACAGGCTGTGGAACGGTCTGAGCGGCAAGCTCGAGGGAGTGCATCTCAACGGCCACAGGCAATATCGTCTTTCCAACACGCTCAACGTTTCTTTCGAGGGCGTGGAGGGCGAGGCCCTGCTGCTCAACCTGGATCTGGCCGGGATCGCCTGTTCCAGCGGCTCAGCCTGCGCCAGCGGTTCGCTGGAGCCCTCGCACGTACTCACCGCCATGGGCGTAAGCCCCACTCTGGCCCAGGCCGCGGTACGTTTCAGCCTCGGCCACTCCAACTCAGAAGAACAGCTGGACAGTGCGGTGGCGGAAATAATCACCGTGGTCAACCGCCTGCGCTCGCTACGGTTTTCGTTCTGACTTCCACGGCCAACAAGCGATGAAACCCGAATCATTCACGAAGCCCGATTTGTTCGAGAGCAAGGAAGCGGGAACGTAGCTGTACCAATGTACCGCAAGTTCTGCGATGACGCAGCTATTCGGACAAATCAGGCGAGCCGAAGGTAAAAATATCGCTGTTTTTTTACCTTAGCGGGATCATATTGGCAAATCGGGTCGAGCTTTGAGAAATATTCCAGTAAGTTATCCGCAGTACCTGCCGTTAAAGAAGTGAGCGATATTTTTATGAATAATTCGGGTGAAAGAAGGCGTCCCCCCGTGCTGACTCTGGGCATAGAGACCTCGTGCGATGAGACCAGCGTGGCCCTGCTGCGTGACGAGAACGAGCTGTTGAGCCACCTGGTGCTGAGCCAGCTGGAGCACGAGCGCTACGGCGGCGTGGTGCCGGAACTGGCCAGCCGGGCGCACCAGCAGGCCCTGTTGCCGATGATCGAGCGGTCGCTGGCCGAGACCGGCCTCTCTCCCGCCAATATCGACCTGATCGGCGTTACTGTCGGCCCCGGCCTGATCGGCGCGCTGCTGGTGGGGATTTGCACGGCCAAATCACTGGCCCTGGCCCTGGGCCGTCCGCTGGTGGGGGTCAATCACGTGGAAGCGCACCTGATGGCCAACATGCTGCTGCCCAACCCGCCGGAGCCGCCGTTCGTAGCCCTGCTGGTCTCCGGCGGCCATACCCTGCTGGTGGAGGTCGACGACTGGGGGGAATACCTGATCCTGGGGCGCAGCCGCGACGATGCGGTGGGCGAGAGTTTCGACAAGGTGGCCAAGATGCTGGAGTTGGGTTACCCCGGCGGTCCGGTGATCGAAAAGGCGGCCGAGGACGGCAACCCGTCCGCGTTCCCGTTCCCCCGGCCGATGATGCGTGACGACTCGCTGGACATGAGTTTCTCGGGACTTAAAACCGCCGTGCTCTACGAAACCCGGGACCTGGCCGAACGCGGTGGGCTGGAGCAGGCGATCCCCGACCTGGCGGCTTCTTTCCAGGCCGCGGTGGCCGATGTGCTGGTCAATAAATCCATCCGCGCCTGCGAGCGCTCGGGCGCACGCTGCCTGGTGGTGGCGGGCGGAGTGGCCCGCAACACCCTGCTTCGCAACCGCCTCGATGCCACCGGCAGCCGCGAGGACATCCGGGTTATCGTCCCGCCGATGGAGCTCTGTACGGATAACGCCGCGATGGTGGCCCGGACGGCAATTCATTACTATCGCCAGGGCCGCCGCGACGGCCTCGATGTGGGGGCGTTCGCCACCGGCGCGCTGGACTGGCCCGTGGCGAAGTAATTTTTGCAGTGGCGGCCGATAGAAGCTATCCGCCAAACCAAGCTACCTCATCCTGCAAGCTGGATAACCAGTCCATAACCTGCGCAACCCGTGGTTCTTCCGGCCCGGGCCCATCGCCTCAGACCTGCCTCCGCTCCACTCCCAGCCCTGGGCCGTGGGGCAGAACCAGCTTGCCGTTGTCGAATCCGACTCCCGTAAACGGGTCCTCGGCCAGCAGCGCGGCGCCATCGAGGTCCGCGTAGTCCACCAACGGGCTGATCTGGGCCGCGGCGGTAATCTGGATGCTTGATTCCAACATGCAGCCGAGCATGATCTCCAGGTTGTGGGCCCGCGCCGCGCCGATCATTTTCAGGGCGTGACGCAGCCCGCCGCACTTGGAGAGCTTGATATTAATCATGTCGAACCGGCCCACACAGTGCTTGATATCCTCCAGACGCTCGCAACTCTCGTCGGCCATCAGCGGCAGCGGGCTCCGCTGGTAGAGCCAGCGCTGGCCCTCCAGATTATCGGCAGACAGGGGCTGCTCGACAAACTCCACTCCCTGGTCGGCCAGCCGGTGGATCATCTTCAACGCCTGATGCGGCTCCCAGCCGCAGTTGGCGTCCACCCGGATAGTCGCTTCCGGGGCCTCCCGGCGGACGACTTCGAGGACTTCCACATCGCCCGGCCCGCCCACCTTGATCTTCAGCACCGGGCAGCTTGCCGCCTCGCGGACCTTCTGGCGCACCACTTCCGCACTGTCCATCCCGATCGTGAAACTGGAGACCGGCACCGCGTCGTGCGACAGGCCCAGCATGCGGTACACGGGCAGTTCGGCCAGCTTGCCCTGCAGGTCGTAGAGCGCGCAGTCGATAGCGCTCTTGGCGGCGAAATTGCGCTCTAACACACTGTCAAGCTCCGCCATCATCGCCTCCCCCTGCCAGGGGTCCTGCCAGCGTTCGATAAAAGGCTTCCACGTTTCCAGCGCGGCGATCACGGTGCGCTGGTTGTCTCCGTAGATGAAAAACGGCGCGGCCTCGCCCCAGGCTTCCACGCCCTCGTGCTCCAGACGCACGATCACATTATCGAACTTGTCGCCCGTCAGGTCTTCCCGGGCGATTTTGAATGTGTGTTTCGTGTCCAGCGATACCGGCTCCCAGCTTATTCTCATGATCGTTCCCGCCTCCATAATTGTTTATTCATCCGGTCTTACTTCAAAATTTTTTATTTTCCCGCAGTCAGGATCAGCTGAATCAGCCCCTGGCGGACCACTGTCGGCCAGACTCTTACGCCGCCCGTCTATCAGAGGTTATTTCAAAACCCAAGTTATGCAAAAGAACGAGAGAGTACTTCTACTTTTGAGGCCAAAAGTAGAGCGAAAGCCTTTTCCGGGCCGAACTCGCACAAACTTGTGTTTTTCTTAATCCGGGCGGTGTGCCATCGGCAAAACTCCACTCCCGTGTGCTTGGCACGCTGGAAGCGAATCGCACCCCGGACAATGTTTCTTCCGGCAGCTCCGGTGGGATCCGGGACAACTACACGCTACCCTTGCTGTGGCTCAGACATGCGGCCCG
>JAJRTS010000095.1 GCA_024278175.1 Gemmatimonadales bacterium | reverse complement strand
GAGATCGAACTCGGCCGTCCCGCCTCCGAAAAGGAGATGAGCGAAAAAATGGGGCTGGCCCTGCCCGAGTACCAGGAGTTGCTTGAGGAGGTCAGCCCGATCACGTTTCTCTCGCTCAACGACACTGTTTACGATGACGATGACCAGTCGGTAAGGCTGGGTGATGTGATCGAGGACAATGCAAACTACGGCCCGCACTCCATGCTCGAGCGCGCGGAGATGAAGCAACTGCTGGTGGGCGGGATCAACAACCTGCCCGAGCGGGAAAAACTGGTGGTGGCCCTCTACTATTACGAGGGGCTGACCCTGAAGGAAATCGGCGAGGTGATGCAGATTTCCGAATCCAGGGTCTGCCAGATCCACACCGAGAGCATGCTCAGGCTGCGCGGTAAACTGAAGTACACGGTCTGAAGCAGGCGCGGGCATTAATCTTGCAGTTTTAGCTGTTGTTTATCGCCGGGGCACCAGGCACTGATAAGTAGCCAATCCCTTTGTATTCAGCCGGATAAAGCAGTTCGGCCGGCGGAAAGGGGCGCATGATGGTGGTGCCGATTACGTTCAACCCGAATTATTTTCCCGATCACAGGGGAAAAAAGGTGTCGGGCCGCAAGGATGGGCGGGTTAATTTCGACGACTACCTGCTCGAGCGGATGGAACCAGTCGATAGCAGCCCGGAACCGGGGCGCGACAGGGACGAGAACGCCGGTAAGCAGGACCCACGCAACCAGCGGCGGGATAAACACGAAGGTGAAACGGTAAACAATTCGCAGGGAGGCGAAGAACCGGACGGGCCGTCGGCTGGTCGAAGGATCGACCTGCGGGCCTGAGAAGCTAATGCCGGGGCGGTGGATCAGCCCGCGCCCGGCCGGGTTGAGGATGAAAAAGAATCGCGAAACAGACACGGAACGCCTTAAGAGAATCACCCGGACGATCATCAATCTGCCCACCCTGCCCACCGTGGTGGCGAAGATGGTCGAGTTGATCGACGATCCCCAAAGCTCGGCGCGTTCCCTGAGCCGGATTATCAAAACGGACCAGGTGCTCACCACGCGTATTCTGCGCATGGCCAACAGCGCCTATTACGGTTGTCCCAATCCCATCTCATCGATTAACCTCGCCATAGTCGTGCTCGGTTTCGACACGATCCGTAATCTCGGTCTTTCCGTGGCGGTCATCTCCCGGCTGGCCAGAGCGGCCAACGACGAGGAACTGCTGGACTACACCCGTTTCTGGGAACACTCGGCGGCAGTGGCTGTGGCCAGCAGGATGCTGGCCAGGATGCACGGCCTGCGCGCCATGGAAAGCGAGGCTTTCGTTGCCGGACTGATCCACGATATCGGTAAGTTGATCCTCAGCCAGTACCAGACCTCTGACTACAGTAAATGCTTCCAGCTGGTTGCCGCGGAAAATATCTCCCTGGCAGCGGCCGAAGAACGCGTTTTCGGCGTGACCCATGCCGACGTGGGAGGCTGGCTGGCGGAGCGCTGGAACCTGCCCGTCGGCCTGGGCGAGGCGATCCGGCTGCACCACATTCCCCTGACCGCCAAAGCCAGGCCGGAGCTGACCGCTATCGTCCATTTCGCCAATATCCTCGCCCGCGCCGCCAAGGTCGGCAACGGCGGAGACCTCCTGGTGCCCCCGTTTTACCGCGGCGTGCTGCACAGCCTGCCGTTGCAGCTCGATAAGAGCGACAAGGTGGACCTCTCGTTCTACATCGCCGAGTTCAATCAGGAGATGACGCAAGTGGACAGCTTCATCAACATCATCCTCGGACGCCAGCCCCTATCGGAGCCGGACAGCGATGAGTTCGACGGCAAGGGCGCCGGGAAAATCATGAGTGCATGATCTTCCTCTTTTGTTTTAAGAGCTTTTAATTGCCATGGGCAAATATTTCCCTCCGCCCTTCTCTCAGCTTCTCGTAAATCTTCGCGCATGTTCTGTAACTTTAATTATATAATTAGATAAAATGGCAATCGCTGGTCGGCCCAGTGGCACGACTATTGCTCTTTACCCGCTTTAAGAAACACAGCGGAAGACTGCGCCGTCCTGCTAACGGGACCGTCCGCGCCGCTAAACACACAGTGTAACAACCGACCCGGGGTTTTGCCATGAACAGGATTTACAGGCTGCTGAACCAAACATTGCTCCTCGTTGCAGTCGCCGCCGCCGTAGCGTCGGCAGCGCAGGTCAAGAGCGTCCGGCTGTTCAGCGAACAGGACTATTCCAGGCTCTCGATCGGTCTCGACGGGCCGTTTGTCAGCAACGTGGAGACCAACCCGGCCGGGAAGCTGGTTTTCATCAGGTTCGAGGGCGTTGGGGTCGACAAGCTGAGCAGGCAGTCGTATCTCTACGACGACAGCCCGTTTCTGGAGTCGGTCAGCTTCCTGCCGCTGGGAGGCGATCAAGTAGTGGCGAGAGTCAAGACAAGGCAGGATTTCCGCCTCAAGACCTACGAAACCGCCGAACCGTACCGCCTGATTCTCGAACTGTCCCCCAGGGAAATAAAGAGCACTGCAGCGCCGACGCCCAAAAACGACAGCTACTATCAACTCGGACTTAAGCATTTGGGCGAGGGCAGTGTGCAGGCCGCGCTGACCTCGTTCCGCTCGGCGATTCGCTCCGGTGACAGGGTGGCGGACAGCTATTATCAGGCTGGCCGGATCAGGCTGCGTCAGGGCCAGCTCGATAAGGCGCTGATCAATTTCTCCCGCGCCACAGGGAGCCGAAGCCATGCTGGCGAGGCCAATCTCTACCTGAGCTGGATCCATTTCAAGCAGGGTGAGCGCGACAAGATGGTTGCCAGTTGGCGTGAGTTTGTGCGCCGGGTGCCCGCTGCCGCCGGCAGGTTCAGGATCGCCACCGCCAACCCGGAAATCGATTTCCGTTCCCTTGAGGATGCTGTCACTGCCAGGCCCGATAAAGCCGTGGCTCAGGTGGAAAGCAGCCCGGACGCCGTGGCCGGAGAAAATCGGAACAGCCCGGACGCCGCCTGGTATTTCGAGCAGGGAGTGGCCGCCAGGCAGGATGACCGTCTGGCCGCCGCCGCCGAGCTGCTGGAGAAAGCCGCCGAGCTGGACCCGGACGACAGCGAGACCCATTTTCAGTTGGGAGTGGTTTACAAGGGCTTGGGGCGTAAACAGGCCAGCGCCCGGCAGTTCCAGCTTTCGCTGGGCACGGGCGCCAAATCGCCGGATGTGGAGCAGCCGGTATTGCCCCGGTCCGCCGATGTCGTCAAGCAGGTAGCGGCCGATAACAACTTCGATCACCTGGAGCCGTTGATTGATCACGCAACCACCAGAGCCGCTGCCGGGCCGCAAAGCGAAAGCGAATCCTCGAATGAGGACGAAGCGGCGGCTGTTGCCGGGGCCCTGGACAGCAAAGCAGGAACGCCGCCTGCCGCCGCTGCCGTCGTTACCGACGAGGGAGTGCTGAGCGGGATTCGCGGCGCCGCCGCCGGGATGATCAACCAATACGGGATCGGTCTTCTGCGTCGCCAGGTGGAGATTCTCACCGGCCTGATGGGTCTGATTTTCCTGCTGACCCTGGTCGCCGAGCGGTTTTTCCGTCGCAGGCGCAACAACCGCACTAGCTTGGCCGGGCCGGGCCTGCCCCCGCTCGTGGCGGCGGGAGCCTCATCGGCAGGTGGGCGGTCCGCGCCGGTAATCCGCAATTCTCCGTCTCCGGCGGCAACTAAAAAACTGCAGGTGGCCCAGGTTCTGGCCCGCGAGCTGGAAAGCAAGCGACGGGCCTCGCAGCCGGTGATCGAGGAGGCCGGCGACACCGTGGAACTTCAGCTCAAGCCGGTAGGCGAACGTGGCATGTACGGCGTGGATATCGCCCGCAGGATTAAGGAAGAGTTATCTCCGGCGGGGAACCCTGTGGCTTCATCGGCCCTGGCCGGCCGCCGCCGCGACGACATGCAGACACGGCTGATCCGCCAGCTTCGCAGCAAGAACTGGACGATCGGCGATATTGCCCAGGAAATGAGTCTCAGCCGCGAGGAAATCAAGTGGGCGCTGGCCGGTAACGGCTCGGAACGCTCCGCCGCCGATCTCGGGGATCACTCACAGATTTATGGTCAGCTCAGTGCGCTGACGGCCCACGGCCGC
The DNA here is from genome assembly GCA_024278175.1 of Gemmatimonadales bacterium. Classification (GTDB taxonomy): domain Bacteria; phylum Gemmatimonadota; class Glassbacteria; order GWA2-58-10; family GWA2-58-10; genus JAJRTS01. Next base: position 39,531 of record JAJRTS010000095.1, on the reverse strand, counting down.
AACAGTCGCGCCGAGCGGATAGACACGGAGAGGATTGACAGGGAGGTTGACCTTGAGCTTGAAATCAATGTCTGATCAAGTCCATCCCGAGCGCACGGGAAGCCATCGCGTACGCTCGGCAGGCGAGCGCAGGATTCACTCCGGGCGCAGCGCTCTGCTTGCGGCGGTTTTGTTCGCACTGGCCCTCTGCCCGGTCATGGGATCAGGTGTGGCCCTGGCCGCGGAGAATAACATTGCACGGGTGCCGCTGGAGGACCTGGAGTACCCGCGCGCCGCACTGACGTTGCTCGATGTGCGGGGCGCGCAGCTTAGCTGGCCGTTCGAGCAGGAGTTCTTCCGCACTGACCTGCTGGCCTACCTTCGCTCAGCCGACTATCTGGACGTGAAAACAGAGAGTGAAGTCGCCGATATTATCACTCGCAACCGCACCACTGTTCCCGACACCTACGACCCGGCGTTCATGACCCGGATCGGCAAGGTGACCCGTAGCGACTACGTGGTTTACCTGCGTATGATCGCCGTTACCCGTGACCGCCACGACGGGTTCGAGATCCCGGTGCTGTTCAAACGTAACAAGGTAACCTACTCGGCCGAACTCGATCTTTCATTGGTACAGGTGGCAACGGGCACCCTGCAATACTCGCGCAAAGTGCTGGGCAAGGCCAGTCTGGGCCGTGGGTTCAGAGCATATCCCGTTGTCGAGGACCCCTCGACCCATCTCGATATCCGCCTCCAGGAAGAACTGGGCCGTCAGGCCATGCAGGACCTGGCCCGCGGCACATTCGAGGCCATCATGGAGGGGATACACAAGGACATGAACACCAGGTTTATCTGCTACTGGGGTGATGAGGTGCATATCATCTCGGATAAACCCGGACTCTGCCCCATCTGTGGTTCCCGGCTGGTAAGGATCAAGAGATAGGCTCCCGCCTCGGGGAGAATACGGTCCGGTCGGCGGCAACGGCCCGGACCACACGCAGGGGCGGATATTTTTCGCCCCGTTTTTTTTGCCCCTCAACTTTACTTCAACTTGACCGATCTAATATTTATGGCATCTAAGAAAAATAAGAAAACTCCCGTCAAGATGCTGGGTGAACTCGAGGTTCTGTTCAAGATCAGCCAGGTGATTGCTTCCTGCTCCAGCCCCGGGAGCACCTATGATTCCGTGCTCGATCTGCTCGAGGAGCTGGTAGAGTTCGATTTCGGTGCGCTGTTCATTTTCGGCGAGGACGACGGGCGGCTGAACCTGGTGGCCAGCAAGGGGCACGCGGTCGACCTGATTCAGCCCGTGAGTTTTGACATGGGCAACGGACTCAGCGCCTGGGTGGCCAAGCAGAAGCGGCCGATCCTGCTCAGCGAGCTGCACCGCGGCAAGAGCGAGAGTGAGAACCCGGTCCGCTCATTCATCTCGATCCCGCTGCTGCTGGGCGAGACGGTTGTGGGAGTGATGAATTTCGGCCATCACACCGTCGGCGCGTTCACCCGCCATCACCTGCGCCTGCTCACTATCGCCGCCGGCCAGCTCAGCGTGATTATCGAGCGCACGATCTATTTCCAGGAACTGGCCGCCAAGAACGTCCAGCTCAAGCAAACCAACCGCACCCTGGAACAAACCCGCCAGGCCCTGGTGGAGCGGGAACGTCTGGCCGCGGTGGGAGAGGTGGCGGTAACTGTCAACCACGAGATCAACAACCCGCTGACAGTGATTATCGGTAACGCCGAACTCCTGCTGCGCGACATGGCCGGCAGCGATCCCCCGCTGCTTTCCCGGTTGGAAAATATCGTGGAGGAAAGTAAGCGGATCGCCAAGATCACGCGTGCTCTTCAGCGCCTGGAAAAAACCACCTCGGAAGACTACCTGCCCGGCGGCCGCAGGATGATCAGCCTGGACACAGCCTCCGGCCGGAATAAGCCGGATAAGCCGGGTAAAGTAGAAGCCTGCGGCTGAGACAGCTCCCCGCAATCCGCCCTTGCCGCAACCAACAGTAAAAAACGAACTTTTCCCCGCCCGCGGTGAATACTATTATCACAGCAGCACTCTGACGGAAAGCGCGGGCAATATGGTTGACTTTTGCCCATTGCCCTGATTAAATATAGCTGGATCAGAAGGGCGCGCGGAAAAAGCTCTCAACGTGTTTTGCCGTGTTTTGCCTGGTTGGTTGTCAGGGACAAGGCAAGGCTGTTTGGTGTTGGTAATACTGCTTTTTATGTCATCCCAAGCAGTTACGTTGCCCGGCGCTTGCTTTAGGCCGGGCGTAATGAGCAGCTGCCGATGACAACCCCAGTGCCCAGACTTTTGTTGTTTTTCAACACGCTTTTAGACCGGTTGTCAGGCAACAGGCGGTTCACGTGGACGACGAGTGAAAGAGGGTTGATATAATGAATGGACGGCATGGACTGAAATTTCTGGTCGCTTTGCTGCTGACTCTTGGTATCAGCGGTACGGCCGGTTCGCAGTTTTCCGATGGTGGCGCGGCCAGCACCCGGAATTACCAGATGCTGCAGGAAGTGATCGACGTGCTCAGCCAGCAGTACGTGGACGATTTGCCACCGGAAGATTTGATCATGGGCGCTGTCGAGGGCCTGGTGGGAAGTCTCGATCTCCACAGCCAGCTTCTCGACCAGAGGCGCCACAAACGGCTGATGGAGCAGACACGCGGTGAATTCGGCGGGATCGGTATCGAAATCTCCATGCGCGACGACTCCCTGACCGTGCTCAGCCCGATCCCCGGCACACCCGCCCAGCGGGTTGGTCTGCAAAGCGGCGACAGGATAGTGAAAATCGAGCACGAATGGACCGACGGGATGACTCTCGAGGACGCGGTCAAGCGGCTCAAGGGCAAGCCCGGCACGGTGGTCAATATCTGGGTCGGCCGGATCGGGGTCGATGAGCATATTCATTTCGAGATCACTCGCGCCATTATCCGTATCGAGAGCCTGCAGGGCAAATTCATGCTTGCCCCGGATGTCGGCTATATCCGCCTGGGCGTGTTCAGCGACAAAAGTGGCCAGGAGATGGCCGAGTCTGTTGTCGAGCTGCAGAAACTCGGGATGAAGAAGCTGATTTTCGACCTTCGCGACAACCCCGGCGGCCTGCTCTCGCGGGCCGTGGACGTGGCCGATATCTTTCTCGAGCCCGGCGAGATGATCGTCTCCACCCGCGGCCGGATCAGCAGCTCCAACCAGGTGTTCAAGGCCCGGCGTCCACCGCTGTGGAACGGTGGCGCGGTGGTAACCATGATCTCCGGCGGCAGCGCCAGCGCCAGCGAGATCGTTTCCGGGGCGCTGCAGGATCATGACAAGTCCGTAATCATGGGAACCACCAGTTACGGCAAGGGCTCGGTGCAGACCATTATCGACCTTCGCGACAGTTACGCGCTCAAGCTGACCACGGCCAAGTATTACACGCCCAGCGGCCGCTGCATCCACTCCGACCGCCGGGCCGGCGAGGACCATCAGGCCCTGCTGACCGCCGAGGATACGGCGCAAGTGTTTTTTACCGATTCCGGTCGTAGGGTGCGCGGAGGTGGTGGGATCACTCCGGACCTGGTAACTCCGCCCGACAGTCTGACCGAGGCCGAGCGCAAGATTTTTCGTCAGACCGGCAAGTTCCGCAACCTGCTGTTCCGTTATGCCGTGCAGTACAAGAGCGAGCATCCGGAGTATGTAGATCAGTCGCTTAACAGCGTGGTCTACTTCGAGAACTTCCGCGACAAGGTGGTTAAGCTGACCGATGAAATGATGGACGAAGTCCGCGGCAAGATGTTAGCGGCGGGGTTCGAGCTCTCCGAGCAGGAGTTCGAGGATACGGACCGCCTGCTCAGGCAGTGGATGTATTATTATATCGCGGATGCCGGGTACGACCACAACACGGCCCAACGGATCAGCGCCGGTTACGACAAGCAGTTGCAGCAGGCGTTGATTTTGCTCCGCTCGGCCCCGGCTGAGGGTGACTTTGTCGAAACCGTGCTGGCCGGGCGCACCCTGCCCGATACTCTCGATACGCTCACGCTTTCGCGCTGAGCCGTCGGTGCGCGGAGGCCACAAACAACAATCGTCGGCGGGGGGATTCATCCCCCCGCGTTCTTTCCCCCCCCCATTTATAAAAACTCTTATTCCCCCTGCCGAAGGAACGCTTCCGTGTGCTGCCGGATGGTCAGAAGACTGCGCACCGTTGTACGATTCGCACTGGCCGTGGCGCCGGCGCTGGCCGCATTTGCCGTCTGCGCGCGGGCGGAGTTTCATCTGCCATGGCAGCGCCAGAGCGATCCGCCCCTGTGCGAAAGTTCTCAGGGCCGCGGCTATTTCCGTCCCGAGTACGGCGAGTTGGCCCAGCGGCTGGACCCCGAAAAGCTGGACTGGGTCGTGCGTAACTTTCCGGTGCTGGGCTGGCAGGGCATGGACAGTCGGCTTTACACTCCCAAACCCGTACCCGGCACCACGGGGCGCGAGGGATTCCGCTACGATTCGATCCGCCGCCACCTTGAGCTGGAGGCCCTGTTCCATTTCGGGCCGGTTGGCGGTAACGGCACGCTGACCGAGGACGCCCTCTGGCTCGACAGCCGCCGCTTGCTGACTGTCAACCGCGGCTCGGACAACATTTCGCTGGTCGATATCGGCAAGCCCGATGTGCTCGGTACGTTCGAGGCCCCGCGGGGAATCGCCGCCTTCGAGATCAACCGCGAGGCGGGTGAGTTGTATCTGCTCGAGCGCGGCGCCAACGGCATGCTGGTTTTTCCCCTGGATGGCGCCGCCGCCCGGGGTGATACGATGCTGCTGGATTTCGTCCCCGGCGCGGTGCTTCAACCCCCGGGGGGACGCTATCTGTACCTGACCGACGAGGACGCGGCCAGGCTGGTCCGGATCGATCTGACCGGCCAGGGCGATCCGGCCTCCATTACGCTTGACCTTCGCCCCCCGTTGTTTATCGCCGCCCATACCGGTAGCGAAACACTGGTGCTGGTCAGCCGCGCCGACGGACAGGTCAGGCTGGTTGACACGCGCAATTTCTCCCTGAGCCCAAGCCGTCTGAGCACGGGCAAGCCGGTTACCCGCCTGGCCGTGAGCGGCGATAACGAGCAATTGTACCTGATCTCGGCAGCCGATTGCGCCCGCTCGGAGATCCACGGCCTCTCGGTGGATAAGCGCTCGTTCACCCTGCGGCGGCTGGCCTCGCTGAGCGGAGTGGTGCGCGACCTGGCCGCCGCCGAAAGCGGCAGGGAACTGTTCGCGGTGGCGGGGGAAACGTTGTATCGGATCGGCGAGGGAGGGCGCACCGGCCGGGTCAGGATCGGCGAGAGGGTGCGCGGGGTGGCCGTTTCCGGGGACCGGGTGTTCGTTTCCGCCGGGCTGGACCATGTTTATGCGCTGGACCACGAGTTCAAGCAGCAGCCGGAGCGGGTACGGGTGGAGCTGGGCCCCGGCCCGCTGCTTGTGCGCGATGGCAAGCTGTACGTGCTCAACTGCCTCTCCAACTCGATTACGGTACTGGACGGCAAAGACCTGGAGGAAGAGGTCTCGGTGCTGCTGGGCGTGCTGCTTGGCAGGATGTACTACCAGGACCGCCGGATTGTGGTCAACAACCTGTTCCGCGGCAACGTGATGGTGCTCGACCCCGAAACCTACCGGATAGAAGAGATCCTCCGGGCGGGCGGCAGCATTGATTACGACTCCGTGACGAACGCTTTTGTCGTGTTCGACGACAGCCTGGTCACCCGCTGGCCCTCGCCGCCCAGCGCCGCGGCGCTCAACTCATATATGGATTTACCCGACGGTGTCCGGTTGTTCGCCCCGGCGGGCGAGGCCGACCTCTACCTGCTGGCCGATCAGAACCGCTTCGCAAGCCGGATCGATATCGGCGGCAACTTGCGGCGCGGCCAGATTCCATTGCCTTCGCCCGCGCTGGGGATCGCCGTCCGGGGCGACACGGTTTACGTGATGGCCGAGAACGAGTTGTACCGTTATAATGTGGATGACAACGTGGGGCTCGATCGCAGTTGGAGTGTGCGGCCGAAGCGCTTCACTCCACCGTGGCTGGCCGCCGAAAATTTCAGCCCCGGGCGCGGTATGCTGCTCAAGTATGTCAAGCGCGACCGTCTGCTGGACGTGTTCACCACCCGTGGAGATATCTCCGCTATCCGCAATGACCCGGACACCACGTTGTCCTGGGTGGCGGCCGGAGGAGCGCTCTACGTTTTCGATACCGGGACGGCGAAGATGCTCGCCACGTTCAGGCTGCGCTGGAATATCGTCGACATAGTGTTGCCGCACCTTGGCCGTAACGTCTACGCCGTGACCACCGATCAGGTGGTGGCTTTCGACCGCAGGACCCTGCTGCGCTACGACGACGTAAGCGCGGGGGGAGAGGTGGTATACTCCCGCGGCGACGACCTGTTCCTGATGCACCCCGATTACCCCCGCACTCTGGTGGTTGTCGACGGACAGCGGGGCAGAGTGTATCAGGAGTTGGAACTGCCGGTGGTTCCAACCGATGCCGTGGCCAGCGGCGAGCGTCTGTTCCTGCTGGGGGCGACCCAGGGCGCGCTGGCGATCTATGTCAACATCGTCGACAGCGCCCGCCTGCCGCGCTCGGATGACCGCAGCGCCTGGGACCCCCAGGCCGACCGCCGCGCCGGATACCACCGCTAACACATTGATTGTCAATGAAATATGACGTACAATCACCCGGCCGGGGTTTTTCCTCAGCTTGCCGGAGCGCTGATTGCCTCCTTTGACAAAACGCCATTGTTTTATTATCTATAGTAATTCCAGCCGTCACGGGCCGGGTTGGTCCGTATCCCGCTAATTCAGACAACGATAAGAGAGCCGATGGGTAAGATACTCGACTATACCGGACTGACGTTCGACGATGTAATGCTCGTGCCGCGCAGAAGCGATGTGCTGCCCGGCGAGACCGATCTTGCCACCCGGCTGACCCGCAAGATTACGATCAACGTGCCGCTGGTCAGCGCGGCGATGGACACGGTGACAGAGAGCAAGATGGCGATCGCGATGGCCCGTCAGGGCGGCGTCGGCGTGATCCATAAAAACATGTCCATCGAGCAGCAGGTCGAGGAAGTCCGGCGCGTCAAGCGCAGCGAGAGCGCGATTATCGACAACCCGCTCACCCTGCCTCCGGACGCCCGTCTCAAGGACGCGCGCCAGGTGATGTTGTGCCATCATGTCTCCGGGATCCCGCTCGCCGAGCGCGATGGCACGCTGGTGGGTATTGTCACCCACCGTGACATGCTGTTCGAGGACGACATGGAAACCCCCCTGAGCGAGCTGATGACCGGCGGCGACAAGCTGATCAAGGTCAGCGAGGGTATCAGCCTGGCGAAGGCCCAGGAAATCCTGCACGAGAACAGAATCGAAAAACTGCCGATTGTCGACAAGAATGGCAAAATCAAGGCGCTGGTGACTGTGAAGGACTTGGTTAAGCGGACCCAGTTTCCCAACGCCAGCAAGGACGACAAGGGCCGCCTGATAGCGGTGGCGGCGGTGGGCACAAGCGGTGATACGGTTGACCGCGCCATGGGCCTCAGGGAGGTGGAAGTGGACGTGGTGGTGATCGATACCGCCCACGGCCACAGCCGCAAGGTACTGGAGATGGTCGGGACCCTGCGCGAGATCCTCAGCGGAGTGCAGATCGTGGCGGGCAACGTGGCCACGGCCGAGGCCGTGCGCGACCTGGCCGCGCTGGGTATCGACGGCGTGAAAGTGGGGATCGGACCCGGTTCAATCTGCACCACCCGTGTGGTGGCCGGAGTGGGCGTGCCCCAGCTCTCGGCCGTGATGGCCTGCGCCGGGGAAGCCGCCAAACACGATCTGCCCCTTATCGCCGACGGCGGCATCCGCTATTCGGGCGATGTGGTCAAGGCCCTGGCCGGTGGCGCGCAGACTGTGATGCTCGGCAGCCTGCTGGCGGGCACGGAAGAGAGTCCGGGCGAGACCGTGCTTTACCAGGGCCGGACGTTCAAGGTCTACCGCGGCATGGGCTCGCTGGGGGCGATGAAGCAGGGGAGCTCGGACCGCTACAGCCAGGAAAACACCGCTTCCTCCAAGCTGGTCCCGGAGGGTATCGAGGGCCGGGTGCCGTTCAAGGGCAGGGTGGAAGATACGATCCATCAGCTAACCGGCGGCCTGCGCTCCGGCATGGGCTACTGCGGTGTAAAAAATATCGTGGAACTGAGCGCCAATACCAAGTTCCTGCGCTGTACGATGCAGGGCAGCCGCGAGAGCCACCCCCATGATGTGACAATCACCCGCGAGGCTCCGAATTACTCGCTGGACTGAGATACCCATAGATGAGTGCTCAAACGCTTCGCGTCGGTGAAATCAGTTTCACCAACTGCGAGAACATATTTTATTACCTCAGGAACCGCCATCATCCGCAGGGTGTCTCCTACCATCGCGGCGCACCGGCGGTGCTCAACCGCATGCTACGCCGCGGTGAGCTGGACCTTTCCATTTCCAGTTCTATCGAATACGCCCGCGGCTGTGGCCAGTACCTTGTGTTGCCCGGAGTCGGGATCGGTTCTAAAGGCGCGCTACCCAGTATCCGCCTGTTCAGTCGCAGGCCGCTCGGCGCTCTGGACGGCTCCCGGATCGGCCTGAGCGCCGAGAGCGCCACCACTGCCACGCTCTGCCAGGTGATCCTGGGCAAGCTGCTGGGCTATACCAACGCCTACCTGACAATCGCCTCGCCCCTGGAGAGCGCCCTGGAGCAGGCGGACGCGATGGTGCTGATCGGGGACAAGGCCCTGGAGGCCGACTCCCACGCGGATACCGAAGATTTGTTCTCCTATGACCTCAGTGTACTCTGGCAGCAGCGTACCGGGCTGCCGTTCGTGTTCGCTCTCTGGATTGTGCGCAAGGAGGCGGCAGAGCGGTTGCGCTCCCGGCTTGGCGGGTTCTGGCGGGCGCTGGGCGAGGTCCACGATGATATTGAGCGCCCGGACGAGGAACTCATCGGGCGAGTGCTGGAGACCCGGCCGTTTTTTACCCGTGAGTATCTGCTGGCCTACTGGGACACGATCGCCTACCGTCTGACCCCGGAGCACATGAAGGGCCTGCGTCTGTTCTACCGGTTGTCCGCCGAGGCGGGCCTGCTCGAGCGCGTGCCGGAGATCGAGTTGTTCGATCCGGCCGGCCTGTATTCTCCCGCCTGATTATTGCGTTTTCCCTGACCCGCTTGACACCTCGCGGCGGCAGCTTGGTTCTGACAGTAACTGTCTCTTGCGTACCCGGCATGTTTCGGGAATGCCATAAATCTGAAGCCGGAGGACTGCCATGACGCTGGATTTTTTAGCTGAGCGTTACCGTTCGGCGCCCTTTGCCGCGCTCTGGATGGCCGTTTCTATCCTGCTCTCCCACGCCCTGGAGTTTGTCGTCCCCGGCGTGTGGTTGTTGCCCCTGCTGGCGGGAGGGTCGTTCTGGCTGCTGTTCGCCCATCCGCTGCGGCGGGGTGAGTATGCACGCGCGCTCCGGCTGGCGCTGGTCTGGGCGGGGATGATGATTGCAGTGCAGGTGGCGCTGACCATCCTCTGGCCGGGTCTGATGGAACAGAACGTCTTCCGTGCAGTCGCCTACCGCGACGAGATGTTTCGCTGGCTGGGCACGGGCGCGGGAATGGAAGGCGATATCGTCCTTTTCCTGCCGGTCCAGTTAACTCATTTAGTTGTATTCTGCATCCTGAGCTTCGGTACCGGTGGGTTGATGGGGCTGGTGCTGGGCGCGATGCTGCTGGGCTACATGAACTTCTACGTGGGCTCGCTGATAGCCGCCAGTGGTTTCAGCCCGCTGGCTTTTCTGCTGGGCTGGCAGGTGTGGTCGCTGGTGCGGGTGACCGGCTTTATTGTTGCCGGGACAGCCCTGGGTGCCGTAATGGTGCACCGGGGAGCCGAAAAGCGGGAGAAAAAGCGGCGGATTGTGCGCTGGCTGTGGATCGCGCTGGCGCTGATCGTGGCCGATATTTTGCTCAAGTGGGCGCTGGCTGGGTTTTACCGGCAGGCGCTGGCGGGAGTGATCGGCGGATGAGCGAGCTGTCCGGAATCCTGTTACCATACAGTTTGCCGCTCTACCGGGGCAAGCTGCTGCGGCGCTACAAGCGCTTTCTGGCCGATGTGGAGCTGGAGAATGGTCGCACGGAAACTGTTCACGTGCCCAACTCCGGCTCGATGAAGAACTGCGGGGGGCCGGGCAGCGAAGTGGTTGTTTCCGACAGCGGCAACCCGAAGCGCAAGCTTCGGCTGACCCTGGAACTGATCCGGATAGCGCCGGGGCCGGTCGGCTGGGCCGGGATCAACACAATGCTGCCGAATAAGCTGGTGGCCTCGGCCATAGCGGCCGAGGTTGTGCCGGAGCTGGCCGGATACGCTTCACTTCGCCGCGAGGTAACAGTTGAGCAGGGCAGCCGGTTGGATATCGTGCTCGCTGGCGGAGCCGACGGCCGCCCCTGCCTGGTGGAAGTGAAAAACGTGACCATGGTATCCGGCCGGGCGGCGGTGTTCCCCGATTCGGTCACCGAGCGGGGAAGGAAACATCTTGAGGTGCTCTCCCGTGCAGCCGGGCGCGGTGAGCGGGCTGTAATTTTTTTTCTGGTGCAGCGGCCCGACTGTGACGTATTTTCCACGGCGGATGATATCGACCCCGCTTACGGCCGGACCTTGCGCCGGGTGCTGGCGGATGGAGTGGAATTGCTGGCCTACCGCACGGTGCTGGACCTGGATGGTGCGAGAATAGAGCGCGGACGGATGAAGTACGTGCCCGCCCCGGAACTCGGCGGCGATAAATAATAAATCAGCCAATCGTAATAGATAACTTAAAGTGGAGAACGAAATGCACAGGAAGAGTTTTTTGCCGATGTTTGCCTTGCTGCTTCTGCTTGGCGCTGTCAGTGTGGTCTCGGCCGGCGATGAGTTGATCAAGGCCCGCTTTACGGTGGACAAGCAGCGGGTGAAGATCGGCGAGGAGGTCAGTTTTGACGCCAGCGGCTCGCTTGCCGGTCAGGACTGTGAGATGAGCGCCTTCTACTGGCAGTTCAGCGGTATGGACCGCGTGGGCATCGATACCCACGGCCAGCAGGTTACCCACGTGTTCAACCACACCGGGGCCTATACTGTCAAGCTGATAGTGGAGAACAATGTCGGCGAGCGCGACCAGGCGGTGGCGTTTGTCGAGGTGCTGCCCGACACCGATACCGGGCCATCGATAACCAGCAATTTCGAGGGCGGCAAGACCGGTGTGTTTTTCGATTCGGAGTACGACTTCTGCTTTCGTCTGGAGTGGGGCGGGCAGTTCTACTTCCGCCTCGATAACGCCCGGGGCAAGCCTGTCAGCCTGAAAATATACGGCTATGGCCCGAACCGCCTGCAATTGACCTCGGTAACGCCCTATGTGGATGATTTTTCGTTCGATGAGAAGTTTGTGCTGATGGCCAGTACGGACTACCTGAACCCGGACTGGCAGCCGCTGGAGGATGCGAAATACACCTACGACGAGCAGAGCGCCTCGATCGTGGTGGAGTTCACTCCCACTGCCGAGTCGGTTTACCTTGCCTGGTCGCCCTCGTACACCCAGGGCCGCCTGGAGGCAATGCTGGATCGCTGGGAGGACCGCGATGAAGTGGACATCTCGATTATCGGCCTCTCGGTGGAGGGCCGGCCGATTTACTCGCTGACAGTCACCGGAGACGAGGGAGAGCTTAAGGACAAGCAGGTGATCGGTATCACCGGTATCCAGCACGCCTACGAAATGGCCGCCGGCTGGGTGATCGAGGGGATTATGGAAACCCTGTTTGCCGACAACGATTCCTCACGCGCCGCGCTGAACAACTACGTGTTCGTGATGGTGCCGATGGTCAACCCGGACGGTGTGTTCCACGGCGGTTACCGCTACAACATGAACGCTGTCGATCTCAACCGCAACTGGAACGACGTGGCGCTCAACGACTGGGACAGGGCGCTGCCCGAGCCGGAAGTGGCCGCTGCCAAGCATTTTTTCAGCAACTGGATGGCCGAGGTGGGCCGGATGGACTTCTTTTTTGACTTCCACTGCCTGACCTCGCTGGAGAACAACCTGCTGATGATCCGCGCCGCCAGCGACAGCGTGCCGCCCGAGGTAGCCGCTGAACAGGCCAGGTTCACCGACCTGTTCAGCAAGCGTTGGTATTGGCGCCGCAGCGAGGACAAGAACCTTGGCGGATCGGCGTGCGGCTGGGCGGCGGCTAATTTCGCCCGTGAGTACGGGGTCAAGAGTTTCACCCCGGAGCACTGTATCGGCTGGATCCGCCGGGCGGACGGCGAGCCGACTAAAGCCCGTCCCGCCTTCTGGCGTGAGCTGGGTGCGGACTACGTGTGGGTGCTGAGGGAGTTTTTTGCCGGGCGGGAGTAGAGTGCCTGAAAGCAATCCATTAAATAATTTTAAGTCTATATGGATGAAACAATGTCTGAATACGGTTATTTCATCGTCTCGATAGATGATCCCTATTCGGCGGCTGAGGCTCAAGGCCAAGGATAATTGTCGCCCTTTTTCCTGTTATTCTCCCATTGGAGAGGTTGGAGGTTATCGAGGTCGTCGGAACCGCCTTTGGCAGTTGGTTTTATGTGGTCTATTTCCCATCCCACATCCGAGCTTGTATTCCCATGCTCGGAATATTTCATGGGTATGCCACAAATGTCATATCGCCATACTGCCGGGTCCCAATGATTCCCGTCCTTATCGGGGACTGGCCTCCCTTTTGCCCACACGGTGAGTTTTGTTTGCTCATCGGTCGATGTGAACGGGTAACTGTAGCCCATGATTGATACCTCCTTTTTGTTTGTTGCAACAACTGAAAAGTAATAGTTAAAGAATTAGCTACACGTCAAGTTTGCGAAGATTTTAGCGATAAGTCAAGTGATGGGTTTGCGAAAGGGATAATACCGTAATTTTATGTGTAGAATGTGTAGGGACGCGGCATGCCGTATCCCTTTTTTATTGGGCGCATCATCATTTTACCGCCCCCTCATCTCCTCTGCCAGCGCCTCGTTAAGCCACTGTGGCACCTCGTCCAGATCGGCCCAGACATAGGGAATTTTGAACATCTCAGGCCCAATTTTAGCGGTCACCAGCTCGGTGCGGAACAACTCGGCCCCGGCGATAATTTCTCCCTGCGGACTCATGATAAAACTGTCGCCGTAGCCGGGTGAGTCGGGTTTGGCGGTGACAACCACGTTGGAGCGCACAACTACCAGTTTCATCAGGCTGGCCAGCCCCACGTGGCAGTTGCGCACCCACTTGCGATGGTCGTCCATTCGCTGCGGGCCAATGCTGTTATAGTGCGGCGTGAACAGGATTTCCGCCCCGCGCAGCTTGGCCAGCATCGCGAGGTGGGGGAACGAGGTGTCGTGGCAGATCACCACGGAGAATTTCGCCCCGTGGCTCTCGAACACCGGCACATCTTCTCCGGGCACGAACTTCATCGCGTCCCTGTCGCTGCCGGTGAGCATGCATTTATCGTAGGTCCCTGTCAGTTTGCCGTTTTCGATCACCAGCACGGTGTTCCGGATTCCCTGACCGGTGCGGCGCGCCATCCCCACCAGGATCGTCATCGTGTGCCCGGCGCTCTCGGCGATAAATCTCCTCAGTTCGGGATCATCCACGCCGCGCGCGCCTTTTTCCACTATCGCCAGGTCACCGTAGCCCGAGAGGAACGTTTCGGGAAACACCAGAAAATCGCTGCCACGCTCCAGGGCCAGGCGCACCACCTGACGCACGGTGGCCATGTTGGCCGCGAAATCGCCGTCACGGCACGGGCCCTGCCAGCTGCTGATCACCACCTCGCGCTCCAGCGCCAGGGCCTGGCGGGCAGGTGAAACGAGCGAACACAATAAAGCGAAAATCAGGGTCAGCATGCCGCGCGGGTAGCTCATCACTGTTCTCCTGGTAAAAGAATGCCGATAATAATTAATAGCTGAACCACTATAGTATTGCACCGGGAGCACGGCAAGTGTATCCGGCAGAGAAACTGCTAAATCATTGTTTTAGTGGCATTTTTCTTGCTATTTCCAGTTACCGGATGATTGCGCCGTAACGTGCGCGGATATTCACCCATGCAAGCGCGATAGGCCGTAACTCGTCACCAGTGCGGATTTTATGCGAAAAAATAGTACCATCTCACAGTCAGGACGGCTGTGCGGCAGATTCAGCCTGTCAGCGGCTCTGTTTGCACTTTTTACCGCGGCCGCCGCCCTTTTTGCCGCTTTGCCGGTGATTAACAACCCTGTCATTGACGCCACCATTCCCGAAATGACTCTGTTCGACTACTATCTCAACGCCAGCGACAGCGATGGCGACTCTTTGTCCTACTCGATTTTTCTCGGCCCGGCGGGGATGACTGTCAACGACACGGGCTACGTGCTCTGGACTCCGAGTTACACCCAGGCCGGGAGTTATACGTGTATCGTCAGGGTGATCGAGCACCCCTCGCTCGCGTTTGTGGCCGACACGTTCAATATCACGGTGCTCGATGCCGGAGCGGGCGGTACGTTTAACGACGTCAGCGCGGCGCGGGGCCTGGACAACACGGGCGTGACCAACGCCGTGGCCTGGGGCGATTTCGACAACGATACGATTCCCGACCTGTTCCTGGCCAATGCGGGCGAACCCGGGGTACTCTACCGCGGGGCAAGCGGCGGGACTTCGTTCAGCCTGGCCGGCCAGTTCAGCCCCCCGGCCGGCGGTGATGCGGCCAGCGCGGCCTGGGCCGACTACGACCACGACGGCAGGATGGACCTTTACGTGGTGTCCAGTGGTCTGTTCGGCGGCAGCGTCAACAGGCTCTACCGCAACGACAGCAGCGGCGTGTTTATCGACCGTACAACCGAGACCGGCACTGGTGACAGCGGGACCGGGTTCTGTGCAAGTTGGGTGGATTACGACGCCGATGGCGATCCGGATATTTACGTTACCAATTATGGCTCGGCCGATGTGCTCTACAGCAATAACGGTAACGGCACGTTTAGCGCGATGAGCGGCGACACCACCGGGCTTAACGACGCCGGCCGGGGCGTGGCGGCGGTGTGGGGAGATTTCAACGGAGATTACCTGCCCGACTTCTACCTGGTCAAGGAAAACGCCGCCAACAAGCTCTATCGCAACAACGGCGACTCCACGTTTACGGATGTCGCCTCCTCGGCCGGGGTGGCCCACGCGGGTGACGGGGCGGCGGCGGCCTGGGCGGATTTCGACAACGACGGTGATTTTGATCTGTTTCTGGCCAACAAGGACAGCACCCAGGTATTGTTCAGCAATAACAGCGACTCCACTTTCACCCGCTTGGACAGTATAAGCGGCCTTAACGTGGGCGGAGCCGCCCGTAGCGCGGTCTGGCTGGACGTGAATCTGGACGGCTGGCAGGACCTGCTGGTCACGTTCAGCGACAGCGCCAACAGACTGTTCGTCAACGCCGGCGACAGCACGTTCCACGACGATGCGCCAGCCGAGGGGATCGACCTTTACGGTTACTGGAGCTCGGCCACCTGGGCGGACCCCGACGGCGAGGGTGTACCGGATATTTACCTCGGCCGCCGCAACGGGGCCAATGTCTATTACGACTCGGATTTCAGCGGCAACTGGCTCAAGGTGCGCCTTCACGGCGTGGTCAGCAGCCGGTTCGGTATCGGGGCCATTGTGCGGGTGGTGGCCGGTGGGCGGCGTTACCTGCGCATAATCGACGGGGGGAGCGGGTCACAGAGTGAGCCGGTGGCCCTGTTCGGAGTTGATTCCTCCAGCACCATCGACAGCCTGACCGTGTTCTGGCCCGCCGGCCTTCGTCGCGACACTACCAACCTGGCTGTCAACCAGTCTGTCCTCTGGGTAGAGACCGACAGTGTGTTTCCCGTAATCGATTCCACCACCGTCTACCCGGATACGACCTTTATTGCCGGGCCGTTCCCGATCAGGGCCAAAATCACCGACAACAACCCGTTTACACCGCTTTTGTTTTACAGCACCAACCAGGGCCAGTCATTCAGCACTGTCGCGATGGCCGACAGCGGGGGAGATTTTTTTTCCGCCAGTATCCCGGGCCAGACCAGCGGCACCAGGGTTTATTACTACGTGCGCGCGGTGGACTCGCTGGGCCACACTACCCGCGACCCCTATTTTGCTGCCGACTCGCTCTACGATTTCAGCGTGGACGACTCGGTCCCGACCGTGCTCTCGGTCTCCGCTTTCGGTGACACCGCCGATCCGGCCGGGCCGTATCCGGTTACCGTGCGGGCCACCGACGACGACAGCCTGCGCACCGTCTATCTTGTACGCACCGTATACCGCCAGGGAGTGCTTGCCGAGCGCGACAGCACGGCGATGGCGCTGACCGGCAGCGATACGCTGGGCTACACGTTCTATCACGAGATGCCCGGCGAGGTGATCGGCAGCCAGGTGGATTACTATATCCGCGCGGTCGATCTGGCCGGAAATGTCCGTCTTCAGCCATCCGACCCCACGGACTCGCTCTACAGTTTCCGCGTGACCCATTTCAGCGAAAGAGCGCTGGTCGCCGGCCTGATCTCCAGCGGCTGGCAGGGAGTGTCGGTGGCCGATTACGACGGCGACGGCCTGAGCGACGTGTATCTGGCCAACTCCGACTCAGGCGATGTGCTGCTGCGGGCTACCGACAGCACCTTCTACAACGCTACCAGCCTGCTCGGAACGGCGGGCAGTGGGGCCAACCGGGGCGGGTTTTGGGGAGACTACAACAACGACGGTTACGCGGACCTGTACATTATTTCCAGCGGCGCCAACAAGCTGCTCTCCAACGACGGCGATGGGACATTCACCGATAAATCCAGCAGTGCCGGTGTCGACGATGCGGGAGACAGCTGGTCCGCCGTCTGGGTGGACTACAACCGCGATGGCCGGCTCGACCTGTTCGTGATCGACAAGGACGGCTCCGACAAGCTCTACCATAATAACGGCGACTCCACCTTTACCGACACCGCCTCCACGGCGGGCCTGGCCGGTGGCTCGGGTACGGTGGCCTGCGCCTGGGCCGACTATGACCGCGACGGCTGGGACGACGTTTACGTGGTGTATTACGGGACCACGAACAAGCTGATGCGCAACCAGCAAAACGGCACATTTACAGAGGTGACGTCCAGTGCGGGGGTGGGCGGTGCGAGCAGCAGCGCCAGCGCCACTTGGGCCGATTACGATAACGATCTGCTCCCCGATCTCTACCTGGTGGAACAGGCCGAGGATCTGCTGTTCCGTAATCAGGGTAACGGTACTTTCAGCGCGGTGAGCCTCTCCTCCGATGGGCTCGGCAGCCAGCCGGGTGGGTTCGGGGCGGCCTGGGCGGACTACGACAACGACGGCTACCTGGACATGGTCAAGAGTCGGGGCGAGCTGAGCAAGGAAGACCTGCCGGCCGTGCTGCGCGGCGGCTCAAGCGCTAATTTTACCAACAGTACTTTCGAGGCCGGGCTCAATGACCCCGGAGAACATCGCGGTCTGGCCTGGCTGGACGAGAACGGTGACGGCCGGCTGGACCTGATCGTAACCGGACTCACCCACGCACCGCGACTCTATCGCAATATCCTCTATGGTTCTGACAGCCACTATCTCCGGCTCAAGCTGGTGGGAACGGCAAGTAGTAAGAACGCGGCCGGGGCCGAGGTGAGTGCGTTCTGGAGCGGAGGCTCGACAATGCGCCGCGCCGGCGGAGGCACGGGTTTTACCTCAGCCAGCGAGCAACTGGTCCAGTTGGGACTGGGGGCTTCCGCCGTGGTGGACTCGGTGGTTATCCGCTGGCCGATCGGAACGCGCCAGCTGCTGACCGATGTGGTTGTGGATGCGCAGGGCACGGTGATCGAGCGGGATACTCTCTACCCCAGGATTACCAGCCACGACACGATCCCGAACCAGTACGCCGCCAACCAGACTCCTGTGTTGAGTTGCACGGTTGCGGACCGGGACTCGGCCACCTCCGTGCGCGTGCATTACGTTATCGCCGGTGTTGATACGCTGGTCAACAAAGCCATGACACGCGACTCGGTAAAAGCGGTGGACGGCGAAATCCGCTCGTGGTGGCGTTTTACAATGCCCGCGCTCGGCGACAGCGCCGCCAATAGCTGGAGTATAGTGATCACCGATTCCCGCGGGGCGATCGACAGCACGGCCAGGTTCAGCTATTCGGTCACGGTCGACACCACCGGCCCATCGATAACTTTCACGGCCTCTCCGGACTCGGTTCTGCCGGATACGACCGGTCCCTACCAGTTCACAATCCGCGGACTCGATAATGCCGCGGTGGCGTCGGTCAGCCTGCGCGCCAGCGGGCAAACCCGCGCCGGCGAGGCGTTTTCCATCTCCAGGGACACCACGCTGCCCTCCGGGCTGGATTCGGTGGATGTCACGTTGTGGATGGACGCCCGCTCACTGGGCTCCACGTTCAGTTACTGGGCCTGGGCGGTTGACGGGGCGGGGGCCACCAGTTATTCGGACACTACCGCTGTTGCTGTCAAACCCTGGAAGGGTAAGCGCTCGCTCACCCCGCTGCCGGTCGACGTGTCCGATCTGATGAAGCTCGTATTCGTCATGGTAGGCCGCTCCCAGCCCAGGCTGATCGACTCTCTGGGGCTTGATCTGGACGGCAACGGTGATTTCGACACCGAGGACCTCAACGCTCTGCTCGCACTGTGGCGCGGAAATTCCACGCTGGCCGGGTCCGGCGGCAACCAACCCGTTAGCGCGCTGGCCTCGCTCGAGGACGAGCCGGGAGCGGTGGCGTTCAAGCTCAGTAACGACGGTGCGTTGCCCTGGGGTCTGGTGCAACTGCGTTTCGACGACGGCGAAGGAGTGCCTGTCCGGCTGGAGCTCTCTCCCAGGCTGGAGGGGTTGCTGTGCGCCGAGGGCTCCGGCGATGACGGCACTCTAGTGCTGCTGTTCGCGCCGGGAGCGAAGATCGGAGCTCTGGCCGCCGGATCGGGAACGCTGTTCAGGGTAGTGCGCGCCGACGGCAAGGATAACCTTCCGCTGCCTCCGCTGCGGGTCCTCTCGGTCAGCCTGGGTGGCGCACAGGCTGCTGTCGATCCCGGAGCATCGCGGGCGGGAAGTCTGCTGCCCAAGCAGATGGTGCTCCGTCAGAACGTGCCCAACCCGTTCAACCCCAGTACGACAATCAGCTTTGCCTTGCCCGAGAGCCGGGACGGCGGCGGGCGGCAGGGCGGAACCCGCGTGACCCTGGCAATCTATAACCTGCGCGGCTCCCGCGTGGCCCTGCTTGCCGATGGTTTCTATCAGGCCGGTATCCACCGCTTCGAGTGGGACGGGATGGACGAAGCGGGCCGCGCTCTTTCCAGCGGAGTTTATTTCTACCGCCTTCACGCCTCCGGCCGCGTGATGACCCGCAAGATGATCCTGCTCAAATAACCGGCTTGCGGAACCGGTTGCTTCCGCGCCGCTTTCTGTCAAGTTGCCGTATTTCCCATCGATGCTTGTAATTTATTCCTTTTTATGGTAGAGTCATTGCAGAGGCGCGTTGAACTAAAGATATTCAACGCCCCCGGATGAAACATTTTGCCCGGTTGGTTGTCAAGGGGCAAGGCGCGGCCGTTCCTTTTAAGAATACGGCTTCTTGTGTTATTCCAAGTGGTTACATCGCTCGGTGCTTGCTTTCGGCCGGGTATGACGAGCAGCGGTCCTTGACAACTCCAATGCCATTGATTTCGTTACTTTTTAACATGCTTTTACAGGAGTAATGCGGTATTACGTCCGGGCAGGCGGGATCGGCCGACTGCTCCCGTTCGATCTGGTTCCCCGTACCGAATGCGATCTTCCCCAAGGCGCGATGTTCCAGTACCCCAGGAACATCGCGGCCGCCTATTCAGACAGGAGGCAGGCTGGAGATGAATGCGGCCAAATCACCGTTCATCAAGAAAGAGGTTCACTGCCCGGTGTGCAATTCGCTGGCGCAGAACAGGTTCATAATGCCCAAGAGCTTCATTGAGTTGGAGGTCGAAAGCGACAGGCATGTGAATAAGTACAAGTGGATGGACTCTGATTTCGAGGGCTACCATCCGCCGTTCTACCATTTCTGGCACTGCCCGACCTGCAAGTATACGGCCAGCCAGCGCGATTTTCTCAAGCCGGGCCAGGACCAGCAGAGCAATTTCAACATGCTCAAGCGCCTCGTGCAGCAGATGAAGCCCAACCAGAAGCAGATCGTGCAGTTGCTGGGCAGTGATATCAACTACGATAAGGTCACGTTCTCGATGGCGCTCAACGCGCACCTGCTGGCTCTGTACATCCAGGAACTCCCGCTCGCGCCGGACCGTGACGACAACAAGATCGCCAGCTACTACCTTCGCACCGGCTGGCTGATCCGTGAGCAGATAGCCAAGGATGACCCGGACGGGGAGTTCGAGAAGTACAAGGAGTTTCTAAATAAGCTGAGCAAGCTGTGGTCCGGTGTGCCGCTGAGTGAGTCTGATTGCCTGAACCAGGCGGCCGAGAGCTTTCAACTGGCTTATCAAAACCATCCCCGCTACGCCGACATCCTGCACGCCACCGACCTGATGATTCTGATCGCGGACATCTACGTGCGCGCCGGGGACATGAAGGCTGCCATGAAGAGCCTGAACAACGTGATGCAGACCGGCCAGAAATTCCGCGGGCAGATGGGGGAGACCATGCGCAAGGACAGGGAAGCCGGCAGGCTGACCGCCACGCGCAAGGCTCAGCTCGACGCCCAGGCGAACAAGGTCAACGTGCTGATGGAGAAGGCCGGCGACATGCGCCAGGAGATTATCAAGGTCAAAATGGCCAAGCAGGAGCCGAAAGCGAAGGCTGTGGTGGCCAAACTGGAAGCCAAAGGTTTCGATACCGAGCAGATTCGCGAGAAGCTGCAGGAGTTCAATTTTGAACCGCAACTGATCACCAGGCTGCTCGGAGCACCGAAAAAGAAGAAGTTTCTCGGCCTGTTTTAGCAGTACGTCCGCAAAAACACGCTGCTAAGCGCCACAAGGATGTGGCGGCAAAATACCATGGATGGCATTTTTCAACACTCTTTTAGGGGCAGCCGGTTTTCCCGGCTACCCCGGAGTTTGTGTTTTCGCCCGCGGCGGCGGTTCGCTCTTCCCGTTACCGGTTTTACCACGTTGACAATGCGTTATAATGTTGTGTTCAAGTACGAGAGCGGCTTTGACGATAATATCAGTGGGGCATTGCGCCATCGCGGCCGCTGCCGCATATTATCGACAGGTAACGTTAACGGGCCGGATTGCTGATGAGCGATATGGTTAAATTGATCGTGATGGGTGTCGGCGGGGCTGTGGTCAGCTTTCTGCTGATGTTGGGCGTGTTCTACTTTCTGCTCTCGCCGGATGAGGACACCGCCGCCGCCGGGGGGCAGCAGGGCAGCGAAACCGCCGTGCAGGCCACGCCGCAGCAGAGAGCGGCCGCTGTCTCAGTGGCCCGCCGGATGCAGCAGAGTGTGCCCGGCGGAGATGTGCTGGCTTATGCCGATGTGCTGGGGGAGGATATTCCGCTGGAGGCCTCGGTGGACGGTTATGGCTGGGCGAGCTGGGGAATGAGCCTTCAGGACGTAACCGCGCGCCTTGGCGAGGAGGGAGTGACCGATACTGCCGTTTATAAGCCGCCGGAGAACCCGGAGTTCGTTTCGGTGGTGGCGCTCAACCCCGACGAGGAACGCTATAAGGTAGAGTACCGCTTCTACAACGAGAAACTGTTCCACATCGAGGTCTATTACTCGGACCATTTCGAGAATCACTCGTTCAATTCCTTCCTGCTTGACAAGATGAGTGAGTACGGCCGCCCCTACGATATGAACGTGCGGGTGGACGAGTTGGGCAACGTGATTCTCAACACGAAGTGGGACACCGAAAACAGCCTGATCGAGCTTGTCTCGCGTCCCAACCACCGCTACTCTCTGTTTCTTGACAACCAGATTGTACTCTACCAGCTCGGGGAAGCGCGCAAGATGGAGGAACGTTGACGTTCTGAAGCTGTGTGTTCCTGCCGTTTGCCGTGCCCGCTTTCGCAGGTAATCGTTGTCCCCTGCTTGCCGTGCTCTCCCGCCGGTTCCGCCTCAACGATGCAATATTGATATTATGCGTCCGCGCTGGATAATGGTGCGGATTTTGCTATGGATTTAGCCGGTAAGCAGCCGACACATGAAAACAGATGCCAAGAGTTAGCGCGGATGAAAAGAGAAGGGAAAAAACGCAAGTCCCAGCCGTTTATCGGGATCCAGTGGGACTGCTGCAAGACCTACAGCAGGGTTTATCTGAATAATAAGAGCACCGCTTATGTGGGCTGGTGCCCCAAGTGTAGCAAGCGGGTGCAGATAAACGTATGCCCGGGCGGCTCCAAAAGCCGTTTTTTCAATGTTGGCTGAGCCTGTTCGCCGTCGGTTCGTTGGCCGCGTACCAGCGGCAAACCTTGCCGATCGCGCCGATCAGTCCGTCCACCTGCTTATCGCTGTAATGCTCGCACACCGGGAGGATAATCATCTCGCCCAGTTGCCGCTCCGCCACCGGGCACAGACCGGCGGGGTATAGCTCACGGATGCTTCCGGCTGCTCCAAGGGGCGGCAGGGGGAAGAAACTGCGCTCCGGGTGCTGGAAACAGTCGTAAAGGTACACGGGCCGTCCACCGCAGTATCCGGTCCAGGCCGGTACTCCCTCGGCGTCCAGGGCCTCGGCCAGTCGCGGGGCTTTAGCTGCCGTAACCTCGCGGTCTGCGCGCAGGATGATGTACCACCAGCTATGGTCGCAGCCCTCTGGGTTCACGGGTAACTTCAGGCCGGGCACGCCGTTCAGGGCGGAGAGGATCCTGTTTGCGATCTGCCTGCGCCGCACTACGATATCGGCCAGTTTGCCCATCTGCACGCGGCCCACGGCGGCCTGCAACTCGGTGATCCGGTAGTTCATCGCAAACACCTCCGGATTGCGCGAACCACCGGTACGGTTGTAGGCCTTGTCCATGAACAGCTTCATCCTGCGGGCCAGTTCCGGGTCCTCGGTTACCGCCACACCACCCTCGCCCGTGTAGATATGCTTGTACCCGTTGGTGCTGAAACAACCCACGGCCCCGAACGTGCCGGCAAACCGCCCGCCGCTCTCGGCCAGCCAGCTCTGAGCCACGTCTTCGACCACGATAACTCCGTGGCGTTTAGCGATTTGGCAGAGCTCTTCGATTCCGGCGCAGGAGCCGGCCAGGTGCACGGCCAGGATCGCTTTTGTGCGGCTGGTGATTGCCTGCTCCACAGCCGCCGGATCCATGTTGAACGTAACAGGATCGATGTCGGCGAACACGGGCAGAGCACCCTGGGCGATAATCCCGATAATGCTGCCCATGTCGGTGATCGGGCTGGCAATTACCTCATCGTGCCAGCCCACGCCCACGGCGGCCAGGGCCGTGTGGATCGAGGCCGTGCCGCTGGAAGTGGCCACGGCGTGGGCCGTGCCGAAATACTCGGCGGTTTCCCGTTCGTAGATTTCGGCCTCGCAGCCGAACGTGCGGCACATCACCCCTGAGTTCACCACCCGGGCCAGGGCGTCTTGCTCTTCCTGGCCGAACCGCATGGCCCGCAGAGCGGTGGGGTCGACAGGAGAGTCGAGGAAGGGTGCGCCACCGTTGATTGCAAGTTTATCCATCGGTCAGCTCCTGGTATGTCGGACCGGGAAAAAGAGGAGCTAAAGCCCGGCCAGGATTATGTCGATTAAGAAAGGGAATAAGATGTTCCGCTGCTGCGTGTACCGCGTAATATATCAATAATTCATCTTTTCAGGGAGGAAAAGATGGCCGAGATTATCAATGCGCTCACGGATGGAGTGGCATTCAAGGCGCCTGCCCACATGAGCGGTCCCAACGTTTACAGGTTCAAGAAACAGGTGATGGCCAGTTTTGCCTCGGAGCCCAAGTCTGTCGTGATCGACTTCGGCGACGTTGATTTTATCGATGTGCACGGCGTGGTGCTCCTGAGCGATCTCTGTGACGTGATCCGGGTCTACGGTATCCGTGCGTTCGCCTACAGGCTGAGCGAGCAGCTGCAGGAGTTGCTGGGCGAAATGGAGCTGGTGGACGATTTGGGCGATGTGAAACCCGAAGAGTTCGCGATGCTGACCGCCTGACTCTCCCCATACATCGCACCTCTGCGGTATCGAGGCCGGTCCATGCCGTTGTGGCCCGGCTACAGGGCCGGATTGCGTCCGGACCGATTTCTCCCATGAACATTTTCAGCTATCAAATTATGAAACATATCGCATCGGCCAAGGTAAGAATAGGTGTCCCTTTGTTGTTTTAGCTAACCTCAATCGGGAGCCTGCCGATGTCCAGAATATTTTTCGCTGGTTTGTTTTTTTCGCTTTGCTGTCTGGCCGGTTGCGGGGGGCGAGAGCGGCAGTCCCGCCGCGCCAGTTGTTTATCCCGCGTCAAAGACCTCTTTTCATGGTGTATGGCGCGGGAGCCTGGATGGGGAGATTCTACTCGCATCCGGAGGCCAGTCCGAGCAAAATCAAGTCATGAGAGATATGTCGTGTATTCTCGAACTCAATCTGTTCCAATACAACCTGGAATTGAAAAACAAGCCGGGGGATGTGGAAACGCTCTACACTCAGCAAGGGGCCTGGAGTTGGGGCAGCGAAAATCCCGGGAATCTGAAGTTTTTCGAGAAGTCTGCTTCACTTGAACAGCGCTGGTATCCGCCGGGATATATGGAAGATGTAACGTGGTGGAGCAGCAGGAGCTCCAGGGGGGGCACGACCTGGAGTTGCAGTCTGATATTCTCGGAGGATTATAAGGCCCTCACACTGTTCGAACTCGACTCGTCTCTGAGTTTCATTGAGCTGCCAGACAGCGCGGCATTCGTGCTGACAAGGGTAGAATAAACATCCAGCGGGGCGATTCAGCGGGTGAGCCGGGCCGGATGCAAATCCATGCCTGTTTCACAGCATGGCCGTACGGTCCAGACTGCGGTACTGGATAGCCTCGGCCAAGTGCTCGGGGGCGATCGTAGCGGCGCCGGCCAGGTCGGCGATAGTGCGGGCTACTTTGAGGATGCGGTCGTGGGCGCGGGCGCTCAGTCCGTAGTGGGTCACGGCCCGGCTGAGCAGCGTCCGGCAATCTTCGCTCAACTCGCAATGCTTCTTGAGCAGCTTGCGTCCCATGTGGGCGTTGCAGTAAACACCATTCTCTTGCGCCAGCCTCTCGAGCTGGATCCCGCGTCCGCTTTCCACCCTGGCGCGTACAGCCTGTGAGCTTTCGCCCTCGCGCCTGCCCGTAAGCTGCTCGAACGGTACGGCGGGCACCTCCACGTGAATGTCTATCCTGTCAAGCAGGGGACCGCTGATACTGCTCATGTAGCGCTTGATCTGCGAGTGGGAGCAGGTGCAGTTGTGGGCCGGATCGGTCTGGTAGCCGCACGGGCAGGGATTCATCGCGCAGGCCAGCATGAAACGGGCCGGGTAGACAACACTGACCAGGCTGCGGCTGATCGACACGTCCCCGTCCTCCATCGGCTGGCGCATCACCTCCAGCACGCTCTTCTGAAACTCCGGCATCTCGTCCAGGAACAGCACGCCGTTATGGGCCAGGCTGACCTCTCCGGGTTTGGGCACCCTGCCTCCACCGATCAGGCCGGCGTCGCTGATAGTGTGATGCGGGCTGCGGAACGGGCGGGTGCAGACCAGGGCCTGTCTCTCGCTGGTAAGCCCGGCCACGCTGTGGATGCGGGTAGTTTCGATCGCCTCTTCCAGGCTCAGGCGGGGCAGGATAGTCACCAGGCGGCGGGCCAGCATGGTTTTGCCGCTGCCCGGCGGCCCGATCAGCATCACGTTGTGTCCGCCCGCGGCGGCAACTTCCAGCGCCCGCTTGGCATGCTCCTGTCCCTTGACCTCGCTGAAATCGACCCCGTAGCTGGTTCCGGATTCGAACAGGCGCCGCGGATCGACTTTGACCGGCGCAATCTCCCTCTCCCCGGCCAGGAACCGCACGGCTGCGGTCAACGAGTCCACCCCGATCACGTTCAACTCGTCCACCACCGCCGCCTCGGCCGCGTTGGCCGAGGGCAACAGCAGGCCCCTGATCCCCAGCCTGCGGCAGCCGGCCGCCATCGGCAGCGCACCGCGCACGGGCTTGAGCGTACCGTCGAGACTCAACTCGCCCAGCACCATGAACCGCTCCAGGCGCGCCGGATCGAGTTGGCCGCTGGCCGCCAGCAGGGCCAGGGCAATCGGCAGATCGAACGCCGCACCCTCCTTCTTGACATCGGCCGGGGCGAGATTGATTGTAACGCGTTTGAGCGGGAAAAAGAAGCCGTTGTTGGTGATGGCCGAGCTGACCCGCTCGCGGCTTTCGCGCACCGCGTTGTCGGGCAGGCCGACCAGGGTGAAACTGGGCAGACCCTGGCTGATGTCGGTTTCGACCTCGACCAGGAACGCATCGATTCCCAGTACCGAACCGGAGAGCACTTTGCTCAGCAACCTGACGGCTCCTGTGCTTATTTTCAGGGAAAAGAGATTGAACAATCCCGGGGGCGGCGGGACACGCCGCCCGGCGGGGCTGGATCAGCTTCCGGCGGCTTCTGTTCCGGCCGGCTCGGTCCCGGCGGAGTCGCTCTCGTCGCCTTGCTCGCCGGAATCCTCATCGCTCATGTTTTCGCTGCCGGGCAGCTGGCGGCGTTTTTCCATCAGGTCGATATACTTGGCGTACTTGAGGTAGCCGATAACGTTGGTCAGCCGCATGTCGGTCTCGGTGCTGACCACGCGCGTGGTACCCTCGATCATGTTTTCCAGCAGCGGCGCCATGTCGGCCGAGCCGCCGCCGGAGAGCAGGATGAACTCCAGGTCCCAGTCCTCGATCCAGAGGCGCTCCATGTCGCTGATAATCGCGGTGGCGAGCTGGCGCATCACCTCGTCGCGAAGCTCCGCCAGGCCGTACTCCTTGCCGCGAATACGGATGCTGCCCTTCGTGACCGGATCGAACAGGCGGTAAAGTTCCACGTTGACACCGCTCTGCTCTTGTATTTTACGGCTGATCAGGCTGAAAGCCTTGCTGATCCCGGTGTCGGTGGTGCGGCTGCCCCGCTCGATATAGCGCAGCCGGTCAGTTATCGTGTAATCGGTTGTGCGGAAGCCGATATCGATCACGCCGAATTTCTGCCGGGCGACTTCCTTGTCCACTATCCGGCCGTGGTTGTTCATCATCAGGTTAAACACCGAGCCGAACGGCTGGGGCAGCACGCGAACCTTGTGGATTTCGATCTCCCTTTCGTCCGCCTCGCCGTGCTCGAAAATGCGGATCGTATGCCGGCCCTCGATCATTTCCTGGTAACGCGAGCGGAATTGCTTGAAATAGCGGATCGGCAGGCCGGTCACCAGGCTGAACTCCCGGTGCGACTGGTTGCTGAACAGGCTGAGCGCGGTAAGGGTCAGTATTTTCGCGCTGTTCTCGAGCAGCGTGTTCTGGTCCAGAGTGAATTCACGAACGCTGGATTGTTTTTCCGCCATATCGCCGATATAGTATTGCTTCCCGTCGACTTCCAAGTGCAGGTTTTCCAGTATGCCGCCCTCGGAAAAACCGGACTGGAACTGGATATCCGTAGCGTCGCCAGTGATAGATTTGAACACCACCGAGCGTTCGCCGTCGAACGCCTTGGTATAGCCGAATCCTACGTCAATTCCCAGGTACTCCATCGAGTGCTCCTTTTTGGAAAACGGGCGGCGGGTTTTTCAGGCCCGGAACGCGTCTTCGATGTGCTCAACACTCACTTTTCGTGCATTGCCCGTTGGCCGGACAAAAATAACGTCGAAACGGTACTGGCGCTC
This sequence comes from Gemmatimonadales bacterium, assembly GCA_024278175.1. Classification (GTDB taxonomy): domain Bacteria; phylum Gemmatimonadota; class Glassbacteria; order GWA2-58-10; family GWA2-58-10; genus JAJRTS01. The sequence goes on along the minus strand of JAJRTS010000095.1, from coordinate 11,698 downwards.
CTGCCCCGTCACATCGTGCTCGGCCAGCCATCCGTGGGCGGCCTCCACAAGGTTACGTTGCTTGGCGGCGGTCACGCTCGTCCGGATCGGAGCGAAACGCTCACTGGAGCGGCTTTTGACCTCTACGAACACCACAAGTTCCCGCCGGCGCGCCACCAGGTCTATTTCCTTGCGGCCGTAGCGCCAGCGCCGTGCCAGGATTTCGAACCCCTGGCCTTCCAGATAGCCGGCGGCATGGCTTTCACCGCTCAGGCCCCGCTCGTGGCTGTTGAGCATATATGCCGCCAGGGGTTAATCTTTGTTCAATACCTTACTATTGTATTTCGAGCGAATCCAGTCCAAACTTTAAAGCCAAATGCAGCGCGCCGCACGGCCCACAAAGCAAGTATAGAGCAAATTGGCTAACTGTCAAGCTTTCATTGTTCATAGGGCGCTCTTAGCGGTTTTTTGCCCTTCAGAACTTTATGCCGCCAGAGGCGCATATATTCCGGCAGATTGCCCTGGTGCAGGGAGCGGACGTAATAGTACAAATCGGCCGCCTGTTCGCTGGAAGTGTTGTAATTGGCGGCTGTGCCAGCGAACACTTGCTCCATCAGCGAGTCCGCCGTTTCCTCGCCCATGTCTTCGGAGACCTGTTGCAAACCCTGGTCAACCATCGAGAAGGCTTCCATCCTGTCATTGTTGAAATTCTTCTGATAACGATCCACCCAGAAGTTGCGGATGACCTGTTCCCTGATGCCCTGGCCGGTGTAATCTCTCACCGTGCGGTCGGCAGCGGCGAAATTATCGAAGTCCCGGCAGAAAACCTGCTCGAATTTTTCGAGCGCCAGATCCAGCCGGCCGCTGGAGAATTCCCTGCGGGCATCGAGGAACATATAGCGGCTCATCGTCCGCAAAGCATCGATCAGGCCGGGAAAATCGCGATTGTCCTGTTCGTAATTTTCCGGATGAAGGATCAACTCGTGAACCAGTTTCTTGTAACCCTTCTGCACATGCACCATCGAAAACTGAGTGGGATGCCCCGGAATTCTGCCAAGCGTCAGCGAATCGGCCAGGATACACTCGGCCCGGCCAAGTTCCCAGTCGGGATCGGGACGGTCCACCGCGGCCACTGCTCTGCCGGCGTGGAGCGAAACCAGATAAAGCTGCATCGGGGTCAATTTGCGGTGGTAGTTCAACCGTTCCTGCTGGCTGATCGTTGCTTCCTTGGTGCGCTGCAACTGCGGACTGCGCAGGAAAAACAAAATACTCTCGGTGGCGAAAGCGGCCATCTTTTCCGGATCGGCGCCCTTGCGCTGCATTGTTTCCCAGCGTTCGATACGCTTATCCAACTGGTATAACTTGAGGTTACAGCCCGCCGAGACCGAAAGCGAAAGCAGGGCGGCGAACAGCAAGTAGCTTTTCTTCATGTCGATCACGCTCCTAAAGTTGTTGACCTGAATCATTTTTGCTTGCCTAATTGCTTGGCGAACAGCGTACGCAGGAAAGAGCCCGTGTATGACTCCCGTTCACCGGCCACCTGTTCCGGGGTGCCGGAGGATACCAGCATCCCGCCCCGCTCACCACCGTCGGGACCGAGGTCTATTATATAGTCCGCGGTCTTGATCACTTCAAGGTTGTGTTCGATTACCGTTACCGTGTTGCCCAGGTCCACCAGGCGATGGAGTACGCCCAGCAGCATCCGCACGTCGTGGAAATGCAGGCCGGTGGTGGGCTCGTCCAGAATGTAAAACGTGCGGCCGGTGCTGCGCTTGCTGAGTTCGCTGGCCAGCTTTACGCGCTGGGCCTCGCCGCCGGAGAGCGTGGTGGCGCTCTGACCCAGATGGATATAGCCCAGGCCGACCTCGCTCAGGGTTTGCAGACGCTGACGGACAGTGGGGATATTGCCGAAAAACTCCAGCGCCTCATCCACTGTCATCTCCAGCACGTCGGCTATCGAGCGGCCCTTGTAGGTAACTTCAAGGGTTTCACGGTTGTAACGCTTGCCCCGGCAGACATCGCAGGTGATATACACGTCCGGCAGAAAATGCATCTCGATCTTCACCAGCCCATCGCCATGACAGCTCTCGCAACGGCCGCCCTTGACATTGAAACTGAAACGCCCGGGCAGGTAGCCGCGCATTTTGCTTTCGGGAAGCTCGCTGAACAACTCGCGGATTGGGCTGAACACGTTGGTATAGGTGGCCGGGTTCGAGCGCGGCGTGCGCCCGATGGGGCTCTGGTCGACATCGATCACCTTGTCGATATGTTCCACTCCCTCCAGCGCGGCGCAACGGCCGACATTCTTGCGGGAGCCGTGGAGTCTTCTGGCCAGGTGACGGTGCACGATGTCCTCTACCAACGAGCTCTTGCCGCTGCCCGATACGCCGGTGACGCAGATGAACCTGCCGAGCGGGAACTCGACATCCAGCCCCCTCAGGTTGTTCTCCGTGGCTTCTCTGACCAGCAGCGCCTTGCCGTTGCCGGGCCTGCGAACCTTGGGAACTTCAATCCGCTGATCGCCGCGAAGGTACGCCCCGGTGATCGATTCCGGGCAGGCCTCCAGTTGCGCCACCGTGCCCTGGGCCACCACCAGTCCGCCGCGCTTGCCCGCTCCGGGCCCCAGGTCGACCACATGGTCCGCGCTGCGGATGGTTTCCTCGTCGTGCTCGACCACGATCACCGTGTTGCCCTGGTCGCGAAGACGCAGCAGGGTTTCGATCAGCCTCCGGTTGTCTTTCTGGTGCAGGCCGATCGACGGCTCGTCGAGGATGTAGAGCACTCCCACCAGGTGGCTGCCGATCTGGGTGGCAAGCCTGATACGCTGGGCCTCGCCGCCGGAGAGCGTTTCGGCCGAGCGCTCGAGGGTAAGGTAGTCCAGGCCGACGTTAATCATGAAACGCAGGCGCTCGGTGATTTCCTTGATCGCCTGCCTGCCGATTTCCAACTGCCGCTGGTTGAGCTTCAGTCCGCCGAAGCGCTCCAGCAGCCGTCCCACCGGCAGCTCGGTCATCCGGCCGATTCCCATCCCGCCCACCTTTACCGCCAGGCTCTGCTGCTTGAGGCGCTTGCCGTTGCAGAACGGGCAGGGCTGGACCCGCATAAACTGCTCGATCTGGCCCTTGACAGTCTGGCTGGTGGTTTCGTAGTAGCGGCGGTTGAGGCTCTGGATCACACCTTCCCACTCGGTGGTGTACTCGCCCTTGAAGCGCTGGGATTGGTATTTTACTCCCAGTTTGTCGCTACCAGAGCCGTAGAGCACGACCCGTTTCACCTTTTCCGGCAACTCGCCCCAGGGGGTGTTGGGATGGAATCCGTAGTGCTCGCTCAGGGCCGTGATGATGGAATTGAGCACGCTGCCGCTGGGTTCGCCCCAGGGCTTGATCACGCCCTCCATGATCGACATCCGCTCGTCGCCGAGCACCAGCTCCAGGTCAACCTCCATCCGCGTACCCAGGCCGCCGCATGGTTCGCAGGCGCCGTAGGGGCTGTTGAAGCTGAACAGGCGGGGGGAGAGTTCCTCGTAGGAGACGCCGCAGTCGTGGCAGGCCAGTTCCTCGCTGAACATTATCTGCTCGCCGCCGCCGAAATCGACCAGCACCAGCCCACCGGCCAGAGCGGCCGCGGTCTCCACCGAGTCGGAAAGACGGTTGCGGCTCCCGGTGGTCACTTTCAGCCGGTCGACCACCGCCTCGATATGATGCTTCACGTTTTTCTTCAGCGGCGGGACGTCTTCCAGGCGGTAGAGCGCGCCATCGACCCGCACCCGGACGAAGCCCTTCTTTTTCACCTGCTCGAACAGTTCGCGGTACTCGCCCTTGCGCTCGCGCACCAGCGGGGCCATCACCGTAACCTGGCCGCCCCCGGCCCTGACCGCCACGGCCTCGGCGATCTGGCTCACGCTCTGTTTTTCGATTTTTTTCCCGCACTCGTGGCAATACTGGACGCCCACGCGGGCGAACAGCAGGCGAAGGTAGTCGTAGATTTCGGTGATCGTGCCGACAGTGGAGCGGGGGTTGCGGCTGGTGCTTTTCTGCTCGATGGAGATCGCCGGGCTGAGGCCCTCGATAAAGTCTACGTCCGGCTTGTCCATCAGGCCCAGGAACTGGCGGGCATAGGCCGAAAGGCTCTCCACGTAGCGGCGCTGGCCCTCGGCGTAGATCGTATCGAACGCCAGCGAGCTCTTGCCGCTGCCCGACAGACCGGTCAGCACGGTCAGCTTGCCGCGCGGGATGGTCAGGTCGATATTGCGCAGGTTGTGCATCCGCGCGCCGCGGATCACCAGGTTGTTGTTTGCTTTATTCGGCATTGCACTAAGTGGCCTCAGACCAGAATTATTCATAAAAGTATCGCTACTTCTTTAACAATAAGCGCTCTGATAACTTACTGAGATATTATTCAAAAACTCGACCCGAACTATAAATAATAATCCCCCGGCAGGTTAATAAATGCAGCGATATTTTACCTTCGGCTCGCCTGCTTTATCAAAATAGCTGCGTCATCGCGGGACTTGCGGTATATGGATACAGCTTCGTTCCCGCTTCCTCGCTCTCGGACAAATCAGGCTTCGTGAATAATCCGGGTTAAATAGCAGGGATCGTGGCAATCTTGATAATCTAAGATTATTTTCCGCTTCTGTCAAAGGCCGCGGTGGTGTGCCGGTGTGCTTTGACAGCGTTTAACGCAGCCCCGCCCTTCTGTTGACATCCCTTTGCCCGGCAGGTAGCTTTATCGATCCCCCGCATACGGGTCGCCCTGCGATTACAGGGCTCCGGCGGACCGCCTCGATCACCACTCAACCGAAATATCCGGAGGGAAAATGCATTCCCTGCGCACTCCCGTACTGCTTCTTCTGTTCTCCGCTCTGGCCGTCCTTTCCTGCGGCGATACCGGCGGAATTAAACTGTCGGTGGTCAAGGATACCGGGCTGTGGTACTACCGCGGCAAGCCGCACTACGATTTCGGGGCGGTGGAGCCCCTGTTTGTCGAGGGGGCGCACAACGCAGCCCTGCTGGGGTTCGATACCGGGGCCGCGCGGGGTAAAAAGATCGAGCGGGCCACGCTGTGGCTTCACCAGGCGGGCGAGCAGCCGCTGGTGACGCTGGTGGTCAGCACGATTGCCGCGCCCTGGATCGAGGGCGGCGGCGACGGCGGCGGCCCGGACCCGGACGGGAGCTGCGCGGCATACGTGCGGGTGGACCCCGAGAGCGGGGATACAGTGCGCTGGGCCGGGCCGCGGAGCGATGTGACCGACGTGATGATGACCAACGGCAATACGCTGCGCGCCGAGCTGAAAGTGGCCAGGCGCGACGACGGCTGGCAGAGCGCGGAGCTGCCGCTTGATATCGCCCACGCGCTGGTAAGCGGAGAGAGCTACGGGCTGGTGCTGGTCGACGGCAAGGGGCAGTTGCGCAAGCCCGACGGCTCGTTCATCAACAAATATTTCAACAGCCGGAGCAGCGGGCGCTACGCCCCGTATCTGGAAGTAGAGCTTGGCGATCCGCCCTCCGGAGCGCCGGACGCGCCGGCGCAGGTAACCGTTGCGGCAAACCCCGCGCAGGCATCGCTCTCCGGCGGCGGCGCGAAGATTTTTATCGATCCTGAGCCTGGTGGGGATAATACGGCCGAGTATTACGAGGTCAGGACCTCGTCTCTCCCGCTGCACGAAAATTCAGTAGCAGCCGCCCGGGAGCAGCCGCGCTACCTGATTCCCCGCGCCGGGGCCGGACGGGATTCGGTGCTCGTGAGCTCACTGGAGCCGGGCGGCGAGTTGTATGCGGCGGTCCGCGCGGTGGACCGGTTCGGCAGGGCGGGCGGCTGGAAATTCGCTTCCGGAGCGGTCTCGCAGGCGCTGGAGGTCCCCGTGCTGGCCGATCCCCGCCGGCCGGATATCGGCGGGGCGATCAGGGTCTGGGTTGCCGCGATGGACGAGAAAGTGAACCCGGTCAGCGGCCGCCTGCTGGAAGATAACCCGGCCCGCTACGCTTTCCCCGGCGACGGGGACTACGACTACATGTACGGCAGCCAGCTCTGGAGTGCCGGCGGGCGAAAAGTGACGCTGGACGTGCCGCGCGGCGGCACAGCCGCGTTCCAGGTTGTTGTATCTCCGGCCGGGGAATCGATCGGGGGCGTATCGTTACGGGCGGGTTGGCGCGTGCCGCCGGCGGGCGCGGGCCGTTTTCCGGTGAAAGTTTTCCGCAACTGGTATGTCCGCTCCACCAGGAACGGCCAGTGGTATGCCGAGGTGGCGGTTCCGCATCAGGGCGGGTTCGCAATTCCCGCGGCGGACAACGGGATCGAGGGCCAGCGCAACCAATCGTTCACCGTGGAGTTCTACGCGCCGCGCGCCGCCCGCGCCGGCCGCTACACGGGCCAGGTGGTTGTGGGAGCGCGGGGATTGCTGGCGCGGCGGATCACGGTGGAAGTCAACGTCCACGAGGCGGTGATCCCACAGCGGCTGCCGTTTATATCCGAGATGAACTCCTACGGCCCGGTGGGGGCTCAGTACGGTCTGAGCGACACCAGCGATGCCTACTATGAGATCGAGCAGCAGTACTACCGGGTGGCCCACGAGCATCTTGCCGTGATCAACCAGTTGCCATACAGCCAGGTCGGCACGATCAAGGCCGTGGGCGCGCCATCGCTCACCGGCGAGGGCGAAAACATGCGCGTGGCCGACTGGAGCGCCTGGGACCGGCGTTGGGGTCGCTACCTGGACGGCAGCGCGTTCGCGGGCATGGACCGCAGGGCGCCGGTGCCGGTGATGTACCTGCCGTTTTTCGAAAACTGGCCCGCCGGGCTGAACAAATACTACCGGTTCCATCCCAAAGACACGACCTATGTGGGCATGATCAACGAGCACGCGCTCCAGGCTCCTCCTATCGAAAAAGCGTTCGACCCGGCCTACGAGCAGGAGTGGACGGCTGTGATGCGGCAGTTCGCCGACCATCTGGCAAAAAAAGGCTGGACCGATACCGAGTACCAGGTCTACCTGAACAACAAGTACTACTGGAAGCGCAAAGACCGTAATTTGGGCGGCGACGGTGTAAGCTGGTGGCTGCTGGACGAGCCCTACCACTGGGACGATTTCAAGGCGGTCGCCTGGTTCGGCGCACTGTTTCAGCGTGCGCTGGGAGAGCGCACCGAGCCGAATGTGGTCTTCCGGATCGACGTCAGCCGTCCGCAACTGGCGTTCGGCCTGTGGGACAAGCTGAAGAGCGTCTACTATGTGAGCTCCTATTTCTACACCAAAAACGCGTTCCTTCGCCACCGGGTGGCCCTGTTCGGCGAGCAGATTCGCAACTACGGCTCGTTTCATAACCTGGAGCAGACCAACCTGACCGCCACGGCCTGGCCGCTCAAGACCTGGCTCAACGGCGGCAACGGGCTGCTGCCCTGGCAGACAATGGCCAGTGATGAGAATTTCAAAAAGTTCAGCAACACGGCGATTTTCTATCCCGGAGTGCGTTTCGGGATCCGGGGGCCGGTTGTGAGCCTCAGGCTCAAAGCCATGCGCGAGGGCACGGAGCTGGTGACGTTGCTGGCGCTGCTGGCCGAACGCGAGAACTGGAGCACCGGGCAGGCGGCCCTGGCCGTGGGGGAGCGGCTGGATCTGGGCGGCGCCACTATCACGGAGTTTTTCGACGATGCCGGCAGGGTGGATTTCTCCCGACTCGGCAGCGGAGATATAGCGGCTCTTAAGCGAGATGTCCTGATAACGCTGGACAGGCGGTAGAGCGGTGGTCAGCTTGTGGGAAACCGGGCTTTGTTAGATTTGCGTTAGCGCGGTGCGAGGTATTGGCAAACAGGGATATTTTATTCTGGAGTAAAGGTTTGGGTTGACAGATGGCGCCCGGTAAAAAAGATTGTCAGCCGGGTGGCTGTTTGTTAGATTCTACCGCGATTACGCTGTAGATCATCCCTGATCCGGCAGCGATTCTCTCAGGAGTTTTTAACATAGCAGGCATATACTCGTAATGGATGAGGAGCATGATAGAGCAAAAGTCTTCTATATTCGAGAATAAGCTTGTCTGCACGATTCTGTTTTTGTTGTTCCTCTATCTGTTCCTGCTGAGCATCCAGTTGATGGGCGGGTCGTTCAAGTATTTCGGCAGGGGTTTTGCCGAGAGTCTGCTTACCACCACGTCCAACCCGCTCACCGGTCTTTTTATCGGCTTACTGGCCACGGCTCTCGTGCAGAGCTCATCGACAACCACTTCAATCGTGGTCGGGCTGGTGGCGGCCGGCGGGATCGAGATGCACAGCGCGATCCCGATAGTGATGGGCGCCAACATGGGCACGACTGTCACCAATACGATCGTCTCGCTGGGGCATATCAGCCGCAGGGACGAGTTCCAGCGGGCGTTCTCGGCCAGTGTGGTTCACGATGTGTTCAACGTGCTGTCCGTGCTGGTTATTTTCCCCCTTCAGTATTATACCGGCTTCCTGGAGCATATCGCCGTTTTTTTCGAGGAAATACTGATCAATGTGGGAGGAGCCAGTTTTTCCAGCCCGCTCAAGGCGATTACCAAGCCCGCGGCCGGCTACGTTACGGAACTGCTGGGCAAAAACGCCTGGGTGATTCTGGTCGTGTCGTTCGCGCTGCTGTTCCTCGCTCTGCGTTATATGGTTAAGTTCATGAAGACCATTATCATGGACAAAGCCGAGGTTATTTTCGAGAAGACGATTTTCAAGACCTCGTTGCACGGTCTCGTGTACGGGATTCTGCTAACCGCGCTGGTGCAGAGTTCCTCTGTTACGACCAGCCTGATAGTACCGCTGGCCGGCGCCGGGATGATCAGTATCGACAAGGTGTTTCCCTACACGATGGGGGCCAATATCGGTACCACGATCACCGCATTGCTGGCCGCGCTGGCCACGGGCAATCCGAGCGCGCTGGCCGTGGCGATGTCGCATCTGATGTTCAATATCTGCGGGATTCTGATCTTCTGGTGGGTGCCGTTTATCCCGATCAACATCGCCGAAAAAATTGCCAGTTTTACGGCGCATAACCGAAGTTTCGCGTTGTTTTATATTTTGATCGTCTTCTTTGCCATACCGCTGTTGGTAATTTACCTGACGAGGTGAGTGCATGTTCAGATCTCTGGTTAACTGGTTCAGAACCGAAAACCTGCTCATCCAGGCCAATGAGCAGGTCTTGAATATGTTGAAAATCGTGGATTCTCTGTTCGATGATTCCGTTAACCTGTTCTGGACCGGCCAGGGAGTGACGATTGATGAACTCAAGGAGCGGGATAAGGAAATCAACAGCCTGGTCCGCGATGTGCGCAAGAAAGTGCTGACCCACCTGGCGTTTTCCGGCTCTGGTAATCTGGAAATGAGCCTGGTGATGGTTAATATAGTCGTGTTTATCGAACGGATCGGCGACTATACCAAGGATATCGGCTACCTGGCCACGGACTACCCCGCAGTGGTACAGGCCGGGGGTCTGGAGGAGACGGTTCACTCGTTCGAGAAAGAACTGAACGCCCGGTTGAAACTGCTGATCAAGATATTTTCCGACAGCGACGGGGTAGGGCAGTTGGCGACCAGGCTGACCTCCACCCATAAAGAAATGAACACCAGGTACAATGAGATGTGCGCTGTGCTGATGGAGACCGGCAAGAACAAGCTCTCTGCGCCCGACAGCGCCAAGATGGCGCTTTACCTTCGCGTCCTGCGCCGGGTAGAGGGCCACATTTTCAACATCGCCTCCACGGAGGTCAACCCGTTCCACCGGATCAGCTTCAAGGTCAAGAAGAAATAGGGAAACGGGGCGAAGGACAGACGCAAGGCGGATAAACAGAAGCCGGATCGCATGAAAGGCGGTCCGGCTTTTTTATAACCCATGGGCCGGAAAACTCACAAGCTTGCCCCCGGTGGCGGCTTACTCGCCGCTCCCGGTGCTCTCGCGGGCTACCGGCAGCAGCACGGTGAATTTACTGCCTTCTCCAGGAGTGCTCTCCAACTCGATCCAGCCGCCGTGGCGCTCGATAATCTCATGGACTATCGACAGGCCCAGACCGGTGCCCTCGTTGGTCTGTTTGGCCTTGACCCCACGGAAAAACTCATCGAATACATGGCCGGCCTCCTCGCTGTCGATCCCGATCCCGGTATCGGCAACTTCCAGCCGGACGTAATCACCAGATATGCCGGCGCTGATCCGTACCTCGCCCTGCTCCGTGTACTTTATCGCGTTGCTGATCAGGTTAATCGCCATGTGGTTGATGGCTTGCAGGTTGCCCAGCAGGGGGGGGAGCCTGTCGGGAAGCTCTAACACCAGCCGCAACGATTTTTCCTATGCCTGCGGCCTGAGCAATTCCAACTGTTTTTTCACTATCGGGGCCAGCTCCAGGGGCTCTTTGGCGAAACTGTGGTCGGCGACCTGCATCCTGCTCAGTTCCAGCAACTCACTGATCATCTCCAGCAGGACGTGTGTTCGCTTTTCCGCTCGTCCCAGCAGCTCGGAAACCTTGGCCGAGAGTTCGCCGGCAAAGCTGGTGAGCAGCACGGCGATCAGGCTCTGGATCGCCGCCAGCGGAGCTTTGAGCTCGTGCTCCACCTTGAGGATAAAGCGGCTGCGGTGCTCGTGGACCTCGGTCAGCTCGCGGTTGGTGTTCTCCAGCGATTCCTTGAGCTCTACCAGTTCCTGCTCGCGGCTGCGAAGGCGGCTGGTGATCGAGGTGGCCATATAAACCGAGAAATACAGCGTGCTGGTAAATACCACCGATAGCGACAGCAGGTAGAGCGGGTGGTAGAAGATAACGGGGCTGAAGAACGGGAACAGGCTGTGGTGCGGGATCAGTCCCTGGCTTTCAAGAAGCAACATCGAATTGAAAAGCAGGGTGGCCAACGTGGCCTGACGGTAACTGTCGGCGGGCTCAAGCAGGATGCTGGCGATAATCATGTGGAAGATGTAGTAGAAGAAAAACGGGTTTTCGCCGCCGCCGCTGAAATAGATCAGCACGGTCAGGATCAGCAGGTCCAGCGAGATCTGAAAATTGGCGAACAGGGCTATCCGCCTGTGACGGCCCGGTTTGTTCAGGTTGGATTGCAGGTGGTTGAAGTAAAGCTGGTAGCCCAGGTTGGAGACGAATATGGCCGAGGTAACCACAAGCAGAACCAGCCTGTCGACCATCAGGTCGAACAGGCTGGTTGCGATCAATATCGTGATCAGAACGCCGCTGGCCGCCAACCAGCGCAAGCGGATCAGCCAGCCGATACGGTCGGCCAGTTCGCTGCGGTAGGTCAGCGACAGCTTTTTCAGCGTTTGTTTCATTTGCGGATAATTGGTCCGTGTGCCTCAGGTAGCCGGCAAGGATTCAGTCCCTGATCTGCAGTTTGCGCTTGATCAGGGAAATCAGCATGCTGGGCTTGACCGGTTTCTGCAACGCCCCGGACAGGCCGATCTCGTTGATGTCCAGATTGTAGCTTGTGGACTCACCAATCGAGCTTAACAGAATAACCGGCGCCTTGCAACCGGAATCTTTGATCTGCTCGGCTGTTTTAGCACTCGCGTCCACGGTTTCCATCATCATATCGACAAGGATCAGGTCGGGATTGACCGATGCGGCTTTTTCAAGCCCCTATTTGCCGCTGCCGGCGGATTTGACCGTGAAGCCCTCTGTCTCGAGCATGATCCGGATCGCTTCCTGGATGTCCCTGTCATCGTCGATGATAAGGATGGTCTTGTTCTGCGTGTTTGCCATTGGCAATCTCT